>NZ_JAAIMY010000040.1 GCF_013300825.1 Blautia wexlerae
ACCTCCAACGTTCCAGTGTGGGCTGCTGAATTTAGTGACGGAACAGACGCTGCAGCAGTTGCATCTGAAGCAGATACATTCTCCACAGATGCAGAAGCTCCGGTTGTTGAAGATAATACTGCAGACGCTACAGAAGCGCAGACTACTGGCGATGCATGGACTGTAAGTTTAAAGGATATGCCTTCAGAAGTTGAATGGAGTGCAACTAAAAATGTTAAAGTTACGATCAAAGATTCTGCTGATGGAAAAGAGATTGATTATACAAAGACAGGATTAAAGTATGTATGGAAAGTAGATGATCTTGCTGTTACTAAGCCAGCACAGGTAGCTAATACAATTTCAACACCTGCAACTACTTCTGCTGATGCTGGAAAACAGTATAAGTTATATATCTATGATGAATCCGGTGACTGGTCATATACTTCAGCTTCATTTACTGTAAGTGCAAAGGATATTTCTAATACTTATTCTCTTACTGTAGCTGACCGTGTATATACAGGAAAAGAAACTGCCAAAGATGCAACTGTTAACAGCTCAGATGTTAAATTTGATATTGACTATACTGGAGATTTAGTAAATGTTGGAAAAGTCAATGTAACAGCCAAGCCAGTTGATACTAAACTGTACAAAGGTGTTATTTCTAAATCCTTCAACATTACAGCAGCACCTTTGACAACAGCAGGTTTAGTAAAAGCTGCTCTTAATACAAAAGAAGTTGAATACACAGGTAAAAACATTGAGTTAAAAAAAGCAGATGTTAATGTTACTGATGCAAATACCGGTGCAGATCTTAATGCATTAGTAGACAAAGATGCAAAAATCACAACAAGTCTTAAGAATTTTAATGATGAAGCAGTTGTAGAAGTACCGTTAACAGCTAACACAGCAGTTAAAAATTTTAGCGGAACAGGTAAAGTAACTACAACAGACAAAGTAAAAGTTGTTGCTCGTAATCTTTCTAACGTAAAGGTTACTATCAAACCTCAGGCAAAGAAAGCAGATGGAAAAGCATATACTCAGAGTGAGCTTGCAAGTGCAATCAGTTTTACCGATGCCAATGGAAAAGAATTGACTCTTGGTAATGACATCACAGTAGAAGGGCTTGACAAGGCAATTAATTACGGTACATATACTGTGACAATCAAGCCTGATAAGAATACTAAAAATGTAACAGGACAGACAACCGCTCAGTTTTCTATCTTCTCTCAGGATATTAGTGGTGCTACTTTCTCCGATACTATTAAGAATCAGGAATATACCGGAAGTCAGATTACACCAGATGTTTCCAAACTGAAAGTAACATTAGGTGGCAAGGAAGTTGATCCTGCTGATTATTCTATTGAATATGGTGAAAATGTAAAAGCCGGTAAAGGTCAGATTTATATTGTTGGTAAAAGAACATATGAAGGAAGCAAAGCTACCGTTGAATTTACAATTAATCAGGCTACTGTATCTGAATTAAAGACATCTGATTATGTAATTGTTAACAAAGATGCAAAAAAAGCTGACGAATATGCAAAAGCTGTTGGATTAACCGTAAAAGCTAAAAACGGTGCTACACCAGCAAAAGAATTTACTTTGACAGAGGGAACAGACTATACTGTTGCTTATACTTATAAAACAAAAAACGAAGTAAACAATTATGTTGTTGCTACTGTAACATTAAAAAATAACGGAAACTTTAAAGCTGGCACAACTTCTCTGAGCAAAGAAGTGAGAATTGCAAGCCCTATTATTCAGGATTCCGATATTAAGCTGAAAAAAACATCTTATGAATATACAGGAGCTGTCATTGTTCCAGAATTTGATGTTGTTGTCAATGGAAAGACACTTAAAAAAGATGTGGATTATGTAATTGACAATGTAGTTGACAGTGCAAAAACTGGCACAGCAACTGTATACATTACAGGTAAAGAAGGTAGTGAATATGACAGTAAGGTAAAAGCAAAAGCTACTTTTGAAGTGACACCTGTAAGCGCAGAGAAAACTACAGTGACTGTATCTGGAGATTATACATATGATGGAACAGCTAAAAAACCGGCAGCATCCAACATTAAAGTTACATTAAACGGAAATGATGTGACATCTCAGTTTGATGTAGCATATGGTACAAATATCAATGCAGGTGATAAAGCTGGTACTGTTACAGTAACACCAAAGAAAGATAATAAAAACTTTACAGCAGGTACATCACAGACTGGCACATTTAAAATTGCAGCCAAGACATTAGATGGTACCCTTAAAGTATATGATGCACGTGGTATTGAAATCACTTCTGCACTGCCATCTTTCGATTATGATGGAACAGAGAAGACATTTGCTAAGGTCGTATTTACACCATCAGACAAAAATGTAACTACAAATGATTACGAAATTAAATATATAAATAACGTAACAGGTGGCGGTACAAAAGGCGCATCTCTTGTAGTTGTTGCAAAGGGAAATTATGCGGCAGCAGGCGAGGTTGTTGATAACAGCACTTCTCCAGCTACAACTGTTAAAAATGTTGCAAAAGAATTAAACTTTACAATTAATTCAAAATTGTACTTTACAGAAAAAGAGGTAACAGTGACAAATGCTGAGTATGCAGGACCAAATATGCTTGCAGCTCCTACTATCGTAGTAAAAGATGGTGCTAAGACTCTTAAAGAAGGTACAGATTACGATGTCGTTTTAACTGATAATAGCGGAAACGTAATTAAAACAGGGGTTGTTGTGGACGTTCCTGAAAAAACTTCCTATAACTGGACAGTCGTTGGAAAAGGTATTTATAAATATGATTCCGCAAAATCAGACAGAAACACAGCAACTGGTACATGGAAAGTAACAAAGAAAAATGTAGCTAATCTTGATGTCAAAGTTGATCTTAATGAAAAAGGCGAAACAGTTCTTACAGTTATGAACGGAAACCTTAAAGTTGATAACAAAGAGTTTACTGTTAAATTAAGCGATGACAAGAAGACTGCAACTGTAGAAGCAACAACAGGAAACAAGTATTATGTTGGTTCCAAAGAAGTAACCGTAGGCGGCGAAGTTGCTAAAGTTGGTACTCCGGTAATCAGCGGTGTTAAGGTTGTTGGAAATAAGGCAACTGTAATCCTTTCCGGAGAAGCTGATGGTGCTTCAGGATACGATTATGTAATCTCCAAAGCAAACAACACAGCTACTGACCGTGTAGACATCACAAAGAACCAGGTTAAGACAACAGGTGACTTCAGCTATGTACAGCAGGGTACTTACTATGCATACTGCCACGCTTGGAAACGCAACGCAGAAGGCAAGAAAGTATTCAGTGGATGGTCTAACATTTATCCATTCTCTGTATCTGCAATCACACCTTCACAGCCAGTAATCACAAGCGTAAAAGCAAAAGGTTCTACTGTAACTGTAACTTATACAAAAGCAGATAATGCAGACGGATATGATGTAGTTCTCGGAACATCTACAAAGAAAGTTAACGGAGAAGTACGTCCGGTAGAATACGGAACACTTATTAAGAAGAATGTCAAAGGAAATGTTGTAACAGCAACATTCAAGAATGTGAAGAAAGGAACCTACTATGCAGGTCTCCACGCATTCAACAAGACATCTGAAGACGGTAAAAAGGTATTCAGCCAGTGGTCAAACGCTAAAAAAGTAACTGTCAAATAATCCCTTTGGGTAATTAAATACAGATTCCTAAAACAAAAAGCTCCAGCCAGAAATGGCTGGGGCTTTTTGTAAAATTCATGCTGTATATTCCAGCAGTAATTTATCCTATATATCATTTCTTTCAGTTCGGTTTTTCTATTTTTGGTGATACGTCCCTGCCACTTCAAAATCTGTAAGGTTTAAGTGGCAGGAATATGTCACGCACTAAGTGTCATCCCGATGGACTTTGCAATTTCTTTTAACTTATCTGTGGGATACCCTGTATATCTTTCGATTTTATCAACCGGCTCCCTGTCTCTAAGCATCATTTTTGCAAGAGACAGGTTTTTCTTTTCGATACCCTGTTCAATACCCTGTTCAATGCCCTGTTCAATGCCCTGATCGATTAATGATTTTCCCAGATTGCACATATCCTGCACCTCACTTTCGAATTCTTCTGTCATAGCAATACCAAAGTCTTTCTGCAGACGGTTTTTCTTTGTCTCAGAGGAAATGGAAAGAGAGAAGAGTGTGTTCAGCAGATCCAGAATCTCCAGATCGCTTTTCCTGTCCGCATCCCCTAAGTTGACAATCACCACTTCCATAAGATCATAACTGTCTGGACTTTCATAAGCTTTTCCCAACACTGCATCCTGTACCGTATGATATCTGAAGATTCCGTTTCTTCTTTTTTTCGCCGGATCCGGACAGATCCAGATGCTGTATACTTTCTGAAGCTTCTCATAGTGTTCATTGGTGAAGACGGTCCCATACTGTTCGGAAATCATTCTCGCACAATAATAAAAGCCTCTGGTAACCAGCGGATATCCTGGCGTATCATTTAACTGAATCTCCAGATTGATGATCAGCTGTACCGGTTCTCTAATGGTCGGTATGTATGCTTTGAAACGGATGTCGTAATATACCGTCTGGTCTTTGATAGCATTTGCTTCGGAATTAAGACTGTCTACCCGTTCATTTCCATCCAGGGGACCGGTGCGGTCAGACTGATCCTGATGTACAGCCCGGCTGGAGACCTCGATGTCACCTTTCAGACAGTTCTCACAGATAAATCGGATGCTGTATTGTGAAAATTCTTTTGTACAGGATTTGAGAATCCAGGCAGCAACTGCCTTATAAGTTAATAATTTTTTGGCACATTCATCATATCTTGCACGGTCTGCAGCAAGGTCTATGGTCTACGCCAGATTTGTTTGACGTACTATGGATGTCACCTCCTGCCATATATTTTGTAATTACATTTTAGCAGAGCAGTAGTTGATTTACCAGAGAAACTTTTCGACGGATACTGACATATGCTAAAAAAAGTGACATCAAGGAATAGATTTATAAAATTTTCAGGGTTATTTTAGTTGGAGATTATTATTTTTTAGGTTATTTTCGATGGTCAGACCCCAATGTGACAAGCATGGTAAATTCCCGGAAATCCGTCAGGGCAGGCTCCAATACGTTTACCTTAAAATCGGAACCGGGTTCCAATGGATTGAAAATATTTCAAAACAATAAAAAATAGCAGGATCGGGGTGGCTATTTCTGTATCTTACTATTATCCTTACCAAAGGAATATCCTAATTTAAAGCAGGTTAACCTGGTTGATTTTATTTTTATTCGTGGAAATATCATTATACCCGTCCGGGATGATTTAATATAAAAACATATTAATTATACCCGTTCGGGATTTTTTTGTATAATTCACTTGAAATTATACCCGAACGGGATTAATATGTTTAATATGAGTACAATTGGAGATTATATAAAAAAAGAAAGAAAAAAAGCAGGGCTGACGCAGGAGGATTTTGCAATCCGTTCCGGACTTGGACTTCGTTTTGTAAGGGAATTGGAACAGGGAAAAGAAACGGTGCGTCTGGACAAAGTGAATCAGGCACTGGCAATGTTTGGGAAAGAAGCTGTACCAGGAAAAAAGGAGGAATAGCAGGTGGAGTCAGAATATAGAAAAGGATATGTATATATTCAAAATCATTTTTCCGGAATTATTGCAGAAACTGAAGAAGGGTATATTTTTACTTATGATCAGGATTATCTGGACAGAGAAGATGCAGTGGCAGTAAGCCTGACACTTCCACTACGTCAGGAGCCTTATGAAACAACCATATTATTTCCTTTTTTTGACGGACTGATTCCAGAAGGATGGCTTCTGGGGGTGGTCAGCCGAAACTGGAAAATCAACCAGAAAGACCGGTTTGGATTACTGTTATCTGCCTGTAGAGATTGCATTGGCGATGTTTGTATCAGGAGAGAAAAGGTATGAAATGCTTGTGTTGTGGAAGGCCAATAACAAATAGTGCAACGAATGTGGAAAAAGAATGGTGCTGGCACAAAAAGTGTATAAAGAGATTTTTTCAGACAGATGAATTACCGATCTTAGATGTTACGAAAGACCAACTGGAAATACTGGCAAATGAAACAGTAAATGAGGGACTTACCGTGCCGGGAGTTCAGAAAAAGCTTTCCCTGCATTTATCAACAGATCTTAATGCAAGACTTACAATCGTGGACTATCCAACAGGATATATCCTGAAGCCGCAGACGGAAGAATTTCATAATATGCCGGAATTTGAGGATCTGGCAATGCGTCTCGCAGAAATTATGGGAATCCGGATGGTTCCCCATGCTCTTATAAAAATGAATGATGAATACGCGTATATTACTAAAAGGATAGACCGGGAAATATCAGAAAAAGAGACCAAACTATATGCCATGGAAGATTTCTGCCAGCTGTCTTACCGACTGACACAGGATAAATATAAAGGTTCTTATGAACAATGCGGAAGAATCATAAAAAAATATTCTGCAACACCGGGATTAGATCTGTCAGAACTGTTTCTGCGTGTTGTTGGATCTTTCGTTATGGGAAATTCAGATATGCATTTGAAAAACTTTTCACTAAAGGAAACGGAGCCTGGCAGCAGAAATTTCCAATTATCAAAAGCATACGATATGCTTCCCGTTAATGTGATCATGCCAGAAGATAAAGAACAGCTGGCACTCACAATAAATGGCAAAAAACGTAATATTCATAAGAAAGAATTTCGGATACTGGCAGAATCCTGTGGGATTCCATTAAATTCTGCGGAACGTATGATGAAAAAAGTTTGCTCATTAAAGGCAAAACTTTTTACACAGATAGAAGAATCTTGCTTGTCAGCAGAACAAAAAGAGCAAATGGCGGAACTTATTTCAAAAAGGCTTGATATTTTGAGTTAGATAAACGGCACTTGGATGCGACATACTCCCGTCACTTAAATCTTACAGATTGTGAAGATAAACGTATTGGAGCCTGCCCTGACAAAGTTTATTTTCTTATGGTAAGTATAAAAAATATTTGATACAATAAAGACATGCGATAACTGTATCCAGGCAACTATTTATAGGAAGCTTATAGTGAAGAAGCGTTTTAATCGAATCAAGTAAGTCCCCTGCTTCAATTGCGAAAAGCAATAAGCAGTGGGTGGGGACTTGCTTGATTCGGTTAAATGTAATATAAACAATACCAAAAAATGGGAAAAGGAGGGCGAAAATTCATGGGCTTTTATCTGAATAGTGCAGCACCGGGCGCATTATACAAAAGCGAAACTGAGAACCCTTATTTTGTAGATAAATCACAGCTGCTGGAAGAGCTGATTCCTTTTGTACAGCAGGGTAATAAGCACATCTGCATCACCAGACCGAGGCGGTTTGGAAAAACGGTTATGGCAAACATGATTGGTGCTTTTTTTGGAAAAGGCTCTGACACACAGGATATATTTGATGCTTTGCAGATTTCATCTTCGCCATTATATAAAGACAATCTGAATCACTATAACCTTATTTATATAGATTTCAGCAAAATGCCTGCGGAATGTTCTTCTTACACCTCATATATCTCAAGAATTGAAAAAAGATTAAAGACAGATCTGTTAAAGGATTTTCCTGATGTAGAGTGTAGCATGGAAGATGCTTTATGGGATATTCTGGACAGTATTTTTGATGTATATCATGGACAGAAATTCCTCTTTGTCATGGACGAATGGGACTATATTTTTCACAGAGATTTCATTTTGGACAAAGACCGGAAAGGATATCTTCAGTTTCTGAGCAATCTTCTGAAGGATCATGCCTATGTGTCCATGTCCTATATGACCGGAATCCTGCCTATTTCCAAATATTCCAGTGGCTCAGAGCTGAACATGTTCATGGAGTTTAAAATGACTTCCATGGAAATATTCGGGGAATATTTTGGCTTCACAGATGAGGAAGTAGATGTTCTCTATGATAAATATCTCCATCTATGCAAAGCTCCGCAGGTTTCCAGAGAGGGGTTACGTGAGTGGTATGATGGATATTTTACTGCCTCTGGCAGGTGTCTCTACAATCCAAGATCTGTAGTGATGGCGCTGCGGTTCAATCAGCTGTCGAATTATTGGACAAGCTCTGGACCTTATGATGAAATTTTTTATTATATACGAAATGATATAGAACACATACGGGATGACCTGGTGCTGATGATTTCAGGAGAGGGAATCGATGCCCGGGTGGAGGAGTTTGCAGCTTCTGCCATGGATCTGCGAACCAAAAACCAGATATATTCGGCTATGGTGGTCTATGGACTGCTGACCTATACAAAGGGAAAAGTATTTATTCCAAATAGGGAATTAATGTTCAAATATGAGGAGCTTCTGCGCAGTGAGAAAAGCCTGGGTTATGTCTATCGTCTGGCTAATATTTCTGACCAGATGCTAAAAGCAACCCTGTCCGGTGACACCGACCGGATGGCTGAGATCCTGCAGCTGGCACACAATACAGAAACACCGATTCTTTCGTATAATAACGAGACGGAACTGGCTGCGGTAGTCAATCTGGTATATTTATCTGCCAGAGACCGATACCGGGTGGAACGTGAAGATAAAGCAGATCACTCACCGGAAGAAGCAATCCGGCAGATCAGGGAAAAACAGTATGCGCTCCGCTTTAGGGGAAAGCCTGGGGAAAAGGAAAGATACACCGGGCAGATCCTGGGTGTGGGAATCAGTTATGATAAAGACACAAAAGAACACCATTGTAAAATAGAACAATTGTAATAGCAACCATTCATGATAAAAACCATCCCTACTATGTATATTATTCATATAGTTGGGATGGTTTTATGTGTGGGTAAGGAATTCTGTGTTATATAAATTTTAGAATTCTTTTATGTGGAGATTATTATCTTTCCGGTTATTTTCGATGGTCAGACCCCAATGTGGTCCCCAGTGAAACAGAAAAGATCGTATCAAAATATATCAAACGTTTCCGCCTTACACCAGATGCTCCATTGTTTTGTAATAAAAACGGGGAGCGGTTAACAAGGCAGGGCATCCGTTATATAATACAAAAATACTCCAAAATGGCTAACAAAAACGAACCAGGAATTATTGAAAGTTCTGCGTATCCTCACATACTTCGCCATAGTAAGGCTACACACCTTGTGAACAGAGGCGTAAACATATACAATGTCAGAGATTTTCTGGGGCATGAATCTGTGGCGACTACCCAGATTTATCTGACTACGAATCCTGAGATCACAAGAAAGACTATAGAATCCGTTGCCGAGAAAACTGTACCTGAAAGTCTTGATTTCTTCTCTGAAGAGGAGCGGGATGATCTACTTTTTTTCTTGGATTCCTTAGGATAGCAGACAAGTGTTAATGTAAAGTCAGTAAGAGTTCAATGTAGCTAATGATTGCATGGAACTGTTTGGTTTTACATTAACAGCCACTTTACATTAAACATGAAAAGCGTTGATTTTCGATGGTCAGACCCCTCCGGCCTTCCATATGTTGTCTTCCATCCAGACCACGATGTCGACCCTCTGGTGACTTTGGGATTTCGGTGCTCAATAGCTATCCCTGTTATCTTTCTGTCTACGCTTAGCCTGCAACGTTACCGCGACAGACTCAAGACTCGCTTCAAATGCGGTGGTTAGCAGCTTATTTGATGGGGCTTCCACCCACCGGACTATATACCCTTTGCTGGACGCACTGCCAGACCCCAATGCCCCAACAATCAATGTTCTGGGCTTAAATTGACCATATTGTGGTCAGATTCTTAGAGCGTTTATAGGAATACCTATCTAAACTCTGTCTATAAAAGAGAAATCGGTAGCTTTTCCTGAATGAACAGCATTTATTATTTTTAAATCTTCAAATTGATTTTTTAGTAGCTCTTGATAATGTGCTGTATCATATGAAAAATGTTTTATTCCATAATTAAATACTTCGAGATAAATTTGATATAATTGAATTATAATAGGAATATCTTTTTTGGCTTTAGAACCGGATCTTCCGATTACCGAACAATTAGATTTTTTATCAAAAGATAAATATTTTCCTGCCTCAGGAGGTGCCATATGCGCTTCAGAAGATAAAATAGAATAAAGTTTTCCATATTCTGGATTTATTTTCTCTTTTATATATCGAGTATTTTTTGTTTTCCAATTATTAAGTATATTATTTGAATTGGATTCATCAATTGAATAACATGCCCAACATAATTGTTCATATATTAATCTCATTATTGGCATCATCTCAATATAAAAACCTCTATAACATAAAATTAATGTGCTTTTAAAGCTTTCACGCAATCGTGTCATTGTATTAAAATATGTAATTTCTCCGATGTGAAAGTTTTCATCATTTCGACATAAAAAACGATAAAAGTCATTTATTAAACCAAGCAGATTGTCAACTCCACGGGCAATCATATAACAAGTTACCAAATCTTTGTCAATATACTCCTTATCCTGATATTTTTTTATATCCTCAAATAGCAATATTTCATCAAAATCAGAATCATATTTATAAGCTTTAATAGCTGTTGCAAAATATTGTCTTAATTTAGGGGTACTATTAATCGGCAAGCAATATGTAATTCCATCCAATTGATATACTTGTAAATCTGCAATCTCATCTCTTTTTAAAAATTTATTATTATGATTCACTTTCATCGATTTTTCATAATTGTTCATTTTTCTTAGGAACCCTCTACTTTTGTGCCTTAAACTTTCTTCTTTTAATTTGTTGAAAATGTGAACTCTGCAAAAAAATTACAATAAAGACTATCAGGGACTCAAAAATGTCATAATCTCGTCAAAATTTTTACCACTTTTTAAATACGCCTCCATGATGGTATCAGCTTCAATCCTGCGCTTTTGTTTCTGCAAGTCTTCAAGTTTTTCTGCAAGTTTATTATACCGGTTCTGCAGTTTTGACATATCAGATTTTACTTTGGATATTTCGTTCTCAATTGCCTCGATTGTCTTCTTCCTCGCCATCCTCCGGTGCCTCCTTGTTTATGTATGACTGACTGCTGTTCAACAGCTTGCCATATTCCTCAGCACTCTTTTTGATATCTGTTTCATCAAGACCAAAAGAGTTCAGGATCAATTTCTGAGTTCTGGTAACTGCATGATCCAATTTGTAGTGTCTGCCGTTACGACGGACCATTTCAATCTTTTCAAGTTCACGGATCGCAGCCGAAACAGTCATATACTTTTGTTTTGTCTCCATACGGATCATTTGTTCTTTAAGAAGATTGTAGATCCGGTTACGAATGATCAGTGCCACAAATTCTATAAAGATTTTAGATGACATGCTTTGCAACGACTGAACACGCTCACTCTTAGAACCAATGAATGTTTTATCGGATTGAAAAAGTTTTTCCGAAATATCCCGTCCCTTGTACTGAATCAATGCCTGAGATGCTGACATTTTCTCGGAAGTTATTATACAAAAATACCCACATAACTGCAGCTCCCGTTCAATGACATCTGCCCGTTCATCAGCATCCAGAAATTTTCCCTGTCTGCTGTAATGGAGATGCGATTATTTTCGGTGGTCAGACCCCTTCAGCCTACAGAAGTTCTGTTGAATGCGCGGAGACCTGCATAGTAGGTTCCCTTCTTTACATTCTTGAATGTTGCTGTTACAACGTTAGTATAGCACTTCAACGTTTACCAATATTCCTCCACATAACCAGCCGCATCTTCTTCTGACAATGAAAATACCTTCATCAGGTTTTTCACTGTAACATCTTTACTGGCGTTAAAACTTTTACAGGTACTGATTGTTGCCTGGATACCCTCTAACCGTCCTTCACGCCGTCCCTCAAGTATTCCTTCGCGCCGTCCCTCAAGTTTTCCCTCATTCATTAACTCTTCCAATGCAGTACACATATTAACCTGACCTCCCTTCCGTTCTGATTCCAAAGCATGGTCTATCAGTTTCTGCGACTGGGTGATCGCGCCGATCACAATTCCCAGTTCGGATGTGATGTTTCTGTTTTTATATACCGTATTGATTCTTTGGTAATCGCGTTCATAAATAGAACGGCTGATATCAAACACAGCAGCAACTTCCGGATCTTGAAAATCACAGGTCTCACTTGCTCTCAGCTGAAGCAGATTCATTTTATAATCCGACACCATTGGACGGACTTTTTCAGGAATCTCAAGCATATCTGCCAGACATAGCGGGCCATCCCATGGATCTTCTCCATAATAAACACAAAGGCTGATCACTGGATGCAGTCTATCTGTTTTCTTCATATTCGAGAGAAACTCATCTGAAGATTCAAAATGCCCATCCTTCTTGTTTTTAGCAGCGATCTCATTATATTCTTTTAGATAAGAGAAAGCATCTCCTACCATATGTCGCAACGGCATCGCGTAATGGATCTTTGCCTGATTCTCCAGTCCCCAGAGGACAAAATCAATGCCATAGGCAGTTTTCTTTACAACATCCAGTATTTTCTGGACAGTTTCTGCATGACCATTAAATTTGATCAGTGAAGAAACATCGGTGTCAGCTTCTGTAAGGTCATTCGGATCCAGCACTTGTTCCCCATCGAATAATGCCGCATTGAACAAGTCTGCAAAATGGTGATTGTTTCTCCAGAAGTTCTTTAGTATGGTATCTGGTTTTACTTTGTTTTGTTCCAGCGTTCGACACCTCCTGCTGTTTTGTTACTACCACTATATCACATATAACGTTTTATTTCCATAAGAGAATTTGTCGAAATGTGTCATTTGGCAATATATTCAAGGGTCCTTGCTTTAGCAAATATTTCAAATTTAAGAAGAATAAAGTCATTATAACTATTCAAGAAGACTCGAGCAATCCAGTGACAATTTTCTCTCTTATTACTTATCCCTAATTTTATATTTCTTTTATAGATCTTTTGGGATTGCTTCATTCTTTTTATTTATCCTTCAGAGTGCCAGACCCCAATGTGGTTCTGTAATTTATGCTAAATGTTTCAAAATATCAACTGACTATTTTAAAATATTTTTTATTCTCGTCTAAAAATTCAATCGAATCCCAACGCATACAGTAATATGGAAAAACCAACGTTTTAAAACCATTCTCATTCAATTTTTTTACAACTTCATCCTTGGCTTTAATGTTATCTGCAAGATCAATTGCAAGGCAAGTAACCTCCATCACAAAATGATATTGTCTGCTATCCAAAACATTGTTTTCAATAATATAGTTTAAGGGAGTTGCATAAACACAAGAAATGTTTTTTATGCCTTCTAATAATTTATCGAATTTTTTATAAGACATAGTTTGTTCATTATTTTCTTTGTTTATAATCTGTATTTTGTAAGTAGGATAATTAACATATACTCTGGGCGGAAGTGTAGTAATAAATGCCGGCATATTCGCGGATAACTCTTTAGTTTCAAAGGCACATCCAGGAGTATGCAAAATTTCCCAGGATTTTTTTGAATAATTCTCTAATTGTTCCAGCGCAATATTTGGAATCATATGTTCAAATTCTTTGCATGATACAATAGGAATAAGCTGTCGCATAATATCAGATTTAGTTTTTTTTAAATCATCACAAATTTGTGAAATATTGTCAGCTGACTCAGCATCGATTTTAAATTTAATGATTTGTGAAAAATCATCTTTATTAATATCGCTCATGTTTATGTCCTTTCAGGTATGTTTGGTACTTGTGCCAAAATAACGTCCCTTTTTCTTGATTATGGCATATTCGCAATGAAAAGTCAATAAGTTTTTTACTTGCCCCAAAGATTTAAATTATTAATGTCTTTTTTCCATGCCGTTCTTTGATTTTTTGATTATAGTTCTTCCTTTAAGTGGTGTATAGATTGAAACATGGTTTAAGTTGTACCTATGTGGATAATTTTTATAGATATGAAAAAATAGAAGATATAGATAGAAAAAGTGTTGCGTTTTCGGTAATCAGTCAGACCCCTCCAGGTCACAAGGACATATGTAATCCAATGGATCACTCGTATGATTGATAATTATATCAGACAACTATTAAAAAAATTTCGTCAACGGGATCGTGAATATCAAGAAAAACTATCTTATGAATAACAGAAGCCGATATCTCTCCCTCCGTCAGATGAGTATTGCTGATTTCTCAATTTGTCGCTAATCAGATTTGCTCCCATGTCACAGATCTGCTAAGTTTTGTGTCATTGGCATTTTTGTGCAATCCGGCAGATTTCCTGCCGGATTATCTGTTTCATTTACAATGTTACATATGAGCTGAGTGCTTCAAGTGCTTTTACAATACTGATGATGTCCACCTTTGACAGCTCCGGATAGTCCTGTTCAAGGCGTTCCCTGTTCCAGAAGCAGTCCGACAGGGACGATATTTCTGTGCTGATCTCCCAGTTGGGAATACACAGATACTTTCCATATGCATGTTTTCCTACCAGCAGATGGAAAGTGCTTCCACGGGCGGTCACCTCAAACTCATTTCTGTTTATGTTTAATGGACGGATATGACCGGTCCAGGTTTTTTCATTGCTGTCCGGATCACTGCACTGATAATAGGATCCCATATCAGACATCACCTCCCAGCATTTCGTGTTCAATGATATAACGCACCAGATGTTCATCGATCAGGCGTTTTCCCTGCTGGCTGGCATACATCAGGCTCTTTTCGCAGATGCGGTTGATGCGCCGCGATATCCCGGTAGATTCTTTATAGATATCGTCCAGTGCCCTGTCTGTGAAGATATCCTGCCTTCCCCCGGCATAGACCAGATGTGATAAGATATATCTTTCGGTTTCTGTCCTGTCAAAGTGTGGCAGGACACAGTTGATATCAATACGCTGCCTTACTGCCGCATACCGCTGCAGCCGGAGCTTGTCCCACAGTTCTGTCTGTCCTGCCAGTATGAGAAAAACCGGAGGGGTCTGATCACCGAAAATACAGTTATCGCATGTCTTTATTGTATCAAATATTTTTTATACTTACCATAAAAATAAACTTTGTCAGGGCAGGCTCCAATACGTTTACCGTGAAATCAGAACCGGGTTCCGATTGATTGAAAATATTCCAAAACAACAGAAAGCAGCAGGGGAAAACCAGAAGAATTATCTAATTCTTTAATTACCATCTCACGTTTATTATCCATAATATTCACCCTCACCTCTCATTAATCCAGAATGTGTTAGCTCAATTACAACTGAGAATTACGAATTTTTATACTGAATTTTTTCTCCACACATCAAATGTTCTTCTTTAATATTGACATTTCGATATCAAAATGATATCATTTGTACATCAACCAGTTCATACATATTTTTATGGTAAAGCAATGCACATGATCAGTGTCAAAAGGCTTTTTGACACTCATATCATGCATATACCAGTCAGGAGGTTTATTATGCAGGAAAAAGTTTTAAGCAGTAAGAAGAATGGTATGGCAATGATGATTCTCTTCATTTTGTTGTATGCGGCAGCAACAGCACTTGCTATAATCGGTTCCATCTTTTACTATATTCCAATGGCTGCAGGTGGATTCATCTGGTTATCTTTGGGATGGATTCCATTTCTTGGATTAAAGGTACTGAAGCCTCAGGAAGCTCTGGTTCTTACCTTGTTTGGTAATTATGTGGGCACACTGAAGGATGACGGCTTTTATTGGGTAAATCCTTTTTGTACAGCAGTGAATCCGGCAGCTAAGACGAAATTAAATCAAAGCGGCGATGTGGATGGCGGTAATGCTGCCAAATCAGTTTTGACATTAGCTGCGGCAGGCACCGGCGGATCTTCCAATAGCTCTTGTGTAAGTAAAAAGATTTCCCTGAAGATCATGACTCTGAATAATAACCGTCAGAAGATCAATGACTGTCTGGGTAATCCTGTAGAAATCGGAATTGCGGTTATGTGGCGTGTGACAGATACTGCAAAGGCTGTTTTTAATGTTGATAACTATAAGGAATATCTTTCCCTGCAGTGTGATAGTGCTCTTCGCAATATTGTAAGGATTTATCCTTATGATGTAGCTCCGAATGTGGATACAACAGGGGATGGTGTTGCAGATGAGGGCAGCCTGCGTGGTTCCAGCGAAATTGTAGCCGGACGTATCCGGGATGAGATTCAGCAGAAAGTTGCGGAAGCTGGTCTTGAGATTATTGAGGCACGCATCACCTATTTGGCTTATGCTCCTGAGATTGCAGCTGTTATGCTGCAGAGACAGCAGGCTTCTGCTATTATTGATGCGAGAAAGATGATCGTAGATGGTGCTGTTGGCATGGTTGAAATGGCACTGGAACGGTTGAACGAAAACAATGTGGTTGAGCTTGATGAGGAGCGGAAAGCGGCCATGGTTTCTAATCTTCTCGTTGTACTGTGTGGCAATCACGATGCCCAGCCGGTGGTTAATTCCGGCAGTCTGTACTAATGGCTGACACCAGACCAAAGAAACAGATTCCGCTCAGGCTTTCTGCAAAGCTTTATGATCAGATTGCCGCCTGGGCAGAAGATGATTTCCGCTCCGTCAACGGCCAGATCGAGTATCTGCTTACTGAATGCGTCCGGCAGCGTAAGAAAAACGGGAAATATGTTTCCGACACTATGGATGAGCCGCCGGAACTGGATATTGAGTGAATTTTCACATCTCAGCTGATATGTAAAAAAGATAAAGGGGCTGTCAGAAAATAGATAGCCCCTTCTTCTCATATGCACATAAAAAGATCCAAACCGCCTAGATAAGAATCTCTATCCAGCCTGGATCTTTTATTTCAACATATTTATTATTTATATCATTTGTATATGCATATTCGCAAATGGAAAATATAGATGTTTTGCCAGAATCTATATTAAGCACTAAGTGTCATCCCGATAGATTCTGCAATTTCTTTCAATTTATCCGTGGCAAAACCGGTGTATTTTACAATTTTGTCAACGGGCTCTTTGTCTCTGAGCATCATTTTTGCAAGAGACAAGTTTTTCTTTTCTACACCCTGCTCAATACCCTGTTCAATGCCCTGTTCGATACCCTGCTCAATCAGTGCTTTTCCCAGATTACACATATCCTGCACCTCACTTTCGAATTCTTCTGTCATGGCGATGCCAAAATCTTTCTGCAGACGGTTTTTCTTTATCTCAGAGGAAATGGAAAGAGAGAAGAGCGTGTTCAGCAGATCCAGAATCTCCAGATCACTTTCCCTGTCCGCATCCCCTAAGTTTACAATAACCACTTCCATAAGATCGTAACTGTCCGGACTCTCATAAGATTTTCCCAACACCGTATCTTGTACTGTATGATATCTGAAAATTCCATTTCTCCGTTTTTTCGCCGGATCCGGGCAGATCCATATGCTGTATACTTTCTGAAGCTTTTCATAATGTTCATTGGTAAAGACAGTTCCATACTGTTCAGAGATCATTCTCGCACAATAATAAAAGCCTCTGGTAACCAATGGATACCCCGGTGTGTCATTCAACTGAATTTCCAAATTGATGATTAGTTGTACAGGTTCATCAATAGCTGGTATGTATGCTCTGAAACGGATGTCGTAATATACAGTCTGGTCTTTGATAGCATTTGCTTCAGAATTAAGGGTGTCTATCCGTTCATTTCCATTCAGGGGACTGGTACGGTCAGGCTGATCCTGATGTACTGTTCGGTTGGAAACCTCAATGTCGCCTTTCAGACAGTTCTCACAGATAAACCGGATGCTGTATTGTGAAAATTCTTTTGTACAGGATTTGAGAATCCAGGCAGCAACTGCCTTATAAGTTAATAGTTTTTTGGCACATTCATCGTACCTTGCACGGTCAGCAGCAAGGTCTATGGTATGCGCCAGATTCGTTTGACGTACTATGGATGTCACCTCCTGCCATATATTTTGTAATTATATTTTAGCAGAGCAATGATTTATTTACCAGAAAAACTTTTCGACAGATACTGGAAAAAGATGACAGGCTTGTCAGTATTAAAAGGGTTACTTACCACTGAAGCTCCCATTAATTTGGCAAACCTTCAAAAATTGTTCCAACCCCTCAAAAATTTTGATTATGCGAAAAGCTCCAGCCATTTCTGGCTGGAGCTTTTCGTTTTAGGAATCTGTATTTAATTACCCAAAGGGATTATTTTACAGTTACTTTTTTAACGTTTGACCACTCGCTGAATACTTTCTTTCCGTTTTCAGCTGTTCTGTTGAATGCGTGGAGACCTGCGTAGTAGGTTCCTTTCTTCACATTCTTGAATGTTGCTGTTACAACATTTCCTTTGATGTTCTTCTTAACAAGTGTACCATACTCTACCGGACGTGTTTCTCCGTTAACTTTCTTTGTAGCTGTTCCGAGAACTACATCATATCCGTCTGCATTATCTGCTTTTGTATAAGTTACAGTTACAGTAGAACCTTTTGCTTTTACGCTTGTAATCACTGGCTGTGCAGGTGTGATTGCAGATACAGAGAATGGATAAATGTTGGACCATCCGCTGAAGATCTTCTTACCTTCTGCATTACGTGTCCATGCGTGGCAGTATGCATAGTAAGTTCCCTGCTGTACATAGTTGAAGTCACCTGTTGTCTTAACCTGGTTCTTTGTAATAGCTGCACGGTTTGAAGTGTAATCATTTGCTTTGGAGATAACATAGTCATATCCGCTTGCTCCGTTGCTTTCACCGGAAAGTACAACAGTTGCTTTATTACCAACAACGTTTACACTGCTGATTACAGGAGCCTGAATGCTTACATTATCAGTTTTCACTGTCTGAGAGCCTGTGTAGTTCTTGCTTCCTTCTTTGGCAGCTACAGTTACTGTGCCAGCTTTCTTATCTCTTGTTACTGTGTAGTCAGAAGGATCAACAACCATGTTGCCATTCTTAACAGTTACAGTATCACCGGAAGCTGTGATGTCAGCTGCTGCGAAATCGAACTTGTCAATTCCCCATGCGAATGTGTTGCTTCCATCAACATCATCAAATTCATAACCACCCATCGGATCAACATCTACATAGAATACTTTTCCGTTTGTAGCATTGATTACAGATGCAGGATATGTGAAGCCCTTATCAGAATCCTGAGGACGGATATTTAATTTGTAGTCAACACCTTCTACCAGAGTTTTTCCTGCAACTGTTACAGTTACCTTTGGTGTAACAGGAAGACCTGTTGCATACACACCGTTGGATACTGTGATGTTCTTAGCTGTGAATACAGATGCTCTGATTTCAAATCCAATTGCGTCAACAACATTGTTTAAGACTTTGGATTCGCCATCGTTAAATTTACCATTTCTAATGGTTGCAACAACATGCTTAGTTCCGCTTTCGTCAGTGAAATATAAATCTTTATTTACATTTGATTCATAGTTTCCTTTTGCAACAACTACAGCATAACCATAGCCAGCATCTACATTATTAATGTACTTGATTTCGTAATCTGTTCCTTCTTTAGCAGCTACTGGATTTGGAAGGAATGCTTCATCAGCGAACTTGCATTCAGATCCATTATAATAGAAGTGGTAAGTATTCCAGTTAATAATGCCATTAGTAGGTTTCAATTCCTTTTTGTTAGAACCGTAAACTTTTAATGTACCAGTTAAATCAATACCTTTAATATCAAATTTCTGGGTCTTGGTGCCTGTGAAGTTCTTGTTACCAGATTTTGGAGAAAGAGTAATTGTTCCCATTTCCTTACCGGCCTGATTGTTGTCACCATAAGTAGCATATTTTGTATCAAACTGATCTGTTACATTAACATCTCCTAACCAAACTTCGGAGATAGTAGGTTTAATCTGTTTTCCTTTTCTGTAATCAAAGGTATTTGTTTTACCTGTGGATGGTGTTGCAGTAGAAGAAGCTGTTAAAACAACTTTAACATTTTCTGCATTTGCAGCAGTGATATCAAATGTTGCTGTTGCTTCACTGTTTACTTCATAATCACTTCCAGCTAATGCTTTAACTGTAATTGTAGCTTTTCCTACATTAACATTATCTTTTACGATTACAGAATAATCAACACCTTTTTCAAGTACAGATGAACCATCTTTTACTACAACTTCAGGAACAATCTGTTTTCCTGTATATGTATAAGAAGATTTTTCTACACTGATTGTTACATTGCTGATTTTCTTTCTTGTAATCTTAGCAGATTTAACAAATACAGCTTTGTTGTAATTTCCATCTTTTACAGTAACAACAGCAGTTACATAGTTATCCGGTACATTATCACCATCAGCTTTTTCTGCTGCTTCTTTTGTAGTTACTGCGTTCTTTGTATAGTAATATTTTACTGTGTAATCCTTATCTGCTTCAAGAGTTGTTTTTCCATTTCCTTTATACAGTTCCTGTTTAACTGCAACTTCCAGAGCATCTTTATAAAGAGACGCATCTGCATTATTTGCAGAATTTACAGTAACAGTTTTCTTCATAGATACACTGTCTGATACGATATCGTTCTTAGCAATCTTGAAGTAGAAATTTTTGACACTTCCTTCATAACTGAGAAGACCAGTTACTGTAACTTTAACTGTACCGGCATTTACATTGTCGCTGTAAGTAAGTTTGTACTCACCAGTTTTCAGATTAGATACTGCAAGACTGTTAATACCGTATTTTTTATCTTTTGCACAAGCCTCTAAATCATATGCTTTTGCGATATATTTAAGACCAAGATCTGTAGGGCTATTCGGATTTGTGCTTAATGGTGTTCCATTGACAGTAACATCAACTTTAGCAAGGTTACTTACTGTAAGGCGTACAGGAACAGAAACTTTTCCTGTGATATTTTTGGTATCAGCTTTATAGGAAATAGTAACAGCATTTGCAACTGTACCTCTTGTTCCAGCCTTGATTGCATCAACTAATACCTGTTCAGCTGTGATGTTTGCATCATTTTTGATATCATCAAGAGTAAATGTTCTTCCGTCTTCACCTTTAAGAGTTACATTTCCTGCCTCAGCTTTAATCTTATCTACCAGCTGGTCAGCTGTAAGACTCTTAACTTCATCAATATTCAGTTCAACGTTAGATTCTGCAGAGCATTTTGATAAATCGCGTGCTACAATGCTATATTTATTGCTTGTTGTAGCTGTAACGGCTGAACCTGGAACAGTAAAGTTCTTCAGAACATCACTATTAGTATCTAATGCATCAGTAGTGATATCTAAAGTGTGCTGTCCTACTTTTGTCTCGCCTGTAAATTCTGCTTTATCTTTGATTGCTGCAGAGATATCAATTTTTGTGCTGTCGTTTGCTTTTACCTGTAAGGTAACATCTGCTTTTCCAAATTTCTGAGCAGAACCTGTATACTGAACAGAAGTTGTTTTCATAGCTGCTTCCAGGTTATCTTTGGAAATAGGTAATTTTGTAATCTGGTATGATGCAGATTTTGTTGTAGCTTTGTATCCATATGCATCGGATGTAGCATCGTATGTTCCCTCTAATGTACCTGTTACAGTAATATCTTTTCCTGTTACATTTGTGAAATCATTAGAAGCTTCTTTGTAGTTCCATGTGATATGCTTTTCTGTGATTGTTCCAAAATCTGTTTTTACAGAATATTTATTAGTTGGAACTACTTTCTGTTCTTTTCCGTTATAAGTTTTATTTTCAACACCTGTAAGAGCGGCCGAAAAGTCATCACTGATATCTTTTGCGCCAACAATTCCGCCAGCTACAGTTTCCTGATAAACTACTGTATTTCCGCGTTTTACAGTAACCATAAGGGATAAATCTTTATTGAAATCATCTCTTTTTGGAACATATGCACCAATTTCACTTACTGGTTTATCTTCTGGAACTACTCCACTTGGATTTGAGCCATTAGCCTCTAATCCATTTGAGAGCCATGTATAACTTATCTGAACCCATCTATTGTCTTTTTCTGGAATATTATTCCAATTGCCAAGAACTTCATTTCCATTTTTGTCTTTAAGAGTACCACTTACAGTTACTGGATTGTCCCATCCTTTAGCATTCATATTAACTTTAATTGTGGAAACATATCCGTCAGTATTTACTTCAGCAGCAGTAGCCGGAGCAACTGTTTCTTCTGTAGCAACTTCTGGTGCTGCTTCATCTGTAAATGCAGCAGTATCGGCATCTGCAGTATCTTCTACAACAGGAGCTTCTGCTTCTGATGTTACTGCAGCGTCTGTTCCGTCACTAAATTCAGCAGCCCACACTGGAACGTTGGAGGT
>NZ_JAAIMY010000041.1 GCF_013300825.1 Blautia wexlerae
TCATCAGAGCCTGAATACCTTCGGACTGGTTGCCGTTTGTAAGCTGGTCAGCTGCGTAAATGTTGACTTTTACTTTGCCGCCTGTGGCTTTTTCCATCAGTTCACCGAACTTACGTCCGCCATCAGCCCAGGTACTTGTCTCAGTAGTGGAGCATGCGAAGTTCCAGGTCATTTCCGGCCAGTCAAGGTCGCTGTAATCTGCGATTGTGTCAAAGGAGTTATTGCCGTCTCCTGCCTCCTTGGAAGCTGTGTCAGAGGAAGCGGAGGACTGATCACCTGTGTAGGAGCCTTCTTTTGCAAGAGCTTTCGGAAGGAAAGTGGAGGTGATCGGGATGTATGTAACGATCAGAAGAACTGCAACGCAGGCTGCAATCATTGGCACAACTGCCCTTGAGATCTCCTGCAGAGTAACTTCCAGACCTTTTTTGATCTTGATGCTGATTGCTACGAAGAGGTTTACGCCTACAGGAGGAGTTACCTGTCCGATTGCAAGGTTTACAGTTGCCATAACACCGAATGCTACTATATCGTATCCAAGAGCCTTACATACAGGAAGCATGATCGGGATGAAGATGTACATAGCAGAGTTTGCATCGATGAAGCATCCTGCGATCAGGAAGATGATGTTTACGATCAGCAGGAAGGTAAACTGGTTATGTGCGATGCTTCCAAGTAAATTGGAGGCTGCATCTGCAATACCGAATTTGGTACATACAAAGGAGAACAGGGAGGCACTTGCTACGATGAGCATGATACCGCCGGTTGTCTTGGCTGAGTCTACCAGGATGTCAAACATATCGCGGATAGAAACTTCGCGGTAGATGACCATACCTACGAAGAGTCCGTATACAACGGATACGGCTGCTGCTTCTGTTGGTGTGAAGATACCGCCGTAGATACCGCCCAGGATGATGATCGGCATCAGGAATCCCCAGAAAGCATCTTTAAAAGCGTCCCAGCGTTCTTTGCCTGAGGCTTTTTCTCTGGATGGTTTGATGTTGTGTTTCTTTGCTTCCAGCATTACTACGATTACCAGTGCCACGCCCATAAGAAGACCTGGTACGATACCTGCCATGAACATATCTGCGATGGATGTGCCTGTGATGGAGGCATATACAACGAAGGCGATACTTGGCGGGATGACAATGGCGATGGAGCTTGAGGTTGCCATCAGTGCTGTGGAGAATGGTGCGGAGAAACCGCCCTGTTCTACCATTGCAGGGATCAGTACGGCGCCAAGAGCTGCAACAGTTGCAGGGCCGGAACCGGAGATGGCGCCGAAGAAGCAGGCTACGATAACACATACGATGGCGATACCGCCTTTTTTGTGTCCTACGCAGGTATCAACGAATTTGATCAGTCGTTTGGAGATACCGGCTTTTGCCATGATGTTTCCTGACAGTACGAAGAATGGGATTGCCAGGAGCAGGAATTTGCTGATTCCTGAGTACATGTTGGTTGCTACGATCGTCAGGGATGTACCGGAGTAGAGGATTGCGCATACGGAGGAAAGTCCGAGGCAGATTCCGATGGGTACACCCAGGATCAGGAATATGAAGAAGGAGATAAATAAGATTGCACTGATCATTTATTTGCCCTCCTTTTTGTCTGTTGTGATTGTGTTCATGTTACTTTTTGTGCTGTTGTCGGTATTTTTGGCGCTGTCGGTTTTGCAGCAGAAGTCCAGACAGAATTCAATGAAGTGAAGGATCATGCATCCTGCACCGATGGGTACGAAGGACCAGAAGATCCATTCAGGCCAGTTTAATACGAAGGTTCTTTTTCCGTTCTGAAGCTGGGTGATAACCTTGTCCATTCCGTATTTGAAAAGGATGACGCTGAAGATGATGCTCAGGACTGTGATCAGGATCACGGATGGTTTCTTCAGCTTCTTTGGAAGACGGTCTGTGACCAGTGTCAGGCTGACCAGTTCTCCTTCGCGGCAGGCCAGTGCGGCTGCCAGCAGGGTGATGAGTACGAATACCGCTACTACAAGTTCTTCTGTGAAGGACCAGGAACGGTGGATGACTTTACGGGAAAATACGTTTCCCACAGTCAGCACCAGGATCAGCAGTGTGGAGATCACAAGGACGATCTTTTCTACTGCAGCCAGTGCGTTCATGATTTTTTTGTAGATTTTCATGCTCTCTACTCCTCTCAAAAATTTGCTGCTGTTTTTCGGAATTTGGAGCAGATTCAAGGCAGATGGAGTGTAATGGTTATAATATGTAATTAGTTACATTTTTCATCTGTGGTGAATTCTGTTGTCTGCGAAAAACAGAAGTAGTGTTTCGGTTTCAGATCGACAGCCTGGTAAAGAAAGTATGTCTCGTGTGTCAGGGCATTTTTGACATAAAAAAAGTCCGCCCCACGCAGGGACGGACATATGATATTCCGTAACCACCCTGTTTCATCTTTGAAACAAGTACGATTCTGCAACGTACCGATATACGCGGCTCCTGTAACGGGGGGCGACCGGGGAAGCTTACTGTGAATACGGTTATATCTGTAATGATGGTATTCAAGGGTTCGGCTTTCCTTCTCGGGGATGATATTCGAAACAGGTCTGTCGCTGCATTTCACCGGACTGCAGCTCTCTGGGGACAGGGGGACTGTTTTTACTGGTTCCCTTCGTTGAATTTATGTGTTATAGGTTTAGCTGTTTAAAAAGCTAAAGCAATTTTAACGCTGTTTGTTTTGAAAGTCAAGAGGTTTTTGTAAGTATTTGGGGGAAGTTTGTTGGTGTGGGGCGTACACAGCGCAATAGGGGACGCGCGAAGCAATATCTCTCTGCAGGTTCAGTTCCGGGGGCTAAGTAACTCTAAGGTGGGGGAAATCCGCTAAAAGCATGAAGAAAAATGCAAAACTCGCTCCGTCGCAGACTCCGCTCAGACAGGTTGCTATTTTTCTTCATAACGCGGATTTTCCCCACCTAAGAGTTACTAAGCCCCCTCCAAATTCACCTGCAGAGAGATGTTGCTTCGCGCTGGGGATTGGAAGCGTAAGAGGGAACAGTAATGACTGTAATGCTGGATGCAAAGATGTTGATTCTGTTAGAGAAAAGACTTACAATTATAAGTGCATATAAGTAACAGGGAAAGGAGAAGGAATGGTTTTATTTTATGGAAGTAAAGAAATTGTTGTGTATCCGAGTATAAGAAAGTCTATTTATAATAGAGATTTTTATTTTGGATTTTATTGTACTGCGAATAAAGAGCAGGCAGAAAGGTGTGCAATCAGGTATGAGAAAAAAGGATATGTGAACAAGTATAACTATATTCCAAATCCTGCATTGAAATATTTGAAGTTTGAGAGAATAACAGACGAATGGCTTGATTTTATTGTAGCTTGCAGGGCTGGAAAAGTGCATACTTATGATATTGTTGAAGGACCTATGGTTGATGATGCGATATTTAATTATGTACAGGATTTTGTGGACGGAAAAATAACAAGAGTGGCATTCTGGGAACTTGTCAAATATAATCATCCGATATATCAGATTAGCTTTCATACGATTTCTGCATTGGATACATTGACGTTTAGAGGAAGTGAGACGGTTTATAGAAATAAAAATAACAGTTAACTTATTATATATAATGAAATGCTAATCGGGTCAAAAAATCTTTGATGTGATGTTTTGCAAAAATAAAGATGGATATAAGATTGGTAATAATTGCAGTTTTGTATGTTTTATGATATTTTGGAGTAAGAGAAAAGGGAAATTGTCCAGAAAGGAGACTGTCCACATGGGGATTTATTTAAACAGCGTATCTCCGTATACATTATATAAAAGCGAAGTATGTAGTCCGTATTTTGTGGATAAATCGCAGATGCTAAGAGAACTGATTCCATTGGCTGAGGTTGGAAATCGTCATGTGTGTGTGACACGTCCCCGCAGATTTGGAAAAACAGTGATGGCAAATATGATTGGCGCTTTTTTTGGAAAAGATGTTGCGTCGAAGGATGTATTTGAGACATTGAAAATCTCAGAATTTGCTGATTACAGAAGGCATTTGAATCAGTATAATACAATTTATATTGATTTTAGCGTGGTTGATGATGAATGTATAAGTTATAAGGAATATATAGATGAGATAAAGGGGAATTTAAAAGAGGATTTAAAGAGGAGATATCCGGATATTGATTTTCGTGAGAATGGTTCTGTAAGAGAAGACCTACAGAGGATTTTTGCGGAAAAAAAAGAACGTTTTGTCTTTGTTTTTGATGAATGGGATTCGGTATTTCATATGCCATTTGTGACAGAGGATGATAAAAAGTCTTATTTGCTATTTTTGAAGGGATTGTTAAAGGATAAGCCGTATGTTGCATTGGCATATATGACGGGAATATTGCCAATCGCCAAGTATTCCAGTGGATCTGAATTAAACATGTTCATGGAGTATACGATGGCTTCGGAGTCTAAGTTTGGTAATGTATTTGGATTTTCAGATAAAGAAGTTGATATGCTTTATGAAAGATATTGCGAGAACAATGCCGGAAAAGAAGAAACGCTGAATGTGACCAGGGAAGGATTACGTGAATGGTATGATGGATATTTTACTAAAAATGGGGAGAGAATGTATAATCCAAGATCGGTTGTGGCAGCCTTAGAGAATAATAATCTGGGCAGTTACTGGACAAGTTCAGGACCATATGATGAAATATTCTATTACGTTGAGAATAATATTGCAGATGTGCGTAAAGATATTGCGCTTATGATTTCTGGTGAGGGTGTCAAGGCGAAGATTCAGGAGTATGCGGCCACTTCTATGAATTTGTTGACCAGAGAAGAAATTTTATCTGCCATGGTGGTATATGGCTTTTTAAGCTACTATAATGGAAAGGTGTATATTCCTAATAAAGAATTGATGGACAAATTTGATGAGATGGTTCAGAAAGAAGCTTCATTGGGATATGTATACAGATTGGCGAAAGAATCTGAGCGTATGCTGGAGGCCACACTTCATGGGGATACAGAAACTATGGAGAATATATTGGCTTATGTTCACAATACAGAGACTCCAATCCTTTCTTACAATAATGAAACAGAATTATCAGCGGTTGTGAATCTTGTTTATTTGGCAGCGAGAGATAGATACCGTGTGGAGAGAGAGGATAAGTCAGGGAAGGGGTTTGTTGATTTTATTTTTTATCCAGAAGACAGATCGGATACATGTATTATTTTAGAATTAAAAGTGGACCATACACCGGAAGAAGCCATTGAACAGATTAGAGATAAGGATTATATGCTACGTTTTATGGGAAAATTAGGTGAATTACCGAAATATACTGGTGAGATTTTAGGTGTTGGAATTAGTTATAGTAAAACCGATAAAATACACAGATGTAAAACGGAGATTCTCAGAAACAGAATTTAACCGAATTAAGTAAGTAGCGAAATTGGATTGCGAGTATCTGTCTGGTTTTATGAATAAAAATATAAAAAACCATCCTGTATGATATCATTGATATGATTAGAAACAGGATGGTTTTTATATTATTTAAACAGGTGAGTTTTCCTAATCCTGGGCTGTGGTGGCGAATAGGTGGCGGAAGATGAAGCGGCAGAGTGGTCCGACAATCAGGACCTGGAGTGGGTAGTAACAAAAACTCCATATAAGCGCAAAAATGCCGCCTACTCGTCTGACATTGGGTAAGCGACATTTTATGTCGTATTTATTTTATCAGGTATTAGAGTTCTATGTCATGGGAATTTTGTACAAAATAGAAAAGCAAATAAAAAGAATTTATAACGGCTATTGACAATTAAATTGTTTTCTGAGTATATTGTAGAAAAATGAGCCATGTAGCAGAAGCGGATTGCGAATATCCGATTGACTAGAAGGGAGCAAATGATTATGGACTTAAAGAACTATTCAACAGGTGTACAGCACATCGGGATTCCGACAAATGACATTGATAAAACTGTGGAGTTTTATCATAAACTTGGTTTTGAGACTGCATTTGAGACTGTAAATGAGGAGGCGAATGAGAAGGTTGTGTTTCTGAAACTGGGAACTCTGGTAGTGGAGACTTATGAGAATCATGCGGCGAAGATGGAGCATGGAGCGATCGATCATGTTGCACTTGATGTAAGAGATATTGAGGAGATTTTCCGGTATATTAATGAAGCTGGTTTAAACTCCACACAGGATACCATTCATTTCCTGCCATTCTGGGAAAATGGTGTGAAGTTTTTTACCATTGAGGGTCCGAATAAGGAGAAAGTGGAATTCAGTCAGTATCTGTAAAACAGAAAAAGTTACGGAATATACCTACATAATAAAATTCCGAACATAATAAAATGAAGCAGTAAAGCCGATACATTGACTGGAAATAGTGTGTCGGCTTTTTCACTGTTCGAAATAGACTGTAGCAGTAAAAACCGGGAAAAATAAAGGGATATTAAAGGGAAGAGAAAGATGAAATATTTAAAGAAGTGGTATATTAATCTGTCAATACAGAGAAAAATTCTGTATTGTACGTTAGGGGTAGCATTGGTTGTTCTGTTGGCTGCCAGTGTTTCGCAGTATATGTCTGCATCTTCAATTGTGACAGAACAGACAAGGAAGCAGTCTGCGGGAGTGGTGAATGAGTTGTCGGTGAATTTGGATCATTATTTTGATATGGTGAGGAATTCATTTGAGTATATTGCAAATAACAATACGGTTCAGGAGGAATTGGAGTCTGATGAACCATATAAATCGGATGGCACAGAGCTGTATTCCTATTATTCAAGATCAGGGCAGATCAGAAGGCTGCTTTTGCAGGGATATACAAGTATTTATATGAATGATATCCAGCTGTATGGTTATAACGGAGCAAATCATCTGCTGGCAAATAATCATGAGACTAATGAAAATACCGCTCAGACATCCTGTGAACTGGCGGAGCAGGCAAAAGGACGCTGTATTTATTATAATGCTTCTGAGGAAGGTCTGATGTATATGGCAAAGCAGATCAAAGATTCTCTGACTATGAAGCCAGTGGGAATATTGAGAGCATCTATTAAGCTGAGCTATCTGAAAAAAATGACGATCACAGCCAGAGATTCTTTGGCTGCACATATTTTTCTTCTGGACAATGACAAAAATGTTCTGATAGAGAGTGCAGAGAATGATGCGACAATCAGTGACAGAAGCTGGATAGAAAAAATATCAGGCAACACAGGAGAATTTCTGTTTACTGCAGATGGACAGGGTTATGACTGTGTATATCAGAGAAGTTCTGACACAGGACTTACAGTTGTAGGAATGATTCCTATGAGTTTCTTGCAGAAAACAGCCAGAGGATTACAGAAAACGACAATCATGCTTATTCTGGCAAGTTTGATGTTGTGTATTTTTCTTGCTAATATTCTGGCAAAGGGAATCGCTGGTCCGATCAAGCGTACAAGTAAAGCAATGCAGCAGTTTGCGGAGGGTGACTTTTCTGTCCGTCTTCCGGAAGGAAGACGTGATGAGATTGGAGCCATGAATTCTGTTTTCAACCAGACGATAGAGAAAATAGAGCAGCTGATAAAACAGGTTGTGGAGATGGAAACAGTTAACAAAGATATTGAATTCCAGGCTTTACAGGCACAGATCAATCCGCATTTTCTTTATAATGTACTGGATACAATCAACTGGATGGCGCGAAAAAAAGGTGAGGATAATATTTGTCGTATGGTTACTTCTATCAGCAGTCTGATGCGTGCAAGTATTAGCAATAAAAGAAGTATGGTTTATATTCGTGAGGAAATAAAATATGTACAGGATTATCTTTACATACAGGAAACCAGATATGGAGATAAATTTACATCTTATATTGAAGTGGATGAGAGATTAAATGAATTAGAGATTCCGAAGATGACTATTCAGACACTGGTGGAAAATGCGGTAGTTCATGGTGTGGAAAATGCGACATGGGACTGTTTCCTTTATGTTTCAGGAGAAATTACAGATGGAATGGCAGTATTTACAGTAAAGGATGATGGAGTTGGAATGTCACAGGAACAGTTGGAGAAACTGATGGGGACAGAGGAAGAGCCAGATCATGAAGCAGAGCGGACACATACTCATCTGGGAGTGTATGCGGTGAGAAAGAGACTGGATTATGTATATCAGAACAAGGCAAGGATGAGCATTACATCAGAACCGGGGAAGGGAACACAGGTAATACTGGAAATCCCGATGAACGGTAATGTCGGAGTTACCTACAGGAAATGTGATGAACCTGTTAATGAAAATAACAAAAAAAGGGGAGACGAGAGATAATGGAATTGCAGGTAATGATATTAGATGATGAATATATTATTCTGGATGGTTTATGTTCGTTTCCATGGAGCGATTATGGATACCGTATATCCGCAACTGCAAGGAACGGATTGGAAGGGCTGGAGAAACTGGAGCAGGCGAAACCGGATCTGATCCTTACAGATGTGAAGATGCCGGGAATGGATGGACTGGATTTTGCAGAAAAAGCACATGAGATTTATCCCAATGCGGTTATAGTGATACTGACAGGATATGACAGTTTTGCCTACGCTCGGAAAGCAATCAGCATTGGTGTGGAAGAATATCTTCTCAAACCGGTGGACTATGATGAGTTAAAGGCAATGGCTGCCCGGATTGCAGGGGAAATTCATGCAAGGAAGGAAAAACAGCAGGAAATCCGGGATCTGAAGAACTATTTCAACAGGTCAGTTCCGCAGCTGAGATCCAAATTTGCGGGAAATCTTCTGTATGGAAGAATCCAGGGAAAAGGAGTTGTAAAAGAGCAGGCAGAATCTCTGAATCTGACAATAGAGAAATATATTGTGTGTGTAGGGCGAAAAGTTGTTGGAGAAAATAAAATCCATACAGGAGATAAATGGATAGAGGAATTTGCATGCATCAATATTTTTGAGGAAATTTTTAATGATTTTGGAATTCATGTTTTGAGCGATTATAATACAGCAACTGCAGAATATAATTTTATTCTTTTGTTTGAAAAGGAAGAAGAAAACGCAGTATGTATGGAAAAAGCATTGCAGGCATGCAGTAAGATACAGGTAGAAGTAGAACGGTATCTGAAAGCACATATGAATTTTGGATTGAGCGATGTAGAAGTGGACGAATATCAGGCAAATGCACAGTACCGTAAGGCACAGACAGCATGCAGGCAATGTGTTTATCTGGGTACGAATATCATACTCAGATACGAAGATCTGCAATATAAAAAACAGACAGACTTTGTGATTACTTCCGGTGAAAAAACACATTTTATGATGACTTTGTTTCAGGACAGTTTTGAGAAAGCGGAGGATGAACTTCATCAGATATTTCGAAACGCACCGGAAGATGTATCTCCGGTGAAATTTGCAGCAATGGATTTACTTTTGGGATGTATGAAATTTCCATATATCTGTGCAGTTGACAGTGAAATTCATAATAAAAACTGGAATCTTTCTGTGCTTCAGGATGGAATAAAAAGAATCTGTCAGTGCGAGAACACAGAAGAGGTGTTGAATTGTCTGCTGAATCTGTTTGGAACGCTGATTAAACAGAATACAGAAGGAACTGATGAACGGAACCGGAAACTGGTTCAGAGTGTTCTTTCTTACATTGAGAAGAATTATTCAGGAGATTTATCTATGGATGATTTGACTGAGAAATTCCATGTAAGCAGAACCTATATCAGCCGCCTTCTTAAGAAATATGCCGGAAAGAGTTTTCTGGAATATCTGACAGATGTCCGGTTCCAACAGGTGGAGAAACTGATTGCAGATAATAAATATAAACAATATGAAATCGCAGAAATGGTAGGATACAAAGACTTTGGATATTACATAAAAGTATTCAAAAAGCGTTACGGTATTACACCCAATGAATTCAGGAAATATATATAAACAGCGAGGTTAACTGTATCAGGTAAGTCATTTAATCGAATCAGGCAAGTAGCGAGGCGGATGATTTTATCTGCCTGACGATAGAACAGGAGATTTGTGCACAGTATAAAATTTGTGCACAAATCTCCTATTTTTACTTTTATTTCCAATTGTTTATAAAAGGCAAAAAGACTAAAATAAAATCATCAAGAACGAGGAAACACAAATTAAAAGGAGGAAACAAGTAAATGAGGAAAATGAAAAAAGTGTTATCACTTGCCATGACGGCAGCTATGACAGCCAGTCTTCTGACAGGCATGGGAGCAGTTACAGCTTCTGCGAAGAAATCGGACGATGGAAAAAGAACGAAGATTACTGCTTTATTAAAAGGTACAGAGTCTACAGAACAGTATAAGACATTTGATTATCTTCTTAAAAATTTCTGTGATGAAAAAGGTCTGGATTATGAAATTGAACTTGTAAACGATATGCAGGATTATTTTACAAAACTCCAGATGTATATTAACAGTGATACACTTCCGGATATTTTTGGATGCCCGAACGGAACACTTTCTAAAGCATGCAAAGATATTGATGCACTGGTTAATGTGGGAGATGAACTTGAAAGAAACGGATATGATGAGAAATTAAATGGTGCGATCAGAGATTTCCTTACAGATGCAGACGACGGAAATATGTATCTCTTCCCACAGGGATTGTACTGTGAGTATTTTATGTACAGAAAAGATATCTTTGAAAAAGCAGGAATCAAAGATGCTCCGACAACATGGGAAGAATTTGAAGAAGATTGCCAGAAAATTGCAGATCAGGGCGAGATTCCGGTTATTGTGGGAGGTTCTGATGCATGGCAGCTGATGAGATATCTTTCTTTCTCACCATGGAGAGTAACTGGTTCTGAATTTATTGAGGGTTATCAGGCTGGAACAGATTCTTTCAGTGACAATGAGTCTGCAAAATATGCAGTAAATCTTCTTTCTGATCTTGGAACAAAAGGTTATTTTGAACCAGGATTTGCAAGTGTAGATTTTACCTCTGCATGTAACTTATTCTTTGGTGGTTCCGGTGCAATCTTCTATACAGGCTCCGGACAGATCAGCCTTGCAGAAGAAATGTATGACAATGGTGAACTTGGATTCTTCCCTGTGCCGGATACAGAAGGAATGGACAATATGTCTACTAACGTACCAGTTCATGCAGGTTTTGCGGAAGGATTTAATAAGGCAACATATGATGATACAATGCAGGAATTCTTCGATTATATGTGCGAAAACTTTACAGATGCATGCTACAATCAGGCACAGGTTTTCTCACCGTTTAATGAAGAACTTCCGGAAGGACTGCCACAGCTTTACTATGATACACAGCCAATGTTTGAAGATGCAGAAACAGCATGGACTTCCTGGGATGATAAACTGGATTCAGATGTAATGACTAAAATTGTTGATGAACAGCAGCAGCTTGCTCAGGGAATCATAAAACCGGATGAATTTATTAAGACCTGTGATTCTCTGGTAAAGAAATAAAAAAATTTAAGCAGTAGTCTGGAGACTGGCAAAATTTTTGTCAGTCTCTTTGAAAGAAAAGACATAAAACAATTTGATTTTCGGAAAGGAGGGAGCCTCGTGCAGAAAGCATTTGGAAAAAAATCAGTAATTTTCTTATTTATTTTTCCGGCATTTCTTATCTATACGGCATTTGTAATCGTGTCCATTGTATGGGCCGGATATTACAGCTTCTTTGACTGGAGCGGTGTTGGTGAAAAGGTATTTGTAGGCTTCAAAAATTACATTGAACTTCTTACACAGGATGATGTTTTCAGATCTACTGTATGGCATACACTGATTTATACAGTGATCAATGTTGCAATTCAGGTATTTGGAGGTTTATTATTTGCGATTCTCCTCAGTCGTATTAAAAAAGGAAGAGTTGCTTTACAGACTCTGTATTATATTCCGGTAGTTATCTCTTCTGTAGCGATTTGCCAGATTTTTACAAAGTTATTATCAGTAACTCCAACCGGTATTGTGAATCAGGTATTATCATTCATCGATCCATCTCTGAAACTGATGGAGTGGATTTCCAATCCTCAGATTTCACTGTATGTAACAGCTTTTGTAGAAGCATATAAATACCTGGGACTGTATATGGTTATCTTTTATGCAGCACTGATCGGTGTTCCGGATGAACTGGGAGAAGCAGCACTGATCGATGGAGCATCAACATGGCAGGAATATCTTTATGTAAGAATTCCTTATATTAAACCGGTTATCATTGCAAACTGTCTGCTGGTACTGAATGGTTCCCTGAGATCTTTTGAGTTCTCTTATCTGTTAACACATGGAGGACCGGGAAATGCTTCTGAGCTTATGACAACTTATATGTATAAACAGGCGTTCAGCAGTATGAAATATGGTTACGGAAGTTCTGTAGCGATCATGATCGTAATCATCTGTATGGTAGTTGGAATGTTATTCCGTAAATTTACAGGAGGAGGGGATGACGAATGAAAAAGAAAAAAACAACCATTCCGAGCATCATTAAATGGGTTATCGCATTAATCCTTGTTGTGATGCAGGTTTATCCTTTCTTCTATGTATTTACTTCAAGTTTTAAGTCACTGGATGATTTCAGACAGTTACCGGCATATGCATTCCCGTCAAAATGGGTGCTGACAAACTTTATCAATGTTTTTACAAAAAGCCATATGCTGACTTATTTTAAAAACAGTATCATTGTTTTGATCGGTGTACTGATTCCTCTGCTTTTATTTGCACTGATGGCTGGATTTGCATTAAGCAAAATCAAATTCAAAGGCAGAAAATTTGTCCTTAATTATTTCCTTCTTGGATTGATGCTTCCTATGCAGGTTGCACTGATTCCATTGTTTACTATTTTTAATAAGATGGGACTGATCAATACATACCCGGCAATTATTTTGCCACAGATTGCTTTTTCACTGTCTTATTCCATTCAGCTGTTTTATTCATTCAGCAAATTCTTCCCTGAAGAAATGCTGGAAGCAGCGATCATTGATGGATGTTCACCGATAGGATGTTTCTTTAAGATGGTGGTTCCGATGTCACTGAACTCTATTATCACAGTAGCAACCATGCAGGCAGTATTCTGCTGGAATGAGTATATTAATGCTTATACATTTACCAGATCTACAGATATGAAAACCATTACACTTGGTTTAAATGACTTCGTAGGAAGCATGGGACTGACAGACTGGGGTGGTACATTTGCAGCCATCACTGTAACAGTACTTCCGGTATTTATTTTCTACTTCTTCAGCAGCAAGAAGATGCTGGCAGGTATGACAGCAGGTGCAGTAAAAGGTTGATAATATGCAAGAATTACCTGATAACAGTAGTTTGATTTATGAGTAAATAACAGGCTTGCCGGAAAAGTACAAGCAGGCCTGTAAAGTGAAATAAAGTATAAAAAAGGAGATTAAGACTATGCAGAAATTATACTATCAGTTCCCGGGAACATGGTTTGGCGATTGCATGCCATTTGGACATGGAGATAAATTCTATTTATATCATCAGAGAGATACCAGAAAACCGGGACCATTTGGAGAACCATTTGGCTGGGATCTGGCAACAACTTCTGATTTTGTACATTACGAAGATAAAGGTGTGGCAATTCCGAGAGGAACAGATGAAGAGCAGGATCAGTTTATCTTTGCAGGAAGTGTTTTCGAGGCAGAAGGACAGTATCATATTTTCTATACAGGTTATAACCGTGATTATCCGGCACTTGGAAAACCATCTCAGGTTCTGATGCATGCATACAGCGATGATCTTGTAACATGGCACAAAACTCAGGATGCACTTACCTTCACTCCACAGGAAGGCTATGACCCGGATGACTGGAGAGATCCATGGGTGATCCGCGATGAGGAAAATGATCAGTATCTGCTGATCCTTGGTGCAAGATTACAGGGACCAAAGACAAGACAGACAGGAAGAACTGTTAAATTCACATCTAAAGACCTGAAAAAATGGAAGTTTGAAGGAGATTTCTGGGCACCGGATCTCTATACTATGCATGAGATGCCAGACTTATTTAAGATTGGTGACTGGTGGTATCATATTGTGACAGAATACAGTGACAGAAGTAAAATGGTATACCGTATGAGCAAGAGTCTGGAAGGTCCATGGATCGCACCGAAAGATGATGCATTTGACGGCAGATCTTATTATGCAGGACGTACTTTTGAACTGAACGGACAGAGAATCCTCTTTGGCTGGGTTGCTACCAAGGATCAGGATGATGATGACAATAACTTCATCTGGGCAGGAACATTTATGGCACATGAGGTTTACCAGAGAGAAGATGGAACCCTTGGTGTAAGAATTCCGGAAACTGTATGGAATGCATTTGATAAAGAAGAAAAAACAGAAGATTTTGTAATTGATACTCCAACTAAGAGTACAGAAAAAGTAGTTGCAAAAGATACAGGAGATATCTTCAAATTCGAAGCAGATGTGGAATTCACAGAAGGAACCAGAACTTTCGGTGTGAGATTCTATGAAGATGAGGATAAAGCTGAGTCTTACCAGTTCGTATTTAATGTAACAGAAGACAGATATGTATTTGAGAAAAAACCAAACTGGCCATGGCCTGCAAACCAGAATATCGGACTGGAGAGACCGCTGGAACTGGTACCTGGTAAGAAATACAATATCAAAATGATCGTAGATGATACAATTGCTACAATCTATGTAGACGGTGTTGCATTAAATGCAAGAGCATATAAACGTCCGGGAGAAAGTCTGTCACTCTTTGCTTCTGAAGGAAGCCTGAAAGTAACTAACTGCAAGGTTACAACCGGATTAAAGAAATAGAGCCAGACAGCAATTTAATCGATAAACCGCGGAGAAGTTATTCGGTGTAGAGTAATGTGACGAAGAGATTGCTGTAAATAAAAAAGTTGCTGTGCGTTTCAGTTATAGAAATGCACAGCAGCTTTTTTGCGTTAAGTCGATTGGAAACAACAGCTTTTGGGCTGCTTAATCTTCTAATTTAATCTTCTCCTTAAGAACCACGCATCCTGCCATGTCTCCGATAACATTAACGCAGGTTGCGCCCATATCGCAGAGTGTATTGATGCTGATATAAACGCCCATAACTCCTGCAGGCAGACCTGCCATGGTTGCCAGGGCTGCGAAGGATGCGATGGCACCGCCCGGGATTCCCGGGGTTCCCACTGACAGGAGTACGTTTGCCAGAAGGATTACGATCATCATGGAAATGCTTACGTTAATTCCGCATGCATTGGCGAAGAACATGATCATGAATGACATCAGGATGGATACGGCATCCATGTTTACAGTAGCACCAAGAGGAATGGCGATACTTGTGATCTTGTTGGATACGCCCATTTCGTTTTCCATACGCTGTTTGCTGATGGGAATGGTTGCTGAACTGGAGCAGGTTCCGAATGCGTTCAGAGCTGCTGGAAGCATTGCTTTGAAGAATTTCACAGGGCTTTCTTTGCCGATGAATTTCACGGAGCCACCGTAAATGACCAGGGCAAATCCGAAGAATGCCACATACAGGATGATCAGCTGAGTTGCCAGTGAAATGATGGTTTCTGTACCGTTGGCTTCTACAACAGGAACGATAGTACAGAACACACCGATAGGTGTGAAGTACATAACTGTGCTGATGACTTTCAGACAGACTTCGTTACAGGAATCGATGACTTTCAGAAGTGCAGTACCCTTTTCGCCGATGGCGATAAGTGTGAAGCCTACGATGACTGCGAATACAAGTACCTGAAGCATATTTCCGTTTGCAAAAGCTGCAACCGGGTTGGATGGGATCAGGTTTTTGATGGTGTCCAGAATGCTGGTCATCTCAGTTGCCTGGATGTCGGAAGTTGCCATCTCGAATTTAACACCTTCGCCGAGATGGATCAGTCGCGGGATGATTAGTCCTGCTAGACTGGCAAGTGCTGTGGTGCACAGGAAAAAGATCATGGCACCGGCTGTGATCTTGCCGGTTGTGCGGGCATTTCCGATACTGGAGATACCCATGATAATGGAACAGAAGACCAGTGGAAAGATCATCATGTTCAGGGCATTCATGTAAATGCTTCCGATAAGACTTGTGACAGTAAGAACCGGTTCGAACCGGTTTGCCAGAAACAGACCGGTAATGATACCCAGGATCAGTCCGGTAAAGATTGCTGCGGTAATATGTTTTTTATACCACGAATAGAATTTTTTCATTTGTTCCCTCCTCTTTGTTTTTCGTTTCCTGATACCCGAAGGACTATATTGGCAGACGGATTGAGTGATGCGCAGATCTGGTAAAATTCTGCGGTCTATAGCTTTGATAAGATACTGGGTTCAGAAAAATAACACGACAATACTTTACCACAATAATGCGTGAATTACAATATTTCCCGCTGTTTTCTTATTTGAGTGGGAGTGTTTCCGAAGTGCTCAAGGAACATTCTGCGAAATAGTTTGTAATTGGTAAAGCCATGCCGCTCCAGAATGACATGAACAGGATCTCTGGTTGTGATCAGATCACGATAAATAAAGGAAAGGCGGTATTCATTCTGATATTCGAGAAATGTAATTCCCATTTTTTTCTTGAAGAAGCGGCAGAAATATCCTGTCTGAAGACAGGCGACTTCTGCAATTTCATTCAGGGAAATAGGCTCTCTGTAATGTTTGGAAATATAGTCCAGTACAGGTTCCAGACGGTTCATATCCTTTTTTTTCTGACTGATATTGCTTTGAAGGATTTTGACGGCAAAATTGTGATACAGCTGGAACAGAAGTTCAAAAATCAGACTGTTGAAACGGAGCAGATATCCATCCGGGCGCACATTATTAATAAGCTGAAGCTGTTCCAGAATGGTTTTAAACATAGTCTGTTTGGTTTGTTGTTTCTGTTCCTTTGTACGAAAATCAAAGAGAAAAATAAGCTGTCCAAGATCAGGAATATATTTCTCCATAAAATCCAGAGGAATCTGAAGGAGGATTGCTGTGTTTGGCGAAGTGCATTTCGTAGAATGCAGAACATTGCCGTTGATCACAATGCAGTCTCCTTTTTGGATAGTGAAGCTTTCAGATTCTATTGTTACATCCAGAGAACCCTCCTGCATATAAATAATTTCAATTGCCCGATGCCAGTGCATGGGGATGTAGCTTCCCGGATCAGTGGAAGTGCGGAATTTGACATTGGTATCAACAGGTACATCTATAATTTCATGTGAAATTTCTTTACTCTTCATTTTTTATCATTCTCCCTGTTTCAATAGCAAAAAGCAATAAGTAGTGGGTGGGACTATAAAAAGAGAATATCGACCTATATATTAGCTCTTTTTATACCTTATACATTTGTATGAGGTATGCTATTATAATACTATAAAATGAGGTTGAGGCAAACGGTGTTTTACCTTTAATCTTGGCTGGATTGTGATGGAATGATACAAGGAGGAAAATATAATGATAAAAAATCCAATACTTCCGGGATTTAATCCGGATCCATGCATTTGCCGCAAAGGTGATGATTATTATATGGCAGTTTCGACCTTTGAATGGTTCCCTGGAATCCCCATTTATCATTCCAGAGATCTGAAAAACTGGGAGTTATATACACATGTGCTGACAGATGATGAAGAAGTAGATCTGAAGAAGCTTCCCAGTGCCAAGGGAATCTGGGCGCCGTGTTTGACTTACTGTGAAGCAGAGGATATGTTTTATGTAGTTTATGGTGTAATGAATTCCATGAATGCCAGATATTTTGATGTGGACAATTTCCTGATCTGTTCCAGAGATATTAAAGGTCCATGGAGCAAACCTGTTTATCTGCATTCTTCCGGATTTGATGCGTCTTTATTTCATGATACTAACGGAAAGAAGTATATTGTTTCGCTGGAATGGGAAACAAGAGAAGGATATGAAAAACCAGGTGCAATCTGTATGGTGGAATATTCTCCGGAAAATCAGGAAATTGTAGGATATCCAAAAAGAATCTGGAGAGGCGGTACAGACAGAGGCTGCATCGAAGCTCCTCATCTGACAAAGCGCGGAGAATATTATTATATTATGTGTGCGGAAGGCGGTACAGGATATAACCACTGTGTTACCATGGGGCGTTCTAAAAATGTCTGGGGACCATATGAAAAAGATCCGAAGAATCCTATTGTGACCAGTGTACCCGGAGAATCCTATGAGAGACAGGATCCGGATCATCTGAAGCCGAAGTATTATAATCCGGATTCTGTTCTTCAGAAGTCTGGTCATGGAAGCTACGTTGAGCTTCCTACCGGTGAGGTGTATCTGGTACATCTCTGCGCCAGACCTTTTGTACCGGAACTGCGCTGTACTCTGGGAAGAGAAACTGCAATCCAGAAAATGATGTGGACAGAGGATAACTGGCTTCGTATGGCAGATGGCAGTAATCTGGCAAAGCTGGAAGTAGCGGAGAGTTCTCTGCCGGAATATTCTGTGGAGAAAACACCGGATTTTGATGATTTTGACGGGGATGAGCTTGGCAATTTCTATTATTCACCACGTATTATGCCTCAGAGATTTGCCGATGTAAAAGCAAGAAAAGGTTATGTCCGTATTCGGGGGCAGGAGTCAAGGACTTCTCTGAATAAAGTCAGCATTCTTGCAAGAAAGCTGACCAGCGTTTATGCAAGAATTACCACAAAGATGGAATTTGTGCCGGAAGTTCATCAGCACAGTGCGGGACTGATCCTGTATTATGACAATATGAACTATATCAATCTTCGCAAATATTACAGCGAAACTCTGGGACAGAGTGCATTGTCCATTATCCATCTGGAAAATGGTGTGAAAACAGAATTTCTGAATACCAGAATCCCAGTAGAGGATAAGCCCATTTATCTGCGCCTTTATATCGAAGGAAGAAAATCCTGGTTTGAGTGGAGCTATGATGGGGAAAACTATGAGAAGATCGGACGTATTTTTGATACTACAAGATTTTCGGATGAGTATTGTAAATACGGTGAATTCACAGGAACTATGGTAGGCATTACCTGCGCAGACCGTGTGCTTCATAAGAAATGCGCTGATTTTGATTTCTTTGAGTATAAAGCGGATGAAAGCCGCATGGTGGAGTAATGTAAAAATAATTGTAACCCAGAAAAACAGGCATCGATGATACACAGATATCGAAGCCTGTTTTTCTGCGTTGCCGGAAGTTATTTTGTAATATTCCTGTGACATAAAAAGTCCTATGCAGGCTATTATGATTGTCAGGTGCGGGTGAAGAGGGTATAATAGTTGTAATTATTTAACCAAATCAAGGAAGTCCCTGCTTCAATTGTAAAGAGCAATAAGTAGTGGGTGGGGATTTACTTGTATCAGAAGGAGTGTTTATATGAAACCAACTATTTTATTAATAAATTTTCAGGATCAGCAGAAGCTTCGCAAGTTAAAGATGGCGTTGCTGCCTTTTAAGATACGTTTAAAAACTGTAGAAACTCAGGACTATAGTCAGCCAATCGGATATCTGGCAGGAGTAAAGGACGTTTTTCAGGTGCAGATTCCATCAGCGCTGATCCCTCAGGAGCAGATGGAGAAGGAAATGCTGATTCTTGCAGGAATCACTGGAAATCTGTTTGACCAGGTGCTTTACACTCTGCGGAAAGCAGGCACACCTGTGGATTACAAGGCGGTTCTGACGGAGCATAATCAGAACTGGAACTGTATGCAGCTTTATAAAGAACTGGAGAAAGAGCATAATATGTATCATCCGTCTTAAATAACATGGATAGTTGGAGGCTTAAGTTATGAAGGTTGTAGTTGCAGTTGATTCATTTAAGGGAAGTATGACTTCCATGGAAGCAGGAATGGCTGTCAAAGAGGGTATTCTTGCAGCAAAGAAGGACGCAGAAGTGGTCGTAAAGCCGCTGGCTGACGGTGGAGAGGGAACTACGGATGCGCTGATCGAAGGCCTGAAGGGAGAGCGTGTGGATGTGACAGTTACAGGTCCTTATCATGAGCCGGTTCAGGCATATTATGGATATCTCAGGGAAAGTAATACCGCAGTTATGGAAATGGCAACAGCAGCAGGTATCACACTTTCAGATAAGAAGGATCCTATGACAGCTACCACCTGTGGTGTGGGAGAGCTGATCCTTCATGCGATCAGCAGGGGTATCCGCAATTTCATTATCGGTATTGGCGGAAGTGCCACTAATGACGGCGGAGTGGGTATGCTGAAAGCACTTGGCTACAGATTTCTGGATGAAAAGGGAGAGGACGCCGGAGAAGGCGGACAGGCACTTGCCAGGATTGCATCTGTGGAAATTTCAGACAAAAAGGAACTTCTTTCCCAGTGTAATTTCAGGATTGCCTGTGATGTGACTAATCCTCTCTGCGGCTCTCAGGGAGCTACCTATATCTATGGACCTCAGAAAGGAGTTACCCCCGATATGCTTCCGGTTCTGGATGCAGGCATGAAAAATTATGCTGAGGTTACTGCCAAGGTGATTGGCAAAGACAATCAGAATGCAGCAGGTGCAGGTGCGGCAGGCGGACTTGGATTTGCATTCCTGAATTATCTGGATGGAGAACTGACACCGGGAATACAGCTTATTCTGGATGCTGTTCATGTGGAAGAGGAGATGAAGGATGCAGATGTGGTTGTAACAGGCGAAGGCTGTCTGGATCATCAGACTGCCATGGGGAAAGCCCCGGTTGGTGTTGCAAAGCTTGGTAAGAAATATGGCGCAAAAACCATTGCATTTGCAGGAAGCGTTACGAAGGAGGCAGTTGCCTGCAATGAAGCAGGAATAGATGCTTTCTTTCCAATTGTACGCGGAATTTCCACGCTGGAAGAAGCAATGGATCCGGACACTGCAAAAGCAAATATGGCTGCAGCCGCAGAGCAGGTGTTCAGACTGCTGTAATTATTTTTGCTTTTGCAGAAATCGCAATGTTGAGAATCCTCAGAAGATATAGTAAAATCATTGCGTTAACGATTCAGTATTTTGTTGGTAAAATAGCTGACAGGAAAATGCCGGAATCCCGGCAGAAGATATAAGGGAGAAACCATATGACATTAACACAGATGAATTATATCATCACAATTTCCGAAACCGGTTCACTGAATAAAGCTGCGGAGGCGTTGTATATTTCCCAGCCTTCTCTGACCAATGCAGTGAAGGAACTGGAGAAGGAGCTTGGAATCATTATATTCAACCGCAGCGGCCGTGGTGTGACACTGACCAATGACGGGACAGAATTTCTGATGTATGCCCGTCAGATATATGGACAGTATGAGAGTGTGGTTGAGAAATACAGTGAGGGTGGTTCCTATAAGAAGAAATTCGGCGTTTCCACCCAGCATTATTCTTTTGCAGTGAAAGCATTCGTGGATATGGTGCAGAAGTTTGATGTGTCGGAATATGAATTTGCCATCAGGGAGACAAAGACTGCAGATGTGATCAGTGACGTCAGCACCATGAAAAGCGAGGTGGGAGTACTTTATCTCAGTGATTTCAACAGAAAGGCGCTGTTAAAGCTTCTCCACTCTGCGAATCTGGAGTTTCATCATTTGATTGACTGTCAGGCATATGTATATTTGTGGAAAAATCATCCACTGGCAAATGAGAAATCTATCAGCTACAGCCAGCTGGCAAAATACCCCTGTCTGTCCTTCGAACAGGGAGATAAGAGCAGTTTTTATCTGTCAGAGGAGATTTTGTCTACCAATGAATATTCCAGAACAGTTAAGGCTTCAGACCGGGCGACTATGCTGAATCTGATGGTAGGACTTAATGGCTATACCCTGTGTTCCGGAATTATATGTGAGGAGCTGAATGGCAGTGACTATCTGGCAATTCCCTTCGAAGGGGATGAGCAGAACCAGAACAGCGACATGGAGATCGGCTATATTACCAGAAAGAATTCGATTCTCAGCAAGGTGGGGAATCTGTATGTCTCTTCACTGAAGAAATATCTGGAGCAGAATACTGTTTCTGCGGAGTAATAAAAAAGAATTACAGAAAGCAGAGGAATATTGATTTCCTGATTTGCATATGCTATAGTGCTTGTAGGCAAAAGGATAATATATGTCTGTGATAGACGACAAAACCCCGGAAGTGTACCAGATTTCCGGGGTTTTTATTACTGTTTTAGGATAATAAGCGGGAATCCTCGGCAATTCAATTACCGAGCCTGCAAATAAA
>NZ_JAAIMY010000042.1 GCF_013300825.1 Blautia wexlerae
GGAATTTCTGCAAACCCTTAAAAAAGTTCTTATACGCAGTACAGGCATCTTTGATCGCCTGTTTGGTTACATTATTTGAAATATTCAATAACCATGCATATTCATCAGAATGTCTAAGCTTTGTAAATTCTTTTCTGAGTTCTGCATCTGAAAGGAATTTTCCGCCTTTTTCATAGTTTTCTATTTCCCTGGCCAAAGCCCAGTTATAAGCAAATCTTGAAGCACCTGCGTACTGAAACATCTTAGTTTTCTGTACATTATTTGGTATCAGCATTACTTTTATGGCTTTTACCATCTGTTTCCCCCTGTATCAGTTCACGGATAAGTTTCTTAGCTTTATCCGCTCGTTTTCCTTGTAATTTACAACTGAATACTGTGATTATCTGAACCAAATCTTCAACAAGTTCCTGCTGTTCGGATTTTTCAGTATTATCAATAATCTCAATCTCACAATTATAAAGTGAAGCGATATATTCTATCAGCTCAAAACCAAATCGTAATAGCCGGTCTTTATATAAAACAACAACCTTTTCAATCTGATTTTGAGATATTCGCCTGATCAATTCCTGAAGTCCTTTTTTCTTATAATCAATCCCGGAACCGATATCACTTATTATCTCAAACGGCTGTCCTTTTGCCAAAAGATATGTCTTAACATTATCAATCTGTCGTTCCAGATCATCTTTCTGTTTATGGCTGGAAACGCGACAATATCCAATTGTAATGCGGTTTTTAGGCTTTACATTTATTACCTGGTTGAGTTGCTCATCAGAATAATATCTATAGCCACTTACTGTAGTATGATACGGATGAAGTTTTCCATTGGCATCCCAATTTCGTAATGTCTGGGCAGATACCCCTATAATTTTTGAAAATTCATGTATAGAATAATATTTACTCAAAGTATCAACTCCTTTCAATAATATTCTAGCCATGAGCAAAACTCCACACATTCAGTATTTATGCGGGTTTGCGAGGCATGGCAACCTCATTAATCACTTCAAATTTATAGTAACAATCAGCTCCAAATGATATAATTAAGTTGTCAAAATCAATTCACCGAAAGGAGCTGATTGTTATCTATCGTCAAGAAATTTTGAAAGACATTCGTCTTTTCACTTCACAACCAGTTGCAAAGTTTTATGATTCTCTTTTTTTGAATCTTGATTTATCCTTTGTTCCGGAATTCCCCAAGACAGGAAGGAAAGGCTTTTCAAATCACGCTATGATTTGTTCCTTTATTGTCATGAAATGCGAAGGCTTCTCCATGATTTCCGATCTTGTCGATTATCTTCACAATAATCTTCTGATTGCGCATTTTTGTGGCTTTGATATTTCTCGTCCACTTCCTTCTTATTGGACTTTTGATCGCTTCCTGAAAAATTTCGATAACAAAGTTCTCTCTGAAATCATGAAAACTCAGGTGTTATTCCTTTCTAAAGAAGGTATTGTAGACACTTCTTTTATTGGCTTAGATTCAACCCCTGTCTCTGCAAATACTTCACAGAATAATCCGAAATCTTTTCTCTCAAATAAGTTTAAACCCGGAAATCAACCAAGGGCGGATTCGGATTGTAAACTCGGCGTCCACACTGCATCCAATCAAACGAACGAGAAAAAATATGAATTCTATTGGGGCTATAAAAATCATGTCCTTGTAGACTGTATTTCAGGTCTTCCTATTTATGAAATGACCACAACCGCGGAAGTTCATGATGCTACCGTCGCTTTAGATATCCTTGCTGCTACCCATTCCTTTCAACCAATAACGGACTGCACATTCCTTGCCGACAAAGGTTACGATGTCAAAAATATCTACAATCAGGTTAAGGATCTTTACAATGGAGAATGTATCATTCCATTAAACAAACGTAATTCCAAAAATCCGAAACTTCTTCCTCAAGGGAATCCCATTTGCGAAGCAGGGCTTGCCATGTGGAAGGATGGTAAGTTTTCCGATTGTGGTCGTACCCGTCAAAAGTTTTGTTGTCCTCTAAAATCAAGTAAAGATACCGTTTGCCCATGCCACCACAAAAATTTCTATAATGGTAAAAAGCATCGTGGCTGTACGAAATATCTCACCATTCCTGATGATTTAAGACTTTCCATTGATAGGGACAGCAAATATTTTGAAAGTAATTATTCACTCCGCACAGAATGTGAACGCTATAATTCGCGTTTTAAAAATACTGGTCAGGAGCGGATGTGGGTGAGAAATAAAGCGTCTGTTACAAACTTAAACACACTTGCCCATATCAGTTTACTGGCAGTTGCCGTTGCCGCAATCACTAGACATTCCGGTCAGTCTTATCGCAAACTAAAAACAATAAAACGAATTGCTTGATTAAAAATTTCTCATAGTCTTATGATTTCGTAAGTTTTGGACTTACGTTAGCTTTGCTATGCCATAAAATCGTAACCTCAAACTTTATGGAAACTAACTGCCACGTCCTACTTTTGAATTAATGTGTTTTGCTCATCTCTATAATATTCTACTCTAATATCTTATAAAACTCAACATGTGCTTATATGATTTTATAATTTATATTTAACTGTTAATAACCCCCATAATAAATATTTGTCTGATCATAGCAATTCTATAGTCATAACAATTTTATGGAAATACTCAGGCAATCCGGTCCATCAGAGCGTGAAGCCCTGCTGAACTGTCCTGATTGCATTGTTTTTTATGGAATTGCTATAGACAGTTTTATTTAATATGTATTCAGTATAACCCTTCCGGCAACAAAACGCTATCTGTATTTTGACAGATTTCTACGTTATTTTGACTTTTGGGGATTTTTAAGAGGAACTCTATAGTTAATATTCCACTATAATAAGGATAAAAAAGGTGACATTGTATGTTTAAATATAAAAAATTCCCGACAGTCATTGACAAAATAGTGTAATCAGAATATGATAGATACGATTGGTAAAGAACCTTGCAGTATGAAATCTGAAAGAGAAAAATATTTATCAGGAGTTGGAGAAGTATGTATCGGAAAAAGGCAAAAGGATGGACGAAGCATCTGGATTTTATGCTGCTGGATATTTTATGTATGCAGCTGGCATTTGTTATCTCGTATATAATCCGGTTTGGGACAGATAATCCATATATGGATAATGAGTACCGGATTCTTGCAATTGCATTTCTGTTTATCGATTTCTTTGTGGAAATCGTATCTGATTCTTTCAAAAATGTTTTGAAGAGAGGTTACTTTGAGGAATTGATTGCCACATGCAAACATGTGATACTGGTTGAGTTGGTGGCAACGCTCTATCTGTTTACTGTACAGATGGGAGGAATTTATTCAAGGATTTCCTATTATATTATGATTCCATTGTATATTACAATATCCTATACAGCCCGACTGGTCTGGAAGAGGACTCTTCGGAAAAGAGAACTTAATTCCAACGGAAAATCACTTCTGATCCTGTCACCGGAAGCAATTCTGGAAAAAACACTTCAGACAGTTTCGGAGAAACATCTGGGCTATTCCAAAATAGGAGCCGTTTCTCTGGATTCAGATCTGAGAGGAAAAACAATCTGTGGGATTCCCGTTGTGTCTGACCGTAAAGATGTGATTGAATTCGCCTGTGGTGAATGGATAGATGAAATATTTATTCCAACCTGTGAAGAAAGTGAATATCCGAATGATCTTATAGATACCTTTCTGGAGATGGGAATTACAGTGCATGCAGAAATCAGGCCTCCGGTTTCAATGGAGACAAGCTGTCAGCAGGTAGAAAAGATTGGCGATTATACAGTCATCACTACGAGCATGAACTATGCAGATTCATCGAAACTGCTTGTCAAACGTCTTATAGATATTGCAGGGGGTCTGGCAGGCTGCCTTATCACTCTGATAATTACAGTTATTTTCGGACCGATGATCTATCTCAGTTCTCCGGGACCAATTTTCTTCGCACAGGAGAGAATCGGACGTAATGGCAGAAAATTCAAGATGTATAAGTTCCGAAGTATGTATATGGATGCGGAAGAGCGTAAGAAAGAACTGATGGATCAGAATAAGATCAGTGACGGGTTAATGTTCAAGATGGATTTTGACCCAAGGATTATAGGTAATAAGATTCTGCCGGATGGAAGGAAAAAAACGGGTATCGGGCAGTTCATCAGGAAAACAAGCCTTGATGAATTCCCACAGTTCTATAATATACTAAAAGGCGATATGAGTCTCGTAGGTACAAGGCCACCGACAGTGGATGAGTGGGAACTGTATGAACCACACCACAGAGCAAGAATGGCATTTCGCCCCGGCCTTACCGGAATGTGGCAGGTGAGTGGAAGAAGCAACATTACGGACTTCGAGGAAGTAGTGAAGTTGGATACGAAGTATATCAGTGAGTGGAGTTTGAAGCTGGATATGAAGATTCTGTTTCAGACGGTTCTGAGTGTGTTTAAGAGTGATGGGGCGATGTGAGAGGAAGGTTGAGATCAGGAGCATCTGTATTAATTGCGGAAAGGAAAATATCAATGGTATTCTTTAAAATGGTTGTGAAATATGTCTTTTTAGGTCTGGGACTAATGAAGATCAGGTCAGCAAGGAAATCATGGATTTCTGCAAAGAAAATCACACCGGGATACTGGTACTGCCGGAGTATGATGAAGATTTTTCCAGGATATCCATGTACAGAAGCGGCAATTATTCGCCCCTTCACTTAAGTACCCGCATCCGGAATTATCTGAAATACAAAGCCTGGGCAGAAGGGATCCTGGTACTTGAGCTACGCGCCGACGGAACAGAAAAGCAATGTTCCATCTGCGGAGCCACCGGAAAAAAACAGGGCAGCATATTCATCTGCCAGAACGGCCATCAGGTCAACCGTTTCCTGAACGGCGCCCGAAACCTGGTCCGCAAATGCCAGGAAAGCTTCCGGAAAAACAACAAACCAAGTTAATAAGCGGCAGAAATGCCTCTTATATTATATAAATGCTGAGTGATCAGCAAGAGAGGAAGCGCCAGTGACGCCTCCTTTCCGGTTGAATACCGCCAGGCGGCCCAACGCAGGCGTCGCCGAAGAACCACCGGTTTGGAGTGATTCGAAGGATGGGGTGTATTCGAAGTTATAAGAATTAAGAGTAGTTAAAAATATATTTATGCGTATAACATACGGGTTTGTTGAACTTATATATCTAAAAAGCCTGCAAATGAGAGATATTTCTTATATAAATGCTGAGAAGAGAGTTATGAAAAAGAGGTAATACTAAAAAATCTCATTCCGATGTATACATAAATATTTTGGGGGATAAAGGAGCTAGAGAATATGAAAGTATGTTTAGTAGGTTCATCAGGTGGTCATTTAACCCATCTTTATATGTTAAAACCTTTTTGGAAAGATAAAGAGCATTTTTGGGTAACATTTGATAAAGAAGATGCGAGAAGCCTCTTAGAAGGAGAAAAAATGTATCCTTGCTATTATCCAACCAATCGTAGTCTAAGAGCACTTATTAAAAATACAAAAATTGCATGGAAAGTACTTCATAAAGAAAAACCAGATCTAATCATTTCGTGTGGCGCAGCTGTGGCTGTTCCGTTCTTTTATCTTGGAAAGAAGATGGGCGCAAAACTGGTTTACATTGAGGTGTTTGATCGTATTGACAAGCCGACAATGACCGGTAAGATGGTCTATCCCATTGTAGATAAGTTTATTGTGCAGTGGGAAGAACAGAAAAAGGTTTATCCGAAAGCAATTAACCTGGGCAGTATATTTTAGGTAGGGGACGAAAACGATGATTTTTGTGACGGTAGGAACGCATGAACAACCATTTAATCGGTTGCTCCAAAAAATAGACGAATTAAAAAAAGATGGAACGATTCAGGATGATGTGATTATTCAAACGGGATTTAGTACATACAGGCCTCAATATTGCCAGTGGAGTAAATTACTCCCCTATCAGCAGATGGTCAAAAATGTGGCAGATGCTCGTATTGTGATTACCCACGGAGGACCAGCGAGTTTTATTATGCCACTGCAGATTGGCAAGACGCCGATTGTCGTGCCACGGCAGCATCAGTTTAACGAGCATGTCAATGATCACCAAATGGAGTTTGCGCGAAATGTGTCAAAACGTATGGGTACGATTATTGATGTAGAAGATATTGAAACGCTAGGGGATATTATAACAAACTACGACAAGATTGTTGCTGGGATGGGCCATGGCATGATCAGCAATAACGCGAAGTTCAACGAGGAACTGGAAAAGCTGGTAGGTGAAATGTATGGAAGATGAGATGATAGCTAAAGTATTAGTAATAATGGCAACATATAATGGAGAAAAGTATTTACAGGAGCAACTAGATAGCATTTTACGACAGAAAAATATTCAAGTCGATATTCTTGTAAGGGATGATGGTTCAAACGATAAAACAAAAGAAATTCTTGAGTGCTATTCAAAAAACAATAAGTTGAATTGGTATACAGGAGAGCATTTAAATGTTCAAAAAGGTTATTTTGATTTGATGAAAAAATCTGCAAAATTAGAGTGGGATTATATTGCTTTTTCTGATCAAGATGATGTTTGGGATACGGATAAATTATATATTGCAGTGCAATCGTTGAAATCAGTAAATAGAGGAATTCCGGCATTATATTATTGTGGACAACGATTGGTTGATAGAAACCTAAATTTCTTATCAAATCATGAATTGAATGATAAAAGAACATTGATAACCAGATTTATTCTATCTGATTTTGCAGGATGTACAGGTGTTTTTAATAGAGAATTATTGAATGCAGTAATTCAGTATGAGCCACAGTATATGCTAATGCATGATACATGGATTCTTAAAGTGTGTCTTTGCTTGAAAGGAAAAGTATTTGTTGATACGAAACCGCATATGAGCTACCGACAGCATGGAGGAAATACAGTTGGTCTGGGAAGAAGTTTACCTGCGTATTTTAAACAGGTGAATCAATATTTGAACGAATACAATGTTGAAGCGCAGATGCAAGAACTTCTAAAAGGCTATGGAAATATAATGGTACCTGAATATGCGACATTGGCAAAGCAAGTATGTGGATACAAAAAATCATTCAAAGCTAAGAAAAGTTTGTTGAATAAGAAATATATAAATTTTTATAATAAAGGGTTGAATCTGACATACGATATCAAGGTTCTTCTTAATAAATTGTGAGGGAAATTATGTTGTTTAGTATTGTTGTACCAGTATATAACGTTGAAAAATATATTGAAGATTGCCTGGAATCGATAATTTATCAAATCGATAATGAAAAAAACTATGAAATAATTTTAGTGGATGATGGGTCTACAGATAGAAGCGGATTGATTTGTGATGAATATCAGAGAAGACATCCAAACTTTATAATGGTATATCACAACACAAATCATGGCCTTTTATGGACACGACGTTTTGGATTTAAGCAGGCGAAAGGTGATTATGTTATAAATTGTGATTCAGATGATTTGCTTGAGGATGAAGCACTTGTAAAGTTGAAGAAGATTGTAAAAAAATATAAATATCCTGATATCGTTATTTATAATCACAATATTTATGATGGAAAAAATAAAACAATTGCATTTAAAGATATTTTTACTAGTAATAAGGACTGTATTGTAGAGAGAAAAGACGTTTTAAAAGAATTTCTCTGCTACCATAGTATTGTGAGTGTGTGTGGAAAAATGATTAAACGAGACTGCATAGATGCGGAGAAAAAATATCAGCAATTTGGACGAATCAGCACAGGAGAAGATACATTGCAGTCAATTGAATTTTTTAGTAATGCAAAGACTTTTGTATATCTAAATGAGACTATCTATAATTATCGATGTGGATCAGGAATGACGGGTAAGTTTGATGAAAATTATTATTTTACATTTAAGAAAATCTTTGAAGAAATCGAAAAACAGAGTGAAAAGTGGGAAGTTCCAAACTTTGATCAATTGTTTGCTATAAAAGTATTGCAAACGGCTGGGCGGGCAATTACACAGTCGCGCTATAATCACTGGAAATTTATGAGAGAACATGTAGAATACTTGGGAAAAATTCGTGAAGATAGGATGCTGCAGGAAAATACAAAGTATTTGAATAAAGTGAAAGATAAATTACAGAAGGATCACTATATCTTGTTGAAACTATTGAAATATAATTTGAATGTGATAATTGTTTTGCTTTTAAATATGAAAAATATGACGGATAAAAGTCGTCAATAGATACAGGAGTTTACAACATGGAAAAAATATTATCTTTAAGTATTGCTGCATATAATGCAGAAAAAGATATTGTAAATTGTTTGGATTCGTTAATTCGCTCCAATGTACTTGAAAAATTGGATATTATTGTGGTAAATGATGGTTCAAAAGATCATACGGCAGAGGTTGTCCAAAAATACGTTGAAAGATACAGAGATTCCATTCGATTGGTAAATAAAAAAAATGGAGGACATGGTTCAACAATCAATACTAGTATTAAATATGCTTGCGGAAAGTATTATAAAATTTTAGATGCTGATGATTGGGTAAATAGTGAAAATTTGAATAGACTTGTAGCATTTTTAGAGAAAATAGATACAGACATGGTATTAAATCCTTATGATGAGATTGAATATAATACCAGAACAAAAAAAAGGCAGATGAATCCTTGGGATAATGAGGTTAGTTATGAAGAAGTTCATGGATTGGAGGAATTGGACAAAGTTATATTATACATGCATTCGCTTACATTTCGTAGAGAAGTAATCCAGAAAATGGGGGCAATTATTGATGAAAATTGTTTTTATGTAGATATGGAATATTGTATATTTCCACTTTTGTATATAAATTCTTTTGCATGTTTAGATTATCCTGTTTATCAGTATTTACTTGGTTCTCAGACACAGAGTATGAATATGGAAAATATGATTAAACGCCGAGATCAGCATCTAAAAGTAACTAAACGACTGGTTTCATTTTATAAAAAACATGAGGATGATTTGAATATCAAGGTGAGAGAAATTGTTATATTGAGAATTAAATATGCGATTTATAATCAGTATGTAATTTATCTACACATGTCTCCTAAAGAAGCTATAAATGAAATTAAAAGGTTTGATGAATGGTTAAAAAAACGGAATAAAGAGTTGTATAACGGACCTAAAGGCAAAATTATGGAATTTATTAAAATTAACAGAAAAACTAGCTATAGTTTATTTGTACCAACTACAATTTTGTTTAAGAAGATTGGAATGCTTAAGTAGTCGATTCATTTTAATTAGAGTTATTGGAAAAAGGTAAATCAGAGTAGGATGATATGAAGAAATTAATAAAGATTAATAAAGAAACTTTATATTTAGTAGGATATTTTCTCATGGGATTATCAGCAGTGGTAATTGGAAATTCATATCTGTTTGGAGTTAATAGATTTCAAATATGTGAAGTGGTACAGTACTTATCGGCTACTATATTTTTATGGTCTTTCTGCATCGATAAATATAAAATCTTTGATTTTGTGAGTGCTTTTTTATTTGGAATTGTAATACTTATATCAGCAATTATCATGCACGATATTACTTTTGCATTATATGGAATATCAATTGTTACATCTCTTCATATTGATGTACGTAAAATTGTAAAGAGCAGTGTAATAAATAATGCTATCTTTTTATGCATAGTTATTGTGCCAGCTTTGTTGGGATTCATACCGGATGATATTTATTATCATGAAAATATGAAAGCACATTGTTTGGGATTTGCATATTATTCAAATGTTCCATGTGTTATTTTAATGGAAACTTTTGCAATTTATTGGCTTATTCGGTCTAAAAAGATGGAACGATTGTTCTTGATTTTGAGTTTACCTGTACATATCTTGGTATATAAAGTATGCACAGTACGTCTGGAATTCTATGTATATATTATTTTCATGTTGGTTGTTTTGATATTAGGCAGCATAAACGTGAATAAGCAGCATAAGTTTATGACCTGTATTGCTACGTTTATGTATCCACTTGCGGCAGTATCAGTAATTTTAGCATCTTTAAAATATAAGAGTTCTGCAATTATATTTGCGTTCAATGAAATGATTAATAATAGGTTGAAATTTAATCTGCAAGGTTTTGAGCAATATGGAGTAAATTTGATAGGACAGAGAATAAAGTCTAACCAAGAATATATAGATCAAAATTTTGTTAATCATTATTTTTATATAGATTGTGGATATGTTTATATGCTCATAGGATATGGATTGATTTTATTTGCAATAATAATGTTTTTGTATACTTATCTTTCTCATTATGCTATGAAAACGAATAATATTAAATTAATTAGTTGGTGTTTTGCTATATGTGTTTTTTCAATAATTAATAATATTATGTTTAATACAGCATTGAATCCATTATTAATTTTAGGAATAAAATTATTGTTGTCCAATAGGACTTCGGATGGAAAAAGAGAATGGATGCCAAATAGAGTGGTTACAAAACGAAGACGGATCAAGATAAAACTTTGATAACACTGAGAATATTTAGAAATTAGTTTTTATAAAACACAGATTGAAAACTAAACTTTAATCTTTAAGAAATTGAAATTTATGAAGGAATCATAATATATGGCAAATCATAAGAAAATGGTGCAAACCAGCATTAAAAAAAATTATATATATAATACGATATATCAAGTGCTCTCTTTAATCACTCCATTGATTACTGCACCATATATTTCCAGAGTATTAGGTTCAAACGGAGTTGGAATTTATAGTTACACAAATTCAATTGTGACGTATTTTACACTATTTGCAGCTTTAGGAACAGCTTCTTATGGACAGCGAGAAATAGCGATGCATCGTGATGATCCAGAAACATCTTCTAAGTTGTTTTGGGAAATTGAAATTCTTTCACTTACGACTACAGCAGTATCATTAATAGTTTGGATAGCATGGATTTTTATTTCAACACAGTATACAGCAATTTATAGTGTACTAACTTTATCTGTTTTGGCGGTTGCGTTTGATATATCCTGGTATTTTGGAGGATTTGAAAAATTTAAATATATTGTTATTCGAAATACTTTGGTGAAAATCACAGGAATTATATTACTGTTTCTTTTTGTAAAAAACGAAACCGATATATTCCTGTATGTAGGCATTATGGCTGCTACAGGATTGATTGGTAATATTTCTATGTGGACTTATCTTCCTAAATTATTAGCGAAAGTAGAGTTTAAAACGCTTCATCCATTCAAAATCCATTTAAAGCAGACGTTCGCATACTTTATACCTACAGTTGCTACATCTGTTTATACTGTGTTAGATAAAACAATGATTGGCGCAATTACTAAGTCTGAAGAATTAAACGGTTATTATGAGCAGGCGACAAAAATTATCCGTATGATAGAGAGTTTGCTTTTTTCTTTGAATACTGTAATGGTTTCCAGACAATCGTATCTTTTTGCCGAAGGTCGGACAGAAGAAATTAAGGATAAAATTAATAAAAGCTTCGAGTTTATTTTTGCGCTTGCGGTTCCAATTATGTTTGGAATTTGGGGAGCTGCAAGGAATTTTGTTCCATGGTTTTTTGGAAATGGTTATGAACCGGTAGTTACGCTTCTGTATTTAATGAGTCCATTACCGTTGGTGATCTGTATTAGCAATATTATGGGGTCACAATATTTAACCCCTTCAGGTCAGCGTGCCAGAAGCTCCAAAGGAATTATTGCGGGAGCAGTAACCAATTTTTTGCTGAATCTGGCATTGATTTATAAATATGGTGCAAATGGTGCTACGCTTGCAAGTGTTGTGGCAGAGTGTGTCATCAGTGCTATTTATGTTCACATGAGCAAGGGATTTATAAATTGGAAAAAAATCTTGAATGTTCTTTGGAAGAAACTGCTTGCTGGTTTTGTGATGTTTTGGGCAGTATTGTTTATAGGTGGAAATTATCAGGGAAGTATAAGCATTTCTGTATGTCAGGTCATATTTGGCATGGCATTATATGGAATTATGTTAATTGTGTTAAAAGATAATGTTATTTATGATGCTTTGAAAATCATAAGAAGAAGGAAATAATACTTGAAGAATATTTTTACAGCATATTTTATGTCCGAAAGAGTGGAGGAATAAATACTAAAATGGTTGATTTAAATATAGAGTTACCAGATGGATTTTTAGATGAGGAAGTCAGATGTGGATATACGGTAACATCAAAGATGAAAGAGGTCTGGGCAGTTGAATTAGATATTACTGCGAAAATCATAGAAGTCTGTGAAAAATATAATATAAAGATTTTTAGTGATGGCGGAACAACCCTTGGAGCTGTCCGGCACAAAGGATTTATCCCATGGGATGATGATATTGATTTTGAAATGGACCGTGAGAATTATAATAAACTGTGCGAGGTTGGAATGAAAGAATTTAAATATCCGTATTTTTTTCAGACCGAATATACAGATTCAGGTTCTTTGCGCGGACATGTTCAGATCAGAAGAACTGATACGGCAGCTATATTGGCAAATGATACTAGGAAAAATATAAAGTTTAATCAAGGTATATTTGTAGATATATTTCCATTTGATAATATCCCGGATGATGCAGAAGAAGAAAAAACACTTCGGAAAAAAGTTGCCATGCTGAAGGAAAAAGCTTATAAAACCAGCCTAGTCTGGAGTGATTTTGCATCATCAGATAATAAAATAAAACAGTTGATAAAGACATTATATTATCCACTTTATAAACTAAAAAGCAAGAGTTCTCTGTATTATTATAAAAAAATGGAAGAAGCGGCAGTAAGCTATGATTCAATAATCTGTGAAAAAAAATGTCCCTTATCATTATCTCCATTGAATACAAAGTTTTACAGATATAAAGAAGATTTTGATAAATGTGAAATGATGGATTTTGAATTCTTAAAAATACCAGTACCAGTTAATTATCATGCTATTTTATCGAGGACATATGGTGATTATATGAAATTTGTTATAGGTACTTCGCTACATGGAAACGTTTTCTTTGATACAGATAAATCATATACAGAATATACAAATAGATAGAAAGAGAAAAGGTGAGATAGTGAACAGATATTTGTTTGAAGTTTTATGTTTCATTGAGAAAAATGGGAAAAAGGAATATGGAATCAGAGAAATATCTGATGCGATTCAGATTTCGGGGAATACTGTATCTAAAAGTTTGCAAGAAGCTAAAATTTCTGGGTATATTGAGGGAAAACAGATGCTTTCTATAACTTCAAAAGGTATAGAAGCACTTGAACCCTATAGAGTTAAAAAGGCGGTGATTATGGCAGCGGGGTTTGGAGCAAGAATGATGCCTGCTACAGCTGACAGACCGAAGCCCATGGTAACGGTTAATGGCAAACGAATTATAGATACGTTGCTAGATGCACTGGTGAATGTTGGTATTAAAGATATTGTAATAATAAGGGGATATAAAAAGGAACGGTTTAATGAAATTCTTGAGAAATATCCATTTGTGCGTTTTATAGATAATGATCGGTATGATAAAGAAAATAATATATCTTCAGTGATCTTAGCTTCGAAAGAGATTAATAACGGTTATCTTTGTGAAGCGGATCTATATATTACAAATCCAGAGGTGATTAGAAAATATCAATATGTATCTAATATTTTAGGTTCCTATTCACTGGAGACAGATGATTGGTCATTCAGGATTAAAGATGGCTATATTTCGGAATATCAAAAGGGTAATACCTATTGCTATAATTATTACGGTATTGCCTACTGGACAAAGGAAGATTGTCAGAAACTGAGATCAGACTGGGCTGAAATATATAAGGACAATAAAGGTGTTTTCTGGGAGGAAGTTCCATTAATTCTCAAAAAAGAAAATTATAAAGTAGAGATAAGACAATGCAATAAACAGGATATTATGGAGATAGATAATTATTATGAACTTGCTCAATTGGATGAAACATATAGATAAGGATGATTGATATGAATATAACGATAGTAGGAGCAGGGAATATAGGGACTCAATTTGCTGCTCATTGTGCAGAAAATGGGCACAAGGTTGTAGTTTACGGCTCAAAACCGGAGAAAATAAACAAACTTTTAACAGTTGTAAATGAAGAGAATGAAATTATTCATCGTGGAATCATTGAGAAAGCAACAGATGATGAGAAGGAAGCATTTTCCAATGCTGATCTGATCTTTGTGACCATGCCTGCTACACTAATGCGGTTGAATGCACAGAAAATAGAGCCTTTTGTTAAACCAGGGCTGAAAATATGTATTGTTCCGGGCACTGGTGGTGGAGAGTGTGCATTTTATAGATGTATTAAAAAAGGTGCTACAGTTTTCGGGGTACAAAGAGTGCCAAGTGTTGCCCGCCTTACTGAATATGGAAATACTGTAAAGGCAATTGGATATAGAGATGAAATGTTTGTAGCTGCGATACCACATAAAGAGACGGGAGAATGCTGTAAGATAATTGAAAGTATTATTGGTGTTAAAACAACGCCACTTCCTAATTATTTAAATATTACACTTACTCCTTCGAACCCTATTCTTCATACCACGCGGCTCAGAAATTTGTACGGAGATTGGAAAGAAGGGGTTGTCTACAAAAAAGTTCCCCTTTTTTATGAAAACTGGAATAACGAAACGTCAGAGCTTCTTATCGCCTGTGATACAGAGGTTCAGCAATTATGCAAGACGTTGCCGTTTAACTTATCCTATGTAAAATCATTGTGTGTTCATTATGAAAGCCCGACTGCAGAAGCGATGACAAAGAAGATATCGGGAATTACCGGATTTAAGGGACTGACAAGTCCAACGAAAAAAGTAGAAGGGGGATATATCCCTGATTTTAATTCAAGATATTTTACCGCTGATTTTTCATACGGGCTGGTGATTTTAATACAGATCGCAGAGTATGTAAATATTGATGTGCCAAATATGAGGGAAACCCTTCAATGGTATCATGATCTTGTAGGTGAGAGAAAGGAATATAATTTCAAAGATTACGGGATTAATACATATCAAGATTTTGTGGATTTTTATTCACTCTAATAGTTATGAAAATGTAAATAAAAGAGATGTTACAGTTTCTTACCTTGTTGAGAATAGTATATAACTGCGGAAATGATTAAATTGGGTGAAGATATATTACTTCTTGATTTTGTAAACATATCATCAGCAAATTATTTCTTTTCTGACTTTTATGTAAGACTTAACGTAACAAGTGAAGGCGGTAACGAAAAACTATATTTGAGCAAAGAGCATAAAAGCGGAAGAGAAAATATATTCAAATCAGTTATGTGATGGATATTTTGCAAAATAACGCATGAGAGGAAGAAGAGTTAATGAAAAAAGATGAATTCAATATATTAAATAGTTTTTATAATGGTAACGTTGGACGAATTAATTGTTCTTCTGATTTAGATGTTAAAAAGTCATTACAAAAACAAGAGGTTTTCAATTATTTGATACAGGCGGGACTGATAGCGAAAAATGGATCTAAAATCACTGATACTGGGCTTGAAGCTTTGGAACCATACCGTGTAAATAATGCGGTGATTTTAGCAGCCGGGGCATCTACCCGCTTTATTCCTTTATCGTTGGAACAACCTAAGGGTTTATTTGAAGTAAAAGGAGAGAAGCTGATTGAAAGACAGATTCAGCAACTTCAGGATGCTGGAATAAAGAACATCACGATTGTGCTTGGATACAAAAAAGAAATGTTTTATTATTTGGAAGACAAATATGGAGTAAATTTTATAATTAATGAGTCTTTTAATATAAAGAATAACATAGAGAGTTTGTACCTGGCAAAAGAAAAACTAAGAAACACGTATATATGTGTAAGTGATAGCTATTTTGTTGAAAATCCTTTTAATCAATATGAGTATCAGACATTTAACGCAGGGATAAGTATTAAGAAAAAAACGAATGAGATGTATGTTGATACTGATGAAAATGGAAAAATCATTATGATGGAAAAGTACAGGGATTCAGGAAAAGTATTATTTGGACATTCGTTTTGGAATGAGGATTTCTCGAACGCTTTTATTAAACTTATGGAAGCAGACAGGACTGTCGGAAAGTATAATCAGAGTTTTTGGGAATGGATGGTTAAAGATAATCTGAATAATCTGCCATCATTCTATTTTAAAGAATATGAAGAAGGAAATATTTATGAATTTGACTATTTCGAGGATTTGCGAAGGTTTGACAGCCAGTATCAGGGACATACACATAGTGAAATTATCCACAATATTAAACTTATTTTCAGATGCGATGAAGAAGATATCGTAAATTTTCGTAATGTAAATGAAGGAATGACAAATACATCATTTATTTTTGAAATTAATGGTATGGATTACATATATCGTCATCCCGGGGATGGGACAGACAGCATTATTAGTCGTAAAAATGAAAAAAACTCTCTGATTAAAGCAAAAGAAATAGGGATTGATCCTACTTATATTTATGCTGACATTAATGAAGGATGGAAGATATCAGTATTCATATCAGAATTCAGAGAACCGGATTACAATTCATTTAAAGATTCAAAAAAAATTATAAGTGTACTCAGAAAACTTCATGGTTCGGGTATTAAAGTTGATTATGGGATGGACCCTTGGAAAGATTCTTTGGAGATTGAAAAACTACTTCGAAAAAAAGCTCCGGAATGTTTTGAAAAAAATGAGAAATTAAAAAGAAAGATTGAATTACTTTATAAAAAGACTGCTGGTGATGGGGTCGAAAAATGTTTTTGTCATGGTGATACCTATAAACATAACTGGATGATCAAGCCAGACGGTAATGTAATACTTATTGACTGGGAATATTCAGGGTATTCTGATCCAGGAATTGATGTTGGATATTATATTGTTGATGCAATGTATGATTTCGATGAAGCAGAACGTTTTATAAAAGAATATTTACAAGATAGTTATACTGAGAAGAGATATTATCATTTTTGGGCATATACGGCTATTATTGCTTATTATTGGTACGTATGGGCATTGTATCGGGAATCCTGTGGAGCAGTTATGGGAGACGCTCTTATTAATTGGCGGGATATGGCAGAAAAGTATGCAGATCATATTTTAGACTGTGAAGGAGAATGATATATGAAAGAGAATAAACTGGTTCGAGTACTTGGACTAAAAGAATCTATCAGCATGACGATAGGAACTGTAGTAGGGGTAGGATTGTTTACCTGTGGCTCAGCACAAATTGGCTTAGTGGGATCGTGGATTATAGGATTTACATTTATAGCATTGCTGATTTCAATTTGGCCATGCCTTATTTATGGAGAGATGTCCGCTGCGTTGCCCTGTGCAGGAGGAACATATAATTACGCGAAACGAGGATTAAACAGGGTTTGGGCCAATATGGCAGGATGGCATTATATCATTTCAGTTGTAGCAATTGGTGCAGGAGAGACACTTGCATTTGCTAATTATTTTAAAATTCTATTGGAACAATTTAATCTTAACATTGCATGGCTGGATTCCCGTGTAATTGCGATTGCTCTTGTAGCTGTTTTTTTAATATTAAATTATCGAGGAATTGAACAATCCGGGAAGGCGCAGATAGCATTTATGTTTTTTTTCTGGGGCTGTTCTGTTTGTTGGTTTTTGTATATGATTCCCAAAATACATATAGAATATTTTGGCGGTATTGCAATGAATAGTCTACCACCTTTTAATGAGATGATGTATATTTTTGGACTTGTATGGTGGTGCTATACAGGATTTGAAACTTGCGTATCTATGGGCGCAGAGACGAAATATCCGCAGTTTACGTTACCCAGAGCTCTTAAGATCTCTGTGTTTTTAGTATTTGCGTTAAATGCATTATTTCAGTGGTTTCTTGTTGGACTTGTTCCTAAGAAATTTTATGGTGTTTTGGCAGTGGCAGATGCGCCTTACGCTGAGGGATTAAAGGCTGTTGGACTAGTCGGATTTCCAATTATACTTTTATGTATTGGTATCGCATTTGGCGGAGATTTATCTACAATTAATCCAGGTATCGCGGCACCAGCTAGATATATTTATACAATGGCAGAAGATGGAGCCCTTCCGTCGTTTCTTAGCAAGATTCACCCTAAGTTTAAAACGCCGTATGTGGCTATAACAGGCGTTGGGCTTATTAACTTTATTTTGATCGCAACAGGATCTATAAATTATATTGCTTCTGTTTCATTGATTTCATTAGCTATATGTTATATGATTGGCTGTTTATCTTATATAGGACTTCGTAGAAGTTATCCGGATATGAAAAGGCCATATAAAGCTCCTTTAGGCGTATTAGGTTGTTTGGTTACTATTGTAATATATTGCTTTATGTTACTCTTTGCTGATAAAGTTGCCTTACTTACAGCAGGAATTATTACAATAGTATGTATTGTATTTTATTATGCATATACACATAATAAGGGACATCAGATGCTTTCAATTGAGGAAGAAATTGGTGATATTGAAGAACCAGATGTTTTGACTAAAGAAAAAATGGATAGAGAATATAATATTTGGAAAATTATTACTATAATAGTAACGATAGTTGCCTTGGGAATATATATTATTCCGATGTTGTTTTGATTATTGTGATTTTTTTCAAGTTCTGTCTTTTTTAATTAATATGATTCCAAATGCTATTTTTAAGAAACAACAAAATTTCAGGTATTGAGAATCAAAAATGATTATTATTACAGTTGTCAATGGTGAGATCGTGATGATTTTAGCTTTAAAATTACAAAATATGAGGAGTGAATGATAATGTATGATTATTTGGTAGTGGGTTCCGGCTTATACGGTGCGATTTTCGCTCACGAAGCAAAAAAATCAGGAAAGACAGTTCTTGTAGTGGACAAACGGCCTAATATTGCAGGAAATGTCTATACAGAAAAAATCGAGGGAATCAATGTACATAAATACGGTGCACATATTTTCCATACAAATAATAAAAAAGTATGGAATTATGTCACACAGTTTGCAGAGTTCAACCGTTTTACAAACAGTCCGGTTGCAAACTATAAAGGAGAGTTATACAGTCTTCCTTTTAATATGTATACTTTTAATAAAATGTGGAGTGTTGTAACTCCGGAAGAAGCTGCTGCGAAGATCGAAGAACAGCGGAAAGAAGCTGGGATTATAGAACCTGAGAATCTGGAGGAGCAGGCAATCTCTCTGGTTGGACGTGATATTTATAAAAAGCTGATTAAAGGCTATACAGAGAAACAGTGGGGCCGTGACTGCAAGGATCTTCCTTCTTTCATTATCAAGCGTCTTCCGGTGCGTCTGACTTTTGATAACAATTATTTTAATGCACTGTATCAGGGAATCCCGGTAGGCGGCTATACAAAACTGGTAGCAAATCTTCTGGAAGGAATTGAAGTTCGCCTGAATACAGATTATCTGGAGAACAAAAAAGAGCTGGATGCCATTGCAGATAAGGTGGTTTATACGGGCCCTATTGATGCGTATTTTGGTTATACACTGGGGACTCTGGAATATCGTTCTGTCCGTTTTGAAACAGAGACTTTGGACAAGCCGAATTTCCAGGGAAATGCAGCTGTGAATTATACAGACCGTGAAACTCCGTGGACCAGGATCATCGAACATAAATGGTTTGAGTTTGGAAAGGATGAGGAGGGTAATGACCTTCCGAAGACTGTGATCAGCCGTGAGTTCAGTTCTGAGTGGAAGCCAGGAGATGAACCTTATTATCCTGTAAATGATGAGAAGAATAGTGCTCTTTATGGAAAATATAAGGAACTGACAGAAAAGGAAGAGAAGGTGATCTTTGGCGGCCGTCTGGGTGAGTATAAGTATTATGATATGGATCAAGTGATTGCGGCAGCATTGCAGTGCTGTGACCAGGAATTACATTAATTGATATTCCGTAAGTGCCTCAAAACATGGCGTAGTGACCATCGGAGATTTTCCTGATATATTTTATTCGTAAAAAGTATATCGAAGGAGACTGCACATATGGCAAGAACAAATCAGGAAGCTGTTACAGCTTTTGGTGAAATCCTGTGATACTAGGGTCAGACCCTATGAAGTACCTATAAAATAAGTAAACGAGTCCTAAAAGTTCTGTAAAGAAAGTATAAATATCTTGCATAGACATATCATATGTGGTATAAGTTGCTTAAAAATTATGTTGAGCAAAGGATGAGAAACATATGTAGGAAAATATGAAAGAGTATTTTTTAGAAAAGGAAGCCCGTGAAAGGCATCTGGCGATTTATCCTTAACTTCCAAAAATGAATAGCCCTAATGAAAATAAAACTAAAAAACAGCCCGTATTTATGCGGAGTTTCTTGCAAAAATGCGGGTTTTATTGTATAATGATTTTAGGGCTATATAAACCTAAATAAAGGAGGCAAATATGTACCTGAAATTAAGAGTCAAAATACCGGATGTGCATGGAAAATTGACCCGATTAAGACGCGGGGATATCACATATATTAAGTATGAGTATGATCGCTATTATGATCCGGAGAAAAAATATACCTATCCACAGAGAGCAACTATAGGCAAGGTGTGTGCAGATGATGACACTATGATGATCCCTAACGAAGCCTTTCTGAAATACTTTCCAGATGCAGTTTTATCAGGTATGGAAGACCGAACAGAGCGTAGCAGCTGTCTGCGGGTTGGTACATATGCTGCAATACATAAGATAGTATCGGATTATTCGTTAGATAAGATGCTTGGACAGTTCTTTTCTGAGCGGGATATGGCACTACTGCTCGACCTTGCATCTTACTCTATTGTAGAAGAGAGCAATGTAGCACAGCATTATCCGGATTACGCATACAATCATCCACTGTATAGTTCTGGTATGA
>NZ_JAAIMY010000043.1 GCF_013300825.1 Blautia wexlerae
TGGCTATACTTGTTTGGCATCATGTCACAAGTTTCCGCCTTCGTGGCGCACAATCGTCGGCATATACGACCAGACCTGCATATCCTTTCAGCTTTGGTGTTATCACCTCTTTAAACCACCATACCAGTACGTAATGCATATAGATGCAGGAGATTACAGGAGAACAGACAGAACCCTGTCCACTTCCTTCTTCGGTTTCTTCAAATTCATAGTTGTTCATAATCCCTGCCTTCAGCATCCGTCTGACAAGACGGATAATATTGGGGTCTTTGATCCTATAAAACGTATGATCCATTCATGGTCAAGATGCTGGAAGAACCCTTTAATGTCTGCATCCAATACATAGCTTGTTGGTTTTCTCTCCAACATCAGGTTTAATTTTCGGATTGCTTTATGACATCCCCTGTTGGGTCGGAATCCCATCATTTCATCATAGAATATGGGTTCAAACACCGCTTCCAGTATTCTGCGCAGGGCTTCCTGCACCAGCTTATCTTCATAACAATAAATACTGAGCGGTCGCATCTTTCCATTATCCTTTGGTACTTCCACCATTCTTGCCGGTTTCGGCTTATAGGACTTCTTCTTTAGACGTTCTATAAGAGCGCTTATGTTTTCTTCCAGTCTTCTCCCGTATTCCTCTTTGGTAATCCCATCAATTCCTACAGCTTTCGTTCCATCCATCTGGGCATGACAGCTCTTAAGCATTTCTTTATTAATCAGATGTCCTAAAGACGTAAATACCATATCAGGATTTTCCTTTGATAATTGTGATATTCTCGCCAATTTCGTTTCCATTAGTACCTCTATCTCTGTGTATAGCTAATGTTTCCTCTTTGATATAGTTTCGCAGGCCAGAACTGTGAGGAACAGTTCTCTCTCGACTTCCCTCTGGTATTTATTTTGTTCATACCTTCATCGGTACTATTCGGGCCTCCGACTACCTGCATTTCTTTTGCCATCCTTCTTTTGGTTGTCAGGCATACTTTCTGTTTACACACTACAGAAGAAAATGCAGGTTCTCTCCAGTTGATATATATTCCCTGTATAACATGAATAGTTCCAACCAACACCGCAGAGGTATGTAAAATCTCACCATAACGATAAATACATATTTTGTCTTCCATCCAGACCACGATGTCGACCCTCTGGTGACTTTGGGATTTCGGTGCTCAATAGCTATCCCTGTTATCTTGCTGTCTACGCTTAGCCTGCAACGTTACCGCGGCAAACTCAAGACTCGCTTCAAATGCTGTGGTTAGCAGCTTATTTGATGGGGTTTCCACCCACCGGACTATATACCCTTAGCTGGACGCACGGTCAGACCCCAATGTGGTCACATCAAAACAGTCCAAAATCTAATTTATTTCACCCTCAGAACAGATAAATGCCATAATCTCTTTCACTAACCTGGTTTTTACCAAACTGTTAATTTCATGTCCTTATATAGCAAAAATGGCATACTCGAAAACTTTGGATAAATTTTAATGTTAGGAATAAACTTTGCTGAACCCGCAAATTATCCATTATTTGACATTGTATCTAAAGCTCCAAGCAATGCATAAGCGTACTTTTTATCCAGAACAGTATATATCTTTTTATTAACTCCCAAAATCCAAAATAACACAGAGGATATATCAATTATAAGTACCCCCATATTTATTGAAGAATAAAAAAATTCTTTCATATCTATGGGTAACGAAATTATTATAAGAATAGTTATAGCAATAATGGAAAAAATAATCCCAATTATTTTTAAACTTAATAAGTTTTTATAAAATCCCCATAACATATTTTCTTCTTGAACAATTCTATTCTCTCGTGTATTGTTACGCAACCATTGAATGGCGCTGGCACATGCTTCCTTAAACTCATTACTATTGGTTGGCGTATCAAAAATACTAAATCCTTCATCCATTAGGCTAAGTTTTCTATAATAACGCTTTTTAGTACATGCATTTATATGATCATCTTCCAAATAAAGATATTTAGCAGTCGTATTTCCATATATCTTATCTTTTTGTATATATCGTTGGAGTGCAAAAAGATAATTAGAAAATGCACATAAAATAGCAATAAATACAACTGAAAAACTTAAACTACGAACCGGCTCATACATTGCGTACAATGTTAAAATAACAGGTGCTATAATAATAATATATACAGACAGTCTCGCTCGTATATTATAAACATCAAATATTTTTATATTCATAGTCCTTACCTCATAAGTGTTGAAAACATTTTTCTATTCTTTCCATAACTTTCAACTTGGAACAATTATAGAAATCAATTTCTGATTCTGTTATGTCAAATTCAAAACCATAGTCCTTTCCTCTATAACAATATGACAACTCATTTTCTGCAGCAGAGGCAAACCATACTTTATCATTTTTCTTAAATCTTTTTAATTTACTTGCATAACAAGTAATCAACACTATAGTTCCTTCCTCGATATTTCTAATATTACTCTTTAAATATTTTCTAACCTGATCATGATGTCCTACAATAAATATTGCAGAAAATTCCACAGTGCCCAACGGCACTAACGGAATAAAACCATCAACCTGGTTCTGTGGTATAAAATAAAGTTGAAATATATCATAGAGGTATTTCTGTCTGGCTGCAATTTCCTTGCTTTGATTTTCAGCAATCAAATATCTCACTTTTAATTACCTCTATAGTATGAACGAACTGGTGCATTAATTAGTCCGACTGAATTAGAAGAACATTCCTGATCTCCTTTCAGGGTATTCTTAATATTATATCCCTGTACTGGTAAATCATCTGAACCACCATTGCTGTTACCTGTATTATCCGATACATAATACGTTATACCTACAGAGCCCTTCTGTTCAAATATTCTATCAGCCTGCTCTTTCTTACCATGATGCGGTAACTGAATCAAATTAAAACCAGGAAGTTTATTCTTGATTGCTTCATAACTACTATCTCCACATAGCAACAAATTCTTAGTTCCAACAATAACCTTCACCTGAGTACTGACAGCATTTACAATCGTTTCTTTATCAATTGTATCTCCTTGCCTATTATCAATACGCTTAGCCACAGCATCTAATGCATACTCTCTATCTGGTCCTATAATACTAATTTCATTGCATATAAATGTATCACTGAAAATATCCTTTAGCACCACTTTACCAGAGAGTGAATAAATGTTTGCAAATATTTCTGAAATCCTTCTTGCTAATGAATCTCTCGTAATACGCTTATCATTTATTTTCTCTAACAGATCATCCTTATATTTTAATAATAGAAGTGTATACACATCTGATATTTTCCCTGCCTCTATAAGATGCGGAATTCCATCGAAATGATCCGCATCATTGTGAGAAAGTACCAATTTGGCTTTTGAGTAATGGTGTTTATCCATATAATCGATTGCTCGATTTGCATGTTCTTCACATCCACAGTCATAAATAACTAATTCACTGTTCGTGTCAATGAGAATACAGTCTCCCTTATTTTCTCCTGAGTCCTTGTAACCTTGTGATGATAAAAAAATTACTTTCATATATCACTATTCCTTTCTTAAAATATTATGTGCAAAATCAATAAGTTCCTACGGGCGGCCTCCCAATCAATCCGAAAGTAGCACTCGCCGCTTCCATCTGCTAACAAAAAGATACTACCTATCCAAGAATATGTCAATCCTATTTTTGAAGTTTAAACGATTTTTTCGTTTTAATAGCATCTCTTTCTGTGTAATATACTAATTTTATGTATTTTTTAAATTGACAAATTCGTTTTTTCAATATATTATATAGACATATGAGGTGACAAACAATGTTAATAAATTTTTCATTAGCGAACTTTTTATCTTTTAATCAAATGCAAACCTTTTCCATGGAAGCTGGCAAAGCACGAAAAAATTCTAAACGAGTATACAAAGATAAACATATTAAATTAACGAAATGTGAAGCGATCTTTGGAGCAAATGCCTCTGGAAAGTCTAACTTAATAGAGGCATTTCAATTTGTTCAGGACATGGTTATAAATGGTTTACCAAATGGATTTACTAATAAATACTTTAGGCAGGAGCCTTGCAACCAATCGCTTCCTTCTTCATTTGAGGTCGAATTACTTCTAGGAAACAAGCATATTGTTTATGGATTTTCTGTCCTACTTAAAACAGGCTCGATTCAAAGAGAATATCTTTATGAAATAACACCAACAAATGTCCAACGACAAATTTTTTGCCGTAATCTTTTAGATGGTACCTTTTTTGTTGGTGACTATTTCAAAGCTACTTCTGGAATTGAAAAATTAAACATATACGGTGAAGATAGCATAGCTGATTCTGAGCTACTCTTTCTTTCAATCATTAATCATGGAAAGGCTAAAATGTATGAAGATAATCCTGAACTTAGAATTCTTCGTAAAGTATATGTTTGGTTTGGTAGTTTACTAACCGTAAGTAACCCCGACAGCATCCTTACTGGATATCCTTATTTTTCACATTCAAACCTGAACGAAATTGCTAATCTTTTAAATGCTCTTGGAACAGGTATAAGTGATTTAAAAATAGTAGAGATCCCTGTAGATGTTATTAAAAATAAAATCCCTGAAGAATTATTCAACAAAGTTATTTCGGATCTGGAGAAAGACAAAGCAGGAAATGAAAAGCATGACCCTTCCATCATGCTCCGATCTTATAAAGAATTTTATACTTTTGAATTAGATGAAAATAATAATCTTGTAATCAAAACAATTGAATTTAGCCATGAGAAAGAATCTATCTATTTTAATTTAAAAGAAGAATCCGATGGTACTGCACGTTTATTGGATTTAATAGAAATTCTTCTCAAAATTTCTGATAGACGTACTTTTGTTATTGATGAAATGGATCGCTGCCTCCATCCCATTATGACGACTAGAATAATTGAACTATTCCTCAAAATGGCAGAAGAAAGAAACACCCAACTAATTATTACAAGCCATGAATCACGCTTGTTAGCAGCAGAAATTCTTCGTAACGATGAAATATGTTTTGTTATAAAAAATGATAAAGGAGAATCCATCCTCAATCCATTAGAAAAATATCAATTACGAGCAGATAAAAAAGTATATGCAGCTATGTTCGATGGAACCTTAGAAGATGTACTTCCTTCTTATGACGAACATAAAATACAGAATATTTTAGAAAAAGATAGAATGTAGAAAATATCAAAGGACTATTATAACAAAAGTAATCATTCGTATATTGACTGCATCATCCAAAAAACCGGTGAACCATTTGGCGATGAAGCTCATATTATTTATGCAAATTTCCAAATCAAAGATGAAATGAAACAGAACTCGGAAAACTAATGTACGATTTTTCCTATGCCGATCCAAAAGATATGTATTACAAAATACTTGCTGACAGAGTACGTTATTTTAAAGAAGATGAGGGGTTTTACAGACCTTACCTTAGAAAAAATCAAAGCTCTGGCTGTATCGAAAACTGTATAACAAAAAGTAACTCCCTACAACATATGACCTATTTAGTATATGGAAGTATGTTGTAGGGGATTTTGGGAAGTTAAAATTTTATACCACTTCAAAAAACGTATCCGGATGTCCCGGGTCAAAGATCTCATTGCAGGTCATGACAGTTACCAGATCATCTGTCTCTGACAGATTGATAATATTATGAGTCCATCCAGGAATCATATAGATTGCTTCAATCTTATCTCCGGAAACTTCAAATTCTACAGTTTCTCCTGTATTGATATTACGTTCCTGAATCAATCCGTGTCCATGCACTACGATAAACTGTTCCCATTTGCTGTTATGCCAATGCTGTCCCTTTGTGATTCCTGGTTTACTGATATTAATGGACACCTGTCCACAGTCAACTGTATGTACCAACTCTGTAAAAGAACCACGATCATCGCGATTCATCTTCATCGCATATTTGAACTTATCCGTCGGCAAATAGGTTAAATAAAGACTAAACAGCTTCTTTGCAAATGATCCGTCCGGGCATTTGGGCATCATTAAGGAAATTGGCTGTGACTTAAATTCTTCCAATAAGTCCACGATTTCACCTAATGTAGCTTTATGTGTAACTGGTACACAGCAATAGCGACCATCCTCATCTAACACCGTCTCAACTCCATCAAACTCACAATGCTGTTCTTTCCCTTCAAGAAGATCAAACATTCCTTCTACAAGATCATCGATATAAAGTACTTCCAACTCTGTGCTTCTATCATTTACAATAAACTCTTCATCATTTGCTACTGCCCAGCAAAATGTTGAGATTGCAGAATTGTATTTTGGACGGCTGTGTCCCATCAGGTTTACAAAACGGTATACATATACCGGTGCACCTGTTTCTTTTCCATATTCAAAAAATAATTCTTCTCCGGCTTTTTTACTTCTTCCGTATTCACTGTTGCCAAAACGTCCTGCCAGTGTAGCCTGAACAGAGGAAGAAAGCATAATGCCTGCTTTATTGTTATGTTTCTTTAATGTATCAAGAAGCTGTGAAGCAAATCCGAAATTACCTTTCATGAAATCTTCCGGATTCTCCGGACGGTTTACACCGGCAAGGTTAAACACAAAATCAGCTTTTGCACAATATTCATCTAACTGTGCTTCTGTACTGTCTAAATCATATTCATAGATTTCATTAATCTCAATGTTTCTGGTTCTGTTTTTTCCATCTCTGATGTTTTTTAAGTTATTTACAAGTGCAGTTCCTACCATTCCTTTCGCACCGGTAACAAGTATATTCATAATAGCACTACCTCCAACGATAAAAATGACGAGCCCGGTGCAGTTTCAACATGAGCACCTGCCCGTCATTAAATTTATATTCTACTGATCTTTTCTCCAAACCATCTTATTGACTACATTCACATATCCCTGAATAATACGAACAACCTTCATAGATACTGTTTCATCAATATAATCCGGACAAGGTTTCCCAAGCACACCGTTCTGCTTCATCGCAATTGCCATATCTGTAGCATTTAAAAGTTCTTTTGTTGTAATACCGGCTAAGATAAAATCTCCTGCTTCCAGTGCTTCTGGTCTCTCTGTTGATGTACGGATACATACAGCAGCAATCGGATGACCGATAGAAAGGTAGAAGGAACTCTCTTCCGGCAATGTTCCTGAATCAGACACAATAGCTAATGCATTCATCTGAAGTTTATTGTAGTCATTAAATCCAAGTGGCTCATTCACTCTTACCCTTGGATCAAGCTTAAATCCACTCTTCTCCAGACGATTCTTTGATCTTGGATGGCAGGAATAGAGAATCGGCATATCGTATTTCTCTGCAAGCGCATTGATTGCTGTAAAGAGACTTAAGAAGTTCTTCTCGGAATCAATGTTCTCCTCACGATGTGCAGAAAGTAAAATATATTTATCCTTCTCAAGTCCAAGTCTTTCCAGAACATCACTTTTCTGGATCTTCTCTAAATTCATGTGAAGCACTTCTGCCATAGGAGAACCGGTCATATATGTTCTCTCCTTCGGCAATCCTGTATCTGCAAGATATTTACGGGCAAATTCAGAATAGCAGAGGTTTACGTCAGAAATAACATCTACGATACGTCTGTTGGTCTCCTCAGGAAGACACTCATCCTTACATCTGTTTCCAGCTTCCATATGGAAAAGAGGGATATGTAATCTCTTTGCTGAAATTGCAGATAAACAGGAATTGGTATCTCCCAATACAAGATAACCATCCGGCTGCAATTCGCTCAGCAATTCATAGCTTCTTCCAAGGATATTCCCACAGGTCACGCCAAGATTCTCTCCAACTACCGGAACAAGAATATCCGGACCAAATTCGCCAAAGGTATTAGTCAGCTCAAAATCCTCCCAGAAAACTGTAGAAAGGTTTCTGTCCCAGTTCTGATTGTAATAAACAACACAACAATCGAAATATTCTCTGCATCTTTTGATTACAGCAGCAAGACGAATGATCTCAGGACGGGTTCCGCATCCGATCATCACCTTTGTGCGGCCGTCATTTTTCCAGTTAAAATTATGCTCTACCATTTTATTCTCACCTTTTCTATTTATTCTTCTGCTAATCTTTCCTGAATATATGTAAGCTCCATCATCTTAGCCTTGATCTCTTCTTTGTTAAGAAGCTTTGTATTATTAGAATTAAACTCTGTCAGTTTATTTCTTTTAACATCACCATCTTTGAAATACTTGTCATAGTTCAGACCACGGTTATCTGCAGGTACTCTATAAAAATCTCCAAGATCAACCGCCTTGGCACACTCCTCATTTGTAAGAAGTGTCTCATACATCTTCTCACCATGACGGATGCCGATCACCTTAATATCATCTTTATTTCCGCCAAACATTTCACATACTGCTTCTGCCTGAAGACCGATGGAGCAGGCCGGTGCTTTCATAATAAGCAGGTCACCATTCTCACCATGCTCAAAAGCATAAAGAACAAGGTCAACAGCCTCTTCAAGAGACATGATAAAACGAGTCATATTCGGCTCAGTAACTGTAATCGGATTGCCAGCTTTGATCTGATCGATCCAAAGGGGAATTACAGAACCACGGGAACACATAACATTTCCATAACGTGTACAGCAAATCTTAGTCTTTCCGGAATATCTGGACTTGGCGATAGCTACAGACTCTTCAAGAGATTTCGACTTACCCATCGCATTAATCGGATATGCAGCCTTGTCTGTAGAAAGACAGATAACCGCTTCAACCCCTTCCTCAATAGCTGCTGTAAGGACATTGTCTGTACCAATGATATTGGTTTTCACTGCTTCCATAGGGAAGAACTCGCAAGAAGGCACCTGTTTCAGCGCAGCAGCATGAAAAATGTAATCCACTCCATGCATAGCACTCTTACAAGACTGCAAATCTCTTACATCACCAATATAAAACTTAATCTTATCTGCAACCTCCGGCATACGGGTCTGGAAGTCATGACGCATATCATCCTGCTTCTTCTCATCACGTGAAAATATGCGGATTTCTCCAATATCTGTCTGAAGGAAACGATTTAATACCACGTTTCCAAAAGAACCTGTACCACCAGTGATCATAAGTGTTTTTCCTTTAAATAATGACATTCTTTTCTCTCCTTTGTTCCTTGTTTCTTTATGATGAATCTTTTTTCAATACATCTCATGTTTTATATCATATTCCAAACTCTTTTTTTAATTCATCCACAATATCATATGGAAAACGTTCGGCGCAGCCTTCATCTTCCAGTAAAACACTAATAATTTTATCAGCCAGTTCTATACCTTTTTTTACTGTGGAGATGTTCTCCAATTCTTACTGCTAAAATCCCACCATTAGTACATGTTCTTCCAGTAAGTGCTTTTTGATGCTGTTCTTCCGTATCATAATAAAAAGCCGTGTCTGCAATTCCAAGCTCATTGATATAAAGGAGCTTCCTGCACCAGCTTATCTTCGTAACAATAGATACTGAGCGGTCGCATCTTTCCATTATCCTCCAGTATTTTCACCAGCCTTGCCAGTTTCGGCTTATAGGACTTCTTCTTTAGGTGTTCTATAAGAGCGTTTATGTTTTCTTCCAGGTTTCTCCCGTATTCCTCTTTGATATAGTTTCGCAGGCCAGAACTGTGAGGAACAGTTCACTCTCGACTTCCCTATGGTATTTATTTTATTCATACCTTCATCGGTACTATTCGAATCTCCGGCCACCTGTATTTCTTTTGCTATCCTTCTTTTGGTAGTCAGGCATACTTTCTGTTTACACAATGCAGAAAAAAATACAGGTTCTCTCCCGTTGATACATCTTCCCTGTATAACATGAATAGTTCCAACCAACACCGCGGAGATATATAAAATCTCACCATGACGATAAATACATATGTTGTCTTCCATCCAGACCACGATGTCGACCCTCTGGTAACTTTGGGATTTCGGTGCTCAATAGCTATCCCTGTTATCTTGCTGTCTACGTTTAGCCTGCAACGTTACCGCGACAGACTCAAAACTCACTTCAAATGCTGTGGTTAGCAGCTTATTTGATGGAATTCCACCTACTGGACTATATACCCTTAGCTGGACGCACGGTCTGACCCCAATGTCTGATGCTCAGATTTCCCCGATGTCGGTTTTAAGGAAACGGTTTAATACGGCGTTTCCGAAAGAACCGGTGCCTCCTGTGATCATTAGTATTTTACCTGAAAACAATGACATATCTCTTTATCATAGTAATTTATTTATTACTTACTTAAATTATTTCCAATTTTAACTATAAATTCTCTTAATCATCATAATTTTTTTCTTTTCGGGAACTCATGCAAAAAATTTTTAAATATGAATTTATTGTATCACTACTTAATTCTTCCGTTATTGTTTTTTCATTCCATTCCGTATCCGAAATAAAAAAATCAGCACTCTTTTGCATTGTATGTTTTATAGCTTTCTGCATTTTATGAATTCTTTTACATACAAACCAAACTTGAATTTTACTAAGTATCAGTTTTAAAGAATTCACAATTTCTTCATCTTTAAGTTTCAAAATTTTTTGTGCTAATTTCTTATCAACATGTACAAGATTTAAAGCTCCATCCGATAATAATAAAGGAGAACTTCCCCAATATGTTACTAAATTAATATTACCGGTAAGAGAAAACGTCATCGGAGCATCATTATCAAATGCCTCCAATGAGTCTACTTCTCCATTTGAATTTAATCGCACAAAATAATTTCCTGGTCTATGATCTCTCTCATGGCAAATAGCATCCAGCACATTTAAAGAATTACAATCTCGTTGAAATTTAGGCGTGATTTTCTGTTTTTCTGCATACAACATTTTTTTAGGTGCTATCCCATTAACAGCAGACATTAAAGTTCCAATTTTTTCATTACCATCAGGAAAAACTAATTTAACCAATTCAATCTCTGGTATCAGATACCCTATTCCCAATAAATCAGCTATTTTTTTTGTTGCCAATGATTTACTTGCATTAAAGCTTTGATATAATCCTTTTTTTAATCCAGCATTCAAACGATAAGAATAAATCTCCCCCCATAAATACTGAAACAAATCTTTCAGTTCATTCAATTCAATATTTTCAAGTTCTTGTATTCCCCAGATTGAAATATCGTTTGATTTAAAAAAATATGAAATTTTCGAAGATCTGTCATTAACTATTCCCATTCTAAATAGTTTTCTCATAACATCCGGCTTCATTAAAGTATTCCGCACTTTAAGAAATTCTAATTTTAACGGATTATTATCTTCTAACGAATCAACATATTCATTAATCAAATTTCTAAGATACTCCTCAAATTTAACATGTTTCTTACATTCTCTAAAATAATATTCTTTATTTTGGATATTCAGTTTACAAACATTGAATGTTGTATTTTTTTCAATCAATAAATCCTTATATTCTACGGAAATAATATGTTTAACATTGTTTTCTTCTATCGGCAAAGGCCTATAAATAGTTTTACAAAGAAAATATAACAAATTTTGTTTTATATTCATACTCATCGCGTCCTATTTTAATCTTTTATAATTTGAGATATTTTCTCTCCCAAAATATTTCCCATCCATTGATATCCATATTTACTTGGATGAAAATGATCATTTCCATAAATTGATGGTTTTTCTTCCCATCCTAGCTGCTCTTGACATGAATATATATCAAAAAAATGCGTATATTTCTGCTCTGAGCATATTTGAGATATAATATCTCGATATTTCTTTAAATTTCGATTTGAACCCGGAAAGAATTTTTCATCTACATACACAGGAGAAATTGCCAAAATTTCTTTATCAGAAAATTTTTCTACAAAATCTCTATAGTATTTTTCAAACATTTCTTCATCAACCCAAGAATAAACTTTAGATAATTTCATTAAAACTTTTTTTAAATGCCATCTAATCCAAGAATCAATATGTTCTGGTATATATCTCCACCATTTTTTTGAATAAAAAGGTCGTGGATCTAGCATACCATTCAACTTATATCGTTTAGGTAAACACTTCCAAAAAATCCCTTCTGGTTTCGGTCTTATCAAAGCATCTACACTTCCCATAAAAAGAAGTATAATATCTGGATCACTTTTAATAATGTCTTCGATAATTTCATTAGCATATATTATAGTTTTTCCAGTCACTGCTAAATTTTCTAAATTACATGTTACACCTGCTAAATTTTCTATTTTATTTTTTAAACTTTCACAATAATTAATTTTTTTCTTTCCTAACCCCTGACTTATACTATCTCCAATAATAGTTACTTTAATAACACTTTTATTCATGTTTTGTTTCCTTTTTCACTAATGTAAAAATAATTTTCATTAATATTTCGTCTTTTGCTAACAGTAATACGATAATATATACCAATATACCTATAAATATCTGCAACAAAGTAACATGCCAAGTATCTCCTAAAGTTCTTAAAGCATAACATATACAAAACATTAATAAGGAAGCTAATAGATATTTTATGGAAGACAAAAATGCCTTTTCAATTCTTATTTGTTTTCTCATTACAGAATATTGAATGATTACCGAAATAAGTGCTGATAAAAGTGTCGCAATTGCGGCACCTTTATATTGCCATTTAGGAATAAGAATGGCATTTATAATAATATTCAAAATCGCAGCCGCCATATAAGATATAGTCATAATTCGAGTTTGATTAGTAGCTGTAAAATATTGATTTCCTGATATATTAGCAAGCGAATTAAGTACGATAATAGGAGCAATAATTGCTATTGCTGAAGCAACTGGTAAAAAGTCTCTTCCTAAGAACCAAGGAATAAAAGTCCTTGAAATCGACATCAGTCCAAACATCATAGGTAATGAAGCGAATAAAGAAAACTTGATAACTATTTGAATAGTTTTTTCTATTTCTTCATGATGATTTTTTCTAAAATCTGTAGCCAATTTAGGCATTATAACTGTCCCTAAAGCTGTTATAAGTGCTAATGGAATAGAAACAATTTTTTCTGCCTGATCATAATAAGCTACTTGACTCGTATCTGACATTGCTTTCAACATAATCTTATCAACTTGTAAATACATAAGAGTTGCTATCTGTGGTAAAAATAATAACAAAGAACCCTTTATATATTTATACATATTTCCTAAATCAAAATGCTCATAGTTAACATATTTTTTTAATTGAAAAATCAAACTGCATGTCGTAATAAGAGTCGCAACAGAAAATATAGCAAAATAAATCCATAAATCATCAGAATTTTTCACAAATAAAAAAATGCCAATTACTGTAAGGAATTTTGCTGTAAAGTTTCTCAAAGCTACAATCTTCATTTCTTCGAGACCTATCATCAACCACGATGTATCTATAAATGTTGAAAAAATCAAAATATACTGGATTGAAAAATATACTTTATATGAAGATTGCAAAATAATTATCCAATATGGTATAGAAATAATCAAAAGTAATATAAATCTAAGTATATTAATATCGGCAAAAACTTTATCAAGTTTTTTTTGTTCACTTCTAGAATACGCAACTTCCCGTGCACCATAATTATTCAGCCCAATCAATCCTAAATTTGTTATAATGCTACTAACTGAGCAAATATAACTATATGTTCCTAATGCCTTAGGTCCTAATGTCTTTGCAAGATATGGGGCTGTTATAAGTGGAACAATTACCAAAAACACTTGATATATCAAATTATATAAATAATTTTTCACTAACTTTTTCATAATTCTACATTTCTCACTTTACAATATTTTCATTTTGCGTAATATATTTTAGTATATCTAAAATCTTTTGATTATATTGTTCCCAAGTCATCTTCTTTATCGTGCTTACTGCATTATCAGACATTGTTTGAATTTTTTCACGATTATCAACAAACCATAACATTTTTTCATATAAAGCCACTGTAGAATGTGTAGGAATTACGAATCCATTAATTCCATTCTCAATCAAATCAGCAATACCAGAATTTTCACTTGCGACAACAGGGCATCCCGCTGCCATTCCCTCTGCCGCTGCAAACCCAAATCCATCGCTCAAAGAAGGAAACAAAAGTATGTCTGTTTCTGATAATATTTCTGGTATTTTGGAGTGTAACTGTTGTCCCCAATACTCTATATTTCCTCTATATTTTTTCTTTATATCCTGTGCCAAATTATCTTTTCCCACAATATTAAGTCTTGTATTTTTATTTGATAATCTTGTAAAAGCTTCCAATACATATGATAGACCTTTAGCTTGTCTTGTTCCTCCCATAAAAGTAAATACTAACTCATCTGATTTGCTAATATGCCTTTCTTCATAATTTAAGCTATTCATTCCATATGGACACACAAAAACATTTTCCTCAGGAACTCCTACTGATATATAGGATTTCTTTGAAAATTCAGACGCTGCAATAATATAGTCTGATCTCTTTGCTTCATCAATATAATAATTTTGTCGTTCGTCATTTAATGTGTATGAGATTTCTTGTTTTAATTTGGTGGCAAATTCTGGCGAACATTTCATATCTTTTTCAAATATTCCCTTTTGATATGAAAGATTTGCTGCTGAAGCATCCATCACTTTAATAATTCTTTTTTTAGCATAACGATCAATATATTCATAACATTTTTCAGAAAAAGTATCATATGTAATAATGATATCAATATCATTATTTATAGCATATTTTGCGATTTTTACTCCAAAAATATCACCTAAATAACACGTCATTTTCTGAAACCATTTTTGCGATTTATCATAATGTGCTAAAAAGATTCTAAACAATCCTAAGATAGAACAAAAAGTAACCACCTGAGAATCTTCCAAAAGTTCACTTTTCCGCGCGTTTGCTCTTTCCTTATTTTTTGAGGATGAAATTGTTTTTACAACTTTCATTAAAAATGAACTTTTCTTATCATAAATTGTTGTTGCATAAATCAATTCATATTTTGAATCATTTAAAATTGCCTCAGCTAATCTTAATGAATGCTGTTTTCCAGGATGTCCTACTAAAACTTTAATTTTTTTCATATTCTATTTATTCCCTTTAAAAATTTAATAAATAACAATGGTAAAACAAAAAATATAACCATATAAAAATTTGATGGGGTATATCCTCTAATCACAATCTGAAAATTCGATAATAGCAAAATACTATACATGATTTGATCAAATTTCGAATATGATAATCCATATTTATTCATCCAGCTTTTATTCAAATATCCATACAAGAACATAAATATAACAACACCAACACTGCCAAATTCTATATAGAACTCACCAATAATAGGATATGCTGTTCCTGATAAAAAAGCACTTTCTGAAATAGCATCCCTTATTAAATATAAACCAGCCGAAGTTTCAGGTTTTGATTTCCAAATAATTCTTGGAACAAACATTAATGCTGTATAAAGAAAAATCTGCTGACCATGTAAATAATTAGTTTTTTGAGGAACATAACCAACTAATGCATAGTATGTTTTATATATACGAAAATTATCTTTAACCTGTTCTAATGCAGCATCCCAATTAACCATATCACTGGAAATGCCACCACCATATCTAACACTATTTCTTGCTGCTGCAACAAATCCAACAAATATTATCATTACTATGATAGCTCCTATTATCGTTACCAATCTAGGACGCTTTTGTTTATATAAATACATAAAAACAATGGGAGCCAATGCAAATATAATAATAATAAATCTGTATCCTCTAATATAATAAATAAAAACTGTTAAAATGAATGTTATTACTTTTAAATTTTTATTTTTTCCATAAACGAAATACAACATCCATGCACCAACAAGGCAATAACTAAACATGGATAGTGCTCCTAACATTTTTCGCGATTCTAACAAATCTCCATTTCCAGTTAAACCGCCTGTCAAAATAAAAACAAGACTTTTTCCTGACAAAAGAAGAAATAGTACTGATAGAAAATAACAAGCTATCCAAAAAACAATGGCCACTTTTGCATAATAAGCATTATCTTCCACTTCTTTTGTTTCTTTCTTAACGTTATATCTTAATTCATTATAGGAAGAAGGAACAAACGAAAATCTTTTTGTTCTATATCCTATAAAAAAGGATAAATATCCTGCAACAGCAATCCAGGTTCCTTTAATTCCAAAAGATGTATAATTTCCTCCAAACCATTTTAAATTATTTTCACAAATGTCAATCATAGGTTCGAATACAAATAACATCATATATAGAATTGAAATAATTGTAATAGGCTCAAAAAAATCTCCCCCACTTGTTCCAATATGAATTATTAAACAAATCCCAATAATCATATATGCTGCAATACATACATTAAACAGTTTCTTTGCATCATATGTAGTATCTATTACCAGCGAAATTATTAATAAAAAAAAGAAAATAGACATATATACTAATATAGCTAATAAAAATCTACTTTTTTTATTTTTTTCAATCATTTTTTTATTCCTTAATTATGCATTGATCTTTAATTTTTTATTTACTCATATACAATTTCAAATATTTTTGAACCACATTCTTGCAATCAATATTAATTTTTTTTCGTTCAATACTCTCTATGTTCTCAATAGCATTAATCAATTGAGTAACATTTTTTTGAGGAACACTCAAACCATATATTTTTGCACTTTCTCCACTCCCACCAGTTTCATATGTAATAACAGGTGTGTCACAGGCAATTGCTTCAATATTTGTAGTTGGATAATTATCTTCTAATGTAGGATTAACAAATACATATGCAGCACTGTAAAGACTAACTAATTCTTGAATGCTATTAGTTCTTTCTATAGCAATAATTTTAGATGGCAATTTCTTTTTCTGCTCTTTATCTAATCCCACAAGAACAATTTGATACGAATCATTAAGTTTGTCTGCAAGTTCAATAAAAGTATTTAATCCTTTTCTTTTGTCCCATACAGACGCAACTCCCAGAACAATCTTTTTTCCTTGACAATTATATTTTTCTTTTATTTCACTTTTTACAGGTCGAAAAACACTCGTATCCACACCATTATAAATAACTCTTACCGTATATTTTTTCATATATGAGTAGGACAATAAGTTCGCTAACCACTGAGAAGGTGTAACTAAAATTAAATTAGGAATTTCAGAAAATAAGTCCTTTTTTATATTAAAATTTCGTTTTGAAAAGTCTGGACCCACACGAGCTGGATATTCTTTTTTTTGAGGGCAATGATTACATTCCTTTTCCCATTTATTACAATTAACATAATCAAAATAAACACAATGTCCCGTAAAACTCCAACAATCATGTAATGTCCAAATAATTTTCTTTCCACACGTTTGTAAATATCTAAAAAGAACTTCTATATTAATATAATATCCATGAATATTGTGAAGATGAATTATATCTGGATCATATTCCTTTACCCATTTAATAAATTTTTCAGTAACTCGTTTACTTCCAAATCCAGCTCCATCTAACAATCTTGCTTTTAAACCATGGAGTTTTACATCAAAATCATTTCCTATTCTGACTGCATATTTTTGAAACTGTTCTGGCACACCTTCTCTTCCATATGCGATTTTCACTTCATGTCCCTGTTCTTCTAATGCAGTAGCCAAATCTGTGCAAATTCTTCCTGTGCTTCTGATTCCGCATACCACATTAATCATTAAAACTTTCATAATATTGTCCCTAATTTTTTAATTCAGTTTATTTTCCAACGTATCCATAAATAATCTTTCCTGAAAGTTCATCTCATAGAACTCTCTGGCATTCATTCCCATAGTCTTTCTGTCTATAGTCTGGTCAATAAATTTTTTTATATTTTCAGCTAATTCTTTTTCATTGCCAGCCTTACCACAATATCCACATTTAGCAGCCTCAATAATTGTTTTTGTCTCGCCATCAATCGCACCAATAATTGGCTTACCAACCGCCATATAAGACTGAACCTTTCCGGGAAGTGTTAAACTCAGTACCGGATCTGCTGCCAATGCAACAAGCATTGCATCTGCCTTTGCATAAAACTCTGGCATTTCTTCAACTGGTCTTCTGCCATAAAATATAACATTTTCCAATTCTTTTTCTTCTTTCATTTTCTGGAGTCTTTCCAAATCAGTACCGCCACCAACAATATGGAATCTTACAGCTTCGTTTTTCAGTAATTCAGCCGCTTTTAATATAGTTTCTACCGACTGAACCGCACCAATATTTCCGGCAAACATAAAGTCAAAAACTCCATTTTCTTCTTTAGGTGGAATTGGTTCAAAAATCCCCTCAGCATACTGCGGCAAATACTCTATTCTTTCTTCTTTGATTTCAAATTCTTTCTGTAAGTAATCTGAAAACATACGGCTTGTTATCAAAATTTTGTCCATCTGTCCGTATATTTTTTTGCTTACATGATGATAATATTTATAAATGGTAGATTCTCTTGTAATCCCACCAGCAATCAGACTTTCCGGCCATAAATCTAGACAATACATAATTGCAGGTACTTTATATTTCTTCTTATAAGCAATTGCCGCATCTGCCATCATAACTGGGCTTAACTGGTTACAAAAAATAACATCAAAAGGCTTCCCATCAGAAGCTATACATTTGTTTGACAGTACATATCTTGTAGACGAAACTGCATAGCTGTAATAATTCAGCATCCTCTTAATGATTCCTGTTTCTCGTGGAATTGTATAGCATCTGTGGATTTTCACCCCATTAACAACTTCATCAATATATTTCCCCTTACCATATCCTTCATATAGAATCCCTTCCGGATAATTAGGATATCCGGTTACAACATGAACTTCATGTCCACGACGTACCATTTCTTCACAAATATCAGAAATTCTGAATGGTTCTGGCTTATAATACTGACATATCACAAGAATCTTTTTTTTTATCTCTTTTTCTTCTGACTGTTTTTTCATCTCACCAGTTCCGCCTTCAACAACAGACTCATCTTTTCCAAACACATGCACAGACCTCAGAAAGACTTTCGCATCCATTTTAAATCCCATATTCTGAACATAGTATCCATCCAGTTTTGCTTTCTCAGGAATTTCCAGTTCATCACGGCCATTGATCTGCGCCCAACCAGTTAATCCCGGTTTTACATCATTGGCACCATATTTATCACGTTCTGCTGTCAAAACATCCTGATTCCAGAGTCCTGGTCTTGGTCCTATTATACTCATGTTTCCAATAAAGATATCCCAGATTTGAGGAAGTTCATCCAGGCTATGTGCTCTTAAGAATTTTCCTACCTTTGTAATATACTGTTCCGGATTCTCCAGCATATGAGTTGGGACATCATGAGGAGTAGACATTTTCATGCTTCTGAATTTATGTAATTTGAAATATTTTTTATTTTCTCCCATACGTTTCTGAATAAATAAAACAGGACCTGGATCATCAATTACAATTGCAAGTGAAATGGCTGTATATAATGGCGAAAGCACAACCAGACCACCAAAAGAAAGTACAAGATCCAATATTCTCTTTATATATTTTTCATATATTCCAGGATGATGTTCTGAAAGCCCTATTGCTTCCAGATGCCCTCTCACACCATCCGCATTTTCTTTGTCATTTTCATCTGCGATAAAGATTACTTTTTTACCTTCTAATGGATTTTTTTCTTCTGGCTCATTTTCATACACAGAATTGCCTTTTTTCTTTCCTGCCAGAATATTCATTCCTATAAACACAGTCCCCACTGTAATTCCGACGATTCCTAACAATTTTTTTATCTGCTTTTTCTTTAATTTCATATATCCGACTCCCTGTTTTTATCTTTCATATATGCATATTTTTATGCAGGATGGTAAGTAGTCACAACCTTCTGCACTCTGTCTTTGATATCGTCTTTATTCTTATAAGCTGCCACCAGAAGTCCCTCCAGCTCTTCCAGGAATTCTTCCACGTCAAATGGAATCGGGCAGCCGATATGGATCAGGTCGTTTTTGGTTTTCTTCAGCCCTTCTTCTGCCATCAGTTTCTCTTCGTACAGTTTCTCGCCCGGACGTAAGCCTGTGTATGTCAGTTTAATGTCTACATCCGGTTTGAAGCCTGACAGTCTGATCAGGTTTCTTGCCAGTGTATCGATCTTCACCGGTTCTCCCATGTCAAGCACGAAGATTTCGCCACCCTTGGCATAGGTTCCTGCCAGGAGTACCAGGCTTACCGCTTCCGGAATGGTCATGAAATATCGGATGATATCCGGATGGGTTACGGTGACCGGGCCACCGGCTTCAATCTGTTTTCTGAACAGAGGAATGACGGAGCCGTTACTTCCCAGTACGTTTCCGAAGCGGACTGCTACGAATTCTGTCTGTGTGTGTTTCAGGGCGTCTACTACTTCCGGTGCATTGACCATGTCTGACATTTCATGGGTGAAGAGCTGCGGGATTTCGCTGGCTTTTCCTTCTTTGATCTTGTGGTCGAATGCCTGAATGACCATTTCACAAAGGCGTTTGGATGCTCCCATGATGTTGGTCGGGTTTACCGCTTTATCTGTGCTGATCAGTACGAAACGTTTGCATCCGTGAGCCATTGCCGCGTATGCGGTCTTGTATGTACCCATTGCATTGTTTTTGATTGCTTCGCAGGGGCTGTCTTCCATGAGCGGCACATGTTTGTGGGCTGCTGCGTGGTAGACAATCTCCGGATGATATTTCTCGAATACCTGGAAGATTTTTCTGCTGTCTCTTACAGAGCCGATGATGGTGTCCAGCTTCAGTTCCGGATATTTCTTTCTCAGTTCCTGCGGTTAAATGTATTTTTTAATTCTACCTTGCAAGAGTAAATTCTATACCTGTAGAA
>NZ_JAAIMY010000044.1 GCF_013300825.1 Blautia wexlerae
CTTTCCAGACAGGAAAACGATATAATTGTGACCTGTCAGCATCCTATAATATAGGAGCGAGATATTTTATAAGGGAACTTTTAAAACCCCTTCCGGCAACGGAAAGGTCTTTACTGGAGGCAAAAGTCCCTCCTGTAAAGCGTAGAACCTCATGCGTCTATGCAGATCTGAGGAAACTCCATTCAGAAATGGAACTCTTAAAAGCAGCATAGATACAGGCAGATATACAGCGGACTACCTATAATGTGGGAACCAGCCGTATCTGGCATGGGAAATGCGCATAACTGCGTACCTAAGCTACAGGCGTATCCGCCGATATTCAGTCTGACGCTTAAAGCGTCTGGAAGCACGTGACTTTAGTCATGTGAGGTTCACACTACGGAAGAGGAATTTATCACTGCAGGAACTTATGCCAGAGATTTCATGAAGAAATATTACGGAAACGAAAAAATCCTGGTAGCGGCTACCGAAACCTATTGCAGCGAACTGTGAAAAGCTGGTCTGAACATCACAGTGAATGAATAAAAATATTGATAACAGTATACCGAAAGGTGTTATAATCATTCACAGGAAAAATATTTATACTTAAATGGATGACAGGGGACTGCGTATGCAGTTCCCTGTTTATGAAGATTTACGGTAATTTTCTTAATGCTATAAACTGCGAAACAGATATTTAGTTCTGAGCAAGTAGCAAAGCGGATAATTTTATTCACTTGACATATTCAGACGTTTTGTAAAAAAACAAGACGAAAAATATGTTATTGGAAAGCACCGTAAATGAATTTTATACAAGAGAGGCATATGGAAATGACAGAAACAACAAAGAGAACAACAAAAGTATGGGCACACAGGGGTGCCAGCGGATACAGACCGGAGAACACTCTGGAAGCATTTGAACTTGCCATCAGACAGGGCGCAGACGGAATCGAAATGGATGTACATACTTCCGCAGACGGCGAACTCATCGTTATGCACGACGAAAACGTAGACCGCGTCACAGACGGAACCGGACTGATCAAAGATATGACACTGGCTCAATTGAAAGAATTAAAAGTCAGTACACCCGCAGAACCATCAGGAATTTATCACATTCCAACTCTGGCAGAAGTACTGGAGCTCATGCGCACCACAGATATGATGGTAAACATCGAACTAAAGAACAGCATCTGCTTCTATCCGGGAATGGAAGGGAAAATCCTGAAACTGGTAAAAGAAATGAACATGGAAGACCAGCTGATCTATTCCTCCTTTAACCATTACAGCCTGTTACAGTTAAAACAGCTGAATGACCATGTACAGACCGGAATCCTTTTCAGTGACGGATGGGTAAATCCAGCCATGTACGCCAAAAATCTCGGAATCAACGCCGTACACCCTGCAGTTTATCACCTGAAATACCCACAGTTCATAGAAGAAGTCAAACGTGCCGGACTGAAAATGCACGTATGGACTGCCAACAAACCAGAACACATCCAGCTGGTAAAAGACGCAGGTGCAGAAGCAGTCATTACCAATTATCCGGACAGAGCGATTGAGATTATAGAGAAATAAAAAATTCCTGCCTGTTCATATGAAACTGTCATATGTTCAGGCAGGATTCTTTCTTGTATCATTATATAGATATTGTGGATTTTCAGAGTTTTCTGCTACTATTTGAAAACCATTTCAGAAATTATTTCTGCAGTTTCTTAGCATGCTCAGATTTCGGCTCACAGGTAAGTTCAACACCCAGCTTACGGAATTCCAGGATATCCACCTGAGACAGAAGTACGGAAGTATGAACCTGGCAGCCTTTTAATTTCGGAATCTGCTGCAGGGCTAGCTTCGCATCTTCATTATCTGCGGCACTGATGGAAAGCGCGATCAGAGTTTCATCAGAGTGAAGTCTTGGATTTTTGCTTCCAAGGTATTCTGTCTTGAGCGCCTGAATTGGTTTTAATGCTTCCGGAGAGATAACATGTTTGTCATGCTCAATTCCTGCCAGTTCTTTCAGTGCATTCAGAAGCAGTGCTGAAGATGCACCAAGAAGTTCAGAGGTCTTACCTGTAACAATACGTCCGTCAGGAAGTTCCATGGCAGCAGCAGGTGCACCTGTTTCTTCTTCACGTTTCAGCGCTGCAGGAACCACCTTGCGTTCTTCGATGGTCACATGAGCCTGTTTCAGCAGAAGCTCAATCTTATAAACTTCTTCTTCGCGGCCTGTTCCGCGAACCAGAGCTTCCATGCTCTTATAATATCTGCGGATGATCTCCTGACGTGCAGCTTCCTTGCAGACTTCATCATCAACGATGCAGTTACCGGCCATATTAACGCCCATATCTGTGGGAGATTTGTAAGGGCACTCGCCCATGATCTTTTCAAACATAGCCTGAAGAACAGGGAAAACTTCAACGTCACGGTTGTAGTTAATAGTAGTCTCACCATATGCTTCCAGATGGAACGGGTCGATCATGTTCACATCATTTAAGTCAGCAGTAGCTGCTTCATATGCCAGATTTACCGGATGCTTCAGCGGGATATTCCAGATTGGGAAAGTTTCAAATTTGGCATATCCTGCCTTGACACCGCGCTTGTATTCATGGTAAAGCTGAGAAAGGCAGGTGGCCATTTTTCCGCTTCCGGGTCCTGGAGCAGTGATGACAACCAGTGGTCTTGTTGTTTCGATATAATCGTTCTTGCCATATCCCTCATCACTTACAATAAAGGAAGTATTATTCGGATAACCCGGGATCAGATAAAGCACGTATACTTTGATTCCAAGCTTCTCCAGACGTTTCTTAAACGCATCTGCGCTTTCCTGTCCGGAATACTGGGTGATGCAGACACTTCCGACATAGAGTCCGCGCTCGGTAAATACTTCCATAAGGCGGAGTACATCTTCATCATAAGTGATACCAAGGTCACCTCTGACTTTATTTTTATCAATATCAGCGGCGCTGATTACAATAACGATCTCTGCCTGATCAGAAAGCTGCATCAGCATACGCAGTTTGCTGTCCGGCTCAAATCCCGGAAGAACTCTGGAAGCATGGTAGTCATCAAAAAGCTTGCCGCCAAATTCCAGATAAAGTTTGTTTCCAAACTGGTTAATACGTTCCCGAATATGTTCGGACTGCATTTTCAGATACTTGTCGTTGTCAAATCCTATCTTCATTTGTTCATTTCCTTTCCTCATCACATTTTTAGTACTGCTCATTTAGAATATCCCGGGACATACAGCGCAAATTTATGCGGTCAGCATAAATTCTGTGTATTGCGGAGTGCATTACCGGGAACGAAGTGAGCAGTAATCAGTTTGTCAATAGTATACTACAAATAAAGCCATTTGTAACAGGTGAATTTGTAAAACTTCGTATAAATTTTATAGGGTTTATAGAAAGATATGCACAACCGGACACAATTTTCACAATCTCGCAGTTGATTTATACCCGAATTCTCTTTATAATAAGAACGATAACGTTTAGGAGGAATGAAATGGATAATCATATGGATAACAATCCGAATGGCAATCGTCCTGATAATAATAAAGGTCCGGGCAGACAGGACCCGAACAAGAATCATCAGTCGATACTGGCCTTTCTGGTATGCCTCCTGGTAACTCTGGTATGTTTCGCCATGTTTACCAATATGCTCAAGGACAATTCGAGTGAGATCACTTATGATAAATTTATTGAGATGGTAGATGATGGAGAGGTGAAAGAGGTTACGCTTCAGTCAAATACACTGACGATCACGCCGAAACATCAGTCATCAGGATTTTCAGAAGAAGTTTATTATGCCAATCAGATGGAGTCAGTAGATAAGCTGACAGAGAGACTTGAAGGAACAGGAATCAAGTTTGAGTATAAGAAGCCGGATGCAGCGGGAGAGATTATCTCCATGCTTGTAAGTGTGCTCCTGCCGACGATTGTGCTTTTTGTACTGTTGATGGTATTTATGCGCCGCATGAATAAGGGCGGCGGAATGATGGGAGTCGGTAAGAGCCGCGCGAAAGCCTACATTCAGAAGGATACGGGGATTACCTTTAAGGATGTGGCAGGGCAGGATGAGGCTAAGGAATCATTGCAGGAGGTGGTGGATTTCCTGCATAATCCCGGCAAATATACCACCATCGGAGCGAAGCTGCCGAAAGGAGCTTTGCTTGTAGGACCTCCGGGAACCGGTAAAACACTTCTGGCAAAGGCAGTAGCAGGAGAGGCACATGTGCCGTTTTTCTCCCTGTCAGGTTCTGAGTTTGTGGAGATGTTTGTAGGTGTGGGTGCATCACGTGTCCGCGATCTCTTTGAGGAAGCAAAGAAGAATGCACCATGTATCATTTTTATTGATGAGATTGATGCAATCGGAAAGAGCCGTGATTCTCATTATGGCGGCGGCAATGATGAGCGTGAGCAGACCCTGAACCAGCTTCTTGCGGAAATGGACGGATTTGACACTTCAAAGGGACTTCTGATCCTGGCTGCCACCAACCGTCCGGAGGTTCTTGATCCGGCACTTCTTCGTCCGGGACGTTTTGACAGACGTGTCATTGTGGACAGACCGGATCTGAAGGGAAGAATCGAGATTCTGAAGGTTCATGCAAGAAATGTACATCTGGATGAGACTGTTGATTTTGAGAACATTGCACTTGCAACTTCCGGGGCAGTGGGTTCGGATCTGGCTAATATGATCAACGAGGCTGCTATCCTTGCTGTTAAGAGTGGACGCAGCGCAGTATCCCAGAAGGATCTTCTCGAAGCTGTTGAAGTAGTTCTGGTAGGTAAAGAGAAGAAAGACAGGATCCTCAGTGCACAGGAGCGCAGAATCGTATCCTATCATGAGGTAGGACATGCACTGGTAAGCGCCCTGCAGAAAGATGCAGAGCCTGTACAGAAGATTACTATTGTGCCGAGAACTATGGGGGCACTTGGTTATGTAATGCAGGTGCCTGAGGAGGAGAAATATCTCAATACAAAGAAGGAACTGGAAGCAATGCTTGTGGGATATCTTGGCGGACGCGCAGCAGAGGAACTGGTATTTGACACTGTCACAACCGGGGCGGCCAATGATATTGAGCAGGCTACCAAAGTGGCAAGAGCCATGATCACACAATACGGTATGTCTGATAAATTCGGACTTATGGGTCTGGCTACACAGGAGAGTCAGTATCTCAGCGGAAGAGCAGTGTTAAACTGCGGCGATGACACTGCCACAGAGGTTGACCATGAGGTGATGATACTTCTGCATAATTCCTATGAAGAAGCAAAGAGACTGATCGGCAGTCACAGAGAAGCACTTGATAAGATTGCTGCTTATCTGATCCGCAGGGAAACCATTACAGGTAAGGAATTTATGAAGATTTTCCATGCGGTAGAGCGTGGAATCGAGATTCCGGAAAATCTGGATGATCTGGTAATTCCGGAGGAAAAACAGAATACAGTAACGCTGGATAAGCCAGAGATTCAGTGATACAATAACAGAGTCGGAAATGAAATAATTTCCGGCTCTGTTTTCATACCACGGGAAATTACGCTGTAATATCTCATGGATACGAAAAGCATTCAGGGCAGGATTTTTTGTATAGAGGAGAGTTTATGTTTCAGATAGAAGAAGAACTGAAAAAACTTCCGGGTAAGCCTGGGGTTTATATTATGCATGGGGAGAAGGACGAGATCATCTATGTTGGAAAAGCCGTCAGTCTGAAAAACAGGGTGCGTCAATATTTCCAGAGCAGCAGAAATAAGGGTGCAAAGATTGAACAGATGGTTACCCATATCACCAGATTTGAGTATATTATCACAGATTCGGAACTGGAAGCCCTTGTGCTGGAGTGCAATCTGATCAAGGAGCACAGACCGAAATATAATACCATGCTCAAAGATGATAAGAGTTATCCGTTTATCAAAGTCACAGTAAATGAGGAATATCCCAGAGTTCTTTTTGCCAGAAGAATGAAGAAAGACAAGGCAAAATATTTCGGACCATATACAAGTGCCGGGGCTGTAAAAGATGTGATCGAGCTTGTGCGAAAACTTTATAAGGTGCGCTCCTGTAATCGTGTACTGCCAAGAGATTGTGGAAAGGACCGTCCATGTCTGTACTATCACATGAAACAGTGCAGCGCGCCATGCCAGGGCTATGTGAGTTCAGAAGAATATAAGAAAAATATCGCAGAACTGCTGAAATTTCTCAATGGAGACTTTAAGGATACGATTGATATGCTTACCGACAAAATGATGGCAGCTTCCGAAGAAATGCGTTTCGAGGATGCCATGGAATACCGGGATCTGATCCGCAGTATCCAGAAGATCGGAGAACGTCAGAAAATTACAGGTTACGGAGAGGAAGATAAGGATATCATCGCAGTTGCCATGGATGAAAGCCTTGATCTGCGAGAGCAGGATGCTGTTGTACAGGTATTCTTTGTCCGGGGAGGCAAACTGATCGGGCGGGAGCATTTCTATCTGCGTGTGGCACGTGGCGATACAAAGGCTCAGGTATTATCCAGCTTTATGAAGCAATTTTATGCAGGAACTCCGTTTATCCCACGTGAGATCATGCTGCAAAAAGAAATCGAAGATGCCAAGATCATAGAGGAATGGCTTACAGATCGAAGAAAGCAGCGAGTCTATATCAGGGTACCGAAGAAAGGTACGAAAGAGAAGTTGGTAGAGCTGGCAGAAGAGAATGCAAAGATGGTTCTGGATAAAGACAGAGAGCGTATCAAACGTGAAGAAGGAAGAACCATCGGAGCGGTTCATGAAGTGGAAGAGTGGCTTGGACTGTCGGGAATCAGGCGTATGGAGGCTTATGATATTTCCAATATCAGTGGTTTTGAATCTGTAGGTTCCATGGTTGTCTATGAGAAAGGAAAGCCAAAGCGCAGTGATTACCGCAAATTTAAGATAAAGTGGGTGCAGGGACCGAACGACTATGCAAGTATGGAAGAAGTACTTACCAGACGATTTACTCATGAGGGAAAAGATGAGTTTGACAGCTTTTCCATTATGCCGGATCTGATCCTGATGGATGGAGGAAGAGGACAAGTGAATATTGCGCTAAAAGTTCTGGATAATCTGGGAATAGATATTCCGGTCTGTGGTATGGTCAAGGATGACCATCACAGAACCAGAGGACTGTATTACAATAATCTTGAAATTCCCATTGATACAGACAGTGAAGGCTTCCGCCTGATCACCAGAATCCAGGATGAGGCGCACCGTTTTGCCATTGAATTTCACCGATCTCTGAGAAGTAAAGAACAGGTGCATTCCCTGTTGGATGATATCCCTGGTATCGGTGAAATCAGGCGGAAAGCATTGATGCGGAAATTTAAGTCTGTTGAGAATATCAGAGATGCATCACTGGAAGAACTTACAGAGACAGAAAGCATGAATGCAGGAAGTGCACAGAAAGTTTATGAATTTTTTCATGGAGCTAGTGTACCGACAAGTTGATTGTTTCAAGAATCAACTTGTCGGCACACTGGTGAGAAAAAAATATAAAATATGTAAAAATATTCGGGGGTTCTTCTACATATTACCCAAAGACTCTCGCTTTTTGTAATTGAAGTTGCATATAGTGATGTGATATAATAAAAAAGACGTGAAATTTACTATGAAAGTTTCGGACGACAGCTATAAATGAGTTATGTCTGTATGAGCAGGTTTTGAGATAGCGGACAGACCGGGCTTTCAGATTTTGAACTGAAAAGGAGAAATAAATGAAGGGTGTACAGTTGACAAAATTAGTTCAGGAACTGGGACTTCACAACCTGACTCCGGAGATTGATCTGTCTGAGATTGTGATCAAGACAGCGGAGATCAACAGACCGGCATTGCAGCTGACAGGATATCTGGAGCATTTTGCAAATGAACGGGTACAGATCATCGGATATGTAGAGTATACTTATCTGATGCAGCTCAGTGATGAGGAACGGAAATTTAAATATGAAAGATTTATTTCCAGCAAGATTCCCTGTGTAATTTTCAGTACAATGACAAGACCATCACAGGATATGATTGATCTGGCAGTTAAATATAATGTTCCGACTTTCGTGACAGAGCGTACAACTTCCAGTTTTATGGCTGAGATTATCCGCTGGCTGGGTGTACAGCTGGCACCATGTATTTCCATCCATGGTGTGCTTGTGGATGTATATGGTGAAGGTGTCCTGATCACAGGTGAGAGCGGAATTGGCAAGAGTGAGGCTGCGCTGGAACTGATCAAACGAGGACATCGTCTTGTCAGTGATGATGTTGTAGAACTTCGTAAAGTCAGTGATGTGACGCTGGTGGGTTCGGCACCGGATATCACAAGACATTTCATTGAACTTCGTGGTATTGGTATTATCGATGTCAAAACTCTGTTTGGTGTTGAGAGTGTTAAGGATACACAGTCTGTAGATCTGGTTATTAAACTGGAAGAGTGGGACAGAGATAAAGAATATGACCGTCTTGGTCTGCATGAGGAATATACAGAGTATCTTGGAAACAAGATCGTGTGCCATTCTCTGCCTATCCGTCCGGGACGTAACCTGGCCATTATCGTTGAGTCTGCGGCAGTTAACCACAGACAGAAGAAGATGGGCTATAATGCAGCGGAAGAGCTGTACAAACGTGTTCAGGCAAACCTTGCAAAGAAACGTGAAGAAAAATAATTTAAAGTAATTTGGAGGATATCAGATATTATGGGAAAGTATTGTTTTGGAATTGATGTTGGCGGTACATCTGTGAAATGTGGACTCTTTCAGACAGACGGAGTTTTAGTTGAGAAATGGGAAATCCCTACACGTAAGGAGAACAGCGGAGAAGCAATCCTGCCGGATATTGCAAAGACGATTCTTGACAAGATCGCAGAGCGTAAACTGGATAAAGAAGAAGTCGACGGTGTGGGAATCGGTGTACCGGGACCTGTTAATGAGAGAGGGGAAGTGCCATGTGCGGTAAATCTTTTCTGGGGATTTAAAGAAGTTACAAAGGAACTGACAGAGCTGACAGGACTTCCGTCCAAAGCAGGAAATGATGCCAATGTAGCTGCACTTGGAGAAGCATGGAAGGGTGCAGCAGCAGGAGCTAAGAATGTCATTCTTGTAACTCTTGGAACAGGCGTTGGAGGTGGAATCATCGTTGATGGAAAGATCGTTGGCGGTGCTCATGGTGCAGGCGGAGAGATCGGTCATGCAGCAGTTAACCATGAAGAAAAAGAAGCCTGCAACTGTGGTAACTGTGGATGTCTGGAGCAGTATGCATCTGCAACAGGTATCGTTCGTGTGGCACAGAGAACTCTGGCTGCTACAGATGAGCAGACTGTTCTCCGCAAATTTACAAAACTTTCAGCAAAGAATGTTCTGGATGCATTTAAAGAGGGTGACAAAGTAGCCTGTGATGTTATGGCACAGGTGGGAGAAATGCTTGGCGGAACACTTGCCATGTTTGCATGTGTGACAGATCCGGAAGCCATCGTTATCGGCGGTGGTGTTTCCAAAGCCGGACAGCCATTGATCGACTGTATTCAGAAATACTATGAGAAATATGCTTTTACAGCATGCAAGAAAACACCGATCATTCTTGCAACTCTCGGAAATGATGCAGGTATTTACGGATCTGCACGTATGGTTATTAAAGAAGCATAAATATCTGTTTGATAAGCCCCATATTTACAGGAGAGATTCTGAAATTATAAAAAATCCACAGTTCTGTCGGTTCAGAACTGTGGATTTTTTGTGTTGCACAAATATCATTTTGAAGTGCTTTTGTATCGGAAGTTTTAGCTATTAATAGTAATCAATCTGATAAGAAGAATCATCTTCGCTGCCGCTGCTGTTGTCATCACTGCCATCGGTATTATCAGAGTTACTATTATCTTCGTTATTGTTGTTGTCATCAGTAGTGTCACTGTTATCATTGCTGTCGGTAGTTTCGCTGTCAGGGGTTTCAGTATTGTCAGTGTCTGCAGTACTGTCAGTCTGATCAGAGGAATCTTCATCATAATTATAGTCGTAATCATCACTGTCATAGAAATGCTGATCACAGTATTCTGTTGGCATGGTACCTACGTCAAAGTATTCGGTGATCACCGGGCAGCCGGCTCTTGGAAGAAGTCCTGTTTCTTCACATACACTTAACTTTTCTACACTTGCAGGTTTCTCAAATTCCTTAGAGGGCAGTCCCTCATGGATTCTGGTCATAACCTTTTTCCATAAAGCCTTATGGAAGTTACGTGCATAATCCGGTAACTTCTCATTATTGTCATAACCGGACCATACAGCACATGTGTAATATGGAGTATAGCCGACAAACCATAAGTCGTTATATGCTTCGGTTGTACCTGTTTTTCCGGCAACAGGCATATTATCAAGCTGGCATGCAGTACCTGTACCCTTTTTAACAACATCTTCCATCGCACTTGTGAGAAGATAAGCAGTACTTTCTTTGATTACGGAACGTTCTGCAGATGTATTCTCGATCAGTACATTTCCGTTGTGGTCCAGGATTTTTGTATAATAAATTGGTTTGATGTAATTTCCGCCGTTTGCAATGGCTGCATAGGATGCACACAGTTCAACATTTGTGACACCGCGGGTGATACCGCCAAGTGCAGTAGCGAGGTTTGCATCGCTCCATACATTTCCATTTGCGTCTTTATCAGCTTCTGTTCCATGAGCAAGGGTTGTAAAACCGAAATTATCCAGATATTTTAATCCAAGTTCAGGAGTTACTTTTTCCAGACACTTGACGGCTACAACGTTGATGGAATTTTGGATTGCCGTACGGATCGTGGTTGTTCCGTTGTAAGAACGGGTTGCGTTGTTTACAGGGGAACCATCCGGATATTCATAAGGTTCATCTTCAAATGTTGTTGCAAGAGACATTCCCTTTTCATTTAAAGCAGGTGCATAGGTGGACACAATCTTAAATGTAGAACCTGGCTGTCTGGTTGTGTCCGTTGCGCGGTTCAGCGTAAGACTGGCCGTTTTCTCACCACGACCGCCGATCAGAGCTTTTACATAACCTGTATGCTGATCGATCACACTCATGGAAGACTGTGGCTGTGGTGCGAAGTTAACACGCTCGGCGAGAACTTTGCTTCCGTCAGCAAGTATGTTTGACTTATATCTGTCTACATAGGTCTGTCCCTCTTCCGGAGAATCAAACAGAAGATCGAAATCCGGATTCTCATTCTGGAAATATAGCTGCAGCATTTCCTTGCTGTAATTCACCTGTTTTCCATCCGGATCGGTAACTGTCAGAGCGTAATCAAGTTCATATTGGACAGTATCCGGATAATTGGAAGGATCTGCATATTCTTCATCCAGAATGTTCTGTATTGTAGAATCCTGAGTTGTATATACTTTAAGTCCGCCACTGTAGAGAAGATTGGTAGCCTGTGTTTTAGTGTATCCCTTGATATTCATCAGGTCGTTAATGATCTGATCTGTCAGTTCATCCTCAAAATAAGTATAAACAGTATTTTCGGTACTTGAATTCTTTATCTGAGCAGCCTGAATACGGGAATAAACATCATCTGCGAGAGCTTCATCATACTGTTCCTGAGAGATATAGTTCTGATCCAGCATATGCTGGAGGACTTCTTTACGTCTCTTGCGGTTGCTGTCAGGATTGGTGATAGGATTGAACTTGGTCGGGTTCTGTGTAATACCTGCCAGAGTTGCGCACTCGGAAAGGTTAAGATTCCATACATCCTTGTCAAAATACTGGCGTGCTGCAGCCTGTACACCGTAGGAACCGGCACCCAGGTTGATGGTATTCAGGTAATTCTCAAGGATGGTATCTTTATCTGTCTTTTTCTCAACCTGGACAGCAAGATACTGTTCCTGAAATTTACGTGTAAATCTTTCCAACTGGGTAGATTCGCTGGTCCAGTTGGTGAATACATTGTTTTTCAGAAGCTGCTGTGTGATCGTACTGGCACCTTCTGAGAAATCTCCGGTAGTGAGTGCCTTCATTCCTGCACGGAGAATACCTTTTACGTCAATACCATTATGTTCGTAGAAACGTTCATCCTCGATTGCGACAACTGCATGCTGCAGATCAGCAGGAATCTGATCGAGAGTAACCGGCAGTCGGTTAGAATTCGGTGCGGCCAGTTTGCGGATCTGATTTCCGGCATCATCGTAAAGAAAAGTTGCATAGCCCAGTGGCATAATATCAATATCATCAACATCAGGAGCATTATCGATCACGCCCCTGAATGACCCTACACCCAGGCAGGTTACTGCGATGCAGAGTGCTATCAGTGATACGAACAGGACTCTGATGAAAGAAACCCTGGCACGCTTTCCCATCATGGAAGAACGGGAGATCAGTGCTGTCCGCTTCTTTGCAGTCGACTTTTTACCGTAGTTCATGTTAAACCTCCTTTATAATCCGTTCTATTATATCAAATAAGAATAAGTAAATAAAGCACTTTTATACCTTTTTAGTGCTTATTGTGGATTTTTATATGATAAGTATACTCTGCAATAGCGCATTTCTGTAATTTATGGTACACTGTGTCAATAAAAGAGTTACTGTTCGCTCCGTGCCCGGTAACAGGATTGAGAGAGGAAAAAAGAGTATGCTTGAGAAATATAAAACAGTATATAAAGGCGGGGAAGGAGAAATTGTGGAGAAGAAATCCAGATTTATTGCTACCGTACGTCCTGTGAAAACAGAAGAGGAAGCATTGGCTTTTATAGAAGAGATGAAGAAAAAATACTGGGATGCCAGACACAACTGTTATGTATATTCTGTGGGAAAGAATCGGGAATATACCAGATGCAGTGATGACGGAGAACCTTCAGGTACAGCGGGCAGACCGATGCTGGATGTGATTTTGGGCGAGGATATTTATAATGTGGCAGCAGTGGTTACAAGATACTTCGGCGGAGTCCTGCTTGGAACCGGCGGGCTTGTAAGAGCGTACTCAAAGAGTCTTCAGGAGGGACTGGCTGCCAGTACGATAATAGAGAAAACGTATGGGATTTCGATGGAAGTGATCACAGACTATACCGGAATTGGCAAAATACAGTATATTGCCGGGGAGCAGAAACTTCCTGTATTGGATTCTGAATATACGGACAGAGTAGTTCTCCATCTGCTGGTTCCCTCAGATCAGATTTCGTATGTAGAGAAAGCAATCACAGAGGGAACAAACGGAAGAGCGAAGATGAAGAAGGATAAGGATCTTTACTATGCGGTGATTGATGGCGAAGTGGAAGTTTTTGAGGATTGAAAAAATATGAGACTGCACGTGGGTCTGCCAGATGAAAAAAATATGTCTCCACATTCTTTTCAGACTGCGGAGACATATTAATTAAACTATTTAGCATTTCTTGGGTTCCGGATAATCAACCCCGAATGTATCTACTGTCATAGATTTGATTTTCTGTTCGTCGAGAGGACGGTCACTGTAATCAGTATCCTCTTCTGCAATACGGTTAACAACATCCATTCCTTCTGTAATCTTGCCAAATGCAGCATATGCACCATCAAGATGCGGAGCATCCTTGTGCATGATAAAGAACTGGCTTCCGGCAGAATTTGGATGCATGGCTCTTGCCATGGAAAGAACTCCTGCTGTGTGTTTCAAATCGTTTTTGAATCTGTTCTGTGTAAATTCACCCCTGATGCTGTATCCCGGGCCGCCCATACCTGTTCCGTCCGGACATCCGCCCTGAATCATAAATCCGTTGATCACGCGGTGGAAAATCAGTCCATCGTAGAAACCTTTCTTTACAAGACTGATGAAATTGTTTACTGTATTCGGTGCAATTTCAGGATATAATTCTGCCTTCATCACATCGCCATTTTCCATGGTAATAGTAACTACCGGATTTGCCATAGTTTTAAGTCTCCTTTTCAAAAAGTATTGTATTTCCCTGTTCGCTCTATTATAATATGCAAAGGACAATTCTGCAAGAAAAAGGTGGAAAACATGATTATAGAAACAAAAACACCACAGGAAACATTTGAAGTGGGAAAAAAGATCGGTGAGAATGCAAGACCGGGTCAGATATATACTCTGACAGGTGATCTGGGAGTAGGGAAAACAGTATTTACTCAGGGAGTTGCAGCCGGACTTGGGATTACAGAACCTATCAGCAGCCCTACATTTACGATCATCCAGGAATATGAAAGCGGGCGCCTGCCGTTGTACCATTTTGATGTTTACCGTATTGGCGATATTGAGGAAATGGAAGAAATCGGATATGATGACTATTTTTTCGGACAGGGAATCTGTCTGATCGAGTGGGCGGATCTTATTGAAGAAATCCTTCCGGAGAATCTGATCAAAATAAGAATAGAGAAAGATCTGGAAAAAGGGTTCGATTACAGGAAAATCACTGTAATCGGTCTGAAAGAAAACTGATCATAAAGACTGTTATGACAAAAAGACAGTCAGGAGGTAGAAATGAAAATTTTGGCATTGGACAGCTCAGGAATTGTGGCATCTGTAGCAGTTGTGGAGGATGACACATTACTGGCTGAATATACAGTAAATTATAAGAAAACGCATTCTCAGACACTGCTTCCCATGCTGGATGAGATTGTGAAGATGACAGAACTGGAGCTGGAATCCATAGATGCAATTGCAGTGGCTGCAGGACCGGGTTCATTTACAGGATTGCGTATCGGTTCAGCAACTGCAAAAGGTCTGGGGCTGGCGTTAAAGAAACCGCTGGTGGCAGTACCGACAGTGGATGCACTGGCTTATAATCTTTATGATGCGCAGGGACTGATATGTCCGATCATGGATGCAAGAAGAAAACAGGTATATACAGGGATTTACAGATTTGAGGAACACCAGTTAAAAACTCTGAAGGATCAATGGGCTGCACCTGTGGAGGAATTGCTGGAAGAACTGAATCGGAGAGGTGAAGCAGTTACGTTTCTGGGAGACGGGGTACCTGTATTCCGGGAGCTGATCGCAGAGAAACTGAAGGTTCCATATTCTTTTGCACCGGCTCATGTGAATAAACAGAGAGCAGCAGCAGTGGCTGCCCTTGGAAGCATTTATTATAAAGAGGGGCGAACACAAACAGATGTGGAACATGTTCCGGAATACCTTCGCGTCTCCCAGGCTGAGAGAGAACGTGCAGAGAGAGAAAAAGCACAGAAACAGGCAGGGACAACTGTATGATCCTGAGAGAGATGCTTGTAGATGACCTGGATCAGGTTATGGAGATTGAACAGGATCTGTTTCATGTTCCGTGGACTAAAGAAGGCTTTTTTACCTTTCTGACCAGAGATGATGCAATGTTTCTGGTAGTGGAGGAAAAGGGCAGGGTATTAGCTTACTGTGGTCTTCTTATGGTTCTTGATGAGGGGGACATTACAAATGTAGCGGTACGAAGAGACAGGCAGAAAGAGGGAATTGGTGGTTTTCTGATGCAGAGCCTGATTCGGCTTGCTGCTGAACGTGATGTTACTACCATCCATCTGGAAGTCCGTACAGGGAATGAAACAGCTATTCGTCTTTATGAACGGATGGGCTTTGTCGGAGATGGAATCCGTAAAGCCTATTACAGTGATCCTGTAGAGGATGCATTGCTTATGACCAGACATCCACAGTAAATACAGGCAGATAATCTGCCAAAAAATGAAACCAGAAAGAATTAACTGTCAGGATGGAAATACAGGATGGCAGTTGAGAGACAGGGGAAATATATGTTAGATGTATGTTTAGTTGGAACCGGAGGAATGATGCCGCTGCCGCGAAGATGGCTGACTGCACTTATGACAAGATATAATGGGAGTAGTCTGCTTATTGACTGTGGAGAAGGCACTCAGGTGGCAATTAAAGAGAAGGGCTGGAGCTTTAAACCTATTGATGTGATCTGTTTTACCCATTATCATGGTGATCATATCAGCGGACTTCCGGGACTTCTTCTTACTATGGGAAATGCAGACCGCACAGAACCATTGACTTTGGTAGGACCGAAAGGTCTGGAAAGAGTGGTCAATGCACTTCGTGTCATTGCCCCGGAGCTTCCGTTTGAAATTAAATTTATTGAGATTACACAGCCGGAACAGGTCATTGAATTAAATGGCTATCGTATTACGGCTTTTAAAGTGAACCATAATGTACTTTGCTATGGCTATACTCTTGAGATTCTTCGTCAGGGAAAATTCTCGGCAGAGAGAGCGAAAGAACAGGATATTCCACTGAAATACTGGAATCTGCTTCAGAAAGGGCAGACCATCGAAGCAGACGGTATTACCTATACACCGGAGATGGTACTTGGACCTGCAAGAAAAGGAATCAGGCTTACTTATACAACAGATACCAGACCGACAGAATCTATCCTGCGAAATGCGAAGGAATCGGATCTGTTTATCTGTGAAGGAATGTACGGAGAAGATGACAAAGCAGACAAAGCACGCGGATACAAGCATATGACTTTCCGCGAAGCGGCGGTTCTGGCCCGTGATGCCAGGGTAAAGGAGATGTGGCTGACACATTACAGTCCGTCTTTGGTCAGACCGGATGAGTTTATGGATAAAGTTCGTGAAATTTTTCCAAATGCATATCCGGGAAAAGATGGCAAGAGTATTGAATTGAATTTTGAAGAATAACGGGAAAACAAAGTAAAGATAGTGCAGATGATTATGAGGAATAGAAAATGAAAGATACATTAATTCTCGCAATTGAGAGTTCCTGTGATGAGACCGCAGCTTCTGTTGTCAAAAACGGCAGAACTATTCTGTCAAATGTGATTTCTTCACAGATTGCTCTTCATACTTTATACGGCGGAGTAGTCCCGGAGATTGCTTCCCGTAAACATATTGAAAAAATCAACCAGGTAATTGATCAGGCTCTGTCAGACGCAGGGGTAACTCTGGATGACCTGGATGCAATTGGTGTCACCTATGGTCCTGGACTTGTAGGTGCGCTTCTGGTGGGAGTTGCAGAGGCAAAAGCAATTGCCTATGCTAAGAAACTTCCACTGGTTGGGGTTCATCACATCGAAGGCCATGTATCAGCAAATTATATTGAACATCCGGATCTGGAACCGCCATTTCTCTGTCTGATCGTGTCCGGAGGACATACTCATCTTGTGATCGTTAAGGATTATGGTGAATTTGAAATTCTCGGACGTACCCGTGATGATGCAGCCGGAGAAGCTTTTGACAAAGTTGCCAGAGCAATTGGTCTGGGTTACCCGGGCGGACCCAAGGTAGATAAACTGTCAAAAGAAGGAAATCCGAATGCAATAGAATTCCCGAAGGCTAAAATTGGGGACTGTCCTTATGATTTCAGCTTCAGTGGTGTGAAGTCAGCAGTATTAAATTACATTAATCATGCGCAGATGACAGGAGAAGAAGTTAACAGAGCGGATCTGGCTGCATCTTTCCAGAAGGCTGTGGTAGATGTGCTGGTAGAACATACCATGCTTGCAGCTAAAGATTATGGAATGACTAAGATTGCAATTGCAGGCGGAGTGGCCTCGAATGGAACGTTAAGAGCGGCAATGGAAGAAGCATGTAAGAAAAATAATTACAGTTTTTATCGGCCGTCACCGATCTTCTGTACAGACAATGCAGCAATGATCGGAGTAGCTGCTTATTATGAATATATTAAAGGTACACGTCATGGCTGGGATCTGAATGCTGTGCCGAATCTTAAACTGGGAGAGCGTTGAGATGTCAGAAAGAAATACGGCCATTGTTCTGGCAGCAGGGCAGGGAAAAAGAATGCACAGTAAAGTACAGAAGCAGTTCCTGGAGATACAGGGATACCCGGTTCTGTATTATTCCCTGCGCTGTTTTCAGGAAAGTCCGCTGATTCAGGATATTATTCTTGTGACAGGAGAGGAATCTATCTCCTACTGTAAAGAAGAAATCGTGCAAAAATATGGATTTACAAAGGTATCGGCAGTAATCCCGGGAGGAAAAGAACGCTATGATTCTGTCTATGCAGGTCTTTGTGAATGCAGAGACTGTGAATATGTATTGATCCATGACGGTGCAAGACCTTTTGTGACAGAAGAAATTCTTAAACGTGGTCTGCAGAAAGTGAAGGAAACAGGTGCATGTGTGATTGGTATGCCTTCTAAAGATACAGTCAAACTTTCTGATGAAGAGGGATATGTAAAAGAAACTCCAAACAGAAAGTGTGTGTGGACAATTCAGACCCCGCAGATTTTTTCGTATTCACTGATACGTGAGGCTCATGACAGCATTCGTCAGAAAGATATGAGCAAAATTACAGATGATGCCATGGTGGTAGAGCAGGAGACAGGGATAAAGGTTGCTCTGGCAGAGGGATCTTATCAGAATATTAAGATCACAACACCGGAGGATCTCGATATCGCAGAAGCATTTTTGAAACATTTATGATTGAAAAATGCCGTATTTTAGCGGGTTTTATGGGAAATCTGGGAAGATAAAAATAAAAATTGAAAAAAATGTAAAAAAGTTGTTGACAGATGCGGGTATTGATGCTAGAATATCACTTGCGTCGGCGGTGAGAACACAACGAACGCAGTCAACAACATATGGAGAGATATCGAAGTGGTCATAACGAGGCGGTCTTGAAAACCGTTTGTCCGCAAGGGCGCGTGGGTTCGAATCCCACTCTCTCCGCTTGTCAAGTCACTTAAAAAGTTTTGAAAAAAGTACTTGACAAACAAATGAAAAGTGCGATATAATGCACAAGGTTCTTCAGTGAAAACGAAGAGAACTAAATAAAGACACGAGAGTGTGAAAAAAGTCGTTTCTGTGAAACGACGAATCTAGGGCAATTTGGAGAAGTACCCAAGCTGGCCGAAGGGGCTCCCCTGGAAAGGGAGTAGGTCGTTAATAGCGGCGCGAGGGTTCAAATCCCTCCTTCTCCGTTCTTTCTTGAGAAAAGAAAGTAAAAAGTTCTTGACAAAGCGGAAGAGTTATGATAAACTTGAAAAGCTGTTGAAAAGAACAAATGTTGAAGAAGTTTGAAAAAAACTTATTAAAAAAGTTCTTGACAAACAGAAGACAACATGTTAAAATAGCAAAGCTGTCGCGAGACAGACAACCTTGATAACTAAACAGTGAAACACATACGATTCTCGAAAATTCT
>NZ_JAAIMY010000045.1 GCF_013300825.1 Blautia wexlerae
CCTGAGATTCATTTTATAAAAACAAGCAGCATAACTGTTGTTTTCCGACTCATTATGCTACTCGCCCTTATTTTTATTATAAAACCATTTTACTTTGATTTCAAAAGCGTTTTTTACTAAAAATGTATCTTCTGTTTTTGGGCATTATTACTATGTATTTTCATATCCTGCGGCATCAGCGGATGGTTGCGCAGAGCAAATACCGTATCTTCGTGGATTTCCTGATTATTTTAATACGAAATCCTTTAATTCATCCCTCTTTTTGACATGAAGCTTGTTAAAGATATCTGTAAGATAATGCTTCACTGTGTTTAGGGATACCCCCATGTGTTCTGCGATCTCCCGGTTGCTCCAGTCCCGGCAGGCCAGCATGGCAATGGAAAATTCCATGGTAGTCAGAGCGTCTGTCACAGGGTTGTCTGATGCAGGATTGTGAACCGCCATCCATCCACGGCTGAAGGTAATAACTGCATCCGATATTTTTCTGTACATCTCCGGATTTTCTTTGCGGATGCAGGACTCCAGAAGTCCCTGGAGAAGTCCGTGGAGTTCGATAAACGGCTCGATAAGCTCATCCTTCACTGCCAGTTTCCATGCAGTGAGTATGGCTTTTTCTGCCTCCGCCTGATGCTTCAGACTGATTTCACACATAGCAGTCACACAGTAAAGATATATCATCCCAACAGGATAAATTTCTTTACAGGAAAACAGTGCCGCATCACAGATTCCCAGCGCTCTGCTGTATTCACCTTTCAGATAAAGGTCATGGGAAATTACATTGGCAGCAAAAATTCTCAGTCCCTGAGGCAGACTGCTCATATATTTCTTCATATCCGGCAGTTCCTCTGTAGAGAGATGTAAAAGAACTGTTCCCATATATCCTGCAAATACACAGTATGCTGTATTTCTCTCAGAAGTGGGAGCTTCCATCTCTTTTCTCAGACATTCCCGGATGATCTCAAGGCCACGTCCGGATGCCTTCGCATTTCCCAGTGTAAGATTAGAGTACACATAGAGCATACATGCAGACAGCTTCAGTTCCAGCCGGGAACTCATAATATAAATCTCCACCAGATCACTGCATTTCTGCGCCTGCCCTGTGAAATAATAAAATTCTGCAATAGCGATCTCCCGGAAATCCCTGTCTGCAAAACTCTCTGCTGCTTTTCTTGCATTTCCTGGCTCAAATGCTGTATTTATCAGTGGTAATACTGTATTTTCCGTCATATATCCACTCTGCCATGTCCTTTCTCTCTGTATTTTTTTATATTACCACCTTTTTCCTGTTTTTTCTATAACACTTATAAATTCCCGGAACGAAAAAAATACCGGATCAGGCCTGTTTGGCTCAATCCGGTATTTTTTCATTTCACAGTTAAAACTCCATCAGGATTATTTTACAGTGATTTTCAGAGCTTTGTATACGCCATTCTGTGCATATACCCATATTGTGCAGGTTCCTTTGCCTGTTGCTCTGATAAGGCCATCCGGGGTAACGGTGACTACTTTTGTATTGCTGCTTTCGTAACAAAGTTTTCTGTGGCGTTCGATCTTCTTATCTTTCTTTACTTCTTTTGCTTTTATCTGTGCGGTTTTTCCCATTTTCAGGGTGATCTTTGAAACATTCTTTTTGTTTCCAATCTGGGTTACAGAAACAGCTTTTGCATTTCCGTATTTACCGCCTCCGGTGACTGCATGTACAGATATGGACGTGTCTGTCACTACCTTTTTGCCATTTACCATTCTGTAGGCTTTTACCACATATTTGTAGTAAATACCTTTTTTCAGATCCTTCTGGGTCCATGTGCTGATATCTCCACCGGTGATAGTGGCAAGCTTCCTGTACTTGTAAGACTTTGTACCTGTATTACAGCGGTTGCCGTATACGAAATATCCATCTGCATCCTCAATGATGTTCCATTGTAATGTCACAGAAGTTTTTGTCTGTTTTACAGAACGGGCTCTTAACCTTCTGAAGCCTGTGGTCTTATTGATCGTGGGTTCATCCGGGACTTTCACTGTGATCATAATGGAAGCTGTAATTTTTCCATCCTCTGTTGTAACTGTGATCTCTGCAGTTCCATTTCCCACTGCTGTTACCTTGCCGTTTTCATTTACAATGGCAACTTTTTCGTTATGGGATTTCCAGATCAGTTTCTGTAAATCTGCATTTTCAGGCTCGATCTTTACTTTCAGTTCTGTGGATTCACCAATCTTTGTCAGGGTTTCTTTCTCTGCTTCTATGGTGAGCTTCTGGATTTCCACAGGGATTTTCACTGTTACGGAAACTGCCGCTGTATAACTGCCGCTTACAGATGTTGCGGTAATGGTGGCAGTTCCGTTTCCAACTGCTGTTACCTTGCCGTTTTCATCTACAGTTGCTACTTTCTCATCGCTGGATTGCCAGGTTACACGCTTATTGTCTGCATAGGACGGTGTCACTTCTGCTGTAAGCTGGGCGATTTCACCTTTCTTTGTTAAGGTAAGAGTATCCGGAGATACCTTAATGCCTGTTACCGGGTAGCTTGGGGAATAGTAGGTGTCTTTGTAAGTCAGTACATAAATGGAGAATTTATCTGACTTAAAGGTAAGTTCGTTAGTACTGCTGTTAAAGACAGGGTCTAATATATCAACAGTTGCCTGATTCGTTACACTGTCCTTATGCAGTCTGAGAATTTTATAATCCCGGATGGTATAAGGCTGGTTATTAATCATTTTATCCGGGATTTTAATCCTGATATTCATATTGATACCCGGATATGTAATAAGTGCCCTGTTCTCACCCGCAAGCTGTCTGTATAAATCTATGTCGAATAAAATCCGGTCTGCATTTTTTCCCACTGTCTTTTCTATTTCCGTGTTGATTAAATTCTGCCAGTCAGGATCAAGATTATTAACATGATTGATTTCAAGCCATACTTTAGCTCCTGATCCACTATCAATTCTGGTTTTATCACTTTCCGGGAAAAGTCCAAAAAGGATTGTTTCTTCATTGTCCAGAGCTGCTGCTGTGATTTCTGAGCCAAATATCTGGATATATTTATCTATTTTATCTGCAAAGGGATCATCTGGTTTTCCATCCTGTTTCGGGATAGCATCATATCTTTTCTGACCACAGCCCGGTGCTGTACAGGTTCGCTCCTTCATTCCTTCTGACCATGAAGTTGCAGGACTTAATATCTTTCCATCTTTTGGCCAGTTATGGTCCTCAATTGTAAAGATGCCTGTCTTTCGTGTGACAGTATAATTCGGATTTGCACCTTCTGTTTCTGTGGCTGTGATTGTATATTTTCTGGCATCCTCACCTGATTCTCTCTGCAATGTGATCCCAGACAGTGTTTCACCTTTGACGATGCCGTCTGTGGTATAAGTAAGCTCAGGATCTTTCTCGCCGATATGCTTTTGTAAATTATCCGGTTTCACTGTTACTTCTTTTGGATTGATAACCCATGGATGGATGCTATCTTTTTGGTTGAGGCTGTAATTGGCATTTCCAAGGTCTGTGACCTTTGCCGTATATTCCCGGGCATCCTTTCCGGTATTCGTGTAAGTTTCGTTGGTTTCATATGCCAATGTAAATCCATCGCCGGACAGGGCATTTCTCACTTCTGCAGTGACTTTCTGGTCCTCTCCGTTATAAATCAGTTTTGAGTTGCTCCAGTCAAGTTTCGCCGGGAGTGGTGTTATTTCAAATGAACCGGTTGCTGTTCCTTCATTATAATTGTCGGATGCCGATATCTGGGCTCTTACATAATAGGTTCCTGCATTCCTCGGTACTCCACCTTCTGTTTCTGCTCCGTTTTCAGTTGAAGTCTTTGTGGTACATGCTTCATTCGTATAGTAAGTGTACCGGATTGGCCGATTTTCCGGGTTCAGCTTCTTATCTACTGACGGCGCATTTTTCTTTCCATCATAGGAACCATATGTCCATCCCTCGATATCGACTTTGGAATGGGAATCCGTAGCACCTGCTTTTTTAACTTTAAAATCACAGACAGCAAAAGCTCCCTCGTAATTTGCAGTTTCTTCCACCACTGCCTTTAAGGTATATTCCCCGGCAAAAAGTTTTTTCAGGCCTTCTTCCGTTATACCAGCATAAGTACTGTCATCCTTATCCTTAACTTTGTATTGATAAACTACCTTACTGTCAGATGGTGCCCCTTGCAATTTTATAACTGGCTGCTCGCCATATGTGAACTCATCTAAAACAACCGTTAAGGTAACCGGTGCTTTTTTTATTTCCCATGAATATACACTCTCTTCTTCACTGAGACTATAATTGGCATTTCCAAGGTCTGTGACCTTTGCCTTGTACTTTTGTGCATTCTTTCCAGTGTTCGTGTAAATTTCGTTAGTTTCATATGTCAGTGTAATTTTATCACCGGACAGGGCATTTCTCACACTTGCAGTGACTCTCTGGTCCTCCCCGTTATAAGTCAGGTCTGAGCTGCTCCAGTCAAGCTTCGCCGGACGCGGTTTAATTTCAAAATCAGTATATATCACTCTTGAGCCCTGTTCTCCGGGCAGTGTAACGTTTACTTTTGCTTTATATTTTCCAGTGGAAGTGGGAAGTACTGAACTTTCCGTATAAGTAGTCCCATCACGACCTACATACTGAACTGATCCTATTCTTGTCCCTGTTTCTGACGGAAAAGTATTATCACATGTTACAGAATAGGTACTGCCATATTCAGCACAGTTGTTATTTTTATCAAATCCATTAAGCTTAAGTGAAACTGTTGCCTTTGCATTGTCAGAACCTGTTCCATAATATTCACATGGTGAATTTGCATTTGAGCAATATGCCTTAAGAGTATCGCCACTTAAACTATAGTTCCAGGAATGCACATGAACCCATTTTGCATACAATGTTATTTCTCTTGGATATGGATAAGAAATATCTTGAACGGAATCAATTCTGTTTCCTTGACCGTTTTTTCCAGTATACCAACCATCAAATCTGTAACCTGTCTTTTGGGGAATTTTTTCATGTCCATTGCCCCATTGGCAATCCCTCGACCATACCCAGTCCGTTGGCGGTCCGTCCGTTCCACCATCTAAATCATAAACAACTTTTGTAGGATTAACAATATTGTTCTGTACTGCTGCTTTATAATAATAGCCTGAATATTTTGAACTTTCAATACAGAGAAATATATTAATAAACTTTTCAGTTATCCCTATTTTACGATTAACAGGAACATATAAATATTGATTATTAGGGAACATTTGTTGCGTATCGTTACTTTCTGGATTCTTTCCATCCGTTCCAATTCCGACAGACGTTTGATAGTACATGACTTTATATTTTCCCGTATCCTTTTGATCTCCAATATAAACATCAGGATCAACTCCAATTGTCACGGTTCCATCATGATTATTAATTATATCAACTATCGTCTGTCGTTCTATTGGAAATGGCTCAACATTTTTAATATGTACTATATGTTTTTGACCTTGATTAATATTTTCTGCTGCTGTACCATTATCCACTAAACCACAAACATTTTCTCCGTCACTGAACCCATTTTCCACCTCCGGCACTCCTGCAGTAGTTGCCGGCTGTTCTTTCTCCTCCTCTATCTCCGGCTCATCTGTAAATACCTCTTTCTCTTCTGTCTCCCCGGATGCCCCCCCCCATCCGAGAATTCCGTCATGCCACTGCCCCATGCTATGGATGGTGTCATGGAGAAGCACATTGTAAGTGCAAGTATTCCTGATAATATCCTTTTCTTCATTGAAATCCCTCCTTCTGATCCTGATCTGGCGAATATGTACATCCGCTGTTTCCGCATACTCCTGAACGCAATGTCATTTCACAGTCCGCTCAGGTTTCTGTTACCTGTAATTATAACTGATTTCCTCTCATTTGATAATGCACTTTTCGGCACCAAAAAGTGCCCCTGTACATGAAAGTGTGTCAGCTGACCATATGGTTTCTCAATTATCTAAGTTGATCCTGTATATCACTCTTTCACGTAAAAAAGCACGTACTTTTATACCCAAAAGGCGTGCAAGTCTCGCTCCTCACACGCCATAATAATATCTCTATTCTTCCTTTAATACCTTTTAACGATTATCCCCATTCCAGTTCATTCTGTCTGATATTCCATAGTCCTGCCGTGACAGATAAAGAACACTTTTATCCGAATACTTTCTTTAACAATTCCATAATATCCTCATTTTTCAGTCCATATCTTTTCAATGAATTTTGATCAAATGGTTCCTGCTCCAGCAAGTCAATAAAACTATGTATATCATTACCTACTGCAATCGGCAATCCTTCTACTTTTTCAAGCATAAGTTCCGATGCAATACGCAAAATATCTTTTTTATGCTTCTTTATGTCACTGGAATCCACTTTTTCACCTAAATCTTTTCGACTTTTCAAATCAAGATACGCTTTTGCCTTAAAAAGTATTATATATTCTGGTCTTAGAACAGAAAGTCCATTTCTTATAACTTTTCCATTAAGAAGTGCCTTATAGTAATCATCATTCAAAAGAATTGCTGATAAACTGGATACTTCATCATCAATATGTATCGGTGTAATTCCTTCCGCGCTTTTAAGTTCAAAATCGCTTCTACAAAACAATTCGATCATTTTCGGAAATTTATCTTCTTCTGGTTTATCAAACCTATAGAATTGAGGGTTGCTACCATTTGTTGCTTTATTTCTATATTTTCCATCAACGATAAACTTCCAAAATTTCTCTCCAAACTCTGGAGTTAATGCTTCAACAATCAAAACCATATCCAGATCTCTTGTAGCCCTGAAATTCACTTCATTGCTCTCAAAAAGAATATCGCAGGCTGCGCCACCTATTAAAACATACTGTTCTTCATAATCTGCAAAGTACTTCCAAAATGTATCTAATCCTTTGACCATACATATTCCTCCAACATCTCATTAATAGAAATATCAACCCGTTCCTCTTCCTGTTCATCTCCTGTCAGTGACAGTACTACGCTTAAAGGATCTTGAAATCCTTTTCCCAGAAAATCAATAAAATATCCCAGTTCCAAGACAACACAGCCAATTTCTTCCAATTCACTCACTTGTTTTTCCGCTTTCACTCCACTATCTTTTAGTTCTTTCTTCGTCACGGCATAAGTAGGATAAACATTATCGGACAAAAGAGAATACTCACATAAAGCAGAAAGACCTGCTTTCTTTTCAAATTTTATATCTTCTCGCAAAATAAATCTTCGAATTACCGGATTTCTTAATACATTTTTAATCTGCTGCCATAATTGTTCTCGTTCATCCGGAATATCGATGACTCTTGATTTACCTTTCATACCCAACACAGCAATATTTAAATATTCCAGTTCATCAAAACACCGGCTTGCAGATTTTGTTGACACTTCCAATCGTTTCGCCGCATCAGATACTTTTACTTCATTCCATCGTTCATAAATGGCTATTAGAAGCATTTTTTGCGTCAAAAATGAAATCAAATGAACTGGTGCCAACTCTCTTTCATTTTCTTTACTCAGCAAATATCCAATAAACGGGAGAAATACCTGCTTCCTATCTATTACAAAAGGAATTCCTTCTTCTATCATCTTTTCTTTTATATAAAATGTTGTTCGATCAAGAAAAACTGCACAGTTTAATCCTGTTATTTTTTCCACGACAGCTCTGTCTCTACGCAAAACAACAAGTCCGATATCATCTTTGGGATGAATAGCCATCCATAATACACCATTAGTCTCTACTGTAAAAATGTCATATCTTCCACGATATGCTAATGGAAGTTTTTTATATACCTTTTTATTCTCTGTCATTATTACGTTTTGCCGTAATGTTTTTTCCAAAAATTCTTTCATACCAATCACCTTTTTATAAATGTGACTTTTTTTACGTCACATTTGTAATTTATCATATGTTGTTTGATTTTTCAAGTAAAATGTAATTACATAATCATAGACTTTTGAAGGTTCCATACGAATTATCTGATAGAGAAGCGTTTCAGAAGGAACCTGGAACCAAAAAGTGTCCCCGTATAGCAAAAGCAGTGGCAGATATTGCCTGAAAAACCGCCTGGGAAAAAGTTTCATTTTGATACTTTATATGCTAAAATAAAACATATCGTATCAAATGAGAGGTTTTACAGATGTCTAAAAAGAAATATAATCTGAATACAATTTACATCTCTGAGCGTCTGCAGGAGAATCTGAAGCCGATTTCACAATCTGCATTCACTGCTGTGACCGCTCCCATGGGATATGGAAAAACAACTGCCATCAACTGGTATCTGGACAAACAGAGCAAAAACAGAAATTCCTGTGTGATCCGGATCAGTATTTATTCTGATAATCTGTCTGTTTTCTGGCAGAGCGTTCAGAAGGCATTTGCCTTCGCAGGGCTTGATTTTCTGGATAATTATAGCTGCCCTTCAGATGCTGCCAGTGCCGGGATGCTTGCTGATGAGCTTTGTTATTCCCTGAGCGGTCAGACCTCTTACTACATTTTTATTGATGATTTTCATCTGCTGGGTGAACCTCATGTTGCAGATTTTTTTTGTATGCTTGCCAACAGACTGCCTGAAAATATCCACCTGATCGTATCCGGCAGAAATGCTTTTCTGTCCGGAAAAGAAATTCTCCGTCTTGGCAAAAAGTTATATCAGATCCATACCAGGGATCTGTGTCTGAACCGGCGGGAGCTTTCTGTCTATACCCATCGCTGCGGTGCCAGCCTGAACGAAGATCAGCTGAACACGCTTCTCTATTCCAGTGAGGGGTGGTTCTCTGCAGTCTATCTGAATCTCTGTACCTTTTTTGAAAGCGGACATTTTCCTGACCATACTTCTAATATCTATGATATGTTTTCCTCTGCCATGATCGCACCTCTTTCTGATGCGCAGCAGGAATTTCTCACTGTTATGGGACTTGCAGATGAATTTACCGTTGAGATGGCTCTTTTTATTACAGGGAATCCGGAAGCCGGACAGATTCTTTCCCTTATGACCAGACAGAATGCTTTTATCACTCCTTTGCCCGATGGAGTCAGCTTCCGTTTTCACCATATGATGAAGGAATGTACACAGCGTGCCTTTGCCATGCTTTCCCATGAAAAACAGACAGATTTCCGGAATCGTTACGGACAATGGTATGAATCCCGGGGACAGTTTCTGCAGGCACTTGCTGCCTATAACAAGGCTCTTAACTATGATGCAGCACTTGCTGTTATCCAAAAGGATGCAGGAATCCTCCTGGCTTCTCTTTCGCCGGAAAAGGTTCTCGCATTTCTTGATGTCTGTCCAACAGAAATCCTGAAGAACAGGCCTCTGGCCCTTCTCGTATTAATGCGCCGTATGTTTACCTGGCATCAGATTCCCAAAATGCTGGAACTAAAGCAGCTTCTGACAGATACCATAGCTGAAGATAACACTTTGTCCGAAGATGAGAGAAAGAATCTCTCCGGAGAATGTGATCTTATTATGAGTTTTCTGATGTATAACGATATCACCGGTATGAGTGTTCTGCACCGTCAGGCCAGTTCCAAAATGACCAGACCTGCCATCAGTATCCGCAAAACAGGAAGCTGGACCTTCGGTTCTCCTTCTGTTCTGATGATGTTTCACCGCAGATCCGGAACCCTGGATGCAGAACTGACAGCTATGAATGAATGTATGCCCCACTATTACAGGATTACCCAGGGACATGGACAGGGTGCGGAATTGCTCATGAATGCAGAGGCAGCATTTATGCAGGGGAATTTTTCAGATGCACAGATTCTGCTGGAGCAGACTTATTCCACCATTGCATCAAACGGACAGCACAATATTTCGCTCTGCTGTGATTTCCTTGCTGCAAGGCTTTCCCTTTTTCAGGAGAGTGTCACCTTTGTGAAGAACCCTGAAGTAAAGCATAAGGAGCTTCTGTCTCTCCACAATATGATGTGGCTGAATATTTTTGACAGTACTTATGCTTACTACTATGCATTAATTAGAATGCCGGAAAAGATTCCCGCATTATTTAAAGACCATATGTTATCCACTGTCAGCTTTCTTTCTCCCTGCAGACCTATGATGGAAATGATCGAGAATCAGGTCTTTCTTTCACAGAAAATGTACGCAAAAGTTATAGGCAGAAGCGAAACGCTTCTGCCTGTCTGTGAGAAAATGCACTATGAACTTGTGTCTCTCCACGTTCAGATCCAGACCGCTGCTGCTTACGCAATGCTGGGTAAACATCATGATGCACGACAGCTTCTGCAAAAAGCCTTAGGACACGCCATGCCGGATGGCTTTCTGATTCCGTTTGTAGAAAATTATAACTATATCAAGGACGTGCTGGGCAGTATTAATTCCATAACACCAGAGCCTTTCACAAACCGGATCCTTTCCCTTGGTTCTGTTTATGAACAACACTGCCTCCGCCTGTCCAGCCGTAATTCCAGACCTGAGATCCTAAATATGTTGAACAGCAGAGAAGCAGAAATCGCAGCTTTGATCACCGACCGTCTGAGCAACCGCGAAATCGCAGAGAGGTTATTTCTCTCTGAAGGCACTGTGAAACAATATGTCAACCAGATTTATTCCAAGTTGATGATCAACGGTGATACACGCACCAAAAGGAAACAACTGGCAGAGCTGATTTCTTCCATAAACAAGGGCCTTACCTGACACTTTGAGAAAAAAAGCAAGGAAATTCACATGACCAAAGTCTTGCGATTTCCTTGCTATTTGGCAAGAATTACAAATTTAAAGTTTTTTACTTATTTGCATTTCTGTTTCCTTGAGAATATCCTCGGAAATCTCAGTTTTATTCAGCATCATGTCTGCTCCCGGATTACGATAGAAGGAAAAATCCCTATCTCCATCCGGATATGTATGTACCATAGCAAGCGTAGTATGAATTTTTTCATCTGTACATAAGCCAATGTCATCAATTCCTGCTTCTTTTATGGCTACTCTCAACTAATCCCCAAAAAAATCATTACCAACCTTACCAATAAATGCTGTATTATGTCCCATTTAGAACGCTTTATTATAATAAATCATATTTCACTATATCAAGCTTAGCTGCACCATCAGCAAAGAAAGAAATCCCCTTTGCTTCCTGCTTTGTAAGAATAACCGCAGACATAACCTGCTCGCCGTCATTAATAAATACTTCCACACTAAACTTATCCAAAATCACACGCAGTTTTAGTTCATTGCTGTCACCGTTTACCAGACAACTGCTCTGATGAACCAGCGCCCGTTCGCTTCCTGAGAATTTTCTATCGATTTTTAAAACAGATTCATCCGGACGGAAGCATAATGTAGAATGATATTTCTCATTCTCTGCAAAACAGAGTTCAAATTTTTTATAAAGATTGTCTTTATCTGCCGGTCGTATCACAAGTTCCAGATCTACCGTTCGTCCTTCAATCTGATCCAGTGTGAGCCTGGTATCTTTTATCACAACATTGTTATACTCGACTTTGTTTGCACGCATGGCATTAAGTTCTCTGATCGGAACCTGATACAATCTTCCGTTTTTAACAGACAGTTCTCTTGGAAGACTCATTTGTGCGAACCATCCAGAGTCATTGCATCGATATGCAAGCGTATCCCAGTTCTGCATCCAGGCGATCATAATTCTTCGTCCATCCGGTGCAAGCAGTGTCTGCATTGCGTAATAGTCAATTCCGTAATCAACACCTTGACAAAACTGTTCCTTTAAAGTATGTGTCTCAGGATCCAACTCCCCAATAATACATAACGTTCCATTTCCATTATGAAATTCTAATCCTTCCGGAAGCATATCCTGTGGACTTGTCAGAAGCACATATTTGCCGTCCAATTCAAAGAAATCCGGGCATTCCCACATTTTTCCATAACGATTTTGATTCTTTGCCAGAATGCTTACAAATTCCCATTCAAAGCCATTTTTACTTCTGTAAAGAAGGATCTGTCCGCTTCCATCAGCCGGACGACTTCCTATAACACAATAAAAGTTTCCATCGTTCCCTTTCCAGATTTTGGGATCACGAAAGTCTACTTTACTAGCCCCCTTTGGAAGATCTTTGGCTGTCAGAACCGGATTCTTATCATACTTTTCATAATCCTTACCATCTCCAACTGCCACTGCCTGTGTCTGAATATCCCTTACAGTTCCGTCTTCCAGTTTCTCCTGATTTACAGAAGTATACATAAGCAACTGTCTGCCATCCTCTAATTCTATGGCACTTCCTGAAAAACAGCCGAATTTATCATAATCTTCATCCGGTGCCAATGCAGTCGGAACATAGTTCCAATGCAATAAATCCTTACTCACTACATGTCCCCAGTGCATACTGTCCCAATGTGTGCTATACGGATTATACTGGTAGAACAAATGATACTCTCCTTTATAATAGGAAAATCCATTTGGATCATTCATCCAGCCAACATAAGGAGTTATATGAAAGGCTGGTCTTTCTTCCTCTTTGATCTGCTGTCCCTGTATAAATTCATATTTTCTTGCCTTTTCCAACATTTCGCTCATATAGTTCCTCCTGTCAAAATGATATCTTCTCTTATTTTTCACTGCTTAATGAATCCTGATACTGGTCAAAATATTTTTGCTTGATTGAAAGGTAATCGGAAAGCCCGTACTTCTCCATTTTTTTCAGATAAGAATCCCATTCTTCATCAATTCCTCCGTTCAGGATCCAATCTGCTTTCTTCTGTTCTGCATATTTCTTAATATCTGTATCATACTGTGACACTTTGTTTGTATCATCAATACTCATAAATACATTAGGATAAACATATTTGCTGTTCATATCCTGTAAATATGTCTCATGCATATTATCCAGACGCCATTTCGCATCTTCCGGCTGTGTTACATATACGCCATAATATTCATTTAATATAGCGAGAGGACCATTTACAGATTGCGCTTCACGTACTTCCACCGGTGACTGATCTCCTAAGTCCATATGCTTTAACATTTTTTCGCCATCTTTGTTTACAGACAGCTCAAAAATATTAAAGGAATCCTTCTCTCCATAGGTTCCCCAGTTATTTTGCGGAGACTGAAGGGGTGCATACATCTGATCGATCCATGCGGCAGCAAGTGCCGTGTTACGGCAGCTGGTAGTAAGCACACATCTTCCTCTGTCAAAACCACTGGTCTCACTGTTGTTCTGTCTGGTGATATTTCTCATTCCATCCGGTCCGGTCAGTGCCGGAAGCATCACATAATCCGTATTGTTGTCTATATTAGCAATATCCCATGTGAAGCAAAGTCCATAACGGTGATTCTTTCCTTTTGCAACATAAGTAGACCATTCCTGTGTAAATGCTTCCGGATCGATCAGATTCTCTGTCACAAGTTTATGCAGCCATTTGATACCTTCTTTGTATCCTTCCTGAACCGTTGTATAAATCACCTTACCTTCATCTGTTACAGCAAAATGATCTCCTGTGTCCCCATAACCATCTCCGAATCCATTTATTAAGATTGAAGGATCCTGATCTCCGTTATTGATAATAAATGACATCGGTATTACATCACCTTCAATGGAAAACTCTTGTTTCAGATCATCTGCATGATCTCGAAATTGAATCAGTACCTGCTCCAGTTCATCTGTTGTGGTTGGAATCTCAAGACCAAGATAATCAAGCCATTTCTTATTAATATAAGGAATATCTCCAATGGCCTGAATTGCTTCTTTTCCGGAACCAAGCTGTTCAATCCACGGAAAAGAGTAAATATGTCCATCCGGTGCTGTACACATGGTTCTGTATTCCGGGTATTTTTCAAACACAGCCTGAAGGTTTGGCATATATTTGTCAATCAGATTTTCCAGCGGAATAATTATTCCCTGCTTTGCATAACGCAACAGATCATAATCACTCATGCCTGCATTAAACAGTCCATCCGGCAGATTTCCAAACTGAGCCAACGCCAGATTCTTTTTATCAGAAAACTGATCTGATACAAAGCAGGTCCAGTCAATATGAACATTTGTCTGTTCTTCCATTCTCTGAAAAATCACTCTTTTATTTGGATCCTGTGTTGAAGTGGCCGGTGCACTGGTAATAAAAGAAAGCTCCTCTGTTTCTTTCAATGGAAACTGTACATCCGATACCGGTGTATCCGGATTAATCTCAGCATCAAGCCTCTGCTGTTTTCCACACCCCATTATACTTACCATCATTGTTAAAGAAAGTCCAAGTGCAAGCAAACTTCTTACTCTGTTTTTCTTCATATCTGTATCATTCCTTTCTTTAGCCTTTTACCGATCCAACCATAATTCCTTTATCAAAATATTTCTGGAAAAATGGATACATCACTAAAAGTGGTAAACTTGATACTACAATTGTTGCATATTTCAACTGTTCTGCTACCTTTGCCATCTCTGCTGTGCTTTGGATATCTGCAATCATTCCCGGCTGTGGAGTATTCTGCACCAGGATTGAACGCAGTACCAGCTGCAGTGGCTGAAGATTTGCATCGTTCAGATAAATCATCGCATCAAAGTAGCTATTCCACATTCCGACAAATGACCACAATGCCAGTACTGCAATGATCGGTTTACATACCGGCATCATAATTTTGAAAAAATGCTGAATTTCATTAGCACCGTCAATTGCAGATGCTTCTCTTAATTCTGCCGGAATTGACTGATAATAAGTTCTTGCAAGAATCATATTCCAAACGTTAAATGCTCCCGGAATCAAAACCGCCCATACTGTATTTACCATATGCAGCTGATTGATCAAAATAAATGTTGGAATCATTCCTCCCCCAAAAAACATTGTGATCAGAAAAATCAGATTAAAAAATTTTCTTCCCACAAATTCTTTTTTAGACAAAGGAAAGGCTGCCAGTAATGTTACGAAAACTGAGATCACTGTAAATGCAAATGAATACAGAAAAGAATTCAAAAATCCGCGCCAGATCATCTCATTCTCCAGTACTCTTCTATAAGCATCCAAAGTCCAGTCCTTAATATCAGAGCTCAATCCCTGATTATTCAAAACAGTAGGATCCATAAAAGATGCAAGCACTACATATATAATTGGAATCGCAATAGAAAGTACAAACAGTCCAAGAATCGTGAATCCAATTCCAAGGATCAGACGATCTGTCCTTGAATATTTTCTCTTCTTTTTCTCCATCTTCTCTTCCTCCTATAATCCCTCTCCATCATTCAGCTTCTTTACAACCCAGTTTACAAAAATCAACAGAATTACATTTACAACTGAATTAAACAGACCTACTGCCGTAGAATAACCATAATCACCGTTCAAAAGACCAATACGATATACATATGTAGATAAAATTTCTGATGCCGGCAGGTTCATATCTGTCTGCAATGCATATGCCTTCTCAAATCCAATGCTCATAATATTTCCTGCCTGCAGGATAAACTGAATTACAATAATGTTCTTAATCGCCGGAAGCTCCACATACCAGATCTGCTGCAAAAGGTTTGCACCATCCATAACTGCCGCTTCTTCCAACTCTTTGCTTGCATTAGACAATGCTGCAGTATACATAATAGATGCCCAGCCTGCAGTCTGCCAGATTCCACTTGCTATATAAATAGTACGGAAAGCAGATGGCATTGTCATCCAGTTTGTGCTAATCCCAAGCAGCCTGTTCAAAGGTCCTACCGGTGATAACAGCATACGAACCATACCACAAAGTACTATTACAGATATAAAATTCGGCATATAAATCAGAAGCTGTACTTTTTTCTTGATCCCTGTTTTTTGGATACGATTCATAAGTAATGCCAGAATAATCGGAACCGGAAATCCCCATAATAATCCATAGATACTCAGCTTTAATGTATTCAGCAGATAGTTCATAAAATCCGGTGATGATAAAAAACGTCTGAAATATTCAAGTCCAACCCATGGACTTCCAAGTACTCCCTTGATTACATTATAATCTTCAAACGCAATCAAAAGCCCTCCCATCGGGAGATACTTAAAAATGATTGTCAGTAAAAGTCCCGGCATTAAGAAAAAAAGATATAACTGCCAGTTTTTCTTCACATACGTAACCTTATTTCTCCACGTCTGCTTGCTTACGGGCTTTGCTTGGTTCTGCACTGTTTTCATGCATTTTTTCCTCCATTCCTTTCATACATTGTTCATGAAACCGGTTAAGTAACCGGTTACTTTATAATCTGATGTTACTACATCACACACTCTCTGTCAATACTTTTCCTCATTAAAATAACCGGTTACGTAATCGGTTATTTTAATATTGCCTTTTTGTATAATAATTGCTATACTAAAAAAAATATTTGCATTTATTTATAAGGAGAATAAGTTTCATGTCAAAAAAACAGGTGACATTTGCAGATATTGCAGCATATACCCATTTTTCAAAAACTACAATATCAAGATATTTCAATCATCCTGATTCCCTTACACTTGAAAATCAGGAAAAAATTTCTCAGGCCCTTGATACCCTTGGCTATAAAAAAAATAAACTTGCAAAAGTTCTGGCGAATGGAAAAAGTGAATTTATCGGAATCATTATTCCGAATCTTTATCTGCATTATTATTCTGAAATGCTGACACAACTGCTGTCCAGCTACAGTGATTATCACTACAAATTTCTCGTCTTTAGCAGTGAACATGGGGCTGAAGAAGAACAGCAATATATTGAAGAGCTCCTATCCTATCAGATTGAAGGTCTCATTGTTTTAAGTCATACGCTGTCATCAAAACAATTATCCTCCTATCAGATTCCCATCGTTGCCATTGAACGTGAAGCGGAATATATCAGCAGTGTTACCACTGACAACTATATGGGTGCGCTTCAGGCTACCACTCTGCTGATCCGTGATAAATGTGATATACTGATCCACATCAATGTCAATGTTGAGAAAACAGTTCCTGCTTACGACCGTATTCGCGCATTTAAGGAAACCTGTGAAGAATATCAGGTTCCTTATGATATTGATCTAAGTGTAAGCGGTAATTCTTATCAGGAAATTTTAAATGAAATAAGACGTATTTTTACAAGAATAGAAGAGAAATATCCCAATCAAAAAAAGGGTGTTTTCCTTTCCAACGATACCTATGCAAACATGTTTCTTAACCTGATTTTCCAGAAATACCGAGAATTACCCTCTTTCTATGAAATCATAGGATTTGATAATTCTCCCATTGCCAGTGAGGCAATTCTCCCAATCACAACTGTTGGTCAGCAGATTGATATTATTGCACAGACTGCCATGGAGCTTCTGGTTCAACAGATGGAAGAACAAAAAAAACGTTCCCCTAAACCACTGGAAAAGCCTGTCCATAAACAGATTACTCCAATATTGATTCGCCGTAATACAACCAGTTAAAACTAACAAAAGGGGATGCCGAAAAGTGGTATTAACCGGCATCCCCTTTATTGATTGTATTATCTTATTTCATATGATCTTTTTCAGTTATTTTGCGAATAACCCGGCATGGATTTCCAGCAGCCAGACTATATGGAGGAATGTCCCTTGTCACAACACTTCCTGCTCCTATTACACATCCCTCTCCTATGGTAACACCACCACAAACAACCACATTGGATGCCAGCCAGCAATTATCTTTTATAGTAATTGGTTTCGCATATATCATCACATTATCCCCTATATGTATTTCACATACGTCTAAACAGGTGAAATTAAAATTGGCAGAACTGAAGCTTGCTCTTCTTGCTGATCTTCATCTGTCAAATTATATTTTCTTGCTAATTTACGCGCATTCAAACGTAATTGTTCCAATTCTTTATCCGTTGGATCATATAACTCTCCACTTACCATTTTTTCTCTTTCTGTCATTTCTGATAGCCTCCAGTAAAAATTTTATTACCAAGTTAGTTATTTCCGAGTACTTGATAAGTTTTTCCTACTGCAATAATATATAGATAAGGAGAATCACTGTCAATGAATATCATTACACAAAATCGCATCTTTATCTGATTTATCTATGCAATGAATTTCGAACTCTGGATAACTGATCGTGTATGTGTTCTGCATAAACTTTATTGTAAATGACTTGCTATTGTCGTATTCTGGTCTTCTAAGTATTTTTCTATTTCTGTCCAATGACTTCTCATGAAGATTTTCCTTTCTTTGCAATTAGTTATACCAAATCAGATAATATTTCTGTTTACTCAATCTTCAAACTTTCAATCCCCCAACTCACAATCCTAACTTCTCTACAATTTCTCCCAGTGCACTTCTTACAGGAGAATCTTTCGGAAGCTGTATGATCGGCTTTCCATTACAGTCATACTGATATACCTGGTCATCATGTGGTACAACCCCTAACAGTTCCAGTCCCTGATTTCGGATTTCTTCTAGAGTTCCGGCATCCAGTTTTCCATCCGGAACACGATTCACAATTAATCCAGTTTTCTGTGGTTTAAAGTTTAGCTCCTTCATCAGCTTTGCAATACGTCCGGCTGCCTGAACACCTCTTCTGGAACAGTCACTTACAAGAATGGCAACTTCCATCATTGGCAGGATTCCTCTGCTAATATGTTCCATACCTGCTTCGTTATCAACCACAATATATGGATAATGACTTTGCAGTTTCTGGACCTGGGTCTGCACAAGGCCATTTACAAAACAATAGCAGCCCTGTCCCTGGGTTCGTCCCATTACCATCAAATCATAATCGTCTTCTTCTGCAATCGCATCAGAAAGACGCATTTCCAGATATGCCTGTTTTGTCATACCGGAGGGAATCTGATATCGTGGGTCTATGCCTGCCCGCTCAATTTCTTCTCTCAGCTCCCCAAGTGTGACCTCCGGCTCAACACCGAACACTTCGTTCAAATTTGCATCTGCATCCACCGCCAGGACCGGACGTTTTCCGCTTTCACATAAATACTGGATCAACAATCCACAAAGAGTTGTTTTTCCTACGCCACCTTTTCCTGATACTGCAATTACATGTCCCATGTTTTTCCTCGTGAATTACTCGGTAACTGAGTTACCAGAGCATCTGAATTAAGGCGGGATACCGCC
>NZ_JAAIMY010000046.1 GCF_013300825.1 Blautia wexlerae
TATAAAACTCAACATATACTTATATGATTTTATAATTTATATTTAACTGTTAATTCCATCCCATATTTCTTAGCTACTCCAGAGCGTGTCTGAAAAAGGCTTTCTGCAAGATGTGCGTCACAATTTGTGGGAGATTTTGTTCGAATAAGGGCGTCATAGCGGACTACGACAACCGAATTCGGACAAAATATACCACAAAATGGGGCGTGCATCTTGTGAGAATGATTTTTCAAACACGTTCTAATACCTGTTCTTAATTTTACAGCATCATCGTCCGAAGAACAAGCTTATTCCATATCATTTATTTTTTCAATTTCTCTTTTTTTCGTTTCGTCATCAGCCCTCCAATCCTTCCGGTCTCTTTCGCAGACAGACTTTTCCATCCATCACTCAATACCCTGTCCAGCAGTCCCATTTCCTCTGCAATTTCATACTTCATTCTGACCTCCGGTAATAATTCTCCATCAAGATAAGCTTTTATTTCCTTCTCTTTATCCAAAACAGCCCACACTCCTTTTCTTTGGAGTATGGGCTGTTTTCTTAATTTTTATACTGTATTTCATTCAAACGGATATTCGCAATCCGCTTCGCTGCCTGCCTGATTCGGTCAAACTTCTGTCTATTGCAGATTGGATTCTGAGATTCTATTATCTTTTGGGAATAATAATTGCCGCAATGATATATGCCCAGATTCCCGCACCTCCAAAGCAGGTAAGGATCACCCATGCCAGACGCACCAACGTAGGGTCAATATCAAAATATTCTGCGATTCCTCCACATACACCGCAAAGCATACTGTTTTCTGATGATTTGTATAAACGTTTGTCACCCATGTTCCATTTCCTCCTTAAACCCAGATTAGTCAAGCAGATAAAATCATCCGCTTCGCTACTTACTCTACACCGAATAACTTCCTGATTCGGTTAAATACCACTTTTATTTCTGCACGTCAGAGTATATGCTCTTCAGAATATCTGCAAATCTCTGTGCTCTTTCCCGGAGAAATCTACTGATATATTTCCCATACCGCACTCCAGATCCAGTTTCCTGTCTGCGCCTTTATTGGAAATGGTTTTCTCCCGTCCAAGTCCACTGTAGGAATCAGAACCTACATCCAGATTTCCCACTCCACATTCCAGATCATAATTATAATCCTCCTGCGTACCGGTCAGTGTCAGATCCAGTTCACCCAGACCACATTCTCCATCTGTCTTCCTGGCGCTCAGATCTGCAAATGTCATACTTCCGGTTCCGATTTCCAGATCTGCCTCCCTTGCAGTCACCGGATTCTTACTTTCAAATTCCCCGGCTCCCATCTCCACACTCAGCTTCTCTGTCTCAATATCTCTGTTCAGATAAACAGTACCTGCACCCATCTCAATCTCCAGCTCCTGAAGCTTAACATCTTCCGGATAGGAGATACACACCTTTCTGTTTTTAGACAGTTTTTTCGTGCTTCTGACCTTAAGAGTATCCGAACTCTCCTTCACTGTCACATTCTTCCCACTGTCATCATAAACTCTGACACAGAAACTGTCGCCCTCTTCCAGAATCAGCTCATCGTACTTCAGCTCTATATCCAGCTTTGTGGGCTGATACTTCAACTGATATACAGTGCCATCTTCCTCATTCTCATCAACAGCGCGGGCATAATCCTCACTGTCGTCACAGTCGTCGCTGTCGTCATAATCATCGCTGTCATAGTCATCGCTGTCATCATAATCATAATCGTCATAATCATCATCGTCATCATAATCATCGCTGTCATCATAATCATAATCCCCGTCTGCCACCAGAAGCACCCTTTTCAGGCTTTTCACCCCTGTCAGTTCCGACATACTGGCTCCCATAACACCACCGGCAGCTGTCAGCCCGATTCCCACAGCACCAAAAATCCCCGCTGCGATCAACATTCCTTTTGTAAACTTCTTCATTTAACCTCCTCCTTTCTCTTTCTGTAAAGCAACCTGTTAAAAAAGTCGGTAATCTTCCGAAACCACTTCGGCACAATACGTACTGCGACACTGATCAGCCCCAATACCATAAGGATTGCCAGAGCAATCATAAGACATCCAATTCCTATTGTCATGATCCCGGTTCCGATCATTACAGTCAAAAGCCCTGCTCCAGCCACAACAGCTGCAAGCCCGCCAACCAGTAAAGCCACAGCGCCTATACCCAATCCAACGATCAGCCAGAACGGAAGCAGTAAGATTCCAACTGCAAATGTCAGAATCCCACCAACAGCCCCCTTAACAAAAGGAGAAATAAAAACCAGCAGGATCACCGCAAGGATCAGCACCGCCTGATTCCCCTTTCTGAAAAAACGCTTCCCTGTTCCCGACTCTTCTCCATATTTCTCAGGCATCTGTCCTCTCTCTTTAGTCCGGGCATCCTCATAGCCATGCTCCGTATATTCTCCATACTCATAGCCTCCTGCCGAACCTTTCAGATCCGCCTTGATGATCGCTGCAACCTTCTCTGGACTTCCAAGTTCCCTGAGCACCGAAGCTTCATTCTCAGCTCCTGCATCATCGAAATAACTATTATAAAAATCAAGGGCATCCTGCCTCTCTGTCTCGGAAATATCAGCAAGCAGCTTCTCCAGCTCCTGCATAAACTGCGCCCTGTCCATCATCCTATTCCTCCCTCAAACATCCCGCTTATCTTGGATGCATAAATTTTCCATTCAGCTTTATAAAACTCCAGCTGCGCAGCACCTCTGTCCGTCAGCTTATAATAACGCCGGTTACGTCCTGCATACGCCATATCGTAAACCTCCAGACAATCATCCTTCTGCAGCCTCCTGAGCACCGGATACAAAGTAGACTCCGAAACATCCAGAACTCCACGCACATCCTGCGTGATCTTATACCCGTAAGTCCCTTCCTTCTCCTTAGAAACAACCGCCAGAACAACCGCATCCAGAAGCGCAGCACCCGTATTAAAAACCATATGCTCACTCCCTCGTTTCAATTATGTTCTGTACAGACAGCATCATCTCTGCAATCCAGCCTTAGAGCGTGTCTGAAAAATGCTCCAGACTATACCAAAGGTAAACGCCATTTCACATCTGATACATTTATTCCATCCTGTTCACATACTATACAGAACATCAATATTGTTTTGTTAACGATATTATATGATGTATAATATGATTTTGTCAATACTATTTAGCAAAAATCATTTATACTTTATAATCATATTGATACCTTTACCGAAAATACCTCCTTAACGTCTTCCGGTTCACTATAGCGATCCTCATAAATAATGCATTTAAAAGCATTGCTATATATCAATTTCTTATTTCATAAATTACTGCAAACAATCCAGTCCATCATAGAATGAAGTCCTGCTGAACTGTCTTGATTGCATTATTTTATGGCATTGCTATAGTATTTCATAAACTTAATATTCCATAAACCTCACGTTATACTACAGTTATTTTCAGTAAACAGCGCAGGAAAATATATCTGTCTGAGTGCATTTGCAGGCATCTTAGATCTTCTTAGCCGGTAGAAATCTGCGTTATGGAGAAAAATCGCAACCTGTCTGAGCGAAGCCTGCAGCGGAGCGAGTTTTGCATTTTTCTCCATGCTTTTAGCAGATTTTTACCGACTTAGAAGATCTTAGATGCCGAAACCGCACTCAGACAGATATATTTTCCTGCGCGTCCCCCACCCACCAATCAAAACTACAGCAAAGGAAACCAACCCATTATGAACGAAAATACAACACCCCTCCCCCCCGCATTCCTCACCCGAATGGAGAAAATGCTCGGCAACGAATACCCCGCCTTCCTCTCCAGCTTCAATGCCCCCCGAACCTACGGCCTGCGCATAAACACCTCCAAGATCACCTGCGAAGACTTCGAAAACCTGTCTCCATTTCCAACCCGTCAGATCCCATGGATCAAAAACGGCTACTTCTACGATGAAGACATCCGTCCTTCCAGATGCCCATACTACCAGGCCGGCCTCTACTACCTTCAGGAACCCAGCGCCATGACCCCCGCCTCCCGCATCCCCATCGAGCCGGGTGACAGAGTCCTGGACCTCTGCGCAGCCCCGGGCGGCAAGGCAACTGCAGCAGGCGCAGCACTTCAGGGACAGGGACTTCTGGTAGCAAACGATATCAGCACATCCCGCGCCAGAGCTCTCCTTCGCAACCTGGAACTCTTCGGCATCCCAAATGTCTTCGTAGCAAACGAAACACCCGCAAAGTTAACCAAAGCATTCCCCGAATTCTTCGACAAGATCATCCTGGATGCTCCATGCTCCGGAGAAGGAATGTTCCGTAAGGAAGAAGCACTTGCCAAAGACTGGACTCCCGAAAAATCCATGGAGCTTTCCGAAATCCAGAAAGAACTTATCCTCCAGGCAGCCGATATGCTCCGTCCCGGCGGACTGATGCTTTACTCTACCTGCACATTCGCGCCTGCAGAAGACGAACAAACTGTTTCCCATCTTCTGGAAAACCGTCCTGACATGGAACTGGCAGAAATGGAAGATTATGAAGGCTTCTCCCATGGAGTTCCTGAATGGGGAAACGGAAATCCTGAGCTTATCAAATGCATCCGGATTTTTCCACACAAAATGAATGGAGAGGGACACTTCCTTGCGCTCTTCCGTAAAAAAGGACAGGCCATCAAGGAAAGCTCCCGTCCTCACACAAAACCGGACAAAAACGCATTTCCACTGATTGAGGAATTTCTGAACGAAATCGGTCTGAAAACCCTCTGCGGCCAGCCATTTGACTGGGAACGTGTGGAAATCCGCGGTGATAAAGCCTACTATCTTCCCCCGGTTGCCCACAACTTCCGCGGCATCACCTTCTTAAGAAACGGTCTCTATCTCGGTGACCTGAAGAAAAACCGCTTCGAGCCGTCTCAGCCACTTGCACTGGCGATCCGCAAAAATGAAGCAGAAGCAGTCATCTCTCTCTCCGCTTCTGACGAAAGGATCACCAGATATTTAAAGGGCGAAACCTTAAATATCGAACCCGAAGAAGCAGCTCACAAAAAAGGCTGGCATCTCCTCTGTGCAGATGGATATCCCATTGGCTTCGGTAAACTGGTCAACCAGATCCTGAAAAACAAATATCCGGCAGGGTGGCGCGTATAACACGCGCTTATCCCTGCCGGATATTTGAATTCACAATAATAATATTTATTCCGCTTACAGCAATATCTCTTTCTGCAATGTAAACGAATAAATGATCTTTTCCTTCACTCTTTTCCCTGTCATCCGCTCCAATGCCCGGGCATAATCCTCAAGCTGCACATGATACAGATCGATCAGCTTCTGTTCCTGTCCTCTCTTCACTCTATCCGTTTTATAGTCCACAAGAACAATCTCTTCCTCTTCCATAAAATAGGCATCGATAATTCCCTGCACCAGCACTGTTTCGTTCTTCCAACCATCATCGAGCATAGAAGCATTTCTCTGGATCACAAAAGGCTGTTCTCTGTAAAGATGTTTTTTCATGGCAGCTTTCTTCATCCTCTGCCCCAGCCCGGACTCCACAAATCTCCTGATATCCCGGATCCGGATACATTCCGCTTCCTGCTCTGTCATTTTCTGGCTCTCCAGAAGTCTCTTTAACTGAGCCCGAAGCTGTTCCTCTGTATCTGTTTCTGCATAATCCAGACATTCCATTACTCTGTGGTAAGCAGTACCTCTGGCAGCCCCCTTATACTCTTCCTGCTTCTCTGCCATAAATGCGGGAACCGGCGCTTCCTGTTCTTCCTCCTGCTCTTCGGCAGACACACTGATATTCTCTTCCAGTTCACTTTCATCATGCCAGCTTCTCTTTTTCAGATCCGAAACACTGACTTTAACCGGAATATCTTCCAGATATTTATACGGATATACAAAGGAAAATCTCTTCTCTATCTCTTCCTTCACAGCCTCATCATACACTTTATTTTCATCCCAGTTCTTCAGATATTCCTCCTGCATCTGGTTTCCTGCCTGGATGAGAACTGCTTTTTCTGTCATCTGACGGACAGTGATCTTTTTTATCACAAACTCAGAGATATCATCGTAAATCCCCGGCTGTTTCTTCATGAGGATTCCATATTCCCACAGAAGTTCACTCATGGCCCGATGCCGCACCAGTGCAGGCAGTACAAAAGCCCAGTAATTCTTTGCTTTCATTCTGGTTCCCAGTGGGAGCAGTTCTTCTTCCTCATCCAGAAAACGCGACAGCGACAGCATCTGCTTTTCCAGCTTTCCGACTGTTCCTGTAAGGATCAGTTTCTCTTTTGCTCTTGTCATGGCAACGTAAAGTACCCTCAGTTCCTCTCCCAGACTCTCTTTCAGAAGCTGTCTTCTGATCACCTGCTTATTCAGCGAAGATGCGATCACCCGTTTCTCCGGTATGATAGCATCAGCCCCTATTCCCAGTTCCGGATGAAGCAAAAGACCTGCATTCATATCCTGAAAATTAAACTGTTTTCCCATACCGGCCACAAATACTACCGGAAATTCAAGTCCCTTACTCTTGTGGATCGTCATGATCTCCACTGCGGTATTGCCCGCTCCTGTCAGATTGACTTCTCCATAGTCTACCTGATATGCCTGTAGCTGTTCGATATAACGAACAAAGTTAAACAGACCCCTGTAGCTTGTCTTCTCGTAGTCCATAGCTTTCTCCACAAGCATGGTAAGATTTGCAAAACGCTGCTCCCCTCCCGGAAGTGCCCTTGCATAATCTCCATACCCGGTTTCTTTCAGCACATAAAGGATCAATTCGTGGACCGGCGTATATGCAGCCATATTTCTTACCTTTTCAAGTAGACTCAGAAATCCTTTTAATTTAATATTCAGAGAGTTCTTTTCATCTGTTCGCAGATTACTGTTTAACAATTCAGATTTCAGCTTATCCGGATCCAGTTCTTTTTCGGGGATTTCATTTTCTCCTGCATATGCCGAAACACTCTCATAGAGCAGACCATCAGGATACTGTATTCTAAGCTCTGCCAGTTCCTGTGAAGTGCATCCGACGATCGGTGAACGAAGCACTCCCATAAGCGGAATATCCTGCAGCGGATTGTCACACACCTTCAGATAATTCAATACAGTCACAATCTCGGTTGCAGAGAAATATCCGGTTCTTGATGTACAATATACGGGAATCCCCTGAGATGCCAGCACTTCCCTGAAGGTTTCTGCCCATCCATAGGCAGTGCGCAGCAGGATTACAATATCCCCGTATTCCACAGGCCGGTATTCCTTCGTCTCTTTATCTACGATATGTTCTTTTCCCACAATTTCTTTAATTCTCTGTGCAATGGCTAGCGCCTCCAGTTCCTGCCCGGTCTGATTTTCCATTTCCCTGCGGTTTCCCGATGCACCTGCGTCTTCATAGTCCTGTACATCAGACAGTTCTTCTCCGTCTCTCTCGACCAGAAGAACCTCTGTCTTTACAAATTCCTCTGACTCTCCTTCCGGAAAAGAAGCTCCGGGATAAAGGGCTGCATCTTTGTCATAGGTAATCCCTCCTAGGTCTTCCCCCATGATCTGTCGGAAAATAAAGTTTACACTCTCCAGAACCTGTTCCCTGCTCCGGAAATTTTTGTGCAGGTCAATTCTCTGCTCCTGTGCTTCTTCTGTGGAATAACTTTTATATTTTTCCATGAAAAGCTCCGGCCTTGCCAGACGGAAACGATAGATACTCTGCTTTACATCTCCTACCATGAAGATATTTTTCTTCTGGTTGATCCACCCGGATACTGCTGTTGTCAGAAGCTCCTGCACTAAGTTACTGTCCTGATATTCATCCACCAGGACTTCATCATACTTTGCGGAAAGCTCTCTCGCAGCCTGAGACATATGGATTTCTTCCCCTTCTTTCGTCATCAGTATCTGCAGGGCAAAATGTTCCATATCCGTAAAATCCAGAATATTCTTTTCTCTCTTCGCCTCTCCGAACTGTTTTTTAAATCGTGCCGTCAACTCAACTAACATCTCTATTGGGCCTCTGATATATCTGATCACTTCCAGAAGTTCTTTCTCTGCACTCTGGAAATATCGCTGCCCCAGTTCCTTCAGAATCCCCTTTTCCTCATCCCGAAGATCTTTCACTCTCTGCTTCTTCTGTTCATCTACATCCGCAGCCTTCTTTGTGCTCAGCCGGGCAAATGAGGGTTTCATAAGTATTTCTGCAGTTCCATTATAATCTCTTTTCTTTGCCAGTTCCTGCAGACTTCTTATAAGAAGAAGATCACTGCTCAGTGCCTCATCATACAGATACGGACCATCCGGCTCTGAGCAGATTCTTCGAGCCTCCTGCACCAGAAGCTTCGCTTCCTGCAGTTCATCCTTCACTGCATCCCAGAGCATCCTCATCCACTCAGTCTCTCTTAACTCTTCCAGGGAATCAATCCTGTAATCATCCATACACCCGGACAGCCATTCCTGCGGAAAAGGATTGCTCATAGCCATTTCATATAATTTCTGTATCAGGTTTCCCAGATTTTCATCTGACTTTCCTGTTGCAAAGCATTCCACGAATTTCTGAAACTTTTCATCTTTTTTGGCATAATATTCTTCAAGCAGTGCTTTCACAACATCTCCTCGCAGAAGCTTCAGTTCCCCCTCATCTGCCGTCCGATATCCCGGATCCAGTCCGATCAGATGAAAGTAATTCCGGATAATATAGGCACAGAAACCATCAATAGTTGTAATCTGTGCAGTATGAAGCAGGGTTGTCTGTCTCTGCAGATGCTCATTATCGGGATCCTCACAGAGTGCTTTTTCAATAGCTGCCGAGATCCTCTCTTTCATTTCACCTGCTGCCGCTCTTGTAAATGTCATGATCAGCAGTCTATCAATATCCACAGGGTGTTCTTTATCTGTTATCTTACTCAGGATACGTTCTACCAGTACTGCCGTTTTTCCGGACCCGGCTGCCGCACTGACCAGAATATTTCTGTCCCGCAGCCGTATAACCTCCTGCTGCTCCTTTGTCCACTGTACGCCCATCTTATTCTGCCTCCCTGTCAAATGCTTTCCATAATTCCTCATCAGAGAAGTTTTTCAGTCTGCGGAATTCATATCCTGACAGCCTGCGGTCAAATCCGCATACCGTCATATACGGACAATAAGTACACGCATTCTTTTTTCCGAGCTCATAGGGAGAAACCTCTGCATCTCCCTCCAGAATAGAACTTCTTATCTTCTCAATCTTCGTCCTTACATACCGTCCAAGCACTGCGAACTGTGTTCTGTCTGCCACAGAAGAATTTTTGCGAAAGCTTCCGTCCTTATTAAATGCGACAGGAATGGAGCCAAGACTGCTGTCCATCCTGTACACAAGCTCCGGATCTGCCTGAACCAGCCCATTCATCTTCAGTTCTTTCATAAGACCTGCACTGACTGCTTCCACATCCGCATCTATCTTCTCCTGAATCATAGGATCCTTGATATTGTAATAAAAAACTCCCGCAGGAATAATCTCCTTATCCGGATATTTCTTCTGCTCTACACGCAGAGCACCATCCAGATAGATCATCAGCTGTAACTGCAGGCCATGATACAGATAAACCAGGTCAAAGGATGTATTTCCGGTTTTATAATCAATCACCTTCACATACACCTTATTCTGATCTTCCATAATATCTACTCTGTCAATCCGTCCTCCCCCGAAGGTTACCTCAAAGCCTTCCGGCTGAAATTCTCCCTGTTCCAGCTGTTTCTGAAGTGCCCATACCGTCCTTCTGAGGATTCTCCTTGTTCTCTCGATCATATATTCATTTCTGGCACTGCTTTTGAGCACCGTGTTTCCATAATCTGCCACAATATTATCCAGACACCGGTCCGCAATCTCATTCCGTTCCTGTTCTGTCAGCTCTGTCCATTTCATGCCTCTTTTTCGCACTTCTTCTGCAAAGCTTTCCAGTGCTTCATGCATAACATTTCCCATATCCATAGGTTTAAACTCATATTCCACACGCTCGGTAAGCTTCATTCCATACTGAAGGAAATGTGCAAATGCACAGGCTGCAAAACGTTCCAGTCTGGTAGCACTGTAAGGTGAAACCTCTCCGTATAATGCCTTCGCCACACTCTGGCTGATAATGTCCTCTGGTTTTCCGGCAAAAGCCGACTGTACCAGCTTCTGTACTCTGCTTCTGTATTCCGTATTCCGCAGATACCAGCTATAAAGCTCTCCAAACATTGCATCCGTCTCATCTGCCTGCTCCAGAATATCCTCATGTTCTTTCTCTGTCTCCTGTACCAACTTCTCCAGAAACAGATCAATCCCAGCTTCCGGATTTTCCGGATAACAATAGGAATTTTCAATTTCCAGCTTCGGATACAGACTGCGTATACTCCCGATCAGATATGCCGGACTTATGCCTTCTCCTTTTGCATTGGTATCACTATAGGAGAGGATCAGCTTTTCTCCCGGTTTCGTCATATTCAGATACAGATAAAACCTCTGCATATTCATCAGTTCTTTAGGCCCCGGTGCCAGTTCCACTCCCTGCTCCTGGAAGAAATCCCTGTCAAGCTCTGATAAGATTCCGCCTGTCTGTGTGCTCTTTGGGATATTTCCCTCATTCACGCCAACAAAGAACAACGCCTTAATCTCCTTTAAGCGGGATCGTTCCATATCACCCACCATTACCTGATCTATGCTCGGCGGAATCAGCGCTACTTTTGCCTGAGAAAGTCCTGATTCCAGAAGCTGTCGGAACTCCTGTCTGTTTACCGTTTCTTCGCCAAGAATCTCAACCATCTTATCCAGCAGGTCCATCACAATTCCATAAATCTGGTTATATTCTTTTTCCATTGCTTTATCGCCTGACTCTTTAAACTTTCGCTCCTGTCGTTTCAGTTTCTGCCAGACATTGCTTTTTTGGATAAACTCACAGAGAATCCGGCAGTACTCTTCCACTGTCTTCTTCCCGGAACCAAATCCCTGTGCAAGTTCCCTTACTTCTTCCGCAAAGATTTCTCTGATCTCATTCAGTTCCTGTATCTTCTCCGCTTCCATTCCTCTGTATACACGAACCCATTTTTCAGACCATTTCTTATATCCCCGGATTCCCAGCGCCAGCACGTAATTCTCCAGCTTATCAGCCTGTTCTCTGGTAACTTCTGACATCCCGCATCTGAGATAACGGAAAACACTCTCATAAGGAAATCCCTGTACCGCCATCTCCATGGCAGCGCGCAGATACTCCACAAAAGGATTCATCATTACCGAGTGCTTCTCGTCAATAAAATATGGAATATCTGCCTCCTCAAATACCTGTGCTGCAAGTCTTGCATATTCTTCCAGATTTCCTGTGATCACTGCAATCTCACCATAGCGGTATCCGCAGGTACGCACAAGTTCTGACATCCTTCTGGCAGCCTCCCGCATTTCTTCCAGGGGGGATGGCGCAGTAAATATTTTTATCTCCTGCTGTTCTTCGGCATACACGCCCTTTCTGTAGCGGAAGATATTTTTCTCCAGAAACTGTAAGGCAGGTGCCTGTGCAAACCGGGACTGTCCGGATGGTTTCAGATACACCGGATCCTCCAGATCTCTGGTCAGCCCTGCAAGTGTCCGTATCATCTGCTTGCTCATAAAGAAAAGCTGATAAGGTTTTCCCGGAGAAAAAGCATCCTCCCGTTCGTCCATAGTCACAGTAACACTTATGCGGTCAGCAATGACCAGAAGTTCCCTGAGCACATTGACCTGAATTGGCGTGAATCCGGTAAATCCATCAAAGAGAAATTCCGCTCCCTTAAGTTTCTCGGAAAAAGGAAGCTGTTTAAGCAGGACATCCATCACCTCTTCCCCTGTCATATAATGCCCCTTCAGGAATTCCCTGAATGACTGATAAAGGATTCCCACATCCTTAAGCTTCATTTCAAGTAATGGCTGATCTTTGGCCTTCTCTTTCATTTCTGCCAGATTCTCTTCTCTGATATCATACTGCATAAATTCTGAAACCAGAGACTTCACCTCATCCAGATATCCCGGCTTATTCATCTGACTTCCCAGATAGGCAAGTTCCTTTCTGTGCTGCTGCACCATTTTCTGCAGCACCATGCTTTTTCCCGTATCTTCCAGAACCTTTCTGTTATCTCCGCCGGTTTCTTCAAATACACGGTACGCAAGACGTTCAAAGCTCAGGATGTCAATATTCAGGATTCCTTTTCCCGGGTGCATTTCCACCAGCGTCTTCTGTGTCTGCATGGTAAACTGCTCCGGAACAATAATATAGTAATTTCTCTCCGGGTGTTCCATGGACTCCCGGATTACTCTCTCATATGCAAAATAAGACTTTCCGGCACCGGAACTGCCGATAATAAACTGTAATGACATTCTTCTCTCCTTACTGTCGGTTGCTCACATTCGTTGTTTCAGTATATCATAATTTAAGCACTTCTGTAATAGAATATACAAAACCATCCAGGAGGCGTGTACCATGAGTGCAAAAACAAAAATCATAGTCCTACATATGAAGGAAGTTATATACACCGGCATTTTCCTTCTTCTTGCTGTCATCCTGGCTATTGTACTTTTTTTCATGTTTGGATCCGGTCAGAAAAAAAGTGCCTCAGCCGATGCCAAAAGCCTGTACAAACCGGGAATTTATACTTCCTCCATCGACCTGAATGAAAACACCTTTGACCTGGAAGTAACCGTTGACTCTGACAGGGTAACTTCCATCCGTCTGGTAAATTTAAGCGAAAGCACCGCAGCCATGTTTCCTCTCATGGAACCGGCTCTGGAATCACTGGCCAGCCAGATCTATACCTCCCAGTCGCTGGAAAACATCCAATATTCTGAAGATCAGAAGTATACTTCCATGATTCTTTTGAATGCAATTGAAACAGCACTGAAAAAAGCGGAGAACAACTGATCGTTCTCCGCTTCGCCATGCAAAATCACGCGGATAAAATCCTCCACTCCGCTATGCGATTCTAAATATCCATATTTTCAAGCTGCTCCAGCCATACTCCTGCACTTGCATCACTTGGCATTCTCAGATCACCTCTCGGTGAAACCGCAACGCTTCCCACCTTCGGGCCATCCGGAAGGCAGGAACGTTTAAACTGCTGTGCAAAAAATCTCCAATAGAAGGTTTTCAGCCATTTGAAGATTGTCTCCTTATCATACATTCCTTCAAAAGTCTCACATGCCAGCCTGTAAATTTTCTCCGGTTCAAATCCTGCACGAAGCATATAGTACAGATAGAAATCGTGAAGTTCATAAGGTCCCACCAGATCTTCTGTCTTCTGTGCGATCTTGCCATCCTTAGGCGGCAGAAGCTCCGGACTTACCGGTGTATCCAGAATATCAAGAAGAACCTCTGTCAGCTTCTCATCTTTGCAGGTATCCGCATAATAACGTACAAGATGACGCACCAGAGTTTTCGGCACTGAAGCATTCACGCCGTACATGGACATATGGTCACCATTGTAGGTTGCCCATCCCAGAGCCAGCTCAGACAGATCTCCTGTTCCCACCAGAATCGAGCCATCCTGATTTGCACTGTCCATCAGGATCTGCGTTCTCTCTCTTGCCTGGCTGTTCTCATAAGTCACATCATGCACAGACGGATCATGAGCAATATCCCGGAAATGTACATTTACTGCTTCTTTGATATTGATCTCACTTAAAGTCGCACCCAGACACTCACTTAATTTGCAGGCATTCTGATAAGTTCTGTCTGTGGTTCCAAAGCATGGCATGGTAATACAGTGGATATCCTTTCTGTCCGCGCCGGAAAGGTCAAAGGCTCTTGCGATCACAAGCAGTGCCAGTGTGGAATCCAGACCTCCGGAAAGTCCCACTGTTGCCTTGTGGCAATGGATATGATCCATACGTTTCTTAAGTCCCATTGCCTGGATATTCAGGATTTCATCACAACGCATATCCCTTTCTTCTTTTCGTGAAGGTACAAAAGGATACTGCGAATATTTTCTGGTCAGTTTTGTCTTTTCCACATTCAGATGGAAGCACACTTTAATATGATTACTGTCGTCAGCCGGCTGATAAGTAGTCAGTCTTCTTCTCTCATCGTTCAGCCTCTGCACATCAATCTCACTGTATACAATACCATTGTGGAAACGTTTTCCTTCCGCAAGGATCACTCCATTCTCTGCGATCATATTCTGACCGCCAAAGACCAGATCCTGTGTGGACTCACCTTCTCCTGCATTTGCATATACATATCCGCACACCAGACGTGCAGACTGTCCGGAAACAAGATCTCTGCGGTAGCTGTCCTTTCCGACCATCTCATTGCTGGCTGACAGATTCACGATCAGATTCGCTCCTGCCTGTGCATGGAGAACGCTTGGCGGCAGTGTCACCCATAAATCCTCACAGATCTCTGCAGCTGCCACAAGCTCCGGCTCCTCCTCACAGATAAAAAGAATATCTGTTCCGAAAGGAACTCTCTTTCCCTCAATATCCACATATTCCAGACAGCCAAGACCTGATGCAAAATGGCGCTGCTCATAAAATTCTCCATAGTTTGGAAGATAAGTTTTCGGAACCAGACCAATGATCTCGCCTCTGTTTAAAACTGCTGCCACATTATATAATTTTCCATGATTTCTGAAAGGCACACCTATAAAAACAAGGGCATCCACATCAGCAGTTTCCTTTGTGATCTTCAGCAAAGTTTCCCAGGCGCTGTCGAGAAGACGTCTCTGCAGGAAAAGATCCTGACAGGTATAGCCTGTGATACAAAGCTCCGGAAAAGTCATAACCTTCACATGTTCTTTCTCCATCTCATGGATCAGTCTGATAATCTCACTTCCATTGGCATTGCAGTCTGCAACTGTGATATAAGGTGTTGCGGCTGCTGTTTTGATATAACCGTTTTTCATTTTCTACCTCTTCTTCTCTGTGCTCCGGCAGATCCATCTGTCAGTACATTGGCATCTCTTATTTACATTTACGCAGGATTTCTTTCAGTTCTTCCACTGTAAATTCATAATTCTTATTACAGAAATGGCAGTTCATCTCAATGGACTTACCTTCCTGGATCATTTCATTGAGTTCTTTTCTTCCGATGCTGATCAGGGCTTTCTCCACTCTTTCTCTGCTGCAGTTACAGTAAAATTCCGTAGGAACTTTCTCATTGATCTCCATGTCAAAGCCCTCCAGGACTTTCTCAAGCAGACTCTCAGGAGTATGCCCCTCTTCCAGAAGATTTGTGACAGATGTGATTTTCTGCACATTTTCCTCAAGCTTCGCAATTGTGCTTTCTTCCGCAAACGGCATCAGCTGCACGATAAATCCGCCAGCCTGACGTACTGTATTGTCTTTATTCATAAGAACTCCGAGACCAACTGCTGACGGTACCTGTTCACTTGTAGCAAAATAATAGGTAAGGTCTTCTGCGATCTCACTGGTCTGAAGCGCAACCTGGCCAACATAAGGCTCTTTCAGTCCCATATCCTTGATCACGTTCATAAATCCTACCCCGACAGCACCTGCAACATCCAGTTTGCCCTTGCTGTTTGCCGGGATACATACATCAGGATTTCCCACATATCCCTTTACACGACCTTTGGAATCTGCTGTCACAGTAATTCCTTCCAGAGGACCTCCTGCCTTAATCTGAAGTGTGAGGATGTCCTTATCCCCCTTCATCATGGTACCCATCATGGCACCTGCTGTAAGCAGACGTCCCAGTGCCGCTGTTGCAACCGGGCTTGTATTGTGATCCTGTCTCGCTGTTTCTACTGTTTCTGTAGTAACTGCCGCAAATGCCCGAATCTGATCATTCGCTGCAATTGCTCTGATAATATAATCGTTCATTCGTTTATTACTCCTGTTATTTCTTTCATATTATTTTCATTTTGTCCATGGCTTAACATTAGAGCGTGTCTGAAAAAGGCTTTCTGCAAGATGTGCGTCACAATTTGTGGGATATTTTGCCCGGACGATGGCGCCGTAGTGGGCTACGGCAACTGAATTCGGGTGAAATATCCCGCAAAGTGGGGCGTGCAGATTGCGGGAATGATTTTTCAGACACGCTCTAGGTCAAATTAATAGCAGTCCTCGTAAATAATGCATTAATTAAGAGGCTTGCTATAATCGCATCAATCCGCGCGATGTGTCTCAGGTTTCTCCGGAATCTTTCCATGATATCCGTTCTGTGCACTTTTTCCATGCTCTCTTGCAACAAAAGTCAGACGTTCACAATTCTCATCACCCGGATTATGAGTATACGCATCATAGACTGCCACCAGTTCCATTCCTGCCTTCACAATCATAGCCTTGATTGCTTCTATGGAATATGCTTTCTGTACATGTTCCTCCTCACACTTCTCATACAATCCGTCTTCTCTTGGAAGAAAAAGTGCCAGTTCATATACATTCAGGGCATTTTCCCTGTCATAACTGTTCTCCCAGATAAAACTTCCGTCCTCTCTGTCCTCAGCAATAGTCGTATCACCGATCACATCCTGGTATTTATGGATCGTATTCATATCAAAAATGAACAACCCGCCCGGATCCAGATAATTATTTACCAGCGCAAAAAGATACTCCAGATCTTCCTCGTCCGTCAGATAATTCATACTGTCACAGACACTGATCACAGCACGAACCGTACCATATAACTCAAAATCCTGCATATCCTGCAAAAGATATAGAATATCATGACCGGATTCCGCCCGCTTCTCCATAGCCTCTGCAAGCATCTCCTCAGAATTATCGATACCGATCATATCGTATCCGGCATCTGCAAGCATCTCTGTCACAGTACCTGTTCCACATCCCAGCTCCAGAACCAGACCATCCCTGATCCCGTCCTGAGCCAATGTTTCTATAATATAGTCTGCCCATTCACGATAGTTTACATTATCCATGAAAACATCATAAACACCGGCAAATCTTCCGTATGATTCCATTCATCAGCCCTCATTATCTATCTGTTTTACTGTTCACTCCGTTCACAGCAGCACATATTTTCCCTGCTATTCTACCACAACATCCGTTCTTATGTAAATAACAGGTTGGTCTCTGTCAGCGCAAAAAAGGACGACTGTTTTTTACAGCAGCCGTCCTTTTCAACTTTTCTGTTACTGATTCTTAGGCATATAGCGGACATACGCCGGTTCTCCATGATAGTAATAGTCAACGCCATTCTCATCATAAACGTCCTCACCATTAACAAAATCATAGGTATTTCCGTCATCATCACACCATGTACCGTCACCGTTCGGATAAATTACAAGCGGATATCCGTCGGAGTTTCTGTAAATAGTTCTTGTCTGATCTGTATCATAGTCCGGATCATCTGTTCCTACAGGTGTTCCGTCTGCATAATATCCATTGGAGGAACCATCGTCATAATCATAAGATCCGTCACTGCTGCCATCAGAAGTATAGTCTGAAGAACTGTAATCTGATGAACCATCCGATGAAGTATCACTGTAAGAACCGTCTGTGCCTGCTGAAGAGCTTCCATCTGATGAACTGCCGGATGCTGTTTGGTCTGTACCTGCAGCCGCTGTTCCTGTAGTTCCGGAAGTGCCGTCCGCAGTTGTACCTGCTGTAGTTCCGGAAGTTTTTCCTGTTGCTGCTGCTTTCAGTACAGAATCACCGGAAATAGCGAATGAATCAACAGAAGTCTTGATTCCTGCCAGTGCTTTCTCATCCTTTACAGAACCTGCAACACTGTAAAATTCTGTTGTATTATCTGTGAAATATTTATTTACAACATATTTATAGTCACTCTTGTCAGTGAGGTAATGAACTGTATAGCTGTAAACATTTACACCGCTGACTTCCTCTGATTTATAATCCTGGATCTCAAAATCTGTACCTTCTACAAGATTATCTGCCTTTACAAGTGCAGAGGCTGTATCCTGTGAACTTGGAATGATCGCCACAGACATATCCTCCTCACCGGAACCATGCAGGATCAGGAGTTTGCCCTGTTTCGGTGACTCAAAGCTTAACATATCGTCAGAATCTGATTTATTCGCCCATGTCGCATCCGGAAGTTTAATGGATACTGCTTTGTTCTTAGATGTATAGGTAGTATTCTGGGCATTGGCCGGTGCAGGGGTAGGAGTTGCTTTCGCTACTTTGGTTGGCTCCGGTGTAGGAGTTACCTGTACCACACTTGAATCCTCGTCACTGCCGCCTCCAAAGTTACATGCAGTCATGGAAACAGATAATACAGCTGTTAAGGCCAATAACATTAGTACTCTTTTATTTTTCATAATATCCTCCTTAGAATAGATATATAGTCTTCAGGTAATATTTGATATCAGGTCAGGAGAGGAAGCCTCTCTCTGACATTATTATAACTGTTCCGTACTTTATAAAATAGGGTGTCAGGGACAAAAGGTATTTTGCCACTGACATTATATATTTTACAGTTTCATTACATAGATGTCAATGTCGATTTCTCAGCCTTCTGCGTTTTACATAGTCTGTCATAACGCCATTTTTCTGCTTCATCATACCATTTATCTCTTTTCCTCTGTAACTGAGAGATTACTTGTTACTGTTCACACACCACTATCCCGCGAGGTGTTTTGGCATGAATATGCCAAAA
>NZ_JAAIMY010000047.1 GCF_013300825.1 Blautia wexlerae
GAATGCACTTGGAAAACATATTGAAATAAAAATCTGTGATGACTGACAGATTTTTATTTCAGGATAATCATAAATGATAGTATTATTAAAAATAACAAAGCGAAATGGAGGGAGAAAGATCGCAAGAAAAGAAAGTGGAAATATAGAACAACCATTGCGGTTTAAAATGAAGATTGTTATAATAAAAAACAGACGGAATGTAGAAAACAGAAATTGAGGAAGATTAGTGTTTTACTGGAAGATGAAGGCAGCGCCGAACGTTCTCCATATGATGTTGTGGAGAAAATCTCCGGCGAATGCACAGGGTAGGGTATTTTGAAGAACACGACGAAATGTTTTATATTTATTTTTCTTGCTGTTTTTACCCTCATTTCAATTATAGCCGTTTGGCCTGATAGTGGTAAGGACCATAATTCCGGATTTACTTCAGCAGAGTTGGAACTTGAGGAGAAAACAGAAAAAGATTCAACAACAGATAGCAGTATAACAATATATACCTTTGTAAATGGAGCAGAAGAAACGACCTGTGCGATTGACAGAGGATATGCTGTTATGAAGCAGCTTAAGAATGCCGAAGGGCAGGTAACAGAAGAAAGATATTTTGATGCCGATGGGAATCCGGTAAAATTGTATGACAGCTATTGTGGCGTAAAGTACGAATATCATAATCACGAAGTAATCCTTCGGTATCTGAATTCAGAAGGCAATACGATGCCGTTGGTTACATATTCCACCATAGTAAGAACTTTAGACGATGCCGGAAGAGCTGTAGATGATTATTACTATGATCTGGACATGCAGCCCGTCCAGTGGGCTGGGTACTATGGAATGCACAGGGATTATGATGGAAACGGCTGGAACAACAGGATCACTTATCTCGACAGGAATGGTCAGCCAGTGTTGTGTTCATCCGGATATGCAATAAACGAGTACAAGCGCGATGAAGAGGGAAATGTAATAGGAGAATTCTACTTTGACATACAAGGAAATCCAACAAAATCGTTACTTGGCGAATGCGGACAGTTGTATAAACGGGATGAGAATGGCAGAATAAATCAGATTACCTATCTTGATTCAGACGGGAATGCGAAGACGAACAGTGCCGGATATACCATCCTTAAACGTACCTACTATCGTGATGGTAATATCAATACCGATATGTACTTTGATAAAGTTGGAAATCCTGTGGCTCTTTCAAAAGGGCAGTATGGAATCAAATACAGTGGAAAAATTATGTTGTTGTTGAATAAGAATGGGCATGCTATGCTGTGTGTGGACAATATCCTGAATGGATTTCCATTTATGGTGGTGGTATTTGGATGTGTGCTCTGCTTTGTAATATTGGTGTTGCCGAAAGGATGGAGCATTCTTTTGACAGGTGCTTATGTAGTGTTTATTCTTTACGAAACACTGATGTTCCGGGAGACAGGGAATGCGAGAACGAATTTTGTGTTGTTTTCTTATGCCGGAAATTTCTTGAAGGAGCAGTCCGTCAGAGTAGGTGTGATCAATAACATTTGGCTTTTTGTTCCATTGGGAACTGGGCTGTACAGGATATTCCAGAAGAAGTGGGTGTTAGTGGTTCCGCTGGTGTTTTCGGTACTGATTGAAGCAACTCAGTATATTACGGGACTTGGCATCGCGGAGTTCGATGATGTATTTGGAAACACGTTGGGCGGTTGGATCGGTGTGGTTGTAACTTGGACTTGGGTGAAGAATAAAGCCATGCGGACTACCAGATGGAAAATTTGAGAATATAGCCGTGTGTGATATTCGTGGCTTTTCTTAAATCGAATGGTTTGCTGAAACTAATTAAATAGTCCGTGAAGTATCGGTTTTTTTTGAGATTTTACCATTAAAATCTACTTACTATGTACAAAATTCTACAGTAACATCCCTCATAACTGGGGAAGTGAATATCAGTTGGAATGATGACCGATATTCAGTACGTACGAAGAAACTGGTTAATGCATCGGAACATTAATAACAGCAGAATATATCCGAAGATATGGGTGGGGAAATAATTGCATAATTTTACGAAAAATGTTGAATAAATTTGAAAAATTGATATAATGTAAGACAAGAACAAAAGCGGATATCTTAAATCGTCGCATTGTCGCGTTTAAGGGAGAAGTGGACAAAAATCACCTTATATATTCACTTGAAACATAGTGAAATGGTATTTTGTCCGCTTTTTTATGTTTTAGTGCTTTGGAACAAAATGATCTTCTGCCATTTAGTAAAAATGCTGTGCTGTACTTCATTGGAGTCAGGTACCAATGTTGGTAACATAGCGTCAAATTCCATTAGGAATGTGATAAGATAAACGTAAGTTGATGCTTGAAGGGTAACGGAATGATAAGATATCAAAGAAAGAGGGATATTATGAATATATTTGCATTGTTCTTAATAGAATTTGTAGGTATTTCAATTATTGTAGGTATCTTTATAGATATTATCACAGGGCGTTGGGAACGGGCGAAAGTAATAGGAATTTTATGTATTGTTGTTCTGGTAATTGCGTACATATATGTAACATATTTTAAGTAATTTTTGATATAACATTTATACGAAAGAAGAATTCAATGAGGTATCTATAAGTTATGATAAAGAAATATGAAACACATTTTTCGCCGATTTCTTTAATATATTTGTTGGTAACAGGTGCTATTCTGGGGATAGTCATAATCAAGTCAGCTTTAGCTTTTGAAATACTAAAAGAATTTATAGTTACGCTTGTCGAAAATTTTGATATCCATTTGTCAATGAAGAACGTACTAGATGTTGTAGATGGCGATGAATTTGAATTTGTATTTTTTGTGTTATGCATGTTACAGGTTACGTTTATTTCGCGCATAGTTGGGAAACTTATAGAGGATGGAACTTATTTAGACAAGATTTTCATGTTTTTGGGAAGCACATGTCTGTCTTGCTTTTTGGGTATATCATATAGTTTGTATCCTATAAAATTGTTAGAAAGTGCATTTGGTTATGTTACTATCGCAATTTGGGTTGGAGTAAATTTTATATATGGTCTTGCTAAAGCTGTTCAGGGAGTGGCTGAATATGAATGGGGAGCATATATATTTGTATTTAGATGTGTGTTGTATTTCTTTATAAACCCTTTTATGTTGGGATTTCTGTGTGTGCTATTTCCAACATTATTGGGAGTTCAGTTGTATGCATGGTTATATGATGTTATTTTATATAAGAATATAGTTCTATTGGTTATAACAGTTCTTCTTATATCATATCCGCTGAATAAACTTTGCGGAAAATTAATGGATTTGTTACTTGATATAGTCATGGTAGCATATGTGGGTGTTACGGATATATTTTATGGTATCTTTTCCATAGTATTGATTGTAGGATGGTTTGCATTAATGATTTTTAAAACAGGGTATACAGACATCACGTTTATGATTGATAATGAAAAACACAGATACGAAGCTATACAGACGATTAACAGAGGAATAGAAAAAGATCTCTGGTGGGGATATTTTTCAGATGGAACCTTAGTAATAGATGGCGAAGATGTAAGAATGAAGGATTACAATTTTAATAATTCTCCTTGGTATAAGTATCGTGACGAAATAAGCAGAATTGTAGTTTTGGATGGAATAAAATATATAGGAAATTGTAGCTTTTGTGGTATGTATAACGTTAAGGAAATATATATTTCAAAAGACGTTAATGAGATTTCTGATCTGGTATTTTTAGATTGCAAATCGTTGAAAACAATAAATGTTGATAAGGAAAATAAAGTTTATTCCAGTGTAAACGGTATACTTTTTGACAAAAGCCAAACCATGTTATTGACATGCCCAGAGGCCAAAAAAAACATTGAAATCCCTGCGTCAGTAATGAAGATAGAGGATAATTTTACATATAATTATATGTTGGAAACAATCAAAGTCAGTGAGGATAATAAATATTTTTCGTCTAAGAATGGTGTTTTGTATAATAAAACAGGCACGCGATTGATTAGATGTCCTATTGGAAAAAAAGGAGAATATTCTATAGACAATAATACGAAGAAAATAGAAACTTCTGCATTTGAGTATTGCAAGGAACTGGAGAATATTATTTTATCTAATAAATTGAAAGAAATTGGAGCTTCGGCATTTTCTGGCTGCAAAAAGCTTAAGAGAATGGTGATTCCGGAATCTGTAAAAAATATAGAAAGTTATGCTTTTAAGGATTGCGAAAACTTGGAAGAGGTGGTATTTGAGGGAAAAATTGAAGAAATAGGATATGATGTATTCTTACGTTCAAGTCCTCGGATTCTGGGATTGAATTTGCCGTTGAAGAAAAGTGGGGGACATGTACATTCTTATTAAATAAATTTTTTTCAGTTGATTACATTGGCAACATTGGAGCAAGACCCTATAAGGGAGCTGAACTGACACTCTGGTTATGGACAGGCGGGACGAGAGCAGTTAGGACTCGGCATAGACTGATAATTCTGGTAGACATGGGCGGTTCGCTGCCGTAGATGGATGGTTAATACACAAGACCGTGTAGAACGAAATAAGAAGATGTTTTACCTCGTGTACCTAAAATCCACTATTTTTATACCGGATACAGAGAAATGTCCATTCCTATGGCTCCTTCTTCTGAGATATTAATTGATGAAATAAAAAAATCCTTGATTTTCAAGGAAAAAAGACTTGACTATATAGAGATGGAGATAACTATGCTCAATAATATAATTTGTTCACTAATTGCGTCTGGAATATGGGCGATGATAGTGGTAATTTTTTCACCTCAAATTATTAAAAATGTAAAGAAAATAATGGTTTCTTTAATGGATTCAGGATCAGTATATGTTTTTTCTTCTTATAGTGATAAAGAATTTATAAAAGATTTAAAATATGAATTGAAACATACGAAGAACTTAAGAATTTGTACGAGTCGTGGTAGTTTTTTGATGGATTCACTATATAGAGAATGTTTAAATAAGAAAGATATTCCGATATGGATTCTATTACCAAATACACGGGATAATAAGTGGATAAAGATACGAACATCAGAAGTAAATGCTTCGGGAGATGGGTATACGGAAAAAGCGTTTATAGGAGCAATTGAATCTAATATTGAATTTTTACATGCTTGCAAAGGCTCGATTAAGATTAAACTATATGATTGTATTCATATTGGCAGAATTGTGCTCACAGATAGAGTGGCTTATTTTTGTCCTTATTTAGCTAATACATATGGGGAGGATGTTCCTGTTTATAAATATGCTGTGAACTCTATAAAATATAATTGGATAATGAGACTGTTTCAAGAAATGTGGAGTGTTGCTTCAGTTGTATAGTAAGCGCTTAAATCCTAGGTAGCTTTACTGTCTATATTTTTAAACTCATAATGATAGTAAATAGATTGTGTATTCTGGCGTCAGAGCGTGCTTCCAGCTAAGGGTATATAGTCCGGTGGGTGGAAACCCCATCAAATAAGCTGCTAACCACAGCATTTGAAGCGAGTCTTGAGTTTGTTGCGGTAACGTTGCAGGCTAAGCGTAGACAGCAAGATAACCGGGATAGCTATTGAGCACCGAAATCCCAAAATCACCAGAGGGTCGATATCGTGGTCTGGATGGAAGACAACATATGTATTTATCGTTATGGTGAGATTTTGCATACCTCTGCGGTGTTGGTTGGAACTATTCATGTTATACAGGGAATATATATCAACTGGAGAGAACCTGCATTTTCTTCTGTAATGTGTAAACAGAAAGTATGCCTGACAACCAAAAGAGGATAGCAAAAGAAATGCAGGTAGTCGGAGGTCTGAATAGTACCGATGAAGGTATGAACAAATAAATACCAGAGGGAAGTCGAGATAGAACTGTTCCTCACAGTTCTGGCCTGCGAAACTATATCAAAAAGGAAACATAAGCTATACACAGAGATGGAGGTACTAATGGAAACGAAATTGGCGAGAATATCACAATTATCAAAGAAAAATCCTGATATGGTATTTACGTCTTTAGGATATCTGATTAATACAAAGTGGTTCTATGAACATCTGAAACATAGAATAGGATACTTTGGATTAAGCATCGAGGAAGATAAGAGCCGTCTGATAGAGTTCGGGCGTTATACAAAAGAAAGATGTAGAAAAGCCGGAACAAAACCAGAGATTTTAGAACAAAAAACAGCATAATTTTACGAAAAATATTGAATATATTTGAAAATGTTGGTACAATGTAATACAAGAATAAAAGCGGATATCTTAAATCGTCGCATTGCCGCGTTTAAGGGAAGAAGTGGACAGAATTACCTTATATATTCACTTGAAACATAGTGAAATGGTATTCTGTCCACTTTTATATTTAGAAGATTGTAAAATCAAACTGCAGGAGAATATGGATATGTACAATGCAGGTGAAGACTATCAGTGTATGCCTGATAAATTAAATAAAATCTGAAAGTAAAAAATATATCAAAGTATGCATTGGAGAGGGAAACAATAACGTCCTTTTTAGGATATTATGTTGTTGCCTCACAATAGAGAAACGCAAAAAGAGAAGTACATTGTAGTGAAAAAACTAAAAAAGAGGGAATACAAAGCTATGACAAAACAAATTAAAAATAAAAATATTTTTTTCTCTGATGAGGAAAAAAAACTATATCTGGATAATTTGCATGACAATAAAGAATTATGGTATCGTGCACATACAATGGAGAAAACAAGAGACCGTGCTGATGGAGAATTTCAGAGAGATTACTCCAGAATAATGTATGCTTCATCGTTTCGCAGACTTCAGGGTAAGATGCAATTACTTGGAATAAAACCGGATCAGTTCTTTAGAAATAGGTTAACACATAGTTTGGAAGTAGCTCAAATTGCGCGTTCCATAGCATACGAATTAGGATACTCACAGGAAGAATCTTTTGTGGTAGAGGCTGGTGCATTAGCCCATGATATTGGAAACCCTCCATTTGGTCATTCTGGAGAAAGAAAATTACATGAATTATTTGAACATGCCGGTGGATTTGAGGGAAATGCCCAGACGTTGAGAATACTTACATCTGTTGAAAAGAAAAAGAAAGATTTTCAGGGATTAAATTTGACATATAGAACAATGCTTAGTGTGGTCAAATATTTTCACAAATATAAAGAAGGCAATTCATTAATTTATAAAAAATTCATCTATGATGATTATAATTTACTGAATAATTTTGTAAAAGAGAATCACATAATTGTCAGGACTTTAGATGTTCAGATCGTGGATATTGCAGATGAAATTGCATATGCAGCTCATGATCTGGAAGATGGATTAAGACAAAAATGTTATACAATTGATGAAATCTTACAGGACTTTTATAATAAATATGGAAATTGTGATTCATTTAAGAGATTGGAGAAAATAGTCAAAAAATGTAAAAAAGTTAGTGGCTATAAAACGGATAATATTGATTCATCTATTTCTTCAAAATTATTCAGGCAAGAGTTATCTTCTATACTTATCCATACTCTTATTAATGATCTGGGATTTATTAAAATTACGGAAGAAGAAAAAGCAAAAAGAGGATCTCAATTTGATAAGGAATTAGGATTTAAAGAATATGGGGACTTAGCTCATGGATTAAAAAAAATAACATATTCGTGTATTAATCACAACGATGCGGTATATACATATGAAAAAAAGGGAGACATAATCTTAGAAAGATTGGTGGAATTTTACAGAGATAATACGCTTTTTTTACCTCCGGAATACAGAGTGGAAAACTTTATACATGAAACAAATGAAGATAAAAAAATGCTTCAGGAAAGATTGATTTGTGACTATATATCTGGTATGATGGACTCCTATGCTATAAGTCAATATGAAAAAATAACAGGAGAACAATTTAGTAAAATTGTGTTATAGGGTAAATATCAATGAATAAATTAATGGGATTTTTAGAATTGAAAGAAATGAGTTTACCATCGATTCCATGGAAACAATATACAGGGAATGAGAAACTGGATGAGAAATATCTTTGGACTATAAGAAGTGCAGTCTATAGAGGAGAAGACTTAAATTTACCTCGTTTAGTCGGGGAAGATGCAGAAAATGCAACTAAATTCGCTGAGAATCTTTTGTATAAACTTGGTAATAATGGGATGGTAATATTTTATCCATATTTTATTGCTAATAAAAGCGGAACACTTGAAGTTAAAAGAAATAGTGTTATTATTGAGGCAGTAAAGGAGGATTTGTGGAATTTAGTAACGTATTCCGATCATGAGGTTACAATTATTTATCATGATAATCAGGAACCGGAATATATGGGAAACAAAAATTTCCTGAAAACAGACGAAAAAGAACAGTTGCTGAAATATGTGCCGGAAATAAGAAAATTGTTTAAGGATGATTTATTAGAAGGAAAATCAGCTTTATTGGAATGGAGTTTCGCAGTTTCCTGTGATGTAAATAAAAATCCTGCAGGTGATGAGTATTTAGTTTTCTATGAGGCACGCACAGTAAAATAATAGTATAATTTTAATAAAAATATCAAGTAAAATTTGAAAAGCTGATGTAATATAAAAGTTGCTACCTTAATTATCGTGCTTAAAAAGAAAAGTTGACAAAGTGCCATATATATTTTTTTTATAAAAAGACGTCGAAATAAATCAATGAGATTTATTCCGGCGTTCTTTTATTGCAAAAATCTATACCCAAGGAGGACTCCCAAATGACAAACCTAAATTCCCTTTTCCTGTCCCAGGCCTACAATGACTGCTGGGACGATTATAACAGATCTTTAAAACTCCGCAGCTTCCCACGTTGGGACTACGTAATCCTGACTGCTTCCAATGAGCAGCAGGCAGAAGGTTTCCGCAAACAGATTGAAGACAGACAGAACTTCCTGCCGAAAGGTACGAAGTTTGTTGCCATCCCGGACCGTGATGGCAGGCGTGTCGGCTCCGGAGGAGCTACGCTGGAGGTTCTGAGATATCTTCATGAACAGGAAGAATCCTTTGACAGCCTTCGTGTGCTGGTGATTCATTCCGGTGGGGACAGTAAGCGTGTGCCCCAGTATTCTGCGTTGGGTAAGCTCTTTTCGCCGGTACCTCATGAGCTTTCCAATGGACGAAGTTCTACTTTATTTGATGAATTCATGATATGCATGAGCTCTGTTCCTTCACGGATTCGTGAGGGGATGGTGCTGCTGTCGGGAGATGTACTGCTTTTATTTAATCCTCTTCAGATTGACTATAACAATGCGGGTGCAGCTGCCATATCCTTTAAGGAAAACGTAGAAACCGGCAAGAACCATGGTGTTTATCTGAATGGACCGGACGGAAATGTGAAGTGCTGTCTGCAGAAGAAATCTGTGGAGGTCCTGCGGGAAGCAGGAGCAGTCAATGAATCCGGCTGTGTGGATATTGATACCGGGGCACTGATCTTTAGTACTGACATTATGAAATCTTTATATTCACTGATTGAAACAGACGCGGACTATGACAGAAATGTCAATGAAAGAACGCGTCTTTCTCTTTACGCTGATTTTCTTTATCCTCTGGCTTCGGATTCTACGCTGGAGAGTTTTTACAGAGAGAAGCCGGAAGGTGAATTCTGTTCGGAGCTGACTGCTGCCAGAACCCGTGTGTGGGAGGTGCTGCGTCCCTACAGGATGAAGCTTCTGCGTTTGGCACCTGCGAAGTTTATTCATTTTGGAACGACCAGGGAGATACTGGAGTTGATGAACGGAGGTGTGGATGAATACCATTATCTGGGATGGAGTCGGAAAGTGGGCAGCAGTATCCGCAGTGATGTGTCTGGCTATAACAGTGTACTGAGCAGCAGGGCATCTGTTGGAAAGGACTGTTATCTGGAAGTTTCCTATGTGCATGGAAATTCCAGGATTGGCAGTCACAGTGTGCTCTCTTACATAGATGTGCAGGATCAGACTATTCCTGATAATGTTGTCCTCCATGGGCTGAAGCAGAGAAACGGTAAATTTATTGTCCGTATTTTTGGCGTAAATGATAATCCCAAGGAGAACCGGCTGTTTGGCAGAGATCTGGATGAACTGGAAGATACACTTGGAGTGAAACTCTGGGAGGAGAACGGACAGGCACATACCTTGTGGTCTGCCGGGCTGTATCAGGAGGCAGATACGATCCGGGAGGCAACAGATGCGGCACTGGAGCTCTATGAGATTGTCACAGGAGAGAAAAAATTTGACAGAACTTTATGGACTGCAGCTTCTCATAAGTCTCTATGTGCCGGATTTAATGAGGCGGATCCGGATGCTATCATAGCATGGAATAAGCGGATGGCAGATCTGGTAACCATGGACGGGATTGCAAAGGCAATCAGGGATCAGGTTCCGGCAGGAAGTATAAGAAAGCTGCAGTCGCTTACAAAGATTCAGAAGGAATGGCTGGAGAAGCGTCTGAGAAAAGCTGATTTCAGTGAAAAAATGCGCCTGCATTATTATCTTGGAGTAATCCTTGAGGATGAAAATGAGGTGCAGAAATGTTTCCGCATTATTCAGTCGGAGGTTCTGGAAGCGACGATCAAAAGCCTGGCTTATAATGAACAGGCAAGGATTGTTACAGATCATCATACAGTCAGGCTGCCGCTCCGTGTGAACTGGGGAGGTGGCTGGAGTGATACGCCGCCCTATTGTAATGAAAAGGGCGGGACTGTATTAAATGCCGCCATTCTTCTGAATGGGGAGAAGCCGGTAGAGGTGACATTGGAGAGGATTCCTGAGCAGAAGGTTGTTTTTGACAGTCGGGATATGGATGTTCATGGAGAGTTTGACACGATTGAGCCTTTGCAGGCCACAGGCGACCCTTATGATCCATTTGCCCTGCAGAAGGCCTGTCTTCTTGCCTGTGGGATTATTCCGAAGGAAGGACATACTCTGAGTGAAATACTGGAACGTCTTGGAGGTGGTTTTGTCATGCATTCCGAGGTGACAAATGTCCCCAAAGGCTCAGGACTTGGAACTTCATCTATTCTTTCGGCAGCCTGTGTGAAGGCAGTGTTTGAATTTATGGGGATTCCATATACGGAGGAAGATTTATATGCCCATGTACTGGCAATGGAGCAGATTATGTCCACGGGAGGTGGCTGGCAGGATCAGGTTGGAGGTATTACGCCGGGTCTTAAATATACCACTTCTATGCCTGGTCTTCAACAGCAGCTTCAGGTAGCGCATATAGAGCTTTCACAGCAGATAAAGAAGGAACTGGACGAGAGATTTGTCCTGATCTATACAGGTCAGAGGCGTCTGGCGAGAAATCTTCTCCGTGATGTAGTGGGACGCTATGTGGGTAATGAGCCGGATAGCATGTTTGCATTGGAGGAGATCCAGAAAACAGCGGCACTGATGCGTTTTGAACTGGAACGTGGAAATGTAGATGGTTTTGCGAAGCTTCTGGATTATCACTGGGAACTGAGCAAAAAGATTGATGCCGGAAGCAGCAACACGCTAATTGAGCAGATTTTCAGCAGTATTGAGGAGCTGGTGGATGGAAAGCTGGTATGTGGTGCCGGTGGCGGCGGCTTTCTTCAGGTAATCCTGAAAAAGGGTGTGACAAGGCAGATGGTGGAAGAACGTCTGAAAGAAGTATTTATGGACAGCCTTGTTGGTGTGGCTGACTGTAAGCTTGTGTGGGAATAGAAATTCCGAAGGAAAAAAGCAGATGAAAGATTTATTTATCAATACACAATTACCGGTTGTCACTTCTGACAGGATTTTATATACATCTTCAAATTTTGCCAGGACTTCTTTACTGTATTTGCAGGAGATTGGCTCTCTGCAGGTACATAAGCCTCACAGCACAGGTCGCAGCGGTCTGTCCTCCTATTTGTTTTTTACAGTGACAGACGGGGAAGGTGAGCTTACCTTTGAAGGCAGGACGTATTTTCTTCATACAGGAGACTGTGTGTTTATTGATTGCAGGAAGCAGTATGCACACAGCAGTTCTGAGAAACTGTGGAGTTTATCCTGGATACATTTTTATGGTTCGAATCTGACAGCAATCTATGACAAGTATTTAGAGCGGGGTGGAAGAGCAGTCTTCCACCCCGTTTCCGTTTCCGGGTTTCTGGAAATTTATCGCAGGATTTATGAGCTGGCAGATTCCGATGATTATATCCGGGATATGAAGATTAACAGTGAGCTGAATTATTTGCTGACACTTTTGATGAATGAGTCCTGGCATCCTGCGGAGAAGCACAGGGATGCAGATTTGAAAAAACAGAATGTACTCCCTGTAAAGCAGTATCTGGATGAGCATTATCAGGAGAAAATAAGCCTGGATTTTCTGGCAGAACATTTTTTCATCAGCAAATATTATCTGACCCGTGTATTCAGGGAGCAGTTTGGTGTAAGTATCAGTAACTACCTGATGAATAGAAGAGTTACGAAAGCAAAGTATATGCTTCGCTTTTCCGGCGAGAAGGTAAAAAACATTGGATATGAATGTGGTCTGGGAGAACCTCATTATTTCAGCCGGGTTTTCAGGCAGATGGAGGGAATGAGTCCGTTAGAGTACAGAGAGAAGTGGGAAAAATAAGAAAAGAGAGCAAGATAATGTAAGAAAATGGCGGGAAAGGGCAATATCGTGAATTCAGACCTTCCAGATTTTTTACTAAAATAGGTACCGTAATCAAAATCCCATTAGAAATCACTTTTGTTGATGGGATTCTGATCTGACAGAGATTGCTGAATATTTATGGGGGTTTACAGAATTGCTATAAATATCAGACAAATAGTAATAACCGGGAAGAAAGTTGAGGTTAATATATGTCTAAGATTGCACTGATTACCGGTATCACCGGTCAGGATGGTTCTTATCTGGCTGAATTTTTACTGGAGAAGGGTTACGAGGTTCACGGCATTGTCCGCCGTGCTTCGATTTCCAATACTGTCCGCATTGATCATCTGATTGAAAAAAACGTTATTAAACTTCATGACGGGGATCTGTCTGATTCATCAGGGCTGATCCGTCTGGTAAATGAGATCAGGCCGGATGAGATCTACAACCTGGCTGCACAGAGCCATGTTCAGGTGTCATTTGATGCACCGGAGTATTCCGGAGATGTGGACGCACTGGGTGTCCTTCGTGTGCTGGAAGCTGTCCGTGTCTGCGGCCTGACGAAGACCTGCAAGGTGTATCAGGCGTCCACTTCTGAGTTGTACGGTAAGGTAGAGGAAGTTCCGCAGAAGGAAACCACACCGTTCCATCCGTATTCCCCTTACGCCGTGGCAAAGCAGTATGGATTCTGGATGGTAAAGGAATACCGTGACGCTTACGGAATGTTTGCAGTCAACGGCATCCTGTTCAACCATGAGTCTGAGCGCCGTGGAGAGAATTTCGTCACCCGTAAGATCACGCTGGCTGCCGGTCGTATCGCCGAGGGGCTGCAGGATCATCTGGAGCTTGGAAACATGGATTCTCTGCGAGACTGGGGCTACGCTAAGGACTACGTTGAGTGCATGTGGCTGATCATGCAGCAGGATAAGCCGGAGGATTTCGTTATTGCGACCGGTGTGCAGCACACAGTCCGTGACTTTACCGAGAAGGCGTTTGCGGCTAATGGTATGACCATTCGCTGGGAAGGCACTGGCATTGACGAGAAGGGCTATGATGCAGTTACCGGCAAGATGCTGGTCTGCGTGAATCCTCAGTGGTTCCGTCCGACTGATGTGGACAACCTGTGGGGTGACCCGACCAAAGCAAAGACGGTTCTTGGATGGAATCCGCAGAAGACAAGCTATGAGGAACTGGTAGAGATTATGGCGAAACATGACCGCGAGCGCGCAAAGAGTGAGAAGGCCATGAAAGCTGTTATGTGAGAAAGAAGGCATGAGATTATGATGGAAAAGAATGCAAAGATTTATGTTGCAGGTCATCGGGGAATGGTGGGTTCTGCTATTGTCCGTGAACTGCAGCGTCAGGGATATACGAACATTGTGACACGCACACATAAGGAACTGGATCTGACCCGTCAGGATGCGGTGGAGGAGTTCTTCAAGGAAGAAAAGCCGGAGTATGTATTCCTTGCAGCTGCCAGGGTAGGCGGCATTGTGGCAAACCAGAGTGCACTGGCAGATTTTATGTATGACAACATGATACTGGAGATGAACGTGATTCATTCCGCATGGAAAAACGGCTGCAAGAAGCTTGAGTTCCTCGGATCTTCCTGTATCTATCCGCGTATGGCACCACAGCCGATGAAGGAGAGCTGCCTGCTGACTTCTGAGCTGGAGAAGACCAATGAGGCGTATGCATTGGCAAAGATTTCAGGATTAAAGTACTGTGAGTTCCTGAACCGTCAGTACGGCACGGATTATATCTCTGTTATGCCGACCAATCTGTATGGACCGAACGACAACTACCATCCGACACACAGCCATGTACTTCCGGCGCTGATCCGCCGTTTTCATGAGGCAAAGGTGAGCGGTGCTTCCAGCGTGACCTGCTGGGGCGACGGTTCTCCGCTGCGTGAGTTTCTGTATGTGGATGATCTGGCAAATCTGTGCGTGTTCCTGATGAACAACTACTCCGGCAATGAGACTGTCAATGCCGGTACCGGTAAGGAGCTGACCATTAAGAAACTGACAGAACTGGTGGCAAAGGTTGTGGGCTACACGGGTGAGATCAAGTGGGATCCGGACAAGCCGAACGGCACACCACGTAAACTTCTGGATGTTTCTAAGGCAACGAACCTGGGCTGGACGTATAAAACCGAGCTGGAGGACGGCATCCGTCTTGCGTATGAGGACTTCCTGAACAATCCGATGCGCGCCGAACGCTAATGGATTATAAGGCTGCATTCCCGAAAAAGGGGAGGAGAAGATTATGAATATCATTTTGTTGTCTGGAGGCTCCGGCAAGCGTCTGTGGCCCCTTTCCAATGACATCCGTTCCAAGCAGTTCATCAAGATTTTCAAGAAGGAAGACGGCACCTATGAGTCCATGGTGCAGCGTGTTTACCGCCAGATCAAGAAGGTGGATACGGATGCGACTGTGACCATTGCCACCAGTAAAACACAGGTATCTGCGATTCACAACCAGCTGGGTGAGGACGTAGGAATCAGCGTGGAACCATGCCGCCGTGATACATTCCCGGCCATTGCACTGGCAACAGCCTATCTGGTGGATGTGATGCACGTTGACCCATCTGAATCCGTAGTAGTCTGCCCGGTTGACCCTTATGTGGAGGATGGTTATTTTGAGGCATTGAAGGAACTGTCAGAGCAGGCAGACAAGTGTGAGGCAAACCTTGTGCTGATGGGTATTGAACCGACCTACCCCAGTGAGAAGTACGGATACATTATCCCGGAGAGTGCCAACCATGTGGCCTCAGTCCAGACCTTCAGGGAAAAGCCGACTGCGGATGTGGCAGAGCAGTATATTGCGCAGGGAGCGCTCTGGAACGGTGGAGTGTTCGCTTATAAGCTGGGCTATGTGATGGACAAGGCACATGAACTGATGGATTTCACCGACTATCAGGACTTGTTCGACAAATATGAGACTCTTAAGAAAATCTCTTTCGATTATGCAGTTGCAGAGCATGAGCCAAAGATTCAGGTTGTGCGTTTTGGAGGTATGTGGAAAGACCTCGGCACATGGAATACATTGACTGAGGCGATGGACGAAAGCATCATCGGCAAGGGTGAGCTGAACGATAAGTGTTCCGGAGTACATATCATCAATGAGATGGATGTGCCGGTACTGGCAATGGGGGTGCATGATGTGGTGATCTCCGCGTCACCGGAGGGCATTCTGGTCTCGGATAAGGAGCAGAGCTCTTACATTAAGCCGTTTGTGGATAAGTTCGAACAGCAGATCATGTTTGCCGAGAAGTCGTGGGGCAGCTTCAAGGTGGTCGATGTGGAGACCACATCCCTGACGATCAAGGTAACTCTAAATCCCGGTCACAGCATGAACTACCACAGCCACAAAAACCGTGATGAGGTGTGGGTAGTCATCTCAGGCGAGGGCAGGACCATCGTGGACGGTATGGAACAGATGGTAAAGCCCGGTGATGTTATTACCATGTCCGCGGGCTGCCGCCATACAGTACTGGCAGACACGGAACTGAAACTCATCGAGGTACAGCTTGGCGAGGATATCAATGTCTACGATAAGCAGAAGTTTGAGCTGAAACAGCTTCGCACATGAGATTCTCCGGACAGCAGGGAAGATGGGAGTATAAGGTAAGATTACAAGGAAAGACAGGGGTGTAAGATGGATATCAGAAAAGAATATGATCGCTGGCTGGCAAATGCCGTGGCTGATGCCGATGTTATAGCGGAACTAAAGATGATGGACGATACGAAAGTCGAAGATGCTTTTTACCGTGACCTTGCATTTGGTACGGGTGGTCTGCGTGGTGTGATTGGTGCAGGTACCAACCGCATGAATGTTTACACAGTGGCAAAGGCTTCTCAGGGTCTGGCGGACTACTTAAAAAAGAACTTTGAGACTCCGTCTGTGGCCATTGGTTACGACAGTCGTATCAAGAGTGATGTATTTGCGAAGGTTGTTGCCGGGGTGTTTGCAGCCAATGGTATCAGGGTCAATATCTGGCCTGTTCTGATGCCGGTGCCGACCGTATCCTTCGCAACCCGCTATCTGCACACCTCTGCTGGTGTCATGGTGACCGCCTCCCACAATCCCGGTAAATACAACGGCTATAAGGTCTATGGTGCCGATGGCTGCCAGATCACCACTGAGGCTGCAGCGGAGATCCTTGCTGAGATTGAGAAGCTGGATATTTTTGCAGATGTCAAGACCAGTGATTTTGAAGCAGGCGTGGAGAATGGCAGCATCCAGTATATCCCGGATGAGGTTTACACTGCGTTCGTGGAGCAGGTCAGGAGGCAGTCTGTCCTGTTTGGCGAAGAGGTCAATAAGAATGTGGCCATCGTGTACAGCCCTTTGAACGGTACCGGTCTGAAGCCTGTGACCCGCACCCTGAAGGAAATGGGCTACACCAACATCACTGTGGTCAGGGAACAGGAGCAGCCGGACGGAAGCTTCCCTACCTGTCCGTATCCAAATCCGGAGATCAAGGAAGCAATGGCACTGGGCATGGAGTATGCCAGGAAGTGCAACGCCGACCTGCTGCTGGCTACTGACCCCGACTGTGACCGTGTGGGCATTGCAGTCAAGAACAAGGTAGGGGAGTATGAGCTGCTGACCGGTAACCAGATGGGTATGCTGCTGCTGGACTATATTTGCAGTCAGCGCATCAGGCATGGCAAGATGCCCGCCGACCCGGTCATGGTCAAGACGATTGTTACCATGGATATGGGTGAGCAGATTGCTGCTCATTATGGCTTGCGTACTATCAATGTGCTGACCGGTTTCAAGTTCATCGGTGAGCAGATTGGCAAGCTAGAACAGCAGGGCAAGGCAGACAGCTATGTATTCGGTTTTGAGGAAAGTTATGGCTACCTGACTGGCTCCTACGTCCGCGACAAGGACGGTGTAGACGGTGCTTATATGATTTGCGAAATGTTCAGCTATTATGCGACTCAGGGTATCAGCCTGTTGGACAAGCTGGATGAACTGTACAAGACCTATGGCTACTGCCTGAACACGCTGCATAGCTATGAGTTCGACGGCAGCGCCGGTTTTGCCAAGATGCAGAGTATCATGCAGGCATTCCGGGGTAATATCAAGGAATTTGGCGGCAAGAAGGTCGTAAAGCTGTTGGACTATGCGCCGGGTCTGGATGGACTTCCCAAGTCCGATGTGCTCAAGTTCCTGTTGGAAGATAACTGTTCCATTGTTGTACGTCCCTCCGGCACTGAGCCGAAGCTGAAGATCTATATTTCTGTTAGTGCAGAGAATAAAGAAGCCGCAGAGAAGGTGGAAGCTGAGATTGCAAAAGCTGCAGAAAAGTGGCTTCGTTGATTGTGAACTTCCATAATAAAGTGCAACTCAAGTGAATCATACGGATTGAGAATGCACTGAAAATACTGAAAAAAAAGGAAAAACCTGCATTTTGTTATTGATATACCTGATGTAAAAGGAAAAATCACATTTCGAACCAAAGGTAAGGCTTGCTATGTTTATTATGAGTACAGCCGTGAGTACGATCCGTCCAAACAGTATACAAATGTAAAAAGGGTTACCATCGGTAAAGTCTTACCGGAAGATGAAAATAAAATGAGACCTAATGAAAATTTCAGGAAATATTTTCCGGAGGTTGAACAGCCTGAGGAAAAAACAGTTTCATGCAGAAGCAGCTGTTTGAACCTTAACTTCCTGAAAAAATAACACTCAAAAAATGGCAGATGGTAAAAAACCTTGAAAAATAGGGATTTTTTGGCAGAAAATCTTGAAAAAACGGGGAATCAGGAGTAAAATATTGAGCACGTCTCGGAGTCAGACTCCATGAAATACCGATAAAGAAAATAAACCGGGACTAAAAGTTCTATAAAAGAAACATAAAATATCTTGCAAAAACTTATCACGAATGATAAAATCTCATAAATGAATTATCAGAGATGGGATAGGGAGATAAGCAAATGCAGGAGAACATGAAAGAATACC
>NZ_JAAIMY010000048.1 GCF_013300825.1 Blautia wexlerae
ATCCCGCATAAAATCAAGGTATATTAGAATGTAGAATTTACTTTTTCATTCAAGCTCTCAGTTCCTGCTGGATGTCATAGGCGTTGTTTTCATAAATATCAAATAAGATCAGGTGTTTCGGATTGTGTGCTGCGATCTGTCTGGCAAGCTCGGAGCCGATGGAGCCCACGCCTGTGACCAGAACTACTTTTCCTGTGATGTATCTGTAAACCTCGTCCATGTCTGTCCTGATGGGATCTCTGCCGAGGAGGTCTTCAATCTGGACCGGTTTCATTTTGTTTATGGTTACTTCGCCTGTGTAGAGCTGGTACATTCCCGGAAGGTTCATCAGCTCACAGTTTGTTTCATTGCAGATCCTGAGGATTTCTCTTTTGTCCTCCGGCTTTGCGCTTGGGATCGCCACATAGATCTTCTCGATCCCAAATTTGGCAACTGCTTCCATGATGTGCTCTCTGCCGCCGAATACCGGAACGTCATCAATGTATCTGCCCCATTTATTCTCATTGTCATCAATGAAGCAGTATACTTTTTCGCTGGTTTCCTTGGCATGTTTGATATCGCGGAATATCATCTGTCCTGCACTTCCGGCGCCGATCAGCATGACTCTTTTTTCATAAGGAGCATTTTCGTTTTTCCTTCCTCTCAGAAGCAGGATGAAACGGTATGCAAACCGGATTCCCAGTGTCAGACAGAACTGAATGATAATACCGAACAGGTAGTAGGAAACCGGCATCCTGTATACGCAGAAAGTTACGATGACAAAGTAGATCACGCCTGTGATCGCTGTTCCGATGATCACACGGATCAGTTCCGTGTAGCTTGCGAATCTCCAGATGCTTTTGTACAGGCGCAGGAACCAGAATACTACTATGCAGAATATTGCATGGATCCATATTGTGCGGAAATAGGTCTGCAGGTACTCTTTCTGGATGCCGTCGAATCTGCAGTCAAAGCGGATCCACAGTGCGGCAAGGTAAGATACCAGAATTGCTATAAAGTCATATACCATCAGCAACAGAGTGACCAGTTCCCAGTGTTCAAGTTTTTTCTTAGTGTCAGTAGTGCTTTTGCTCATTTTCTTCTCCTGATTCCTTCTTTAATTCCTTTTTTGTAATTTCAGACAAATGTTTTTGTCTTTCTCTCAGACAGACTGAATAAGCCACGGTTTTCTCCCCGGCTTACATGATCTTGTATCTGTTGTCATATTTCTCTTTCTCATCTTCATATTTGTGCATCACCCTTTTGAAATAATTTCCAGACCTGTGCGCAGTTCCTGCTGTCCATCTCCCGCCGGGAGTACCAGCCACGCAAGGCGTTTATGTCTGTCAATTCTGCGGATAAATTTCTCTCTTCCCTGAAGGGGTCCCTGTGTCACATGGGTTGTGCCGTCTTTAATATAGCCTGTTGACATTGAGATTGTCTTTGTATCCGGCTGCATCAGTGCTTTCAGGAATTCTTCCTGTTCCGGACGTAAGGGTGTTATGCCGGACATGACAGCTTCTGCCAGAGAGTCTGAGCAGTGCTGTCTGCTCAGTGTGGTTTTCAGTTCCTCTTTGTCCCTGCATTCTATGAAGAAGCAGTCTGTAAACAGTGGTTTCTGCTCTACATGCCAGGAACCCTGGTATCTTTTCATGCAGTCATAGGTGGGGATGAAAATTTTTTTCTTATCCTGTTCTGACAATTGGGTGTCGTAAAATTTCTTAAAGTCTGTGATAATATTTCCCGTACATTCGTACACAAATAACATGGCGGAGGTCACCTCATTTTCCAACTGAAGCCGCAGAGTATCACACTCTGGGAGTCAAAAACCCCGAAACTCATGTTATTACAGGAGCTTCGGGGTTTTTGACCAGATTATATGACTGCTAAAAGGCTGGAAAGCTTTTGCATATTTTGTTGTTTGAGTTCCATGGAGGGATGTACGTATCGGTTCAGGGTGATGTTTACAGTGGCGTGTCCAAGAATCTCGCTCAGGCTCTTGACATCAAAGCCGAGTTCAATACAGCGTGTGGCAAATGTGTGCCTCAGTGCATGGAAATTCACAGGAACCAGACCACACTGTTTCTGTACATAATGGAAATATTTCTGCATGGTGCGGGGTTCGATGTATTTTTCATTTACAGCGGCAAGGACATATCCCTGTCTGTTGGGAAATTCCTTCTGAATGAGCTGGATCAGACTGTCTGGAATTGGAATTGTACGGATAGAACATTTGCTTTTGGGTGATGTGACCATGATACGGGTTTTCTGTGCAGTAGAATCCGGAATCTGCAGCCGCTGCATTGTGTTATGGACATGAACAGATTTTTCCTGAAATGAAAAATCTTCCCATTTCAGTGCACAGATCTCGCCTACACGCATTCCTGTAAAAAGACATAACAAAATCCCAAGATTGCGTTCTGACATATTAGCATAAAGATATCGACAGAGAATTTCCTGTGAGGAACGTGGAATCACGACTGTATCCGGTGCAGTCTGGCGGATGATAATCTCCTTTCCGGTACTTGGCGGCTGATATCCCTGAATCAGGGCATATCTGAGCAGACTTCTCATCAGAGACAGAATGTCCAGAACCGTCTTTGGTGAGAGTCCCTCTCCGGATGAACTGCCATGGGTAAGAAGGTCATCACAGAATTTCTGAATCCGGGATGAAGTGAGTTCACTTAATGGAACATTATCAAATTCCGGAAGAATATAAGAATGAAGTATGTTGTAGTATTTGACATAAGAGGATTTCTTGATCTGAGACTGTATGGAATTCATCCAGTCATCTGCCAGTTTTCTGATAAAACATGGTGGTATTGTATTTTCGGGGGCTTTGTGGGGAACAGTCGGGTTCGCTTCTATATTAAGAATAGCCTGACTGCGCTTTCTTTTTGCTTCCTTATAGGTGGGAGCATATACATATCCATAAACAGCTTTCCCGGTCTGTGATCGTGCTTTAATATATCTTCCTTCCCAGCGTCCATCTTTTCGTTTGTAAATGTTTTCACCTTTTCGTGGCATAATTTCTGGTTCTCCTTTCAATTTCCGTGTGACGGTTTTGTTTACGGTGAATGAGCTAAGCCATTTAGCCCTATATGGCGAATTAAAGGATGAACCTCATTAAAACTTTCATAAAAACGAATGATAATACAAATATGCTTTGGTAAACAGCATAGAATTTAGCAGATTGCTTTATAAATATTGACAAAATGTGTCATATTATGTAAAATTATCCGTAGTTAAAAATTATCGAATTCGAAAAAGCTTCCCACAGAGTGTGATACTCTATGGTTTTAAATAGAACACTATGGGCTTTTATTATGCAAAAAATAAAGGAATAAACATATGATTACTATTCCCCGTTTGTGTTGATTTATTCGTATTTTTGTTTTAAGAACTTATTGTTCTTATTGTAGCAGGTTTTTTGTTATCCTGCAAGATTTTTCGTTCTGAAAATGGGCAAAAAAATACCCTGTCGGTTTGAAACCGGCAGGGTTGATACGGACATACTTTTTGTCGACGCATTCCATCTCTCAAGCAACATTCATTTCAGAATTACCTTACAATTTTTCTTATAACAGGCAATTCCATATTTAATGATGTATTAGCATAATTCTTAATAAAATGATGATAACACGAAACCGTTTACGCGTAAAGTACTATAGTGTATTTGAAAAAAGGCTTTCTGCATTAAGATGCCCTCTTTACTACAGCATTTTTTCCCCTGAAGGCAATTCCGATTTTGACAATTGAATTGATACCCGCGTCACGCAGTTCTGGGTCATATTTTTTCTCATTGATTTGTTGCAGCGCTCTGTCTGCCAGCGCCTCCAAATCCACATGCTCATCACTTGTATGTTTGAACTCAAAAACAAAGCCCGGAATCCCTCCCGTTAAAGGCATCAGCTGGATATCAAAACGTCCTAATCCAGATTCACGGTTGGATCTGACCTGATACCGATTTCCAAGGACTGCACATAAACCCAACATCATACCATAATAAAATCCCTCGTTGGCTCTATCCATAGAGGAAATACTCCTCAGCATAAAATCTTCCAGCAGAGCCTGCAGCTTTTTTGCATCTCCTGAGAAAATCGCCTGATTTATAGAAACAGAAACACTGTTCTGGTTTGTTTTATTTAGAACTTCCTTCTCATACACAAACGAAATCTCTTTGTTCGGAATTGCCACATCACACATAAAATTTCCGTCATGCTGTGGATAGACTGATACAACTTTCAAGTATCCCGCCACAAGCAAAAAGCTGTAAATACTATACGGATTGCTCTGCACTTCCGGATAAATCACGCTGGTATCGATGTAAGTCGTGATTTTCTCCCCACATAGAAGTTTATATAATCCCTCCATAATTTCAGATGTAGCAGCAGAGATGATTTCTCCAATAATATCATTACTTCCAGTGGACTGCCAGAATGCTTTCGGAAAGCACTTATCTGAAATATAGTTAATTACCGACCACGGATTAAATATCTCTGTATCCCCAAAACGATAACCATCATACCATTCACAGATTTCCTGAAACTTATCTTCTTTGCCATAATAGCATAGCATATCCTTTACTTCTTCTGTCGTAAAGCCAAAATACCCACTATAGTTTTCATCCAAAATCGAATTGATTTTCAGATTATTCATTCCACTGAATATACTTTCTTTCGCTACACGCAAAATTCCTGTAAGGAATCCAAAAGCCAGATGTGGATTATCTTTCAGACCTCCTGAGAAAAAATTTCGCATGAAATTAACAATTTCAGAATAGAAATCACAGTTATGCCCCTGCTGAATCGGTGTATCATATTCATCAATAATGATAATGCACTCTTTCCCATAATGCTTATGCAGCAATAGTGAAAGAAGCTGCAGCCCCATCTGACAGTCCACCTCATTGGCATTTTCTCCGGCAAGCCGATGATACTGTTCTTTTTCATAGGTACTCAGAACGGAACTTGTTTCCAACTCATTGTGCCTCATGAATTCCAGAGAAATCAGCCTGCTGATTTTCTGAAATGTTTCTTCCCAGGTTAAGCATTTTACATCTTTAAATGTTAAAAAAATGACCGGATACTGCCCCTGATGCTTAGTATAAAATTCCCCGCATTGCCATATCCGCTTATCCTTAAAATAAACAGAAGTATCTTCCGCTGTTTTTTCAAAAAAAACCCGAAGCATGTCCATATTTAATGTTTTGCCAAAACGACGTGGACGTGCAAAAAGAGAAACCATCGGCTTTGTATCCAGAAAGTCGCGAATCAGCAATGTCTTATCCACATAATAATAATTTGCCGTTGCCGCTTTAAAGTCCGAAACTCCTATGGGCAAAGGTTTCTTAACAGTATCAGCCGGAATTAACCATGTACGTCCGTCTTTTATCGCTCCCGGAAATTCTCCCTGTTTACACATCTGCTGAATTCTGCGAACACTAATCCCCTTTGTCCTAGCAACATCTGCGCATGTCAAGTAGTTCATACCCGCACCTCCAAACAATATTCTGCCGCAATTATATCTCGCAGAACGAAACACATCAACTATTATTTCGTTTTTGATTTCGTTATTATTCTGAACTTTTCATTAAAACAAGCCATTTTCTTCAAATTGGTTTTAGGTATCTTTTCTGCAGGGTTTGGATAGGATAAATCAGGCGATCAGAGGTTTATTTTCAGTGCTTTCTCAATCTCATCGATTACGATCCTGAGCGCTTTGATACGGGCGTATTTTTTGTCGACGGATTCCAGTACATGCCACGGGGCGAAAGAGGTGCTGGTCTTCTGGAGCATTTCGTCTACGGCTACTTCGTAGGCATCCCACTTCTCTCTGTTGCGCCAGTCTTCCTCTGTGATCTTCCATTGTTTCTCGGGATTATTCTGTCTGTCCTGGAAACGTTCCAGCTGAGTGGCTTTATCGATCTGCACCCAGAATTTGATGATGACTGCACCCCAGTCTTTGAGTTCCTTTTCAAATTCATTCATTTCATTGTAGGCACGTTTCCAGTCATTCTCACTACAGAAGCCTTCAAGACGTTCTACCATAACTCTGCCGTACCAGGTTCTGTCAAAGATTGCAATATGACCGTCCTTAGGCAGTCTTGTCCAAAAACGCCACAGATAATGTCTTGCCTTCTCGTGGGGTTCCGGGCTTGCAATAGGATGTACTTCATAACCGCGGGGGTCAAGAGCTTCCGTAATACGTTTGATGTTGCCGCCTTTTCCTGCTGCATCCCAGCCTTCATAGGTGATGATGACCGGAATCCGTTTTCTGTATAACCTGTTGTGGAGTTCCCCCAGTCTGGTCTGGAGTTTCTTCAGTTCTTCTTTGTACTCTTCTTCATCCAGTGTCTTATCTGTCAGGTCAATGTCTGCCAGACGGGGCATCTGTTCCAGAGGGAATACATTCTGAAGGATCGGGACAGAATGTGCCTGGTTCTGCATGGCTACCTCGATATTGCTGACCATGGTTTCCAGCACCTGCAGTTCCGCCCATTTTCTGTCGCTGGCATCTATGATGTACCATGGTGCTGTGGATGTGTTAGTGTCACTCATGTAGCGTGAGAATACTTTTTCACATTTTTTGTAATGTTCATTCTGCCATTTGTCAAAATCTGCCACACGCCATCTGGTGTCTTTGTGATCCAGAAGCAGCTTCTCACGTTTCTTCTGCTCATCCCGGTCAATCTCCATGAAAAATTTCAGCACCAGATAGCCATTGTCTGTGAGCTGGCGTTCGAATCGGCGGATACTGTCGATCCGTCTGGTATATTCCTCTCCTGCCAGACTGCCTTCCAGACTTTCCCTGCAGGTCTGCTCCATCCAGCCGGAATCCAGGAATGTGAATTTGCCGGCTTCCGGGATCTGCCTGAAATATCGGTACAGGAACGGATACCGCAGGTCTTCTGCTGTGGGAGTTGACATGGTGGCAACCTTAAAGAAACGCGGGTCAATATTCTTGATGACTTTTCCGATAGTGCTTCCTTTGCCGGATGCACCCCAGCCTTCGAACAGTACGATCACAGGTATTTTATGTTCTTTAATCTTCATCTGGAAATCATAGAGCTGGCTTCTGGCTGTCTGCAGTCTCTCTTTGATTTCTTCTTTTTCCGGCATATGCGCCGGGGTCCAGGTTGTAAGCATCGACTTGTCCTCCTTGAATTCTTAATAAAATGATGATAACACGAAACCATTTATGCGTAAAGTACCAGAGTATATTTGAAAAAGGCTTTCTGTAGACTGTAGGAATGATTTTTCAAACATGCTCTAAGGAAGGCAAAGTTTAAATTTCTCTGTCGTAATGTAATAACATATCTGCATATATCTGCAGCATTCTTTGTTTCTCCGGGGACATGGTCCGATATGCACTTATGAGCCATTCCTCATTCTCACAATTATCTTTCTCAAGCAATTCTCCAAGAGGGATCCGCAGCACATTGCAGATCAGAAGCATGTTATATAAATACGGCTTCGTTTTTCCGTTTAACAGATTGCTCATACTGGACGTAGACATTCCTGTTGCTTTCGCCAGGGCATACTTTGATATATTTTTTTGTTTTCGGATTGCGTTTAATTTGTCAAGCATATGTTGGTAATCTTCATCGGGGGTGTACATGAGAGTGGCCTCCATTTAAATCTGTAAAAATCTCTGAAATATAAAAAAGCGGACAAGCTACCATTTCACTGTGTTTCAAGTGAATATATAAGGTAATTTTGTCCACTTCTCCCCTTAAACGCGACAATGCGACGATTTAAGATGTTTGCTTTTGTTCTTGTATTACATTATACCAGTTTTTCAATTTTATTCAACATTTTTCGTAAAATTATGTAATTTTTTCCAGTCTTCGACTTCCAAATCTTGAGCCTCTTTCAAAAGAACGGTATTCACTAATAAAAGCGCCACTATCTCTGTCCCCATTGTCACTAAAAAACCTGATTTATCCCCATACTCCGCACATAGTCGATCCATTCATAAATATCTTCTATGTCATACAAAGTATTCAGCTCCCTATCTGTCGCTTTTTTCAATGCAAGAGCCATTAATCCATATTCATTTTCTAAAAGTGTATCAAATACCCCCTGATCATCTGTATTGATGGATACACTGAGATGGTTTTTTCCATTTGTCTGCTTCAGTTTACGCGAATTAAAGCGCAATATGGGATGTTCCTCATATTTCTTTATTGTACCAATCAGATAATTAGAAGACGGATTGGTTTCTATTCCAATCCCTTTGCAGGCAAGCTCCTGAATCATTTGCTCCTGAATCTGACGTACCAAATCGATATACTCCTTATGTATTTTAAATTCTATAATCTTATCTCCTTCTTTTCTGACTATCTCATTATAGTGATACAATTCATACAGTCTACAATACTTTCTGTTTCTACGCACTTCATTACTGATCCGCGGATTTAGTTGATAACGGTCAAACCTCAACAGTTCTGTTCTCACAATAGCTTTTTTAAACCGCGCCTCATTCAATTTATAAATCTCCGGATTATCTCCTCTTAATTTCCAACTCTGATAATATTCATGAACAGAAGGGCAAACTTCCTCACGTATATTATTTTCATATATTTCTTTATACAGCTGATAATATGTTTCTATCAGTTCTGTTTTCAGCTTTTCTTCTATATGACATCCCAATTCATTTGCTTTACAATACATCCACACAATATCATCGAGAAGAACCTGTTTGGCAATAATCACTTTACTGCCTTTCATACAATAATAGTTCTGAGGTTCAATTCCCAAAGCCAAAGCATGTCCTAAACGATCACCTCTGTTCAGATTGCAGAATAATATTGTTTCGTCGATTGCACGTAAGCCATCTACAAGATCAAGGAAATCTTCCCCTACATGATAGGTAATACGAAGATTTTTCGGCATTTTTTTCGAATTTACCGTTTGATTGAAAATATTTTCAGAAACAATTCTTATATCAGATAAATAACGAAACACCTGACTAAATACTTCCGGTCTACAGGCAATTTCACTGGAACATGCGTCAATACCTCTAACATGGCAATTTATTTCTCTTTTCTTTTCCAGCATCGCTACTATACTTCTGGCCTGTTTTCTTGATTTCTTACGAACATTATTATTTCTTGGTCTTCCTTCTAAAAATCCATTATCTTTCAACTTTGGAAAATGAAATACATAAATCAATTTTTCATATGCATCTTCAGATGTTCCTTTTTTTACCAACTTCTCATAATTTTTCAAGCTACCATATAATTTCGCTGAAGTATCCTTTGGGCAGATTCTTGCTTCAAGGGAAATCATATTTTTCTTTATCAAAGTTTCATTTAGCGCCAACCGCACAAGTTCGTCTTCATAAGCCTTATGTCCGTCTATAAAATATTCTTTTCGATCTTGATAGTCTGAGAAATTTGCGAATCCGATTTTGTCGTTATTTTGGATAATTTCTCCCCTGAAATCGGTTCTTATAAGCAGATATGCATAAAATATATTTTTCTGTTCATCTGTAAAAATATTAGCTAATATACTTCTGTAACACTCATAAAGGAATTTTCTTTCTCCTGCCAGCAATCTACATACATTATCATTATACTGCATCATATCTTTTTCGAGAGCATAGTCCAGTACATCACCATTTATCACTGCACCATAAATATTTCCAGCAACAATAATCAAATCCTGTAGTTCCGGAGTCAATACTAGAAGTTCTGTCTCTGCCCTATTCTTTGATTCTGTCCCCTTTGGTAGCAGTCGAATCAGTTTTTCTATTCTTTTTATCAAATATTCGTCCCTTTTCAGACAAGAAAACAGATAAATTCTATATAAAGCAGCTCTTTGACACTCTGTATAAAATTTTTCCTTTTCTCCAAAATGATCAAAACTATCTCCTGACTGTCTCTGCATAGTTCTTTTAATCCGTTTGAAGTCTTTTGTTCTTCCTGAAATATGGTTCATGACGCACAGCCAGTTCAGTTCAAATATTTTGGTAGAGCCATTTAAATGAAAGTGATTCTCTGCCACACCCCTTTCCAGAATGTTATGAAGCCTAATATTATCACTTCTGATAATTGGAAGCCAACTGAATTTCTGGGTTTTGACACCGTTTTCCCAATCCTTTTGAGCAAGAAATGCACAGGTAAAAAAATCCTGCCCGACTTTCAACGAAATTTCTCTCCATCGAAGCAATTGGTCAAACCTACATTCGACTTCTTCTCCATCCAAGCGCAATATTCGTTTAGCAAAATCAAATACCAGATAAAAAACATTTCCTTCTTTTCCCTCTTCCCACTGCATCTGTTCACACATATATCTATAACTATTTCTTCTTTCATCATCTGTAGCATGCGGAAATACATCTACTGCATACCGCATATACAGATTTTCTGCAATTTTATTATAAGCACAGCATCTATGAAAGGAATCATCTTTCTGAATCACATACATATAAGGAATTTTTTGAAAAAGGATTTCTATATTTCCGCGTTCTATATCCATAGCTACTCCTTAATCAGTTCTGTATACCGACGAACAATTTCTTTATATTCCTCGCTAAGTTCTTTTGACACCACTTCGTTAGGATCTTTAAGATAAATATCCAGTATTTCGCCGTAATACTGAATCAACCTTTGAGTATCGAGAACTGGCATTTCTTGATTCTCATGAGGCTTTCCAAAATATCTTCTGATATTGTATACCAGATTGTCCAAGTTCTTCTTTACATTCTGCGCTGACCGCTTAATCAGATAAGTTGACACTGGCATTTCTACTGTTTCATAGGAAACAGCGGAATGCAACTGCTTACTCAAATCTTGCAATATCTGATTTCTCTTACCTTCTGATTCATATTGATTTTTCTTCTCTTCTTTTATTGAATCTGCAAATTTATCAAAAATATCAGCATACAATTCGCTGATATTGATTATTCTTTTTTCTCCTTCCAGGTTTTCCACTATCAATTCATTTAATTTTCCATCTGAAGAAATATCTAAGTATTCTCTCAAAAAATGTTCTGCATTGCGAAAAAATCTGTCCACAACAGCTCTGGTTTTACCATGTTCATCTTTTTCTCCGCCTTCTTTTGTTTCTCGATGACGATAACAATAATCATAAAACTCATGGATCAAATCCATATTGGTAAAAATAGTTTGAAAAGCTTCAATTTTTTCAGTATTTTCGCGCCAAATTTTCATGAGAAGATTATTATATTCGTTCCACGTAATTCCCAGCATATCCATATTTATCTTCGTGTACATCATGGCAGGATTGCAGAGTCCAATAATATAATTTTCTATACATATCTGCTGATTTTTCATTAAAACATAATTCGGAAAAATAACAGTTTCCGAGGAATATACTAATACATCGAAAGATCCTGATGGTCTGTTTTCAGTCCAATACATATTAGAAAGTAAGCCTAATAAAAACCATGTAAGAATCTTGTATTCTTTTTGCTGATCTTTTTCCTGTATTTTGGACACAGACATCCCATGCATTTTCAGTACTTCATTTTCCACCCCAAACTCCAGCCCGACTCTGGCTGCTATAGTATTATATATCTGATGAGTAGGCAGACAAAATCTGGAACGATTTAAAAAATATGAATCAATTTTTGCATTTGAAAACATAATATCAAACTCTGTTCCCCACACGTATCCTCCGAGTGCATTACTAAGGTCCTCATATCTTTTTCCTCTACGTATTTCGCTCAATCGAATGGTGTATAAAATATTAAAAACATATGCAAACTTTTCTGCATTTCTCCCATAGACACTATGCCTGTAATCGTCTAACCACTTCCGTATCCAAAAGAAACAGTAAGAGTTTTCCAAATGATACTCAGTTGTCGGCAAAGAATGTTTCTGTTCCGTGTTCACATAACGATTCTGTAATAAATATATAGTCTCTGAATTCATCTGAAAATAGGGCATTTTTAAAAGAGACTGCAATTCCTGAACTTCCACAGCTTCATAGTTTTGTGGAATCCATTCCTTTTCAATATATTCCGCAAATATTTCAATGTTATCATAATAACCCTGATCGTCAATTGGGTTTTGCATATTTCCAAGCAAAACAATCATATTTACCATATCTCTCAGGTTATCTGCCTGAAGCCAACTGGTACCATTTTGTTTCAAAAGAAAACGCATTCCAGTTTTTGCATAAATCATATCCAGCAAAGAAGCACTTAATGAATTATAAATATGATTCTCATAAATGAGGCCACCATTTCTGTTCTGGTATTGAATATGTGTATTCATAAGATATCGAACATCTGGCAAATGAATTCTTCTGGAACGTGGAATCAATTTTGTAATATACTTTTCTGCCATATTTCTTACTTCTTCATAAAATTCCGAGGGCTTTTCCCCACCACGCAGGATATTACTGTAATTTTTAAAGTTTTCTTCCTGCACACACATCTGCAATTGTTCTATTTTTAATGCCATAATGATCACCACATCTGGTATAATTAAATATTTACGTATTTGCTCTGCCATTTTATATGCGTTTGCATTGCAAAGATCCAAATCATCAATGGCTATCAACAGTTTTTTCGTTCCATTCTTACTAACCATAAATTCCAGATAAGTCTTTATAAGAAATTTCAATTCTCTTTTTAAAGCAGTACTTTCTCCCATTCTGGAAAGATTCTCAATATTAGATTCACCATCAAACTCTTCTTCCAACATTTTTCTTGGATTATTAATCAAGGATATAATTCGGTATACTTTCTGAAACATTTCTAATAATTCTTCCCGTTTATAAATATCAAAACTCTCTGGATTTTCTTTATATTTTGTATGGAATTCTCTATAAAGATTGGCTACAATCACTTCTAGAATATTATGTATATCATCAAAAGTAGACGGATCGATAATGATTGGCTTTGAAAAGATAGTGCATTTTACATTTTCACAGTCTCTGAAAATCGGATTCATATTCCAATCATTCTTTTTAGAAAGACTATTAATAAAAGTCATCATCGCACTGCTTTTTCCAACACCACGTTCCCCACAAAATGCAATGATATTATTTTCCGTCTCCACTTTTCTCCATTCAGCCTTTTTTTCGTCTTCATCAACCGCAACAATATCATCCAGCATACCTGCTGCATTCATATACTGCTCATAAAAAATATCATTTTCCTGAATTTCTTCCTTTAGACTTAACTTAAATTCCTCTCCCCGAATAATTGTTAAAAGTCTTACATCTTTCATATGGACTCCTCCTCGTATGGTAGTGTCAAATACTACATATTTTTATTAAATTCTTCTCTATTCTCATGCAGATACGCCATTCAGTAATCCCACCTCATACATATTTTTATAAATTCTCTCAGGGTAGTACGGCAAAAATTGTCTCATATTTTCAAATCTGATACTTTTCTTTTTCATATAGCTAATTAGACAGTTTGTCAGTTCTTTTCCATCCACTTCCGAAATATCCACAATCTCCTTTAATAAATCGAGGAACTGAAGTGTTGCCGCATTTCTCTCATCTATTTCACAGTATGGCTTCCGTAAAATCACACGCAGGTTTGCAAGCTGAGTTTCTCGGTATTCCGTTGTAGCTTTGTTCGTATAAATCTCATATACCTCTGGAACCTGAGTCGTCAAACCTAGTTGATTTGCAAAAAGAATTCCTCCAACATAACCACAGCAGTTTTCTCCATCTGCCAGATACTTTTTTCTGATAACTTCATCAACTGACAGAGTTGAGCCTGAGCGAAACATAGATTTCTTTGGAATATAGTATATTCCCGTATCGAAGCGTTTTAGCAGCCTGGCTTCTGTCAGTTTCTTCATCTGCTGGCGAACTGATACCGCTTTCATAGCGGGGATATTTAATTCTGACAAAAAGATGGGTTCATTCGGTCGGTAATTGTTTTCTATATAGCTGTATACATCATTCATCAATGCCATTTTCTTTTCCTCCTTTTTGATACTTTTTAGAAATGTATTTTTTCTTTATTGTTATTATACGTCCCAAATACCAGAATTGCAACGTGAACTTCCTGAAAAAGCAACAATCCCAAAATCACCAGCCTGACAAATCCCCTCATCCCTTCACCATGATCACAAAATCATACTTGCATTCTCACATACTGGAGCTGGGAAATATCTACACTATTTTCAGGGCACTGTCTGTCTGCCTTATAGGCTGTGGGCTGGTCCCTTGAACTGACTATATGATAACAAGATTGCCAGAACTCCACCTTCCCTGCAAATAGGAATCCGACTCTCAAAAATCTACATATTTGTAGATCTTTCTGCCAAGATTTCCAAAATGGGCAAAAAAATCCACACCGTCATCTTCTTCGACCGTGTAGATATCAGATTGCCATCTTCAGTTTTTCATTCTGTGCCATCATACGAGCAATCTTCAAAAGCATCTCTTTATTTTCTATATTCAGTGTTGAAAACAACTTACCCATCTCGTCATCTTCCAACTTTGTATGTACCTGCACCCGCTCCGGCATCAATGAATCAACCGGAACTTCTAAATTTTCTGCTATGTCGATGAGGGTTTGAACTCCCATCTCCACCTCACCTTTTTCATATCGGGAAATGACCTTGTTGCTGCAGCTTCCTCCCATCTCCTCAGCCAGCTGTTCCTGAGTCAGATATGCCGCCTTTCGCGCTTTCCTGATGTTTTCACCAATGATTTCCTGATCAGGCTTCCAAACTTCTGCCAACAAGATCACCTCCTTCCTCGCTTTTAATGAATTATTATGTTAACCTTTGTTTTAACTGTTCTAGGCGTTCTCGCACAATGGGGGTAACTCATTAATTTTGCTTTTTTTATTTCCCCTCTTGCATTTATCAGTGCCACGTCTCCCATAAACGACAAAAGGAGCCGAGGACCATGGTTATATAACCACAATCCTCGGCTCCTATCAGCCCTTCATCGAATCCAATCACCCGATGGATATACTCTTTTTCACCTCGTAAACAGCCAGCTTTCCATTTCCACGCATCCTTACTTCAGCGTCATTTCCTCTGCCTGTTATCTCCCGAATTGCCTTCATGATAAGTGCATCATCATTCCCTGTACTTGCGATAACACCGCAGGAAGCATTCCCATGCGCTCCCACGTAATTTCTGAACGGCTCTTTTTTCTCTCTGCATCTGCTACTTCCATACTCTGAAATCAATATGCTCATCTCCTGTCTTTTGTTTTAAACACGGACTTTTCCGTTCCATCAATACGTGGAATACAAAATTCGTCCAATACTTTACGCTCCAATGGATCTACCAGAATAAAAGAAAAGAAATCTCTGATCTTATATCCAGCAAAACACTCTCTTGCCTGTTCAATCATAAGAGAATGATTCACCACAATGGAAACTTTAATTCCATGTTCACGAGGACTATCCAGATAGGCCATTCCGAACAGACGGTTCATGCTGCTGATTGTTCCCCGCCCGATCCCGGTAGTATAGGATTTACAGTCAAACAGCCACATATCGATTCCTTCATCCTGCAGTGCATTCGTCCAGATGGCAAAATCCGCATAAAACTGTTTGTTTCTTGGCCAGATTATCTTCTCATGGCCGAGCAGTTCAACAGAATAGCCCGCCAATAAAAGCGCGTTCTGAAGCGTTTCCCTGCTTCCTTCCGCATATCTGGTCTCCATACTCTTAAAGGTGTCTCCAAGCGCAGAAGCATATTCCAAAAATCGCTTCGGTGTCTTATCATCTGCAACACTATATGTAATTTGTATCGGTGAAACAACAGCACCTTCTTCTGTTGTTGGAACCATCTTTACCATCCCGTTTGCAGCCAGCAGCTTATCAAGCGTCACTCCGCTGGACGGATCTGCTGCTTTGGATATCGATATCAGAACCTCATCCGAACAGGCCGTTGCGTTCTTCATATTAATAATACGAGATATCGTCGATGTATTGACCTCGCAGTCTTTTGCAAAATCATTCATCGACCGTCCTCCCTTTGCAAGAAGAACAAGATGGCTCAATTCTGCATGGTCTGCATTCCCGGTTCTTATATAGTCCGGGAACAGATTTGTGATTTTCTTTCTTCCCATCGGTGCTGCACCTCCTCTGTTAGTATACTATCACCATTTTGCATATTTGTCAATATCACGCAACGATTATTGTTTTATTGCTTTCTATTGCGTTTTTCCGTACCCGCTGATGCTACATCATAATAAAAAGGAACAGAAGTTCACAAACTGTTGTTCTTCGTATATAAGAACAATTATTCAAGAGGGAGATTATTATATTATCAATTATTTCAATGTGCAGATATGCACAATCCTGCGATTTCATCTTGGTAATTGAATTGCCGAGGATTCCCGCTTATTGTCCTAAAAAAGCGCAGAGAATAACTTGACAAGGTATATATCGCGATATATACTAACAATATAAGGAGGTGCATTACTATGATGACTGCAAAGTTATTTGAAAATGGTCGGAGCCAGGCGGTTCGACTTCCGAAGGAATGTCGCTTCAATGGTGATGAGGTGGCAATTAATAAGATCGGTGATATTGTTATTCTGATGCCGAAGGAAAACAAGTGGTCTGGTTTCCTGAACAGCTTGGAACTGTTCTCGGATGACTTCATGAACGATGGCAGAGAACAGCCTGCGGTACAGGAGCGTGAAGCGCTATGAAGTATATGCTAGACACTAACATTTGTATCTATGCAATTAAGCATAAGCCACCCGAAGTCATAAAAAATTTTCTGAAGCATGATCCAGACGATATGTGTATCTCATCCATTACTTATGGAGAACTGATGCACGGAGTGGAAAAGAGTCAGGCAGTGGAACGCAACCGTGTAGCAATTACACTGTTCTTGTCGTCTATTTCTATCCTTCCGTTTGACAATTATGCAGCAGAAGAATACGGAAAGGTTCGTGCAGACCTTGAACGAAAAGGAACACCAATTGGTCCAATGGATATGTTGATTGCCGGTCATGCGAGATCAGAAGGGTTGATTCTTGTGACAAATAATACCAGAGAGTTCTTCCGGGTTGATGACTTAGAAGTTGAAGATTGGACAAAAGAATAAGTGCATGAAAGAAAGCATCTGTCAGTATAAAATCTGATAGGTGCTTTTTTCATGCCTGCCGGGATTATGAAAGGGAACTTCGTACCGCGTCTGCCAATATTAATATGATTCTTGAAAAGAGTCATATTCCGGAACAGCAAATTGAAAATGAAAAAGGGTTATAGGCTGTTATTTTTCAGTGACTGTTCATGCTCATCCTGTATCGGTATTAAACTGCCCTATATACCCTTAGCTGGACGCACGGTCTGACCACGATGTCTGGATTTGTGAACTTCCAGTTTTTTTCGCCTAAATCGAGTATACCTCATAGCATCTGACACCAACAACACGAGAAAAACCGCAGATGAAAATTCCCGCGGTTCCTGTTTTCTCATACTCTTTACATTTTATTTTTTGTTGACATCGGAACAAATTCCAACTTTAATTGCATCCCTAATCCCTGTGCAAGTTTTTTCACCATACTCAGGCTGGGATTTCTTGTTCCGTTCTCAATCCGGCTTATATCTGCCTGCGTAATTCCGGTTTTAGCTGATAAATCTTTCTGTGTCATATTCTGCTGCACTCTTGCGTCAATCATCGCCTGGATAATGTCATATTCCGGTTGCAGTGCATCATATTCTGCCTTGACTTTCGGATTCTGCAACGCTCTTTTTTTATAATCCTTATAGCTACTCATCGCCATACCTCCGTTCATAATCTGCTTTATACTTCTTTGCCAGTTCTTTTTCTGCCTTTGGTGTCTTCTGCGATTTTTTTATAAATCCATTGGTCAGCACTGCCTTCTTGCCTACAATAAAGAAATACAGTACTCTTGTAATATCTGATCCCTGCTTGGTACGAAGCTCAAATATTCCATTCTCCAATGGTTTTGAATATGGCTCACGAAGCAATGGACCGTTCATTTCCAGCAAATCAATTGTCCGCAATGTTTTTGCCAGCAACTTAGGCTCCAGAGAATCCAATAATTCCTGCACAGGGCATCTTCCATCTTCTGTATCATATAAAATGATCTCGTACATTAGTATGCTCCTTCCTCTTTATAATTATAATATGTCGTATTCGACATATTGTCAAGATGATTCCAAACACTTTTTCATATAATCATAAACTTCCCGATTTCTATATCGCCTGTTTCAAGCAGCAGATGGACATGGTTTGTCATCAGACAATACGCATTGGTTTTCTTCTCACTCCTCTGTACATGATGTGGTAAATTGCTCCCGGATACCAGTCCCTTAATTTTCTTGCGATCTTTCTCCCTCCATTTCGCTTTGCTATTTTCAATAATACTATCATTTATGATTATCCTAAAACAAAAATCTGTCAGTCATCACAGATTTTTATTTCAATATGTTTTCCAAGTGCATTC
>NZ_JAAIMY010000049.1 GCF_013300825.1 Blautia wexlerae
TCATACCAGAACTATACAGTGGATGATTGTATGCGTAATCCGGATAATGCTGTGCCACATTGCTTTCTTCTACAATAGAGTAAGAGGCAAGGTCAAGCAATAATGCCATATCCCGCTCAGAGAAGAACTGTCCGAGCAGCTTGTCTAACGAATAATCCAATACTATTTTATGCATTACAGCATATGTACCAACCCGCAGACAGCTGCTACGTTCTGTCCGGTCTTCCATCCCTGATAAGACTGCATCTGGAAAGTATTTCAGAAAGGCTTCGTTAGGAATCATCATAGTGTCATCATCTGGACATACCTTGCCTATAGTCGCTCTCTGTGGATAGGTATATTTTTTCTCCGGATCATAATAGCGATCATACTCATACTTAATATATGTGATATCCCCGCGTCTTAATCGGGTCAATTTTCCATGCACATCCGGTAGCTTAACTCTTGATTTCAGGTACATATTTGCCTCCTTTATTCAGGTTTATATAGCCCTAAATTTATTGTACAGCACAACCCGTATTTTTGCAATAATTTCCGCAGAAATACGGGCTTTTTTAAAATTTTATTTTCGTTAGGGCTACTCATTTTTGGAAGTTAAGGTAATCATGATGCCTTACTTGTCATGCAAAAAAATCGAAAATGATGTATATAATTTTCCTACATGGCAATACTGTAAGTACAAAGATATATTCGACAGCCGCATAATCATTAATTCGACAGCAAAATTTTACATATCTATTTCTTATCAGAAAGATTTACTTTCCATAGACACAAGAATTTTTACACCCTCGCATAAACACTTGGATTGCGGCCATTTTTTTTAATCTATTTTACACTACCCAAAAGTCAGGTTTTATTATCATAATATACCATTTACTATACGAACATCTGTAAATCTGGGATTAAAAGTATTCTAATGGACACGAATGTTATGCTTATATTCATCTACCATTTTAGTAAACATATTTTTCTCAAATTAACCTATTTTCTTACCTAAAATGACAGAAGCCCTCTCCGCTGGAAAAATATATCCTGCAGAAAAGGCTTTTTTCTTTTCCCTATTTAATTTTTGTTAAAAAGATTATCCTTAATCTCTTTCAGATCGCTTTGAACCTGATTCAGAATCTGAAATTTCTCAGTTAAACTCTCAATCACCGTCTGGTAATTTTTCTCTCGTTCTTCCTGCTTTGTATCCCTCTGTTCATTTGATTTCACAATGTAAATCAGAAGAAAAACCGCAAGCACAGCCCAGATTCCCTGTGAAACTGCCACATTCATAACCGTTGTTTCCATGGTTTCTGCCTCCTTCCTTAATCTTCTTTTATTATGCAAACTTTTTCTATGTTTTGTCTACTAAAAGTCTTTTCTAATCTTATTATTACCGTTTTAATTTAAAGCATATTTCTATTCTCTACAATTATTTTGCAAATCTCTTTTTACCATGTATTTCTTCTCCTATCGCTGATCTAAATTTGCAACCTCACTTAATAAAGAGTTTTTTCTCTTCCATTTGTAAACTCACAAATTTTTTTCTTTTTTAGTTTCTGATCAGCAGTTTTCTTACTACTTCCCCTAAAAAGGAGGTAGATACCTATGAAAACACTGACAGAACTTATCCAAAATTATCAAAATGGTATCCCAGATTCAGACAGTGAAATTCTCAAACGTATGGAACCGCTTGTGAAAGGATATGCATCCCGGATTCACTGCATGGAACGCGAAGATTCCACATAGGAATTGTATCTTACTTTGTTAAAGACATTGCCATATTTAAGTTCTTCATCCTCAGAAGGTGAATGTATCAGATACATGCAGACCTCTGTCGAAAACAGATATCGTTCCCTTTGCCGCAGTTGTCTTTCCGAACCTGAAAAAGATGATTTTGATTCTTGTTCTGTTTCATTACAGGCTCCCGACAGTTTTGATGACACCTATTATGATGTAACCGCATATATCAACTCTTACCCTTCGGACAGTGTCCAGAGAAAAATTCTGTCCATGTACTTTTATCAGGATAAAAGCGATGCCCAGATTGCCCGGAAACTGAAGCTGTCCCGCCAGTACGTCAATCGGATGAAGAAGAAACTAATTCTCAGATATATTTCCGAAAACAAATAAAAGAAACACCTGCTGACCATAAATTTACAGTCTGCAGGTGTTCCCTTAGTTTTCATAAAATTTCCATTAATGCCATTCCCGTACCGGAAATGCCATTCATAAAAGCCAGATTCAGATATTCTGTCCCAGATATTTTTGCCGGGTGATCCAGTTGAAATAAAAGGCAGTCACATAACGCCTCATATTGCTCCTTCATTTTTTTATTACCATATTTTCGAAGGTACTTCTTCATAATAAGTAAATTCCCGGACATCCCATGACACAGACAAATTTTTTCATCCTGTTCTCCATAAAACAAAGAGTCTGCAGCATTTAACCTGTCTTTTTTAATCTGCATATCCTCAGGAAACAGCTCTTCCAGTTTCATTCGTGAAAGCAGGATTCCCGGCGCCCCATGGCACCATGCATTCATGAAGCTTTCCCCTGAACTCTCTCGTAAATCCTTCCAGTTTCCGGCTTTCTCTGAGTACAGAGAATCCTCATATCTCAGCAAAAGCTGTATTTTATCAGCATATTCCGCTTTATGATTACATTCATACAACGCTGCATAAGCCATCAGAAATCCACTGTTGCCATGAGACATTCCAGCCAGCGGTCCGTCTGTTCCTTTTAATCTCCATCCGTATCCATTTCCGGTTTCCTGTCCTTTCTTCCACAAATCTTTTTCCATATCTGCCGCTATTTCATAATATTTCAGATTTCCGGTTTCTTTATATAACATCACTGCCACTACAATAGCTCCGGCATTTCCGCTCAGATAATCCAGTTGTGAATCTTCTTTCCATACCCTCTCAATAATGCTGAAATGCTTTTCCGCATAAATCATCCACACTCTTTTTCCTGTAAGTTTAAACAGATAAAGATAGGTATATACCACCGAGCTTTCTCCATTTACAATACCTGTCAGAAGATTTTTATCATAAATCTGTTTTTTGTGTATTTCATCTGTATAAGCTTTCAATCTCAAAACAGCAAGATGATAAATTTCTTCTGCACTTGCATTCTTTTCTTCAAAATCATGAAGATATTTTGCAAGAAACAAGACTATCCCGGATATTCCATCATATAAATATATTCCACCTGATCTGAGATTCCAGTGACCATTATCCCAGAATTGCAGACCCGCCCAGCCGGCGCTCTGTTCCCGGATAATTGCTCTGCTGCAGATTCGATGAACTATCTTTCTGATCTGACTGTATATTTTGCGCTCTTTATCTGTGTCATATCCCTTTATCCTGGTCGGAAACATCTTTTTCTTTCCATCAGATGCCTTCAGCATTTCCATGGACAGCCTGATATAATCACACTGACATTCCATATCAGAGTAACTCATCTGCTTCATATGCATTCGCCATGGCTCATAAGGAGTACAGGGCAGATATTCTTTATGTTCTCCGCCATTTCCATCATAAACAGATCTGCTGTTCGCATCAATCTCAAAGCAGGGTATATCCATTTCCAGAAGGCTGTCAATTTCATAATCATGAATCTCTTTCATAAAAGAAGATTCCCCCTCTTTGTGAATCACATTCAAAAGAGCTTTCCTGCATTCTCTTGACTTCATATAATCCGGATGAAACGAAGCCATAAGATACATTGCATACTGTTGGGTATGCCGCAGTACAACTCTGGAACGTCCGTCAAAAAAGCCGGACAACATCACCTCCACTTTCTTATCTGCCATTGCCACCATGTACGCTCTGCAAAATCCTCTGATAATGCATTCCGTATAATCTGCCGCATTGATAACCTGATCATTTAGTCTTACAATGCATTCCTTTATCTGCATTTCCACAGGTTCATATTCTATGTGGATATCAGATGTTTTATCATCCTTTACCACAGGAAGTTTAAACGGTGTTTTTATCTTTTCCTCTGTTCCCATTGCACTTATAAGAACTCCTCTGTTTCCTCTGCCCCATGTGAGAACAGGAAGCATTCCTGTATGTATAACCGAATTTGCCAATTTTATCTCTGTACTTTTGTTTATTTTTTCTTCTACACTACTTCCGTCTTTCTCTGATTGTTGTTTTAAATATCCCGGATATGTCTCCATATCGATAATCACAGGATATTCTCCATGTGCAATAATATTTTCACCATGAAGATCTGTTGCTCCGAGGGCATATCCCAAAAACAGATGTATGCCCATTCTGAAATAATAATGCTCCACCTCACTTTCGTTTTTACAGGGAATATTCTCAATTTTTTCTTCCCATCCATAGGAATCATGAGATAAATATTGTACCGTCCTGCAGGAAATTCCTGTTTTTCTGCATAAATAGTTATAAAGTTCCTGATATTTTATATTCTTATCAAGACTATGTGGCTTATAGTACAGAATTGTTCCATTATCCAATTCTACCTTCGCCACACTTCGTCCTCCTCTGTGTATATCGCCTTTCGACATGTAAATTCCCACAGTCCCGGAAAACTTTCTTCCATCACAGAATATTTTTTGTATCTGTTCTTTTTCTGCATAAAGAGATTTCCTGATTTCACATTCTGCTCTCTGGATAGAGTTATTTTTCAATTCAAGCAGACGTTTTAACTCGGGATATTCCTGCAGTAAAGATTTTACATATGTTGCATTGTTAAGATATTTTTTTTCATAATAATCATATTGTTCTTTTGGCGTACTTCCTTTTAGATTTCCAAAATTTTTCTGCCGATGTACATCTAAGATTAATATTTTAAGAAACATAGTTCGATTTTTTCTGCATAAATAATCCAATTTCAGCAACACACTATAGTTCCATATACAATAAAAGACAATTTCTCTTCTATACTTTCCGTATCTATTATCTCTATTTCATCTAATTCTTTTTCCACATTTCCTATTATTTTATCATTCATTTCGTTCATAACCGTCACTCTCCCATTATGTATTATCGCTAATTATTATTTCTACTTCAAAAAAATCTTTATCATATTTAAAATCTATTTCACCATTATACTTTCTTACAATTTGTTTGACACTTTCAATCCCCCATCCGTGCTCATCTTTCTCTTTTTTACTTGTATAAAATTTAGTGTTTTTTTCATAAGGTTTATATATGCTTGTATTCTTTACTTTAAAAATAAACATATCATTAATATTTCGAAAAATACACGTAATTTTACCTTTTCCCTCTTCACACTTTTCAGCAGCTTCTATTGCATTATCCAAAAGATTTCCTAGGAGTACAACAAAATCTATGTCTTTCATCGGAATTTTTTCTATTTTTGAATCTACTTTAAAAAAAATATTCTTTTCTTCCATTTTTCGCACTTTTATATTCAACATAAAATTTATTTCTGGAATTCCTGTCCACGCTACTCCACTATATCTAATGCTTTCTCTCTTGTAATGATTCAAAAAAGTGATACATGAATCCAGTTCTCCATTTTCCAGGCATTCTTTTATATATAAAAGCAAATGTTTTTCATCGTGCACCAAACACCGATACCGGTCATATGACATTCTCAATTCTTCATATTCTTCTTCCATTAATTTGCATCTCATATCTAAAATCTGATTTCTCATTTCTAGGGTCTTTTTTTGAAACTTAACATATACACCAATCAATGCTATATTACTAACTGCTAATAAACATGCGGTCATTACAAAATTTTCCTTTTTAATCGTACCAAATTTGTATATGATGCTAACTATTAATAAAACATACTCTAACAATCCAATAATAAAAAGTTCCTTCAGACGTGTACGCAATATTCCTTTTATACTGTTTACTGACAAAATAAATTTAATTATCCAAAATATGAATAAACAGCCTAAAATCCAAAATATAACTTCCTGATATGTATGTCCTCTCGGATATGAATAAAAATCATCCCACTGTTTATGGTTAAACACCCCTGCATATACAACATAAGCCTCTTTTATCAATCCTATATTAACTGCATAGAAAAAATTCCAAACATATGCCTGTTTAAATGTGCAATCAAAGTAGCAAAAAACATATAATACAATTATTCCACTCCCAAGAATAATCATTAACAACGATTGATATCCAGCCCAATACTGAGCAGTTAACCAAAATATCATGCCGATATATAATATTCTTCTTAAGACCATCTCCTTTTTCTTTACAAAAAAAATATCATATATAATTCCTGCAATTAATCCAATTATGTATATACAAATAACTTTTATGACATATTTTTCTATTTTTTTATCAATCTGCCATAATGAAACAGAAAAATTATAAATTCCAAAAAAAATCAAAGAATACAACAGCCATTCTAGAACATAATATTTTTTTTCTAATATTCTTCGTTCAGAAAACGTCTGGCTAAATATCCAGACACCTATCCCTGTCTCCATAAACGTTGCCAGTCCATACAATAAAACTTTCAGCATTCTTCATACCCCCCAGTAATTCAGAATTGCTTCTCTGACACCTTTGAATCTTTCTCTGCCAACTGTAATAATATTACCGTCCCGCATATAAAGATCCCTTCCTTTCATCTTCATCACATGTTGGATGTTTGCAAGATATCCTCTGTCAGATATAATAAATTCTTTTGAATTCAGTTCCTTTTCTACTGTTGACAGACTTGCTCTGATCTTTACTTCCCCACGCCTGTGCACAAAAATGACATATTTTCCTTCTTTTTTCATATAGAAAATATCAGAATATGCCAGTTTTTCAACTTCATTTCTTTTATTTATGATATAGTACCGCTCTTCTTTCTCCATAATTCCAGGAAGAAGCGCATCATAAGCCTGCGGAAGTTTTTCCTTCAGACACTCTTTGGGGATATAACGATAGGTGTTTACCTCATATGCTTCTATTGCATAATCCACAAAATTTGTAATAAATATAATAACCGGATCCGGATAAAGTCTGCGAATTTCCCTCGCTGCCTCTATTCCGTTTTCTCCAGGCATCCGGATATCCAGAATATACATATCGAATTTTTCTTCATTCAATCCCAGCAGAAACCATTCCACATTCTGGTATATCGTTACCGTGCAATCTACGTTTTTCTCTGCAAAATACTGTTCTGTGATATCCTTTTCTTTTTTCAGATACATTTCGTCATCATCCAGAATCATTATTCTTATCATAGCAATTATTCCTCCATGAATGTATAAAATCTGAATTTCTTCACATCATAAAAATAACTTTCATCCTTATTGATGACCAGCTCATAAACCTCGATATCCCCTTTGGTTGTCACATCAGTTCTGTGATACTGATAAATGTATCTGCCTTCCTCATGGTTTTTTACCTTTCTGATGATATCATCCACCAGTTCTCCGATTGTCATCGGACTGTCTCTGGAAGGTCTCCATCTTCCAATCATACCACGAACCTGTGACTTGGTCAGTTTAATTCTCTTTCCAAGAAGATATCCTTTCGGGAAAAAGTCTTCTCTGGTCTTTCCTGTCTTTTTTAATATCTCACGTATTGTCTTATTTTCTTCATCTAAAGCAAATCCCATATTAGCATAAGCCTGCATATGAAGCAACGCTAATTCGAGATATTTACTGTTTTCAGATTCTTTATTCCATAACAGTAATTTGTCCAGACTTTTATATACAGTTTCTCTGATTGTAATTCCCTGATTTTGCAAAGTCTGCAAAGAAAACATCATGGTATACAAATCCTTTGTATATTCGTCCATATTCCTATATTCCTCCTGTCATAAAACATATCAAATTTGATTAGTCGCTTGTCATTTATATCCTTATACATATTTAATTCCGTCTGTTAAACTTTATCAAAGGAAAGGATTTTTATTTATGAAAAACAATACTATCGGAAAAAGAATTGCAGAAGCTCGGATCAACAGAAATATTACCCAGGAACACCTGGAAGAATTAAGTGGTTTATCTGTAAGTACGATCAGCCGGATTGAAACAGGTAAGTATATGCCTACTATTGAAAATCTCCTTAAGCTTTCTGAAATTCTTGATGTGGGACTTGACTATTTTCTTTATGATCTGCTTCCTCATAATAAAGATATTCAAAGCCCGGCTATTCAGGATGCGATTTCAATCATGAATCAAATGGGTGAACGCCAGACTGAATACATTGTAAAAATACTGAAAATATACCAGGCCTCTCATCAGGATTAAATATAATTACAATTCGACAATTTTCGTGTTTTTGTCCTCGAAAAGCATTTTTCTGACCTCGAAGCAACAATCAGGAAATGCTTTTTATTTTTTTCTGTTTCATGTTTACATTTTTCCCTTTTCTCACTCTTTATAAGATGTATCACCGGTGAGCAAATAAATAATCAAATTTCAGGAGGATAAAAAAATGACAAAAACAGAAAAAGCAGTAACATGGGCAATTAGAATCGCAAACGATCCGGCACACGGATATGATCAGGATAACAGATGGGGACCGGACTACGATTGTTCTTCACTGGTAATCTCCGCATGGCAGCAGGCTGGTGTTCCTGTAAAAACAAAAGGAGCCACTTATACAGGAAATATGAAATCCGTTTTTCTGTCCTGCGGCTTTAAGGATGTAACTTCCAAAGTTAATCTCAGCACAGGAAGTGGCATGAAACGTGGCGATGTATTATTAAACATCGCAAGTCATACAGTAATGCACATTGGTAATGGTCAGGTGGTATCTGCCAGCAAAAATGAAAATAATGGATATCATGGTGGTAAACCCGGAGATCAGAGCGGAAAAGAGATCAAACTTCAGAGTTATTACAATTTCCCCTGGGATTGCGTTCTCCGTTATACTGAAGATTCTTCAACTACTGATCCTGATCCTGAACCTCAGCCAACTGCAGGAAATGCAAAAATCCGCAAAGGTCAGGGTTATGCCAATAAATTCGCCAATGCAGGAATCTCTATTACCGGAAAAAGAGACGCTGCTACCAAAAAAGCAGGCGTTAAAGTTCTTCAGACAGCTCTGAACAGGGATTATGGTGCCGGTCTGGATGTAGACGGTATCTGGGGAACAAACACAGACAATGCTCTTGGACAGCATTATGTAAAAAATGGTGAAACACAGTATATGGTAACTGCCGCTGAGATTCTCCTTCTTTTACGTGCTTATGATCCAAACGGTGTAGAGATTCCCGGTACCTTTGGCTCAGGACTTCTCTCTGCTGTAAAGGCATTCCAGAAGGCACAGGGCTTAACAGTTTCCGGAACCTGTGACAGAAATACTTTCCTGAAACTGATCAGCTGATCTTTACCAGATAAACATCCGGCAGAATTCTGTCCCCTGATTCTGTCGGATATACCCCTTCACTATTCATGTATATAACAAAAAGAAGCAATTTTGAAACCCATTAAAATGGTCTCAAAACTGCTTCTTTTCGCATTTTTATATTCTACCACGGAACATATTCGCCGCTGTCTTCATCATAATAATACCAGCCGTTTCCTCTGCCTACAGGACTACAGTCAGATTCCGCAGCCTGAAACGGTATATAGGAATTGGTTCCCGGATCCCAGGAATACAGGTCATACGGATCTGTGACCTCTTCTGATGCATCGTGAGGTGCTGTCCAGTAATATTTATTGCCATCCTGATCTGTGACACCATTTTCATTTACCATAGCATCTTCAATATCTTCCCAGCTTCCATAGTAATTTCCGTCACTGTCATACCAGTTTCCATCATCAGCTTCAGAAATCAGCCTTCCATTTCCCTCACTGTCATATATCATTGCCTGATCTGCCCTCTGATCAGATTGAGTACCACCATTACCTGTTGAACCATTATCTTCAGATGCAGAAGTGTCCACCCCTGTGGTCTGGGAATCGTCTGTATCAGTTCCCGCAGTACTGTCTGTTCCATTCTCTGAATTCTGTACGTCGCCTGCATTATTGGATGAAGCAGATATTTTCGTCTTCTTATCCGCAGTCTGATTTGAATCTTCTTTTCCAATGGATGTACTTTTATTTACCTGTTTTTTATCCGGCTGAGATTTTTCTGCTGTTTTTTGTTTTGTCTGTTCGGATTTCTCCTGTGAGTTCTGCGTATAATCAACCTGTGTCTCTGTTTTATTCTGTTCCGCACAGCCAGTCATAGCAGCCGCTGCTGCTAAAATCCCTGCCATAATAATTGCAATCTTTTTCTGCTTCATTTTGTTATCCTTTCTACATTTGTTAAAAATGTCGATGCCTTTATCATAATGTGCTTTTCCTGTTCATTATGACATACTTCACAGGCTTCGATGCCTCATATGTCCCTTATCTGTCATGAAATGTACCCCATTTTTTTCCAAAATCTTTACCCCATAATTTTGCCTTATAAACGCTTGGTAAAAGGGGAATATCTTTTTTCTTAAAAGTGAAATCTCTGTGAAACAAATGGCAGCAGTACTTATTTCACAACTATTTTCTTTATTTTCGACCATTTCGTATAACTTTTTGCATAACCTTTTACATAGGCACGTCCTGCAAGGTAGTAGACTCCGGGCTTCACATTTTTAAAGACCACCGTGGTTTTTGTCTGATTTTTCTTTGTGTAAGCATAACTGCTTACACCAGTATAGCTGCCATTATCAGATTTGGAAACTTTCTTTGCCAGTACCCAGTCTGTTCCATCACAGGACTTTGGAACAGTAAACGTCACCGCCACGTTTCTTTTTGTTCCCTGTCTGGAAACCTTAGCTGATTTAACAGCAGGTTTTCCTGTTACAAGGCTTGTTTTTACAGTTACCTTCCTGACCTCTGCCCATTTACTGAGCACTTTGGTATTGCTCCCATTCAGATATTTATAAGCATGTACGCCAATATACCACGTTCCTGCCGGTACGCCCCGTAAGATAAGCTCTTTACTGCTTCCGGAATACCCACTCTTTACCTTTATATAATCCGATGGTTCTTTTCCGTTCTTACTTCTGGCAGCAACAACATCGTAACCGTCCGGTTCCTCACCCTTGCTGTTAAGTACTATTCTGACATCATTTTTCTTCACCTGCACCTTCTGAACCACAGGTGCGTCCGGAGTCTTTGCCTTTACCGTAACCGGAACCCCGTCTGACCATTCCCCATATTCCATAACATGGCTGCTGTTCTCTTTGTATGCCCTGCAATAAAGACTATGTGTTCCCTCCGGAATATACTTCAGCTCAGGATATTGATTCAGTTCAGAATTTGTAATTTTTGTCTGCGCAGTATAATTCCCCTTTTTCAGATCCTTCTGAGATTTCGCTGTCACAAACTGATAGCCGTCCGCTTCATTGGAAAGATCTCTCAGATAAAGCATTGCATAATTTGTGATCACTCTGGTCCACCGCGTATCAATAACTGGTCTGTTTAATGTCTGATAAGCATCCACCTGTACCATTATCTGTACGGCAGTGTCCAGCCCTTCATTATTTTCATCCTCATTCAGTTCCAGAGATCCGTTGACCAGAAAACTTTGAGCTGCCTTGCTTTTCGGATCATAAGCACAATTCTCCACATCCCACTTCACAGACGCAGAAAATGTTGTTTTCTCTCCATTCACCTCGGCGCCATAGACTTCCAGCGACTTCGGCAGATGCAAAGCATCAGCAGTTTTTTCTGCACCATTGGTAATTCCGGTCACAGGCGCAACAGCATCTGCCAGTCCCTGATAAGTCCGGTCTCCTACAATAAAAGAATTATACAGATTCTGCGTTGTCAGGTGTTCTCCTGCCACTGTTTTCGCAGTCACAGTCACCTGAAAACTATATTTTCCCACCGAAAGCCCCAGTTTGGGCCAGAGTCTCAGTTCTGTGCTCTCCCCAGGTGCCAGATAAGCATTTCCAGATAATAACACACTACATTCTTTACTACGGTTAAAAGACAGCTTCATATCTGTATCAGTAACATTTTTCAGAATATATGTCTTTGCTTCCGGAAGTGTCTTATAGCCCCACTGCATTGTCGGAAAACCCCCGGCAGACTTTTCAGTAATTTCCAGCTGCTTCTTTTCTGTCGGATTCTTCTCTCTGTTCATTGTAACATGAAGAGGATATCTGCTTCCGTCATCTGCGAGAAATGCAAACGATTCATCATAAATTCCGTATTCCTGCTTCGGCAATATATAAAAATAAAGTGTTTCTCCCGGTTTCAGCAGCTTTTTGGAATCCTGTTCCTCATAATCTTCTGTCCACTTTGCCATCTGATCATCCACTTCAAAATTCTTAAGACCAGAAGTATCTATCCGTATTCTGGTTTCCTTTTTTCCTGAATTTCTGACCACTACATACTTCTCCACACGAAATTCCGGGTCATAGAAATCGCTTTCTGTAAATTCTTCTTCTGTACCTGTTTCTATACTCAGCTCATAATCTTTTTCAGAGGAAGCTCCCACAATTACTTTCAGAGTAACCTTACAGGAAGCACCCTCTTTTGTCTCAAATGTCACTGTCTCTTCATAATTTCCGGCAGGCAGATCCTTCTTATCATCAATGTCCACAGCCGCACAACTTCCGGGCTGCATTTCTTCATCCGTATTTGTATCGAAAATCGGTGCGTAGGAAAAATCAAAATATCTGCTCTGCGGAAAATCAGAGAGATGAAGCGAATCTGTTCCTGCATTATAAAGAAATAACCGCTTACGTGACTGTTCTCCCTCTGCATGAATTCCCAGATCGATCAAAGCAGTACCTGATGTCAGCTCATACTGCTTTATAACAGGTTCCTGCTCACGCTGTGCAACATAAAGGCTCAGTTCCTGTGAAGAAACTCCAATACCATTGTCCGCCTGTACAGTAAAGCTGAAACTCCCTTCCTTCTGCGGTGTTCCGCTGATCACTCCCCCGGAAGACAACGTAAGTCCCGCCGGAAGCTCGCTTCCCTCCTCCAGACTCCAGCTCACATCTGTATCAGCTTCAAGCTGTACCTGATATTCTGTTCCAATCTCTCCACCCGGCAGAACCATATCTGTCAATATGGCAGGAATACTCCCTGTTCCATCACTGAAAGATTCTCCCGCCGAAAAAACTTCCGCCCCGCATACTGTTAACGGAGCTGCTGCTGTCATAATTGCCGATAAAAAAACTGCTGTAAAAATTTTGTAATTACTTTTCATTCTTCTCCTCCAGATAATAAAATATAAAAGTATCAATTTACCTAATTAATATTAATATACCACTGGACGGGAATGTTTCTGTAATTACGGAATGACATGTTGTATAATGGTCATGAATATCAGAAAAGCCAGTAATGTTTCGGGTATATGTCAAAAACATTACTGGTCTTTTTTATAAGATTATTCCACACTTTTTATTCGATACAGGGAATCTTATAATTCCAGGATTTACGGATGTCGTCCATGATTTTCATGATCCTTATTGTTTCCGCATGAGGCATTTCCGGACACTCCGTTTTTCCCTCATGAATTGCTTTCATGCAGGATTCTACCTCATATTCATATCCTGAGATCTGTTCCGGCACAACATAAGAAGCCACTTCTTTATGTTCGGTATCAAACACTGTAATCTTTTCCGGATTATTGATATTCTGCACCTGCATATATCCTCTGGTTCCGAAAATACTTCCCATTCTGTCTGAGATTTCTCTTGCTCCACACTGAAGGGTTGCCATGCGGTCTCCCTCAAACACCATGGCAATGCTGTCCAGAATATCCACTCCATTCTGAAAGATTGCAGTAGCCTTTACATCCTTTACCTTATCGCCAAGCACCATGGAGGCAAAATTGATCGGATATACGCCTACATCCAGAAGAGCACCTCCTGCAAGCTCCGGTTTACGGATACGTTCCACATGACTTACTGTATAGCTGAGATTCGCGGTAACTGCCGTAACTTCTCCGATCACACCACTTTCAATAATATCGTTGATCATCTTTCTGGACGGCATATATCTTGTCCAGATTGCTTCTGTGATCAGAAGCTTTTTCTCTTTTGCAAGGTCAAATAATTTCTGTGCCTGCTCTGCATTTACAGTAAATGCCTTTTCACAAAGCACATGCTTTCCCGCTTCCAGACACATTTTCGCATGCAGATAATGGTGTGAATGAGGAGTTGCGATATAAACCAGTCCAACCTCATCATCTGCCAGCATTTCCTCATAGGATCCATATGCTTTTTTTACTTCATATTTCTGTGCAAATACCCGGGCACGTTCCAGATCACGAGCAGCAACCGCATACGCCTCCACATCTTTCATTCCTGCCACTGTTTTCGCCATAGTAGAAGCAATGCCTCCTGCTCCCAGAATACCTAACTTCATTTTACTGTCCGTTACTGAAAACTTATAAAAAGTTATAAACTTCTATGTTTCATTCCTACTTCAACGAGTATGCTTTTGATGATATAAATATCTATCTACTCACAAGTTCTTGTACTCTCCATAGGCGTAAATTCCGGACTAACGTATC
>NZ_JAAIMY010000004.1 GCF_013300825.1 Blautia wexlerae
ATATTATAGTGCATATTATTCAAAAACACAAGTGGTATTTACATTTTTTTGTGAAATTTTGTTGAAATTATAAAAATTATATGTTTTTACTGGGTTTTTGGAGATATTTATCACTATGAGATATTTCTATTCTATTTCATAACTCTATGTATTTTTTTATATCTTCTTACATCTTGGTATGTGTTTGGTGTAAAATTGGTGTAGTAAAGCCCTTTTTGACCGTTTCAGAATCAAATTGGTGTAAGATTATTGTTACAGAACTGTTAATTTTGGTGTAAGCTAGCTATTTTTTATCTAAAAATGGTGTAAGCTTATTACATTACGAAATACGTCTATTATTTAGCTTCTGAATTTCGTTTGTCAAGCGTTCATCTGTAACATGATTATACAATTCCATCGTCATTTTCATAGAAGCATGACCCATGATATCCTGCAATGTTCTTGGATCAACTCCGGCTTCTGCCATACGAGAGCATGATGTATGTCTCAGGAGATGTGGATGTATATGTGGTAATGGCTCTATTGTTCCACCAAACTTATATGGGGCAAGAACCTTTTCCTATGCTCGTTAATTACAAAAAAAAATTGTCAGATAAAGATCATAGAGTTTTTTATGATGATATTACGCATCAAAAAGGATTAACAGAAGAACAATATCTTCATATCATCAATCAACTTTGCTTTCATTTTGATTTAATCTATAAATACTGTAAGCACTATATTGAATCCTCTAAAGAGTACGAAGAAGAATCTAATGAATATTTTGAAAAAGCAAAGCAACTTCAAGAAGAATTAGAGCAATTGAAATCTTCTCAACATACCAAAAGCCCTCAGGATTAACTCCCGAGGGCTTTCATGCTGCTCATATTAAATTGTGATCACATTATTCAAGCAATCAGATTATTAATGGATTCTAACTCATATACAGTAAACGGATCAATGTCAATGCAACTGGATTCATCTCTGTTGCCAGAAAGATCCCATGCAAGAGTACCATTCATAACGGTACAAGCTTCCTTAAATATATTAATATTTCTTAGTGGCTTAAATATTTCTGCTTTCAAATCTTTTGTAGCATCATAGTCTACAATCTTGCCATCATCAAAGAATACCTGTACATGAAAGTTATCCAATGGTATCACTTGTACTACTGTTGGAAAATATTCGTTCATATTGTTATATTCCTATTATTTTAATTAAAACAAATCACTATGACTTCCAGTTCTTGTCAAATATAGGAATAGTTCATCTTCATAGACTTCATAAATCAACAACCAATCAGGAGCAATATGACATTCTCTGCAATTACTATAATTTCCTGAAAGATTATGATCTCGATTCTTCGGCGGTAATATTTCACCATTTGCCAATTTTTTGATGATATCAGTCATTAATCTCATATCGTATCCACGTTTCTGAATACGTTTTAAGTCTTTTTGAAACTTACTGGTCGGCTTAACCGTATATTTCATGCTAATAATTCCTCCATCATCTTGTCCACATCTGTATATGCTTTTCCAAGAGAAGGATTCTGTTTCATTTGCTGCACTTCATTAATTGCTGATATTGTTTCACTGTTTGGTATTTCTCTGGTAATCTCAAATGGTATTCCCTGTTCTCTGATTGCCTGTTTTACAAAAATTGTGAATGCAGTTGTCAGATTCATACCTAAATCATTGAAAAGATCTTCTGCTTGTTTCTTTAAATTATCATCCATTCTAATTGATACATTTGCCATAAATTCACCTGCTTTCTAATCTATTTATATTATCATTATATAGCTTATGCAATGCATTGTCAATACTATGCATTATTTTAAGAATTATATCTTTTCCCTCTTTATATAAATATCGGTACAGCAGCAGTCAGCTTATACTCGTTTCTTCACAATATATTAATGAAATAACCATCAAATTTCAACGATAATGCTTTAAGGGTAAAGTTGTTAGGGTAGATGGTTTTCGTTGGAAATTTAAGGTTATATATAAGGAATTTCAGCATAGAATTGATTCTGTGAAGGACGGGGATGGTTATACGGATGACTGTTTTAGTTCCCTTCCGTTATCTTACTGCTGTGCTGCCTGTTTCATTACAAATTCCACATCTATATTGTTCTTATCTTTATGCGCTGTATAAGTACGATATAAAGAATCTGGAATATAGGAAGATTTACATACTTCACAATGATACGATGTCAACAAGTTCCGTTTGTTCTTCTCATTTTCCAAATAATTAACAATTAATGATTCCTTTTTAGTTCCAATTTTGCATACAGGACACAGTTTTATATCATTCTTTGGAATTACTTTTATTACTGGTTTCTTTTTTATAGTAGATTCCGTATGAGAAGGTGTTCCCATTCTCTGAGATAATCCATTCATTGCAGGATCAGATTGTTTCACATATGAATCTTTTATAAATCTATAATCATCTGGATTAGATTTTGTACTTGATTTAGAATCAATTTTCGTAGTTACTGATCTATTGTTATCAGGTTTACTCTCTGTTTCTGCTTGATGTAACGGTGTATAATCCGCTTTCAAATATATCTGTAGCGAGCATAAGGAATGCGATACTTTCTAAATAATATGCTAACAATGTCACATATCGTATTTGCACTATGTGTTGTTTCAATGTATATATTACTATTGGAAATGAGTGACAGAGCAATGACAGAACCTTGAGCAAGTGTCTATATGATTCTCTGCCAGTGTGCCAGATCATAAAGCAACTTGCTATCCGCTGTTGTCTGTTGCTATCTCTTGCTATCCCGTATCTGTGCGCTTTCTCTGTGCCTGCTGTCTGTTATCTGGGCATAGCTTTCTATTGTATTGCTGTGAATGTTCTGTGCTGTCTCTGTGAGGATTTTTGTTTTCTGGTGCTGTTATGTTTGGTGTTGTGTCTGGTGATTCTGTTGTATTATTCTAATTGTACTATTGCGTTTCTTGCTATCTGATATTTATTTCATATTATTTTCTGTAATACTATCCAGTACAGAAAAAAATTAAGGCTAAGAGAATTATGTGTGTGATTCTCCTAGCCTTTTTATATTAAGTGTGTTGTGTGTTGTCGTGTCCATCTCTGGACGGTTATACTTTTGTATCTTCTCCTGTGATCCGTTGTTGTTTCTGTCTGGTGTTCTCTGTCCATCTCCACAAGCTATAGGGGGCTTTGCTAGTTCTCTATGCTGTCTGGTGGGATGGTCAGAAGCTTATAAGATTTTTGTGTTCTGGCAGTCACATGATGGAATATTGTTTATTGTGTTGTGTGTTCTCCTGCTGTGTTGTGCTGTCTCTGCTGTCTGCTCTGGAAATGTGTGAAGTACCAGGACAGATGGGAAACATACCCCGGGTGGTTTACATTTCTGTAGATGGGGCGTGTGTCCGTATGGGGTGGATGTATTCCATTTTCACGATACGGATAAAATTTGAAATTATCGAACGACTGCTGCAATCATATTACTCAATCATAAATATTTTCATTTGGGAAGTTTCCTCCACCATATCCAAGAAATAGTTCTTCTACAATTCCTGTTTTTATATTCTTGAAATATGCATGTACACCTGTTCCTGTGCCTTTAATAGACAATTTTATTTTTGAATTATTCCTAGCTTTCTTCGTACCATCATACATATTCTGTACTTCTATTTTGGTTAATTTCCATCCCTTTTTCGGTCTTACTTTTATAGTAGCTGTAATATCTTTCTTTTGATTATTATGGTTGAAGTGCCTTGATTTTTTAAAATATTTGGTATAGTTTGTGTTTCCTACTTTAAATGATTGACATGGATTTTCATATTTTACCACTGTAATCTTTTGGGTAAGTGTTTTTCCTGCATATCGGAAAGATACTTTTGAAATACCTTCTTTAAGAATCGTGTACCCGATAATTCCATATTCTTGATTTAAGTTAAGTTTAACAACATTCGGATTGGAATTTTTCAAATTTGTAATCTTAGCATTCGGAACCTGACCATAAATACTGATAATGCCACCATGTGTAATTTTATTTTCATACAAATAGTATGTAGCACTTTTCTGTATAAATGGATTTGCTGCCTGTACTTTTGACACTCCAATATTCGTCAAGCCAAACATTAACACCAGAGTTGCCAATACCATCATAAATTTACGGACTTTCTTCATATGTTTATTCCCCTTTCTTTATTAAAACTTCACAAACTTTGTCTTAGAATATACACCACTTATCTTAATCAACTTCTTATATTTAGTATACACTTTCTTCGGATGTCTCAAAGTTACTGTCTTATTGACTGCCAAACCTTTCTTTCCAACATATTCCAGAACAGAACCATTAATCTTTAAGACTTTAATAGATGTACACTGGTAGAATGCTTTTGCACCGATTCTTCTTATACTTGATGGTAATGTCACATTATCAAGATTTGAACACTGAGTAAATGCACATGTGCTGATAACTGATACTCTCTTGCCAAACTTAACGGTTTCCAGATTCGGACACTGATAGAATGCATATTTGCCGATATAAATTACATTATTACCAATTGCAATACTTACAATATCTTCATTCTGATAGAAAGCTTTTGCCTGAACAGATGTTACTTTATAAGCTTTACCACTGATAGATACTGCTGATGGAATCTTAATCTCTACTTCTTCTTTTGCCAGACCAATAACACTTACTTCTTTTGCGCCTGTGACTTTGTACTTGAGATCCCCAACAGAATATACATTTCCAATCTGCGGTGTGCCAATCTTAGCAGTAACTATATCAGAATCTGCGCCCTGATATTTCTTGCCATCTACAGAACAAACACCCACTACCTTGTAAGAATATTCTGTTCCTGGTTCTACATCTTCATCTGTCCAAAGAATCTTTGTTGTCTTTTTAATCTGCTTATACTCTGTGTCTGATGTAGCTTTACGATATACCAGATAATAATCTGTGTTCTCTGCTCTATCCCATGACAGATCAATAGAGTTCTTCTGGACTTCTGCTGTTAAACTTGTAACCTTATTAGGCTTGATTACTGTCCAAACTGCATTGACTGTAATATCTGCGGTAACTTTTGAGAAATCCTTGTCCCATGATAATTCATATCCATTTCTATTGATATATGGGTACTCTGCTGCATCACCAGATTTTACCTTTTCTGTCTTAACAATCTTGCCACGATCTTTAAATGTTACGGTGTATTTATTTGTTTCTGATGGACTTACGATGATTGTGGTATTACCGCCACCGTTACCACTGTCCTTCTTTGTCCATACTGCATTGATTACCATATCTTCTTGGATATTGGTATAGTCAGCATCCCATGAAAGTGTGTAGCCATCTTTTGCTGATAATGTTGGTGGTGTTGCATTCTGTCCCTTTGTTACATATTCTGTTTTCTGAGTACGTCCATTATCCTTGAATATTACCTTGTAATCTGCTGATACAAATTTAATGTTATTTGCTTTCGCATATGATTCCGCAGCAGTGTCCTTATAGCCATAGATGGTAAGATTACGGCAATATTTAAACACATCTGAACCAATGTAAGTAACCGATTTTGGAATAGAGATTTTTGTTAAATCATAGCAATTATAAAATGCATTATCGTCAATTTCTGTAACTTTTTCTGGCACTGAAAATTCTGTCAAATTCGTATTTGCAAAAGCACCATTGGGTATGTTGGTTATATTTTGCGGATAATTAAATGAAGTAATACCTGTACCTTCAAATGCTTCACTTTCTATGCTTGTAATTGTAGATGGTAATGTGATTTCTGTTAAATTACTGCAACTGCAAAAAGCCTGGTAGCCTATCGTTTCTACTCCTTCAGGAATTGTAACTTTCTTAACCGCATTACTTCCTAACTCAGGAATACTCTTCAAACTTGATGGGAATATAATTTCGGCGTTACAACCTCCAAATGCAACATTTCCTAGCGATGTAAGTTTACTTGGTAATACGATTTTTTCCAAAGATGTGCAACCAGAAAATGCGGCATTTCCTATTGTTGTTATTGAATCTGGCAAAACCAGATTTGTTAATACAGAGCAATTATTAAATGCATTATCTTCTATAAATGTAACTGAGTCTGGAATTATAATAGTTTTTAAATTGTTCATATCCTGAAATGCACGTTCACCAATAGTTTCAATACCATTATTTAATGTAATATTTTCTACTGGTAAACCGCTTATATCTGAACCATTTAGCTCACCTAAACATGGTACTATTCGCAATGTAGAAGGTAATGAAATACTTTTCAGTCCAGAACATCCATCGAAAACATCAACTCCCATTTCTGTAACGCCTTCTGGAATAACTATACTTTCTAACGATTGACAATAAGTAAATGCCCATGTATCAATCCTCTTTAAAGAATTTGGCAATATAACTGTTTTTATATTTTTAAAATTACAAAATAATTCTTGTCCTATAGATATAATTCCATCTTCTACAACGATATGTTTTATATTGCTTCTATTCAGTATATCATCCCAATCAATAGCAGCACCATATGTTTCCCCAGTACCTGTGATTGTTATCGTATCTCCATCTATTATTGCCGTTGCGTTATCGCCAACTTTTATTGCAGGTTTCTGAGGACGATTATCATAATTTGGTGTTACTTTCTTATATACATAGTCACCATTTGTATTAGTCGCAAAAATGTAAATGTCCACAGCATCTTCATCTGTAATATCTACATTTATCCATCTTCCACCGTTTTCTTTAATCTTTCCATCTTGTTTTGTGTCATCATATACAGGTTGACCACTATCTTTTTTTACACATTCTACGTAATATGTAATATCTTTGTCAGATATACAATAAAACGAATATTGGTAATGTCCATTCCAATATTGTTCTTCTTGAGAAATTTGTAAATTTATTGCAGACAATTTAGGAATAATTTCTGTTTTTGTCTCATTGCATCGCCTGCAAGTATAAGTTCTTACACCGTCTTCTTTTTCAGTTGCTTCTTTTGTTATTACTCCATTATCCCACTTATGACCATATGCAGGAATTTCTTCTTCATCTTGAATCTCTCCACAGATTTCACATCTATATGCTTTACTGCCTTTTTCTGTACAAGTTGGTTCTTTAATCTGAACTTTTTCTGCTGTAAACTGATGACTGCCCTTTCCCAACGAAACAAACTTAACTTGATACTTTTCAGCAAATTTGTTCGCATATGAACAGTCAAAACCAGAAATATAACTTAAACTGGCACATCCACCAAATGGATTACTTTCAGTAAATTGAGGAGATAATTTTGTTTTTGCTCCATTAAAGGTCACTGTACTTAGACGCTTACATCCAGAAAATGTTCTATCAAGCATTTTTATCTTTTCTGGAATTATAATACTTTTCAATTGTATACAACCTTTAAACGTTGAACCCAAAAATAATTCTTGATTTGATAACTGCACACTTTCTAATTGCTTACAATCATAAAATGCCTCTTCTCCTAAAGCTTTAATAGAATTCGGCAGCACTATACTTTTTATTACAGTTTGAGAAAAAGCTTTCGCTCCGATTTCCTCTATAGAATCAGACAGCACTACATCTTTCAGCATTGTACAAGCTTCAAAAGCTCCAACCCCGATTTTTCCCAGATTATTTGAAGATGTAAAATCAAGTTTTTTAATATTTGTATTTTCAAATGAGTGAGCACCAATTTCAGTAATCTTACTAAAATTATAATCATCAATCGCTGTACCTTTAAACAATCCATCAGGAATAATTGTTAAATTCTCAAAGCCTGAAATTTCCCTTAAAGATTCACACCCAGAAAAAATATACTCCCCTAATTCCGTTACAGTTTGAGGTAATTCCACCTCACTAATATCAGTTGCACCAAATGCAGCATATCCTATCTGTTTTAATCCATTATTCAATTGGATATCCTTTAATGAAGAAATTGAGCCAAAAGCACCGCTTCCAATTTTTTGCAAAGAATTTGGAAAATTCAAAGTAGATAACCCTGTAACTTTATAAAATGAATATTTACCAATTTCTGTAACAGTATCTGCAATTTCTAATTCAGTAATTTCTGTATTACGTGCATCCCAAGGATCGTCTTCGTAATCATGTCTTGAAGCATGGAATAAGTAATCCCCAATACGTGTAACACCATTTTTTATAATAACTTTGTTGAACTTTTTTTCTACGAATGGGTTTATTATACTACTATCTGGTACAGCAGTTCCATCTAAAAAATAATCCCATGTAGAACCCTCACCTGAAATAGTAGCTATTCCATTATCATTATCAAAATCAACCCAGACTTTATCACCAATTTGTACATGAGTTTCTGTTGATTCTTCTCCCTCACCAACAGCATCCGTACCAAACTGATCCACCTCATTATTCTCTACTTCTGGAACATCTTCCGCATCATCACTGAACTGTACAGTATCCTGTCCCATACCGTCAGAAAAATCCGCTGCACTTGCCACACTAAATGGTTCTATAACCATCGTACTTGCAAGCAGAAAAGCTAACACTTTCTTCTTCATTCTTTCATCCTCTTTTCTCTGTTTCTTTAAAAAAAAGCAATGCCCCAATCACACTTGAAGCAATGCCTTAATTATCATAATTACAACTGGCTGTCATACATTCGCTTAGACCCTGTAGTTTTGCGTCACCAGATTTCTCTGGCTATGCCGTATTTGATTGTATAAACATTTCACATAAAATTCACAATTTGATTATACTACTGCTATATGTAATATGCAATTCTTTTTGTCAAATTTGTTCGACATTTTGTACTTACTATCACATTTCTGTAATACTTACATTATATTCGTTATTACGAAGATATTCAAGTATAAGAATCTATTTTATGGTAATAATATCAAATATCATTGAAGGAACAGCCATGATAGATTACAGCCCATTCTGGGAAACATTAAAGAAAACAAATGAAAACTGGTATACTTTGACAAGCAAGCATCATATGTCTCATAGTACTTTGCATCGTCTTAAACATAATCAAGACATTTCTATGAAGACAGTTAATGACTTGTGCCGTATTCTGCACTGTCAAATACAGGATATTTGTGTCTATGTTCCTTCTGATGAAGATCAACCTTTATGATAATATATCATGTTCTCAGAATACTTCTCAAAGCTTGTATTTCGCTTTATAATGAATTTTTATGTACCATATGAAGATTTTTTTTCTTGTGTGTATATTATTCGTTCTTAAAATTTAAGATACGTGTTTATAGGGACGGTAGTTTTACATTAAAGAGTACCACTCAGCAGCAGCCATATAAAACGTAAAAAAATAGGCATACCAAGGATTGTACTCCCTGATATGCCTATAATTATCTTAATCTGTAATTTCAATCTTCCAATTCATCAATGCATCATATAGTTTATGTGGAATTTCTTCTTTATACTGTTCCGCTAAGTCTTGAATAAAATCTTCTTTGTACTTTTTATATCTGGCAAATGCTTCTTCTGGAGTATCATAATATCCTAATTTAATCTGTTCTCCACTAACTGCTAGACTTGCACGAAATTTATTCTTTTCATTGTCAAAATAAACTCCTAGTGGATAATTGCCTCTTGCTCTTGTACCGTTAATAATTAGCGTATTAATTATATGTGGTGTAAGGCAACATGTTTCTGGACTATACATAGTATTACCTTTTATCAGAATATCTTTATCCAAATCTTGTGACTCTTCTCCATAATCATATGCTTCATACCATATTTTAAAGTTTTGGAAATTCAACCATTCTTCACATACATAGCAATTCATATACTGAGGATTTCTTGCATGGAATTTAGCATTATAGCATCTTTGTAGCATATCGCACCATCGTTTATAAACACGAGAAGTAACATCAACACCTACTCCACCACGATAACCCTTTCCTGCTATTGTAGGTTTCATAGATGCTTTACTCCAATAATCAGGCTTAAATTTACGATCATTCATTACTTTAACAATAAACTCTTCTGAATCGTCACCTGTTTCCATATAATGAGCGGTTCTTTCCACACTTAGTTGAAATTGATGTGTTAAAGTTATATAATACATTCAAAATATATTTACCAAGAGGGATATTTATATGGACGAATTTATTAAGTTACTTGACCCAGCCTATGAATTAATACAATATCGCATAAAAGAAGATAAAGTGATTTTTCATATTGCATCAACAATAGCTGAATTAGAATGTCCGTTTTGTGGAAGAAAAACATCTAAAGTTCATTCTATTTATGAAAGAGAAATTCAAGATCTTCCTATGCAAGGAAAAAAGGTCATTCTGTTGGTAGATACCAGGAAAATGCGATGTATGAATCTGGACTGTTCTCATAAAACTTTTTCCGAGAAACATCCATTTGTGGCTGCTAAATCGAAAAAAACGAACCGGTTAATCCAAAATATTTTATATACATCATCCCAGCTAAGCTCGTTGAATGCTTCTAAACTTTTAAAAAGTGAAAATATTACAGTTTGTAAAAGCAGCATCTGCGATCTGCTTAAAAAAAATGCCATCCATTGTGGATAAATCTTCTGTAAAAATGATATGTGTGGATGATTTTGCGCTCCGTAAAAGATTCTCTTATGGAACAGTTATGATAAATTTAGAGAATCATCGAATTATTGATATGATTCCGTCAAGAGACACAAATGATGTCTGCAACTGGTTGAAAACGTTTCACAATATCGAAGTTATTTCAAGGGATGGAGCCATTACATACGCATCCGCTGCTACAAATTCTCATCCTGATGTCATACAGATTAGTGACCGTTTTCACTTGATAAAGGGACTTTCGGAAGTTATCTGTAAATATATATTTCGTGAGTTTCCTGCAAGGGTTGAAATACCATTAACAGAAAGCATTACGGATGAAATGAAAGCATTATATAACACTGCAAACCGGTCATTGCGTATAAAATTCGCCCATGAAAAACGCAGGGAAGGACTGACCATATCGGATATAGCGTTATTGCTACATTCTTCGCCTAAAACAATCCAAAAATATCTTGCTATTCCAGAAGACCAAGTTCCTAAAAGCAAGGAAATTGCCAGGGAACGGCAACATCAGCTGGCAGTAAAACAAAAAGAACAGGAAATAGAAGAAGCAAGACAGATGGCCTTGGCGGGATATCCCATTGAGCAGATTGCCACTCTAATGCATCATCCCTATAAAACCATACAAAATTATTTAAATCCTGATTTTTCAATTACGAATGGACACTATAATGTTCGAATTCCAGGGAAATTAGCTCCATATGAAAGGGAAGTAATAGAACTCAGAAGCAAAGGATTAACTTACCCTAAAATACATGATATTATTTGTAAAAAGGGATATACAGGCAGTGTAGCTTCGTTACGAATGTTTATGCAAAAAGAAAGAACACGAATGTATGAACAGAACGAAACAGAGAAGCCGCATTCTGAATATGTGCAAAGAAAATCCTTATGCCAGTTGGTTTATAAAAAACTCGAGGATATCGGTACAATCACAGCCAAACAGTATCAGGAAGTATTAAAAAAATATCCTTTATTAAGTCAGCTGTATGCATTAACCAAAGAGTTTTGTAATGTCCTATTTTCTAATAATCCTGCAAAATTAGATGAATGGATCAATGAAGCACAAAAATACGATATCCCTGAACTTCAAACATTTATAAATGGCATAAAAAAGGACTTAACTGCTGTAAAAAATGGAATTATATATTCGTATAATAATGGCTTAGCAGAAGGCAGTGTAAATAAAATCAAAGTTATAAAACGAATAATGTATGGGCGAAACAGTTTTGAATTATTGAAAGCGAAAGTGCTATTCGGAGAACTCTTTCACGTTAAATTCAACTAAGCACGGAAAGAACCTAATGAGCCTTTACAATACGATACTGTTCTTTGTTCAGAGGATACAGATGTTTATAATAATTGTCATCTTTATTCATTTCCTTATGCCAGATAAACACATTGCTCCGCATATCTGCATTAAACACAAATTCTTGAACAACCATCTTAGCAATATAGATTGTGCTTTTCTTGTATACCCATTTTCCATCTACATATGTATCCTTATAAGCGACATAACGGGCTGCACCATTGCTGTCATATCCAAGTTTTGCTAATACATATGTATCATCTTTTTTCTTTATCACTCTTCCATAATTGGAAAGCCATATATCTCTATAATCTATTAGCTTTACAAAAATTTCATCATATTCAATAAATTCAATATTTGTTAATGACAGATCAAGAATCCTCTCTGGTCTGATTTCCTTATATTTTCTTTTTATCAGAATATCTATATTGTTACTCAAAGCATTTTTCTTTGCTTTTCTGATCTCATATCTGCACTTTTTACAAGTATGGATATGGTATTGCTTACCATTGTACTTTAATATATCAAATTCATCTATTGATTTTTCTTTATGACATTTATCACATACTTGGTATTCTCCTGTTCCCATTACTTCTCTAATCCTTTCTCATCCATATTATTATCAGCAATTGTCCTGTCAGCTATTGGACACCACTCAGGAATTGTCTCAGGCAAATTATCCTCGCCCAATTTACCCATCAAATTTACTCTATTTCTATTATCACAATAATACATCTTCTTATTGACAGCATAGCATTTTACATATTCACAATCTTTACATCTCATTACTCTTCTTCTCCTTCTTCGTATTCATCATCTTTATTATTTGCTTCTTCTTTGAGATAATCTCCATACGCTTCGCAAGCACGATTTAACACAGTACCAGATTTAAACTTTGCCTTATATCTTTCTGGAATCTCATACACATTTTTTCCTGTTCTTTCCATTCCAGGACATGCTGTTCTTTCCTTATAAAATTTAGGCTTTACAGTGAAGTATCCTAATAATACCAGTTTATCTCCATTAGCCAAAATGTCCTCTATCGTGCGAAGCATATAACGAATTGTCCAGTAAGTGTTCCAGTAATCTCCACCTATCCTATTTTTGGGTATTCTCTCATATTCTTTGAATTTATTAGCTTCTCTCATTTTGTCATGTACCATTTTGGTAAATTCTGCTTCATATATTGTTTTGTTCATCGTCTCTTCCTCCTTGTTTTTGTTCTATGAAATTATCATTTCTTTGACAATATTTTTAAGCACTAAAATAAGCCCACGTACCTGTTGTTACAAAAGTACATGGACTTATTCAGATGTTTAAATGTTCTTTTATTGTTTATAGATGTAATGCTATATTCTGTGGTGTAAATTTGGTGTATTTATACCTGTTTAACACCCGTTTTCCCTTGATTTTACGGGATAAAATCGTAAATATGATATTATAGTGCATATTATTCAAAAACACAAGTGGTATTTACATTTTTTTGTGAAATTTTGTTGAAATTATAAAAATTATATGTTTTTACTGGATTTTTGGAGATATTTATCACTATGAGATATTTCTATTCTATTTCATAACTCTATGTATTTTCTTATATCTTCTTACATCTTGGTATGTGTTTGGTGTAAAATTGGTGTAGTAAAGCCCTTTTTGACCGTTTCAGAATCAATTTTGTAATCTCGATCATTTCTCCATCAATATTTGCGTAGTACTTTCCTTCATAAAAATATGGGTGTTGAATATACATATCCGTTCCTCCTGAATTTGAAATCTTGTTGCTCGTTTCAAATCCAGAAGGCGGACCTCTGTTTAGAATCATGCCTGCTCCGCCTTTATCCTGTCGGGATACGCCCGCAGTTATTGGCTGAAAAATTCAGGTACGAAAAAAAGCCCCAGTAGTTTTTTCTTAACTACTGAGGCTTTCGTCTCTTTCTTGTATTCAGTTATCTATGCCTTCTTTCATCAGCATAATCATTGTATCAGGATAAAGTTCACAAAGTATCCGCAATACGTTCCCATAAGTTCATGTCATTATTGAAATCGTACATATTTCAGTATAAAAAGTTCACTATTCAAATTCTGATTATTATTTCTCCACATACTCTTCTGCCATATGTACTGCCATAGCACCATCTGCCACTGCTGTTACTATCTGACGAAGTAACTTTGTTCTGACATCTCCTACAGCATAAACACCCGGAATACTCGTTTCAGTGTTTTCACCTGCCACAATATATCCTTTATTATCCAGTTCTATCTGATTATCTAAAAAATCTGTTGTCGGTTTTCTTCCTATACTCACAAACAGGCCGTCACATTCTATAATGTTTTCTTCTCCTGTAACTGTATCTTTCAACCGCACACCAGTCAATCGTTCTCCATAAATCAGTTCATTTACTGTATTGTTCCATCGAAACTCTATATTTTCAGTTTTCATCAGCTGGTCATGGTAGATTTTCGTTGCACGTAATGTATCTCTTCGATGAACAATGATGACTTTCTTAGCAATTCGACTTAAAAGAACAGCATCTGATACAGCAGAATTTCCACCACCAACAACCACCACGATCTTATCTTTATAAAACATACCATCACAGGAGGCACAATAAGCAACCCCATGACCTATCAATTCTTTTTCTTTAGCGAGACCAAGTTCTCTTGGATTTGCTCCAGTAGCAATCACTACTGTTTTCCCAATATAAATTCCCGAACTAGTTTCTACTCTCTTAAGCTTTCCTGTTAAATCCATATTAAAAACTTCAGCATATTCACTTTTAGCGCCAAATTTTTCCGCCTGTTTTTGCATTTTCTCTGCCAATGAAAATCCGTCAATTCCATTTTCAAAACCAGGATAGTTATCAATCTGCCAGGTCAATGATATCTGACCACCTGCAGATAATTTTTCTAAAACAATTGTATCAAATCCTGCTCTGGCTGCGTATAATGCTGAAGTATACCCTCCAGGTCCTCCCCCCACGATAATCATATCGTAAACATTATTTTCATTCATACAGCAGTCCTCCTTTTATTTTTCCAATGCTTCATTAATAAAATTCTCTATCATTATTTTTGATTCAGGTGCAACAATAGAATCTATTGCCTTTCCATCTCGATATAAAACCAGCGTAGGAATTATCTCAATCTTTTCAGCTTCTGCAATCTGTGGTTCTTCATCAATATTTACTTTTCCAGCAATAAGAATATTGCTGTATTCTTCACTTATTTTTTCATAAGCCGCTCCAATTCTACGGCAATAACCACACCAAGGTGCCCAGAAATCAACCAAAACCGGTTTTTCCTTATGAATTAATTGTCCAAACTTTTCTTTATTTATATTTATAGATGTCATATTTTTCAACTCCTTCTCCTATTTGAACTTAATATACCCCAAATAAGTGCTTGCTTCCGTGATGATATCACAGAAAAGATAATTTACTTTATTACACTTCTTTTTATTTCTATTTATGGCATATGCCAGTTATATAATTGACGCATCTAAAAAAAGCAAGTATACTATGTTCGTAAAGGAGATAACGGTTATGAACTTCGAAAATTGTTTTCCACTATGGAATGACTTAAATACAGCACAGAAAAAAATAATTTCAGACAATTTAATCACACAGTATGTAAAAAAAGGGACAATCATTCACAATGGAAACCTGGATTGTACTGGATTATTACTGGTTAAATCCGGGCAGCTTCGAACTTACATACTTTCAGATGAAGGACGAGAGATTACACTTTACCGTCTGTTCGATATGGATATGTGTCTTTTATCCGCCTCATGTATCATACGCTCCATTCAATTTGAAGTAACCATTGAAGCAGAAAAAGATACTGATCTTTGGATCATCCCTGCTGAAATCTATAAGGGCATTATGAAGGAATCTGCTCCCGTCGCAAACTATACTAATGAGTTAATGGCCACCCGTTTTTCTGATGTCATGTGGCTGATTGAACAAATCATGTGGAAGAGTTTGGATAAGCGTGTTGCTTCATTTCTTTTAGAAGAGACCTCTATCGAAGGAACAAACGAGCTGAAAATCACTCATGAGACGATTGCTAATCATCTTGGTTCCCACAGGGAAGTTATCACTCGAATGCTTCGATACTTTCAAGGCGAGGGTCTCGTCAAACTCTCCCGCGGCAAAATAACAATCCTTGATTCGAAAAGACTGGAAACACTACAAAGATCATAAAACGTTTTTTTCTCTAAAGAATCCTCCATTTATCAGAATTATGAAAGTCATTCTAATAAATGGGGGATCTTTTTATACTACAATCAAACTATAAAAATATTTTATTTATTTCTAATAATCCATACCACATGCATATGATCTTTCAATCAGTGCATGGTCATTAGCCACTGCATCATAAAAGCGGAATCCACCTGAAAAGTTGTATGTTTCATATCCATTTCCTTCCAAAATACGGCTTGCAATATAACTTCGCAGCCCACTCTGGCATATCAGGTAAACAGGCTTTCCCTTCTCAATTTCATTGATACGTTCCCTTAGTTCATCTACAGGAATGTTTTTGAATCCATCCATATGCCCCCTGTTAAATTCACCTACCGTTCTCACATCCAGCAACACAACACTTTTATCTCTAGAAATCTTATCCATATCTTCCAGATGCCATTGTTTTAAAGTACCTTTTGCTATATTGTCTATCATGAATCCTGCCATATTTACAGGATCCTTGGCAGAGGAATAAGGCGGTGCATATGCGAGATCCAAATCCTTCAGCTGGGTTGCCTTCAGCCCTGCATGAATTGCTGTTGCCAGCACATCAATACGTTTATCAACTCCTTCATATCCAATAATCTGAGCGCCAAGCAAACGATAGGTCTCTTTTTCAAAAACCACCTTCATGGTCATCACTTTTCCACCAGGATAGTAACCGGCATGACTCATAGGAGAAAGAATTACTGTATCTACCTCTAATCCTGACTTTTTGGCATTGGTTTCATTGATACCTGTAGTGGCGGCTGTCATATCAAACACTTTTATAACGGAGCTTCCCTGACTGCCCAGGTAACGACTATCACCGCCACAAATATTATCAGCAATGATTCTGCCCTGTTTATTGGCTGGTCCTGCCAAAGAAATCAGCGCATCATTACCCGTAACATAATGTTTCACCTGAACTGCATCACCTGCAGCATAAATATCCGGTACAGAGGTTTCCATTCTGTCATTCACTACAATACTTTCCTTGATGCCAAGTTCCAGACCGGCTTCTTTTGCTAATACTGTGTCTGGTGTGACTCCGATTGCCAGAACTACCATATCAGCCTGAAGGGATGGATTATCTTTCAACAGGACCTCCACTCCGTTGTCTTTTTCTTTAAATCCTTCTACTGTATAGCCCAGTACCAGTTTTATCCCATGCTTTCTCATTTCATTATGGATCATGGATGCCATATCCGGGTCAAAAGGGTTCATCAGCTGCTTAGGCCGCTGGACAATCGTAACATCCATGCCAAGCTCCCTCAAATTTTCTGCCAGTTCCAGACCAATAAAACCGCCACCTGCCAATACAGCCGATTTTGGATGATTCTTATTTATATATTCCTTTATCCGAAAAGTGTCTTCTACAGTACGAAGTGTAAAAAGTTTATCAATACCTACTCCGGGAAGTCTCGGCTGTGTTGGCTTTGCACCTGGAGAAAGGATCAGCTTATCATATTTTTCTTCAAATATCTCACCATTCTCCAAATTTTTCACTGAAACCGTTTTACGTTCCGGATGTATGGAGATAACTTCATGATGAATTTTCATGTTAATACGGAAGCGTTTAAAAAAACTCTCTGGTGTCTGTAGTGTAAGTTCTTCCGGGTCTGTGATCACGTCTCCAATATAATATGGAAGTCCACAATTTGCATAGGATATGTATCCGGATCTTTCAAACACAGTAATTTCAGCATGTTCATTCAGTCTGCGTATTCTTGCTGCGGCTGTAGCTCCTCCGGCTACACCTCCTACAATTATTACCTTCATCTTATTTTTCCACCTTTCCTGAGTAAGCTGCAATGCCACCGATATTATTTACTTTAGAATATCCCATTCGTTGCAGTATCCCAGTTGCCTGGCGGCTTCGTGAACCGGAATAACAGTATACAAACAGTGGGATATCCTTATTCTTCGCTACAGAAGCAATATTGTCAAGTTGCTGCAACGGCACATTTTTACTTTCTGGTATATGTCCTTCCTGATATTCCTGCGGTGTACGTACATCCAGCAGAACTGCATCATCAGTCCTTTTATATTCTTCTATGCCTTGATTAATATTCGACTGTTTAAAGAGATCAAAAAATCCCATTAGCACACCTCCCTAAAGCATTTCTAAAATCGCATTCTTAGGTCTCGCCCCTGAAACCTGCTGTACAATCTTCCCATTCTTCATAACCACTAAAGTCGGAATGCTCATAATACTGAACTTATTTGCCAGTTCAGGCTCTTCATCTACATTAATCTTTCCAACTTTAATATCTCTACGCTCACTTGCAATCTCCTCTACAATAGGTACTACCATGCGGCAAGGCGCACACCAAGATGCCCAAAAATCTAAAAGAACGGGTTTATCGGAATTCAGTACTTCGTTCTGAAAATTATTTTTATTGATATTAATAGCAGACATTTTACAGTCCTCCTTATCTTTTTCTTTTTGTAGATTTATTATAGTCTTAATTTCATTTATTTTCCGTGATTACATCACCATACCTCATTAACTTAACTTCTTGCCATACCATCTACACTTAATATAACACCTGTAATGTAACTCGCCTCATCTGAAGCAAGAAACACAAACGCATTGGCAATATCTTCTGGCTGTCCAAGACGACGCAATGGAATTCTTTCAATCATAGGTTCGATAACTTCCTTTGGCACGGCCTTCATCATATCAGTTTCTGTAATTCCAGGTGCAACAGCATTAACACGAATACCTTTAGGTCCTAGTTCTCTTGCTAATGATACAGTCAATCCGTTTACTGCAAACTTCGATGCCGGATAAGCAAACCCACTTGGCTGTCCCGAAATACTCACCATGGAAGAAGTTGAGAGAATGACCCCCTTGCCTCTTGCCACCATACATTCTGCTGCTACACGAGTAGTATTAAATACTCCTTTTACATTTAGATCCATGACTTTATCAAAAGTCTCCTCTGTATAATCCATAAAAGAGGTGTTTTCTGAAATCCCTGCATTATTTACCAGTATGTCGACACATCCATATTTTTCAGTTGCCTCTTTAAAAGCCTTTCTGACAGACTCCATGCTTGCCAGATTTGGACTAATTCCAGCAACTATTGCATTGGGATATTTTTCTTTTAATTTATCTACAGCAACATCTGCCGATTCCTGTGAACTTGCTGCCAATACAACTGAAGCACCTTCCTTCAAGAATTTATCAGCTGTAGCAAATCCTATACCACGGCTTCCACCCGTAATGATTGCAACTTTATCTTTTAATCTCATTTAGACTACCTCCTTACTTTGTTTGTAGTTACATTATAAGCAAAAGGTAAATCATTTTCTGTGATATCATCACAAACTATCGCAATAAAAAACCCTGTTGCTCACACGCACCAGGGTTTTTGTTTATCTATCCGTATTTAAATAATCAGAATTTTATTCAACTTCTGAAAACTGATCTTTTCCAACATTACATAATGGGCATTCAAAATCTTCTGGAACGTCCTCCCACTTTGTTCCTGGTGCAATACCACCTTCAGGATAACCTTCCTCTTCATCATATTCCCATCCGCAAACGTCACATACATCGATTATATTTAAGAAGATTCATCTACTCTGAGCTGAGCGCTAATTATATTTCTTACATAACTGTTTATTCTTATACATATAAGCATCTGCATCATCCAATAACATCTGCATTGTACACGCCATATCATCGGAGGATAATGCCCATCCGCATGCATAGTCGATTGGTAATTGATTTTCACAACTATTTAATCTCTCTTTTTCTCTTGACAATGATTTTAATATCTCCTTAATTTCCGCCTCGCTCGTATGATAAATAACTGCTATAAACTCATCTCCGCCATATCTTCCAACAAAATCCTTTTCTGGAATGACACTGCACAAAAGCTTTGCGAAATTCAATATCAACTGATCTCCTGCGGAATGTCCCATTGTATCATTTACAGTTTTTAGATTATTTAAATCAAAAACTTACTAAATTTCTGATTATCTTTTCATAAGTTGGTAAATGCCGATATATCCCGTATTTTAGGGCTTTATCGGTATTTTCTTTTCGGAAGATACCTTGCATAAGCTGGCATTTACCAGCATGAAAATGCAACCAAAAGTAGTAAATGAGTAGTAAATATACGCTCCGATATTAACAAGCCAGTCTTTCCAGTTCTGCTTTTGCAGATTGAAATGTACCGTGTGCGTAATAGCCAAGTGTCATGGTTATGTTGGCGTGTCCCATGAGATATTGCAGGGTGTTTGGGTTCATTCCTCTGTTTGCCATATTTGTACAATAAGTATGTCGGAATGAATGTGGTGTGATGTTCGGTAACTTGTCCGTGTGATATTTGTTATACTTCTTAATCAGCCCTCGCACCATACCCTCATAGTTTCCTGCAACCTTAGGCAAGCCCTCACGGTTTAAGAATAGGAAATTGCTGTAACCACCTACAATCAGCGGTTGTGCCTTTCCTCTGTTCTTTAGTATTCTTTGGATTGCTTGATAAGCCCGTTCTGTCAATGGAAGTTCCCGTTTTCCGTTTTTGGTTTTTGGAGTTTCAATATAGTAGCCGATTTCGCTGTCTTTCAATAACTGGTGGTCTATATTGAGTATTTTGTTCTGCATATCAATATGCGTCGTCAGTCCGCAAAATTCAGAAATACGAAGTCCCGTTTCCAACAGAAGCACAACCTCATCATAATACTTGCTGTAAATCTTATCCTTTTCCATAAAGGCAAGCAGGCGTTCTTCCTGCTCTGGTGTAAGGATAACTTTCTGCTCCGTATCATCTTCCAGAACATCACTTAGCTTAAATTCAAATGGGTTCTTTCTGATACAGTCGTCTTGTATCGCCATGTAAAATGACGCTTTCAAGGAACGCTTATAGTTATCAATTGTTTTATAGGCATATCCTTTTTCACTCATTCTGATAGCCCATTCTTTAGCGTCCGACTGCTTAACAGTATCAATCGCCCTCATACCCAATGGGTCATTTTTCAGAGCGTTCATAAGATACTGTCGTCCCTTTTCGGTAGCCCTCTTGATGTTCTTTCTTTGGCTGTTCTTTTTCTCGTAAAGCTGGCAGACTGTCATTTTACCGCCGACTGTGTCGATACTGTCGTTAAGGTCTTTTTTTATCTGTGCTTCTTTTTCCCTCAATGAAATATCATCACGCTTTCCAGCAGGTGTCTTGTCTGTCGGTACAAGTTTCCAAGAATAGATAAATTGTGGCTTTCCGTATATATCGGTATATTTATAAACGTATCTTCCGTCTTTTCGCTGGCTCTCTCCATTACGCAAATTGCGATTTTTACTGTCTTTTCGTTTTACATTAGACATAGTGTAAAGCTCCTTTCCGTCATGGAATGAGCCGTGATACGCTATACTTTATTATACCATATCTACGGCTCAATGACATTAGATTTCGTCCAATGTATCTATGATTTTTTCAAATTGTTTTCGCTTAATCTGAATACGATTACCGTTCACGATAACCCAGCCAGCGTCAATATTTTTTTCGGCTAATTTACGCAATTTTTTTTCGCCAATGCGGAAGTATTTAGACGCTTCTTCAATCGTCAGCGTATATTTTTCCCAGATAGGCACATCAGTATTGTTCATAATCTATGCACCCCCTTTACTGTGTGTTGTTTTTTTACAAGCAGACAGACGGCTTTGGAAAGCTCCATTAGTATCTCAACTATTCCCATTCTTGTGGGCAGAACCGCACCATGCGGACGTATCATTATTCTGTGAGGATAGGTCATGGCAAAACGACTTTTCCAACAGTCGCTCTCGGATCACTGCGTGAGTCGCTCGCTTTCTTTTGGAAAGGTCGTGGCGTACAGTCCCCGTGGCTCGCTATCTCACAAACGTATCTGTCTGCTTTATTCAGTTGTCAAAGAGCTGTGGCGAAAGCGTGTTGCTTTCATGTAAAAGCAGGGCAGAGCAGGAAAGAGGGGGACATTAAACCATGCTCTGCTAAAAACTGCTTATTCTTCTTCGATTTCTAAGGCAATATCAAACCCTAAAATCATTTTGATAAGTGCTTCTCGGATAAGTCCCTTTAACTCCATATCTACAACAATATAGACATTGCCGTATTCATCATAGAGTGGGCGCAAACAGCACTTTGATATGTACGGGTCATAAAATGCCAGTATTTTTTCAATCGCTTTTTCGTCCCCGTCCATTGCTTGCGAAAGCAAATAGTAGGACGGCTTCTTAAATGTTTGCTTCATTTTACTGCTTCTCCTTTAGTATTTTTTTCATAGTTTCCAAAGCATGATGTCGGTTTCTAAATACACCGCTTTGCGTAATCTTTTGTAAGTTGGCAATTTCACTTTCTGTCATTTCCAAGAAGTAATACATTAACAGAGTATTTCTCTTTCTTTCTGGAAGTTTTTTCAAGGCTTCTGCCAGCTCATCATCAAGGACACGAATATCAATGCCACATACTGAAAAGATTGTATAATCTGTTTCGTAGTCATCCCACACAGCAAAATTTTCAACGAAAATTTCTGGAAGTTCACAGAATGGAATTTCTTTATCTTTTCGTCGTTTCAATCCTTGTTGGTAGTCCTTTACAATATGACGGACAACTTTCTTCAAACAACTTTCAAATCGACATTGAACTGTTTTCTGGAAGTCAGACGGTTTCATCAATCTCACCCCCTTTCCACTATGATTTGAAAAGTGTTTATCCCTCTTTCCGCACCATATAGGGAATGAAAGGTGTGATTTAATGACCTCTTTTGAAAAATTTTTAAATTTTTTTCGGGTATGAAAAAAGCCCGCACAAAACATATAGTCTGTACGAGCCTTTAAAGCTAAAACATATTCAATTTTTAATAGTGTGCTATTAGGTGGAATTTGATTGCAAAGAATTGTACTTAAAGCTTTCCATAATGCAAGCCCCCTTAAAGCACCGTATCAATGTTGGCATGGTTTTCAAATTACTCTGAAAAATTATGAACTGTTCCTTTTGGAAATGTAATGGTCAGTCTTGTATATTCTTTTTCCGTAGAAGCAATATCCAATTTCAAGCCCAACCTATCGCATAATTTTTTCGATAGATACAGTCCCATACCCGTTGCATTTGCCTTGTTTCTATTTGAACCCGTAAAACCTTTTTCAAATACACGGGATAAATCAGACGCTTTTATTCCACAACCATTATCTTCAATCACAAGCAATATATTTGTACCATTGTCTTGACTGTATATCGTCAGCTTATTTTCTTGCTTATCAAAATACTTAATCGCATTTTGCACGATTTGAGATAGAATGAATGTCAGCCATTTTTCATCAGTATAAATGACATTTTCTATGTCATGGATATTGATAATTGCTTTTCTTTCCATAAGCGAATGACGGAATTTCAGAATGACATTATGTATCACTTCGTCTAACTGCAACTGTTTTACAAAATAGTCCTTTTCCGTATTTTCGCTTCTTGCATAGTAGAGCATTTGTTCCACTAACTGAAATATTTTGTCTGTTTCTTTTTTTAATGTGTAATTTTTTGTATTGTCAAACGTCAAAGACAATGCTCCTATCGGTATTTTAATTTCATGGACGAAACTTTCCACATATTCTTGATAGTCCTGCTTTTCCTCTGTGATTTTGCCGATTTCATCATTCATAGATTTGCAAGCTTTTTTTAGTGCGTAGCAATAGGCTTTATTTTGAAATTCTTTTGGCTTTGGTAAAACGTCTGCAATATAATAGGTTTCTTCCAGTCCGTCTACTAAATCAATAATATGTTGTGAAGCGTTACGTTTCTTCCGATACAAACACCATTGAAAAAGCCCTTGTATGCTGATGAACAGAATTACCAGCGATACAACAAACAGCGTATCTACACCGTAGAAAATCAAGAGAAATGCTACTACGGCAAGAAAGAAAAGCTGAAACAATATCTCTGTTATTTTTTCTTCTAAGAATGTAAAAAAACTCACAGTTTCCAACCCTTTCCTCGTATATTTTCCAATAAATGAACAATACCGATTTCTTTCATTTTCTTTTTTAGACGGGTCATATTAACCAATAATACATTTTCGTCTATATAATATTTGTCATTCCACAGCTTTTCCAATAGTTCTTCTTTGCTAATAACTTTATCTTCGTTCATAAAGAAGTAGTACAAAATACGAAATTCATTTCTTGTCAGTTCAATGCTTTGCTCTTGATACTTCAAAATGGATAAATGTAAATCAAGGGTACAATCTTTTTTGACAAGCTCACGGAAATTATTCGGGTTTGACAACTGCAATGCACGCTTGATCTTCTCAAGAAGAATAAGCGTGTCATACGGCTTTGTGATGAAGTCAATCCCACCCACTTGAATACTTTTCAATTCGTCAGCATTTGTATCTCTGCTTGTTACAAAGATAATCGGTACTGGCATGACTTGTTTTATTTTCCTGCATACTTCATAGCCATTCTCATACGGCAGGTTAATATCAAGCAGAACCAGTTCTATGGAATATTGCTTTAATTCATCTGTCAGGTTTCCAAAGTCAATCAATAAAACTGTTTCATATCCTTGTGTGTTCAATAATTTAGAAAGCTCCAAACGAGTGATTTCATCATCTTCGATAATTGCTATTCTCATTTCAACACCCCCTTGATTTACCATTATAATAATTCCACAGCAGGAGAGCTAGAAAAATCTAACTCGCCTCATTGATATTTCGTTTGAAACCGATATACGTTGCTATCCAGTAAATACTATAAATTAGGAAGAAGATAATTAAATTCAAGCCAAAGTACATTAGATAAAGGTGTTTATCTCCCAAAATTTGTTGATATACATTATTCAATGACGACATCATCACGAAAGAACATAATATTGCTGATATTGCAGGGACACAAAATAATATCAATAATTGTTTTCTGATTGTCTTAAATAGCGACTTGTCATTTATTCCTAATCTTCGCAAGGTTAGGTAGCGATATTTGTATTTAGTAGAGTCGCTCAATGATTGAACTGCCAAAATTGTCCCTACTGCGGAAATCAAGATAAATGCAATATACATAAACAGACTGACTACTATTGCAACCATTGCTTTTTGTTGTTCTATTTCTGCACCTCTTACGTTTACTCTATACGATTCGTCATTTATTTCTCCATTTTCATCAACCTTTACTAATTGATGTTGCATATCTTCTTTTATCTTATTTTCTAATTCTGCGTCTGTATCTTCTTTTGTATCTATAATCAAATGATTTTCTGATACTTCAAGTCCTTGAACATATTTATCTGGAAGTACAACAACAAATCTGCCAGTATTAGTTATAGAGTTCCAATAAGACTTAGTGTCATATCCTTTTAATTTCAAATTTTTATTTGCTACTGTTATGGTTTCAATATCTTTGTTATCTTCAACCTCATATGCAAACTTGCTATTTGTAACTATATAGTATTCGTTATCATTTAAAGAAAGCAACGGCATCTTTCTTAATTCTAGTAATCTATTATAATCACTTAACTTCAAGACTGGGTCAAAATCATAATATTCTGATTGGAAAAAATTTTGTACCTGATGATTCGGCTCTTTATAAATGTCGTACTCAATGGTATTATCAATCGTATATTCTTCTTCAATTACTCGAATATATTCATCAAATACCTGCTTATCATCAAAGAGTTGTACATCATATGGTGCATTTAAATTCACGCTGATATCATACGAAGCTTTGTTGATACTAGAATAATTCAGAGCCAGCAGTGAAATTAAAATCAACATAGACAATGTACCAAATGTGAAGCTCATTGTTCTTGCTTTAGAAGCAAATGTTCTTGCTACAAACAGATTATCATTTTGATATTTCATTTTTTTATTCTTTAACAAAACAGTCAAGAACATATCTGCACAAGTTGTAGATATACCATAAATGCTGATAATCAACATGATTACGCTTACCATCAAATAGGTAAGTGTTTCTTGCTTATTAAAATTATCCATAGTACAACGTGAATTCCAGAGAAAAAGAGAAATCGCACCAAGAATAATACTTAAAACAAAAATGACATTTCTTTTTTTACTGTCACGGAACATTTTCTTTTCATTTTGTTTATCAAAGTAAAGAAAATCACGTATCGTCATTTTACTTATTCTTCTTAATAGATTAAGTAAAACCAAAACATAAATAGTTAAAAAATAAATTATCAATAGTCCAATAGAAACAAAATTCAAAGAAATAAAGAGAGTTTTTGGAATACCCAGTAAGTTTACAATTACTAACGACACAAACTGGCTGAATAAAAAGCCAATAGGAATAGCTAATACAAATGCTAAAATTCCCAACAGTATATTTTCAATTATAACTAAGTGGGCAATTTCTTTTTTCTTAATGCCAAGAAGCATATATGTTCCTAATTCTTTACTTCTTTTTTCAAACATAAATTTCGTTGTATAGTTGATCAAAAAGCATATCACAAAAATAATAAGGATATTTACAGCGAACAATGAATTCTTAAATGCATCCATACTGGAACATAACTTTACAATTTCATCAGAACTTGCCACCAAATTAAAAGCAAATATAAGAGAAAAGGATGCAGTAACGGTTATCAGATAAATCAAATAATCTTTAATATTTCTTTTTGTATTTCTATACGCTAACTTACCTAACATTTCCCACTTCACCTCCGAGCAAGGTTAATATATCCAGTATTTCATTGAAGAAATCTTTTCTGCTTTTTTCCCCTCTGAAAATTTCATTGAATATTTTACCGTCTTTCAAGAACAAAATACGTTCACAGAAAGACGCACTAAACGGGTCATGTGTTACCATTAAAATAGTAGCCTGCATTTTCTTGTTGATTTCAGACATTGTTTCCAGTAATAATCTGGAAGCTTTTGAGTCCAAAGCTCCCGTCGGTTCATCAGCTAAAATCAGTTTCGGTTCATTGATTAAGGCTCTAGCACAAGCACAACGCTGTTTTTGTCCGCCAGAAACTTCATAAGGAAATTTCGATAAAATATCACGAATACCCAATTTATCGGCGATAGCATGAACTCTTTTCTCAATATCAGTAGGGTTCTGTTTGTTGATAACCAATGATAAAGAAATGTTTTCTCCAATCGTTAAAGTATCTAAAAGGTTGAAATCTTGAAAAATGAACCCTAAATTTTCACGTCTGAAATCAGCAAAATCTTTATCCTTGATTTTGGTAATATCTTGATTATTGACTGTAATGTGTCCGCTGGTTACAGTATCAATCGTAGAGATACAGTTTAATAGGGTAGTCTTTCCAGAACCACTAGCTCCCATGATTGCGACAAATTCGCCCTTATCTACATACATAGAAATACCGTCTACTGCCTTTGTGATATTTCCAGAGTTACCCCCGTAGTATTTTTTTACTTGCTCTAAATTTAAAATGTGTTCCATTAAAAATCGCTCCTTTCTTCCTGCCACATTTATTTGTTTTGGAATACAATTAAATTATAGCAAGGGCAGTATTCAATTACACTTACAGTTTTGAAAGTAAACAGAGAGTAAAAGAGCCGTGATAATGCAGATCACAATTTTGTGAAGCATTTCCACGACCCTTTTATTATAATTTTGCCTTTGTCTTTTTCGTAATGATATAAATATATTCTTCTGGTGTAGGGCGTTTATTCCCAAAATACTTTTTGAAATTTGCCTGCACCTCTGGGTCGGTGCTATTCATAGCTTCATCAATCGTAGCTTCAATATCCGCCCGAACATCAGCCAATGATACACCGCCAGCTTTTGCACCAGCTTTCAATGCCTTTTTTATATCTCTTTTGTTCAGTCCTATCATATTCATACCTCAATTCTACTTTTTAAAGCTAATAAGTTTTCCATTGTATTTTACAATGATGAATATGATATAAAACACTCCTACAACAATCAAAATAAGACCTATGTAATAGCCTAATTCAGAATGAGAGATTAAATTGATAATCGGCATAACAAGAATACCAATACTAACCAGTAAAGTGCCTATTCCTATTTTTTTTGTAAACACCTTTTTATCTTTAGGGTCAAGTTGTGTATAATGATAACCATGTAATAAAGTAATATTCTCTTTTATACCTATTTGATAAGATGTAAAAAGTAAAAACAATCCTATAACTATTTCAACAATCAATTCCTCTAATTCCATAATCGTTCTCTCCTTTAATCAAAATAAAATAATTCTTCAAATTTTTTATCTAAAGCTATACAAAGCACTAATGCCAATTTTGCTGTTGGATTAAATTGTCCAGTTTCAATAGAACTAATTGTATTCCGAGAAACCCCGACTAGTTCAGCTAATTCTGTTTGTGATAATTTTTTTTCTTTTCGTACAGTTTTTAATCTGTTTCGCAAAATTAAATGTTCGTCCATTCTATAAACCTACCATTAAAAATTTATAAAAGTAATACCCCATAAATAGAAGAAAGAATAAAGCAATAACAAATTTGGATTTATTTTTTGAAATATGTGCTTCATAACCCATAGAGCCAAATGCCACAGACCCAATAATTGTCATTATGTCATAGTAAGGTTCTTTACAAACTGCTTTAATGAAAAGAATTAAAATGCAGATAAATAAAACAAACATTAAGCCAAAAGATTTCCCTTGAAGTTTAATATGTTTTTCGTATTCATCAAGATATAGATTCTCTTTTTTGTTTTGTGATAGTATTTTTTCTTTATCCATTATATAACGCTCCTTTCAAATAATACCAAGTACACTTGTCATTTATATTATAGCATTCGGTCATTACAAGTCAATATTTTTGCACAGTTTTCTTGTCGTTTTGTAAAAGCGTGCAAATCTGATAGGAAATGCACGCTATATCATTTATCCTACAATCTTCCAGTTACTATCCTTATGTAGCACAAGCTCATACTGCGATACCTGCGTCGCTTTTGTCTGATTATCAAGGAATTTCACAACAACCTTGACTTTCACATTATCCCCGTCTTTTGTAAAGATAGGGTTTACTAATTCAGAATAAAGGTAGTCCTTGCCGATAGGTTCAATCACATTTCCCGATACATAGTAGGCAAGCTCTTTTTCTGTCGCTGTCGGATACAGCTTAAAGAATGTTTCCAGAAATGCGGTAGCGTCATTGACAGTACCAGCGTCTACACTTGCGTCTGTTTCTGGTGTCTTTGGCTCATAGTCTGATTTTTCGATTGCTGGTGCAAGGGTAGGGTTCTGAACGATTACCATATTCCCGTCTGCGTCCACATAGACTTTTACAGTATAGGTTGCTTTCACATTGCTTGTCTGTTCTCCCTCTTTTATCTGCTGATCTACTTCGTAGGTAGCAGAAAAAGTGTCCGTTCCCGACTGTTCGATACTCCATACAATCACATCTGTAACCGTGGAGCTGGTTGGTATATCGGTTCTAATGGTATCCACATTCAAGCCCTGCAATTCCTTTGTCAGATAACCGTTGATTGCCTGCGTCCTTGCTTCAATCGCTTCTTTGCTGTTATTCCATGTGTAATAGGACTTCGCAAAATTCTTCACGAAATTTTCTATCCCGTTGGTGTCCTGCAAGCGAAGTTCAATGATTTCTTTTTCATGGGTGGTGTGCTGGTCGATAGCCGTAAAATTCTTATACACCCCAAAGCTCACGCTTGCGACAAGCACCACCCACAACGCAATCACGGTTTTCTTATGTGTGCCTACCTTGACAGTACGCACCTTTTTTTCTTTTGGTTCTTTGATAGTTTCTGTCTGTTTCTTATTCTTCTTAAACATATTTTTCAAGTCCTTTCTATTGTTTTACTCGTCCTGCACCGATTAAGTGCTGTTGCCAGTAACTACTACTTAGGTCTGCATATCCTATCGGGTCGCCTGCATGGTACATCTGGTTATTTCCTACATAAATGCCGACGTGGGTTACATACGAACCAGCGTTATAGGTAGAATGGAAAAACACCAAGTCCCCAGCCTTTGCCTGCGAGAGTGGGAGATGTTGGGTAGCGTCATACTGTGCTTGTGCCGTTCTCGGTAAAGAGATACCAGCTTTTCCATAGCACCATTGCACAAGTCCGCTACAATCAAAGGAAGTGTTCGGGTTACTGCCACCATATACATACTTCCAGCCTTGATATTTCAACGCTTCATTCATAATCGCTTGTGCCGTCGCATTATCAAAATGTGCCACGGTCAGATATTGATTGAGTAATTCGACGTAGAACATATTTCCGTAACCATATCGCCAGCCCCCGTTCTTCGCAACGGCTATCGGGTTAGTATAGGTTACTTTCTTTCCACCCGACTTTTCACGGGCGAAGCTCTCTGCAAGATTAAAAGTGTGTTTCTTTCCTTTTCCAGCTACATAACCCACATAGCCACCGCCATAGTTATAAGACTGTATTGCTACATTCAAGTCGTCGATACCTTGATTTTTGCAGGAAGAAAGCAGGGACGCAAAATACTTACACCCCTGCTTGATTGAGCTTTCCGTATCTAAAGAGTTGGGCGGTAAACCCAGACTTTCCGAACTCTGCATAACATCTTCTGCCGTACCGCCACTTTCTACTTGAATGATAGCAAGTAGCACATTGACATACTCGGAGATACCGCTTTCTCTGGCGTACTTTTCCACCATAGGCTGATGTTTCAAGACTTCTGCGGATAAGTTCATACCCGTAATGCCAGAAGAAAAGTTGCTGTTCTCATCGTCGCTGTCCGCACTAATCAGCACCCCAAAGAAAAGCACCAGAGAAAAGAGGATAGGAAACAGACTGCCGATAAGAGCGATATGTTTCAGTTTCATTTTTTCTTCTGTCCTTTCTTCGTTACAAGGTTACGAGTTTTCTCTATGGTCTGTTGGTTCTTCTGGACGGTTTGCGTTTGCTGAACCTTTATCCTGCGGTCTTTGGTGTCATTCTGGTGTGTTTCCTGCGATACCACTTTTTCTACATTCTGCCTATGTACTGGCTGTGCAGGCTGGGTCGCTTTTCTATCAGAAGCACCAGAAGATAACGGACGCTCTTTTACAACATTCGTCTTGACTGGCTCACTTGCTTTTGAAGTGGTCGCTGTGGCAGGGCGTTTCACTTCCTGCATTTTTTCCGCACTCGGCTTTGGAATGGTTGAAGCTGTGGCTGGTCGCTCATGGGGACGGGTAGCTCCCGTTGTCGCTGATCCGTCCGTCTTTCGCTGTGCCTGCCTTGCTTCTTGCGCCTTTTGAAGCTCAATACGCTTGTCAGCGATACTCTGTCTATGCTGTGCCTGCCTTTCCAATCGTCCCGACTGTCTGGACTGCTGTTCCTGCACCATGCCACGCTTGAAGTCGGACACGCTGGACTTTGCCTTTTCCTTTGTGGAATACACCGCATAAGCGGTCTGTGTCGGCATATCCTTGATATTCTCTTTGACAGCATTTGCCTTGTCTTTCACTTTATTTTTCGTATCTAAGACAGCACCCACCTTTGAGCCTGCACGCTGTCCCACGCTGGAAGTGGTATTGCCCCGATTTTCTTTAGAAGCGGTATTTTTTCTTTCAGCCCGTTTGCCAGCAACGGCACTTCCAGCAACCGCACCAGCGACACCGCCCGAAATACCGCCAGCACTTACCGCCCTTGCAATACGGTGTTCCATACGCCTAGCCCGATGTCGCATAAACAGATACGGTCTGCGGAAAATCCTGTGTCCCATGCTTTGACTGTCGCCAGCATTAAGTGAGAACATACTCATTAAGTCGCCCAGCTTCATGTAGATACCAGCGAAACACACTATCTGCAAGAACGCCACCATAAAAAACGGATAGTCCGTGGAGATGTTATAAAACATACTGGAAATGCTGAACGCTACTGTTACAATGAGCGTTATTCCTGCCCGTGTCATTATGGTATTAAACACCCTCACGATTGCCTGCTTTGCCATGCTTTCATAACTCGGTATCATGGAAAGTAGAAAACTGATAGGTAAAAACATTGCAAAGATAATAAAAAGTATCTGGCTAAACAACATCATGCCCGTAAGCAAGAATACAAATATTGTTATCCCTAAATTGAAGAACAGTAGGAAGAACACCATACCTAAACGGTTCACTACCTGCGGTATTGTCAGATTGTTGTTGTCGTTGTCCTCGATTTCTGTTTTCACGACTTCCTCTCTGGTTTTCCCGTCCTCGTCCTCTGGACTTGCCGATACAAGAGCTTCGACACGGTCTGCCCCGATTTCTTCTGTGTTGCTGTTACCGAATTGCAGAAGTAGCCACGGCTGTTCCACTTGAATAGAAAATAGGCTGTCCCGTATCAAGTCCACGCTGTCCTTGCCCTCGCTGTCGGAGTTGGGGAGCATGATTTTTGTTCCCAAGTCCAAAGAAGCGGTACTGATGTCTGATGAAAATTCATTTATCTTCTTGATGTAGTCGGGAGCGTAGGCAATAAACGAAGCGGACAGCACGAACACCACCACAAAGTTGATAACAGCGTGAAGTGCCTTGCTGGTTTCCCGTTTAATCAGTCCCGTATAAGCAACATACATTCCCACCACTAAGATAATGAGAAGCAGGAAACCAACATAGAAGCCCGTAGAAGAAAAGCCGTTCTCGGTTACACCTGCAAGGGTCTGTATGCTCTTTCCGATACTGTCTGCCATATCGTTAATAAAATCAAGTTTATAGGCTTCCTGCACCACATAGCCCGTGGCATTGCTTAAATAAAGGCTTATCGTCCAGACAAAGTTGGTAATGCAGTAAAGCCCGTACTGTACCGATTTTCCAATGCCGTCCAGCCAGTTCCACGGCAACCATGACCAGCTATTATCCACATAAAAATCAAGCTGGTAGTTGGAAAGGGGATATTTTGAGTAAAGATTTTCTGCGTTTATGGTATCGTCTACAAGTCCCGTTGCATGAGCCACCGTCCCCAAAAGTGAAAGCAGGATAAGGGAGAGTGCCACCACGAACAGAGCCATTTTGAGAAAGTGAAGTATCTTCCTTTTTGTGAACGCACCTTTTATCCTTTCTTTCATCACTCCACCTCATTTCTCTGTACGGGCGGTCTGGTATCGAAGGCGTGTAGCAGTTCTTCAAAAACTGGGTGTATCTGTACCACACCGACACGCCCGTATAAGTCCTGCAATAAGCATTGTCCGTTCTCCAAATCACGAAGCCGTTTCTGGTTGTTTTCGTCGTCCTTGTCGATACCGAAAAATTCTAAGGTCTGTTTTATCTCGTTGATGTCAGTAGAACGGAAAGCGAATTTTAAGCCGATATTGTTTTTCAGACTTTCCTTTGACACGTCCCCAGAAGATTGTGTAACGAAATAAACGCCTGCCTGCATAGCTCGTCCAGCACGAACCAGCTTGTTAGAGAGCGTTTCTCCTTGTGCCACATTTAAGAACGCCCACGCTTCGTCAAGGTCTACAATCTTAAAAATACTTCTGTCCGAATGGATAAAATCAAGGGCAAAGGTACTAATCACAATCAGCATAGACACCGACAACAATTCAATGGTCGTGTATTCCTCAAAGGTTGTGTCCTTATCTGGTAATACTAAGTCCGCTACTTGAATGATATTGAGCTGGTTATCCAGACTGATAGCATTTTCCACCGTACCGTCTGAAAACAGCAGGTGTGCAAAATCGTAGTCTGTGAAGCTGTCAATATGGTCTGCAATATTTCTTGATATGGGTGTATCTTCACGGCGTAGCTCGTCTATCACATGGAGCAAACCCCGACTGTCGCTCTGGGTAACGGAACGCACCGCTTTTCGTAACACGGGGAATTTTTCGCCGTCCCTAGAGGAAATACCCGTTAAAAATGTCAAGATGTCGATAGCCAGACTTTCAGCGTCTTTTACATTCTTCATAATCACAAATGGGTCAAGAAGTCCTGCATTTCCTTTATCGCTGGTTAAGTTTACGATATTGATTTCATGGGCTATCTCTGGGAGCGTTTTTTTCCAGTTGCCACGCTCTGATTTTGGGTCTAAGATAACCGCTTGTCCCCCAAAGAGAACAGAGTAGTACACCAGAAGATTGTTGCAGAACGACTTCCCACCGCCAAGCGAACCGACAAAAGCAGAAGCAAGGGCGTTGGTAACTGTACCTTTTACACCTTGACTGGCAAGGGACGGTTGCAGGTACACATTTCTTCCCGTATCAACGGAATATCCCATATAGATACCCGTAGTTTCCCCTAACTGCTGGGTAGCACCAAAGCCAAGTCCTGCCAAGAAGTCTGATTTTACATACTGCACATAATCATTGATATATCGCTTGCTGGCAGGAAGAAATTCAGAATGAAGCCCCAGCATATCCCCAGCAGGACGCACCAGCTTTACATTGAGGTCGTCGTAAAAGTCCTTGACTTCATCACAACGGCGTTTCAGCTCGTCAAGATCGGGTGCAGACACCCGTATCACGTAGCTTAACTTATACATACTTTCTTTGCTCTGGTCTAAGTCTGTTTCCAGTTCGTCCACGCTGTCTAATGCGTCCACCACATTTGAGCTGGTTTCACTTCCTGCTTGATAAGCGTGATTGTCAAGGTCTTTCAATTCCTTTTTCTTATTTCTTACTGTGGTAAGAGCCTTCCTGTTCTCCACGATTTCTACATTCATAGAAGTATCAACGGGGAATGTGAATTGCTGTTGCTGGAAATAAAAGATTTCACTTGACGGAAAATCAAGCTCGCCTACAATCGCATTGACGGTAAAATAAGACACATAGCTTTCCTTGTCCTCATGTTCCAAGCGTAAATACCGCTGGCTTTCCTCAATCACACACCTTGTCGGACGGATAAGGTCGTAGTATTTTATCAGCGTTTCTTTCTTCAATTTCTTCTTTGGTAGCTGGTACTCATAATCTTCATAAGCGATACCGTCCCTGCCGTAAAGATGTTCCATGAGATACCCAAAATCATTGATTTCCAAGCGACGCACCTTAAAGCGACGGGAGATTTTATTTTCCAGTAACTTTTCCATTTTCATGTAACGGTTGATTTCATCATTCGGCATGGAAACAAAATCATTCATCAGCGTATGGTTCACTTCATGGAGAAATTCTGTAAACGTCAGCCACGCCGATTTTTTGATGTTCTTCAGATTGAGCTGTTCTTCCGTAACCATGAGCTTAAAGCCAAGAAAAAAGCGGTAGTCCACTTGATTGTCCCCAATCATAGATACTAACGCTTCGGTCTGTTCGTCTATTTTCTGGTAAGCAACTTCCTTTAATTTTCCCGTTACCAGTTTCTTTGACTGTTCCTGCATACTGCGGATTGAGCTTTCTGTGGCAATCTGCAAGGCATGAATTTTACCCTCATGGGACTGTGCGATAAGCTGGCGAAAACTGTCATGCACGATAAATTTCTGCTCTGCGGATAGAAAAGAATAGTTGTACGGTATCAGCTCATAGTAGGCGAACACCTCATTGTCCTTGTTCCAGACAAGGTTATTGTCAATATATTTTATCGGGAACATAGTTCACACTCCTTACTGCCGTGATTGTTTCATTGAGTATCTGCTTATGCAGTTTTACGGCTTTTCCTGCATAAGTGATTTTGGGTCTTAACACATAGGTTATCTGTGATTTCAAAAAGCTGTACGGCTTCTTTCCGTCAAAAGTTTTCTGCGACATGAACCAAGTGAGAGCAACGGGAATACCGAAGTATTTGAGAAATGCTCCCTCAATCATGGAAAGTGGGGGAATATCCCCAAACAGAATGATGATAAATTCTGTAATCACAAACCATGTAATCTGTGTAAAGGTAACGGGAAAGGGTAAGTTAAAGTCATTGATTGCATACAAGACTTTTTCCACGTTCCAGATACCCGTGTAAGATTTAATCTTTTTCAAGTTCTTTCAGCTCCTTTCGTAAGTTCTTCAAAGAGAAAAGGACAGCCATGTTTCAGACTGTCCCTTAAAGAGAAATACGCTGTCAGTAGCAACCATGCTTGTCGCTGATCGTCCAGCGTTAATATGGTATCTCGCACATACCTCGGCTTGTTTCAATAAAGCAACCGCCCATATCCAAATCTCGCCCGTAGGCTTCATAGTCAATGTAGTTCTGTAAGCTGGGTGGAATATCTCCAAGTGCCTGCAATTCGTCTATGTAGTAGTAGGCAACATCTGTCATGGTTTCACAGTCGGGATAATAGTAAATATCGTCCTTATGTTCCACGACTTCTTCCAGCGTCCCATAGTGGCTGATAAATTCGTCCAGACACTCTACGATATAGTCGGGAAGTTCCTCTATCATTTCATACATCTCATTGAGTTCTTCAATAGAAACATACTCGCCAATCGCAATGGGGAAGTTGTCGGTATCATGGATAGCGTATTCCTCATACTGTTCATTTAAGCCGATTTTTTCTTTTACATCTTCCTCGTCAATGGGAAACGTGAACCAAGCACCGACTAAATAGCCCTCATTGTATTTGCCAAGATTAGCAATATAAACCGCCATATCATCAATCATAAGCACCACCTCATTTCCTACTCTGGCAGTTCAAAGATACCGTGTTCCGTTACTAAAAATTTCCCGTGTTCCTGCAAGTGAGAAGCGTAGGCTTCAAAGTCAAAGTAATATTCTTGACAGTCCTCGGACAGATGTTTGAATGTCGGGTCATTCATCAGCTTTTGCCTTGCAATATCAATCATGCTTTTGCAGTCGGGATAAACCGTAATCACGTTCCTGCAAATATAAAGTGCTTCTAAATTCTCAAACACCGTAAGTAGTGATACATATTCTTCCTGCATATCACTTGAAAGCTGGCGGTACATAAAATCTAATTCGTTGAGCTGGTACACGCTGGTATGTTCGTGGACTTCATTAGCATAAGGCAACACCTTTTCGATAATGCGGTAATCCCCACTTTCTGCACCGACACCTAACTTTTCTTCAAACTCGGCAACCTCTATCGGCAGGTCGAACCAGTATGATATTGTTTCTTCGCCAGTTGCTCCTTTCGTTTCCACCAGCACCCTTGTTTCCTGCATTGTTCCTCACGTCCTTTCTGTTGTTTCATCACATCTTTTAAGGTCTGGTACGACATACCAAACACATATTTATAAAAATCGTCTAACTGTCTTTCTTCATAGTCGGCAGGGTTCAGCCGTTTCATTTCATGCCACACCTTACGCTTGTAAGAGGGCAGGTCGGAAATGTATTCACAGCCGACTTTTGCCTGCATATCCTTAAAAATATCGTTCATTTCATCACTCCAATCTGAAATTTTAGGTAAGAAAAAAGCAGTCAATCCTAAGACTAACTGCTTTGTGTGTATGGATATGAAATTGTAAACTAGATTATCTGTTATAGAGTTGCGGTCATAATATATTCTTCGCTATTTTCATCAACAACAAGAAAACCTGCTTTCTTATACATTTTTACTGCATAATTATTTTTCTGAACAGATAAGGAAATTTTTGAATATCCAAAAGATTTTTCCATTGACAATAACTGTTGCAATAATGAAGTTCCAATCCCTTGTCCTCTATACTTTTGAAAAACAGACATAGCAAGGGACGGTGTATCATTGTCAATGTGTCCGTAATCGTTCATTATTCGTACCCAAATAGCACCCACGACATTTCCTTGAACTTCCGCAACTAAAGCCCTATCATCTTTTCGCTTTCCAAATTCAAAAACATATTCTTGTAATTCTGGACAGTTAATTATTGATTTAGGTGGTGGCTCAACACCGTCTGGAATATAAATTGCTTCATACAAAAAGTCATTGAGTAAAACATATTCTTCTTTTTTTATTTCCCGTATGACATAATCCATAGCTTAACTCCAAATCTATTTTATCTTTTTTCATACCCCAATTATACCATTCACATATAAGCATTACAACAAAATTTTAAGCACCGATAATTTTATTGAACAGCTCTAACAGTACATCTTTCACACCGCCAGCATTGAATACCAAGCCGACAGCAATTAAGGCAACTACCAAGAAGCCGATAAGTTTGGAAAACTCACGCTTGAAACCTAAGTAGATACCGATAACCACGATCGACATAAGCACCAAGCTCTGTGCGTTTGATAAAAACCATTGATATAAATTTTGACCGAAATTCATTTAATTGTCCTCGCTTTCTTTTAATTTCATCATTTCACAGTCAGCTTCCTTGCCGACTGATACAATACACATCATGACTACTCCGATACCCATTCCCACAGATACCAGCAATAAGTCTTTCAACAATTCCCACATTCTTTATCACTCCTAACTTTCCACCAAATCTTTTGCAGGGGTCGTCTGCTGTTTGATTATCATTTCATGTTTTTCTGTGAGCTTTGCCTGCTGTTCGATTGTTTCCATGTAGTCTGTACCGTTTCCCTTATCAATCTTTTTCAGCATTTTCAAGGTCGGTGCTACCTGCCTTTGTACCCAACGCAACGTGCGGTCTAAGGTGTAAGGCTCTGGCTTTGTCGTCAGCTTCAAGCTCTGTCTGTTATCGCCGATAAACCAAGCCCAGCGGTCATTGAGTTTCCAGTCATTTTTTCGCTTGTCTGGTTCTTCATCAACAAACCTCACATACTGGTTGATGATAGAAAAGGCGGTCTGCTCTGCGTCATAATAGGTCAGTAAATCTCGTACTGCATAATAGGCACGTTCATTGCGAAGCCGTATCTCAAAACGATTGATAATGTCGGCTTCTTCCAGAGGTGTCCCTAACTTGACGTACTGCTCATAGTCCTTTTCATAGATACAGAAATACACATCTGATTTCAGCGAACCAAGATAAAGGGTTCGTCCCATATATTCTCTGTCGTCCTCTCTGTGCTTGATAAGCTCGCCCGACTGGTAAAACTTATAACTTCTGGACTTTCCGATATATTCCCGTTTCCTGCATTTTTCCGCAAGCTCTGGAATATCCAAAATGCCCGTATGGTCGTTGATAGCAAGGTCGATACGCTTCATCACGCCACCGTCTACGAGTGCGTCCATGAGGAAGTCATACCAGCTTCTTTGCTGTGCCAGCAGGTAACTTTCAAACTGCCTGCAACCACGCCCCTTTAACTCTAAAAGGACACCTTTTTCTTTGTCAGCCGACGTATAGATAAAGATGTCCCCTAAAGAATAATGCTCCGTATAACTGTAATGTCCGTAATCTTCATGGAGCATATAATTGATATTCAATTTTAATATATCTTTGATGATGTGCTGTATATCCAGCGTGGGAAAACGAATTTTCACATAATCAAACAGCATGGTAAGCGGTGCTTCTGGATTGAACCTTGCCAGTTCTTTATGCAGAGTTTCCAGAAGTTCCTTTGACGGCTTCATTTTTCCGCTTTCTATCTTGTTGAGATATTCCCTTGTGATACCAGAAGCCACCGCCAGCCTGCCTTGTGAGATACCGTAAGCAATCCGTTTCTCCCGTAATTTTTTTATCCATTGTTCTTCATTCAGAACCATACCCCCAATCTGTAAAGTGTGAAGTTTTTTTAGGCGACTTCACAGTCGATTTTTGCTAGGAAACCATGCCAGAAGCCTTATGTTTCCTATGTTTTTTGTCTATTGTCTATTTGCAAACGTACCCCTCTGTTAGATACCGAGGGGTTTTACCTGCTGGCGTGGCTTACGCCACACCAGCAACGGCTAGTCCGTGCCGTCGCCTTTCGCTTCGCACGTCGCCGTCCCGTCCTGCCTTGCTTGTGCAAGAGAGCCGATAGTCTGCAAAAAATCATGTCCTTTCGGGACTAAAGGCGTGTAAAATTCACTTATGACGCTTGTTCCCACATCACAATAGCCACGCCCCTTGATACGCTTCTGGAAAAACTGCTTTTTCACATCTGAACCGAACAGCATACCGTAGCCTAATTCGCTGATACGCCCAAGCCCCACACGGAAATTGAAGTTATCTCTGATACCGTCCGAGAAATACTTTGCATCTGGACGCTGGCAGGCAACGATAAGGAAATAACCTGCTTGTCGCCCTAACATAACGATTTTCTTTAGCTGGCTAAGTAAGCTCACGCTTTCTTTTGTCCCCAGCATTTCAAAAAACGCCACATATTCATCAAAGATAAGAAAGCAGGGTGGCAGTCCCAGATAGGCGTAGTTTTCGCCCGTCTTATAGTTCGGGTGTCGCTTCATTTCCTCGCTTCGTTGTACCATGCCCTTATAAAAGGCATTGACACAATCAATCATTTCTTCTTTGGTATGATACACATTTCCCATGACTGTTCCTAAGTCTGCAAGGTCACCGTTCTTCGGGTCTAAGATATAAAGGACAGCGTTTGTATGCAGTAAGGCTTCAATGAGCGTCAGCAGAAAATAGGTTTTACCGCCACCCGTCCCACCAGCAATCAGAGCGTGAGGGAGTGCGTCATATTCCCAGACAAGATTTTTCATCAATCTAAGACAGCCGTTTTCTGCCCGTACTTCATCAATAGTAATGCGGTTCGCTATCATATCATAAAGCAGGGTATATTCGATATAGCCGTCATGCAGGGTCTTGTCGGTTAGCTCGCAATACAAGCCACTTTCCAATTTATCCTCTAACCGTAAAAGCTGGTCTTGATATTTTCCCAGCGTAATCTCACAACGGATATGAAGCAGTCCTTTTTCCATTTGATAGTAAATCTTCGGAAACCAGACGATTTTTTCCCTTGATCTGCTTTGCAGGTCAGTAAAAAAAACGCTGTCTTGTACAGTATCGGCTTCATACCACTTATTTTCCAGTACCATTCTTGCCAGCTTTTGACGGTGCAGGAGCTTCTTAAAACTGTCGTAACAGAAGCGGTAATACAGAAAAGCGACCAATGCACAAACACCAGTCGCTATCAGTATGGTTATGAAGTTGTAAGGGGAAAGCGTCAAGCCGTTTTCTAACAAGCTGAAATGCTCCCAATCGGTACGCATGAGCTGTTTGATATTGAGTAGCAGGAGAACCGCCACGAACACAAACAGAAGCGTCCCTATGGAAAAGTGGTAGACAAGGTGCTTGTCGCTGGCTCTGATACGGTGTCCTTTGTTCCAAATCTTACGCATAAATCAATCACTCCTTTCTGGGTGTGAAAAAGCAGTCAATCCTAAGACTAACTGCTTAAATACACATACATATTAAATTGATAAATTGTTTTTAGTTTTACTAATACCTTTGCAATAGGTAATCAATAACTTCCATGCACCTCGTCCTAATAAGAACAAGATTATCCCCGTGATTAGTGATAAGATAAATACTGGGATAGGGCTTAAAGCTGTATTTCCAAATTGAAAACCAATATAATCTACATAAGGAATATTCAAATGTAATAAATAATCTACTAATTTTATAATCCCTAATACAGCAGAAGCAACACCACACAGAATAAAAGTAGGTGCAACAATAACTAAAACTGGTATTACAAACAATCCAGAAAAACCTACTAAGCTATAAAAAGCACAAACTGTTAAAAATCTTTTCCAGCTAAAACCGTTTTCCTTTGCAAGTAAATCTCCAAGATAGGCTTTTGCAAGGTCTTTTGGCTTTCCTAATCTAGTTAAAATTTGTTCTGTTGAGAGGTTTTCGCTTTCCATTTCTAAAATAGAGCCTTTTATTTCCTTTACAATATCAACACGTTCAGAAGTTGGAAGTGGTTTCAAACATTTATCAATAGTATCTAAGTATTTTTCAAACGTAGTATTCATAATTTTATTCTCCTTTCAAATCAGACATAGCATTTAATAAATTTTCCCATTCAGTATTCATAGCGTCCAGATAATTTTTCCCGTCTGGTGTTAATGAATAATACTTACGAGGTGGCAAGCCCTCTGTGGACTCTTGCCAAGTTGATTGCAAGTAGTTTTCCTTTTGTAATCTTCTTAACAATGGATATACTGTACTTTCCGTAGAAGTAATTATAGGATATTTGCTCAATTCTTGTAAAATCTCATACCCATAATATACTTTTTTATCCAGCATTAGCAAAATACAATATTCCAATGTACCTCGCACTATTTGAGATTTCCATTTGTCTAAGTTCATGTTGTTCACCTCACTGTTTTCTTGATAGGTATATCGTACTACACAGTACAATGAATGTCAACAGTATATTTTAATTGAACAACACTTTTTTTTGAAAGGTATATCAATTACTATTTTTTCGGTTGTCCCTGTGTGTTATTATTCTGTGGATTGCCTGCGTTCTGGTTGCCTTTATTCTTCAACACAATATCCTCTGCCTTTACATACCAGTCCACATCTGCACCCGTATAGGTCTTTCTTGATACCGTATCGGCTACTGGATTGACAAGCTCCACGACTGCATTGTACGGAAATTCCCTTAACGGTACTTCTGGCGGTACAGACACGGGGATAATTCCACCATGCAGACTGCACTTCAAATCATAGATACGCTTTTTAAGCTGGGTACTCGGTGTCCCGTCCTCATTCTGTAAGAACACATCACGCACCGCTGTAAACTTTAATTCTCCAAATGTTTTCTCTTTGTCAATAACAAACCCGTTTGATAATCTCATAAATTCTTCACTCCTTTACTTTTCTTCAACTGCTACAATATCATCAGCAACTAATACATAATCGGTATGTCCCACATCCCCGATTGCGTAACCTCTGCCGTATAACTTCGGATTGACAAGTTTTACTTTCTGCTCATACTTGAACTTCTTTTCGCCAGCCTGCACGGGAATTTCTACCACAACATTTTCGCCTTTCTGTACGTCGGAATAAAGGTTATAGCTTCGTCTGGCTAAGACCCTGCGATTATTTTTATCTCTTTCAAAGACTGGCTCGCTTTCGCCTGCAAATTCAAGAGTTCCAAAAGACTGTGCCATATCTGGCACGACATATTTCATTTCCATATTGTTTTACCTCGTTTCTTTCTATATTTGATAAGTTTTTTAATTGTGATTTCTTATTCTGGCGGTTTGGGAAGTACCAGCAATCCCCCAGATAGTAAAGGGTAAAATCAATGCTTACGCACCCTTGACTATCCGTGTTCTTGCAGGTTGTAGGCAGACAAGCCAGAATAAGCAAAAATCTGCCGTTTGACAGCTTCGGCGGAGAGCGTGATTTTTCTTTCCTCATACCGTTACCGCCTTATGATTTCTTCATTTTACGGCGTTTGTAAAGATATGTTCCAGCCAGTCCACCAGCAGACGCAAGCAACATCACGATAAATGCCATTACATTTGTACTGTCGCCCGTTTTGGGACTGTCGCTAGGTCTGTTAGGCTTTTCCGGTGTCGGTGGTGTTTCGGGTTTCTCTGGTTCTTCTGGCTTTTCCTTAAAAGTAATCGTCTGTCCCTTATCCTCAATATCCTTATGCTCGGTAACTTTCTTCGGCTCGTCTGGATTGCTCAAATCATATAATTCTTCAAAAGTTACAAGCTGTTTGCCGTCAAGGGAAGTAGCGTCAAAGGTAAAGGCAACTTCCACTTTCATAGTTTCGCTGTCAGCGGTAAACATATAATCACTTTCCACACGCTTTCCATTGATAAGAAGCTCTGCATTTTCTTCTTTCAACATCTGCCAGCCCACAAGTTTGTACTGTGTACCGACTTCTAAGCCCTCTAAGGTTACGGTATCAATGATTGTAACGTCTTTTCCTGCTTCAAGTTCTTTATTGCCGTCCTTATCCGTAGCAGTCGTATGAATTTTGACGATACGCTCTGTGATAAGTACCGTTTGCCCGTCGTCCTCAATGTCTTTATGTTCCGCAACTTTTACGGGTTCGTCTGGATTGCTTAAATCATACAATTCTTCAAAGGTAACAAGGTTTTTGCCACCTAAAGCAGACTCATTGAATGTATAGGAAATTTCCACTTTCATTTCTTCATCATCAGCGACAAAGGTATAATCATTTTCCACACGTTTCCCGTCAATGATAAGCTCGGCGTTTTCTTCCTTTAACATCTGCCAGCCTTTGAGCTGATATTTTGTGCCTTTTGTAAGTCCGTCTAATTTGACAGTATCAACGATTGTAACCTCCTTTCCTGCAAGGATAGTCTTTTCGCCGTCTTTGCTGGTCGCTGTGGTATGAATAGAGATTTCTTTTTCGTATTCATCAGTCAGCGTTCCTAAATCAATCACAAGGTTATTTCTTGATACCACGATTTCAAAAGGTGGGATAAGTTCAAAGCCTTTGTTACTATCAGAGCGTAATTCTTCAATGATGTAGGTATCATAAGGTAATGCACCCTTGCTGTCGTCTGGTTCAGAAGTTCCAAACCACACACCGTCCTCGCTGGTCTTGCCTGCGTTGGTATTGTGCTTATGAGAAGCCCAGTCAGCAGAAGTGGAGAATTGCCCGTTATCATCAGTTACCACTACATGATTTTCGCCCGTCGTCTTGCTTGTGATCCGAAACGGAACATCAGCAAGACGCTTGTGTGTGCCTGCACCGATTTTTACACCCTCAATATCTCCACGCTTAATCTGATTATAGATAGAATGGGCTTCGTCGGTTAAGTCCACGATTTTTCCATTTTCTGTGATTGTAAAATCAATCGGTTTTGCACCATCAGTTAAGTAACCGTTGGGAGCTTCACTTTCAACGATACGGAATTTTCCATAAGGTAAAAGGTCAGAAGAAGTAGAAGCGACACCCTCAATATCTGTACGAATTGTCTTTACCACTTCATTTTTCTTGTATAACTTGCCCTCAACCAAAACAGAATTATCATTTAAGGAAATGATGTCAAAATCAGTATCTTTCAAGGTTGCACTTCCTTGTGGCTTTGTATCGCCCGTTTCTAAATCTCGTTTCTGATTTTTGACACCGCCACGGATAACTTTATCCGATACGGAAAACTGGTTACTTCCAGATAATACGGCAAGGTCGCCGTCCTCGGTAATCTGTGTAAGGTATAAGCCTTTTATCTGTTCGGACTTATCGCCAGCCTGCATATATGCACCCTCTAACAAGTAGCCGTTTGGAGCTTTTGTTTCTTCTACGGTTAGCGTTCCAAGTGGAAGAACCGCCTTGCCGTCCTGCATATAGAAGCTGTCGCCAGATACCTTGTATGCGTCCGCTAATTTTGTGATGTAGTGGGTTGTCCCGTCTCTATCTGTTTCAGCGATTGTCTTTGTAACCCATGTACGAGTAGCTTCGGCAGGGAGATTTTCTTTATTGTAGAAGCCAGCATAATACTTCCATGTAAATTCCGCACCTGCTAAAGAAGCGTTCCCTTGCGGATTGTCTTTCTGTGTTTCCATATCTATCTTGAAAAGCTCAATCAAAGTGTCCGTTACTTTTGGCGTATCAGATACGTTCAAAGTCGCTGTCTTTCCAGCTTCAATCTTTAAGGAATATACAGTTTTATCTACTTTATATCCTGCTGGTGCGGATAATTCCTTGATATAGACTGTACCTGCTTTTACCTCTACAACATCTGTATTTCCATTTTCATCAGTCGTAAGGGTGGCAAGCTGTTTTGTGCAGTCCTTATCAGAAAAGACACCGTATGTTGCACCAGCGATTGAGTAATTCCCGTTACCGTCTGTAATGCTGGTATTACTGGAAGTCTTTTGCAGTTTCGCATTTCCGACATTTAACTTCGCCCAGAATTGTCCTAATTCCTGCCCCTCGCCAGAGTAGATATAACCGCCACATTCATAGCGTCCTTTATTTTCTTTGACAAAGGCTTTTGCACCAGAGAAAACTTCGTCCTGCGTAGCCTTTTGAATTTCATCATAAGAAGCTCGCACGTTATCACATTGCCAGCCAAGATGTACGCTCAATCTCTGCCAGACTACAAGCTGTCTTAAAAGGTAAGCGTGATTTTTGCTTATTCCGCTGTGGCTGTCTGTGTACTGTTTTACATATTCGATAGATAAGGCAACGTCGCTTATCTGGTCGGTACTCATGCGTGAGCTTGCGTCAGCTCTGGTCTTGTAACCATTCTTAAAGTCTGTGTTGATGTCAATACAGTAAGCGTCCTCGCCCTCAACGGTCAAATGTCCCTCATTAAAGGTAGAACCAATCGAACCGTCATTCATTACTTTTTCAACGATACCGACACGCTCTTTTGACTCCGTCCAGTATTGCTTGCTTTCTGCATGGACGGGTGTCGTCGGTAAAGCAGTAACGACAGTCGCAAGAGCTAAGAAGCCCGTACACAATCGTTTCCATGTCTTTTTCATAAATCTAATGCTCCTTTCATTTTGAGTAATAAAATAGCCGTCCAATAAGAACGGCTGGAAATAGAAAAGGAACGTCATTTTAGGCGTTCCATAGTCTATAAAATATTCAATTTTTTTCTTGTTTCAATACTGATGTGCTGTACCATATCTTTGCATATCTAGGAAAACTGGCGTATCAAGGCTCATTCAATGGTAGTAAATAAGTAGTAAATTGATGTATTTGTTCCCTTGAAAATGCTGATAGATACTGTGTTTTAGCGGATAATCAGATTTTTATTGTGTTTTTGTAATAAACATTATGCATGCTGTAGAATCTGTAATTATATCTTTTTTATTAAGTAGCTCATTACAGGCATTTTTATTTGGCAGTCCAGTATGGGCATCTACGAATGCTTTTTGTTCCAGCAGTCTGTTTTGCATTGCCATCTGCATTGCCTTTAGAGTCTGCATAATAACCAATATCACCAGACTCAACATATCAAGTGCCGACAAAAGCTCTATGGTACGAATCTTTACAGCGATTTTTTCTGAATAACTTTCTGCGGCAGAGACAGTTTCATCTGCCATCGTAAAATATATTTCACTCATATTAACAATGTCTGTATTTTCGTATCCCTTGTTTCTTACTGCTTCAATTTCTGTTTTCAATTTATCCCAGTAATCACTCTGGATTTGCAATTTTTCCTGATACTCTTCGTCATTGAGTTTTACCAGGTCATAATGTCCATCCTGATATCTCAATCCAAGAAGAATATCATCCAAATATTTAATTAATTCGTCATTTTGGTTTCCTGTAATTTCTAATTTTATTTCGCGCTGCGTAGCTCCACGTACCAGACCGGCATAATTTATTACGCGTGCTGTTCCCTGCAGCCTACTAATCTGAATCATCATAAAAATAATAAGAACTACCAATATCAATATAAGGAAACTCTGTATAATACCTATTAAATTTTTACTTTTCTTGTTTGTCTTCATTTCACAATTTATCTCTAACCTTAAATAATATTCATTTCAATAACTATGCTATTCATTTACTTTCTCTATATTTTGGACAAATACCTTTAAATATAATATCATAATCGTTATGGTAATGATTTTTTAAGAAAAATCGAATTACTTTATTAAAAAAATACCCATAACAAGTATCTTTTTAACAAGATGTTATCTCTGTTTTCCGTTCAAAAACATATTCTGCATCTGATGATAAATCAGAGCGAAATGAATAGCCTAGTCTATCAAATTTCTTAATATCCTCAGGATTTTCAATTCTGTTTTCAGCCATGAACCTAACCATTTCACCACGGGCCATCTTAGCATATGTACCTTTTGTCACCAGTTTATCTCCTGATAACTCACAAAATGTAATCGTAATGTATCTATCCTGTCGTGTCAGATATTTTTCTATGCACTTAGAGTATTCTTTCGATGCCAGATTGATTATAATCCTGCTGTTATCAATCACTGAGCGGTATAATAAATCTCCCCAGTACGCATACAGATTTTTTGTTTCTCCTATTCCAACCTTCGCCTGCATTTCCAAACGATAAGGCGTCACACCATCCCTTGGTTTTAACACACCATAAAATGCAGATATTATTCTCAAATGATTTTGTACATACTCGAACTGACTGTCCTCAAACACGGATGGAGCCATATATTGAAAAGCAATTCCTTCATATGATAAGACAGCTGGGGTAAGTAAATGATAAAGATCCATGTTTTCCAATCTATTGAAGTTCTGTTCTGTAATTTTGTCATTACATTTCCAGATAGTCTTCAGTTCTTCTTTTGACTTACTTTTCAACCAACTTTGTATCTCTGTCGTCTTTTCAATAAATTCAGGCAATCCATCCGGCGCTATGCTGTCAGTATCTGTAATCATCTTTTTAGCAGGGGATAATATTATCTTCATTAATCTAATTCCTTGAGCATATTTTCAGGATCATCTGCAGCCTTGACTTTATCATTTGCCTTTATAATAATCCCCTGTTCATCAATAAGATATGTGGTTCTTACTACTCCCATAGAGACTTTGCCATAATTTTTCTTTTCTTTCCATACATCATACGCTTCAATAACTTTCCGCTCTGGATCTGCTAAAAGTGTAAATGCCAATCCATATTTTTCCTCAAATCTCTTATGAGAGGATACAGAATCCTTACTGACTCCAAGAATAACTGCTCCTTTTTCGGTAAACTGAGGGTATCGCTCAGAAAACCCACATGCCTGTTTCGTGCATCCCGCTGTATTATCCTTGGGATAGAAATATAAAATCACTTTTTTTCCTGTATAATCCGATAATCTATGTATTTTCCCATTTTGATCTGGCAACTCAAAATCCGGTGCCATACCCCCTACTTCCAACATTATTTATCCCTCCCTTTCTGTATCTTTCTCTTTATTCGCCTTTTTCTTCCTATTCCCGGTAATCATTTTATGACCTGTATATATCGCCATTACCATACATAACATAGAACTTAAAGCAAAGTATTTGTGACTTGATTTTTGCTTTTTATATCCAGTGTAAAAAGTCTCAAGCATTGTGATCAATGCTCCTACTGACCAATATTTATGTGCTTTCATGTAATTCCTCCATTTTTTCAGTGTATTCAATTCTAATTATACACTACCATATTCCTATGTCAATTTGATAATAGAGCATTCCTATAAAATTTTTCAAAATATCATTGTCAAAACTATGTATTGTTATCCTTTAATTTTTCTTTGAAATAATTGACAAAAAGCTTGCTTTCAGGAGATTACTATTTAATCTCTTTTCCATCTATATTATATATAGTTGAAATTTATCAGGATTATTGACAACATCATAGTCCTTTCCGTATTCTACAGGTCTATATTCGGCTGTCATTACCGATTCCCCGTCTTCAATATCCTCTTATTTTCATCCCGATTTACAGAAAAAGTTCCAACTACATCTGGTTCGCCTTCTTTATGACTGGATTCAAATTTCCCATAAATACTTCCTGCAGCAATTATCAAGATTGCTGTTCCTGAAATTACTGCAATTATTTTTTTCTTCATATTTTTAATTTCATTTTAATTTTTTTACTGCGTAATTGATTACTTCTTCCGGTGTGGGCCTGTCTCCTTTAAGTGTCATTTTCTTCCATTCTTCCTACACAGCCGGGTCAGGATTATCAAATCCTGCATCTATGGCTAGCTGCATTTCTCTGCGTACTTCTTCTGGTGTTGTGTTATACTTTTCTGCAATCTTCTCATATATAGTTTTCTATCTCATTCATTTTCCTCCGATATATAAGTGGAATTATATCTTGTTCTATAAAATCAATTTAGCATATTTCTGTTGGCATGAAAAGAGACTTTACAACTTAAAATTGGATAAAAAGGACAAAAAAAGAAGAGCTGCTTGCTCTTCCCATATAGTAGTAGTAAAATAATATGTCATGCCAGCGCAATATATTACCTAGAATATCGCTATAACAGGAAAGGGGCTGCATTGTGACAGCCCCTAGTTTACTTCATCACGTTGTCTACATTCTGAGTGAACTCGTTCCCTGGTTTATTTTAGCATCGGTCTGGATTTTGTTTCATAAAGATAAATTTTGCCACAGAGCGGTCGTATGTTTTAATGTGTCCAAACAGCCAGTCGATTACATTTTTCTGTACAAGTTCACTGAACCGATCTGTTGGTCCTTCATACTCCTGAAGGTATTCATACAGTTCCTGAATTGTCTTTTTAAACTCTTCATGTTTTTCATAATGTTTTTCACGCTCTGGATAACCGGCTTTTTCCTGAAGTGCTTCTTCTTCTTTAAAATGAAAGTCAGTATACTCGTTAAGATAATCCAGAAGTTTGATCGCCTTTACCTTGCTGTCGCCATTTTGACAGGCAATTACAAAGTTCTGAATACGGTCAATCAATTCTTTGTGCTGTGTATCGATTGTTTTATTTCCTGTTACTAAATTGTCATCAAAGGTAATGTTTAAATCGTAAGTCATAATTTAACCTCCATTTCTTTTATATGTTCTCTTAGGCTCTTTTAATGTCTGGCAGTTTCGTACCTGCATTTTCTGCTTAGTCTTCTACAGGAACGAAAACATCTTTTCCTAATCCGCAGATTGGGCATGTCCAGTCATCTGGAATATCTTCAAATGCAGTTTCTGGAGCGATACCGGCGTCTGGATCTCCTACTGCCGGATCATAAATATATCCACATGGTTCACATTCATATTTTTTCATAGTCATTTTCCCTTTTCAATGTCGATTTATTTTTGTTACCAAGTTCCTAGCAATTTTTCTAACACTTTGTTTCTTGTATATCTGTATTATACATGATAATTATTCTTTTGTCAATAATAGTAATTATTATTATTATTTTTGCACTTAGCATAAACTGATATTTGAATTGCACATTTACATATTGCATATATCATGGGAATAGTTGAATAAAAAAATGAACTCTATTCATTAAAGACAGAGTTGCTGGAAATTATTTCTCTCCAACAACTTTCTTCGTCTTTAAGTCCTTGAAACACAATACTGTCCAATTAGATTCATCCAACTGTTATATTTATTCTTTTCACACACCTTTCGGCAAATTTCATTTTCCCTCAATACACAGAACATCTTATCATAATCAAATGCCCAAACAGCACCATTCACATGGTTTTCCACTGCTTTCTGATCTATGCTCTTTAAGCGTGTGACCATTTTTTCAATTTCTCTATTTCCCAAGTTACCGATATTTTTTGCAGATAAACCGAAAGAAATTCAACGTTGCATATTCGTCATGCCAATGGAACTCTTCTGGATTGTTTTTAATTTTACTGACTCGCTGCTGTTCTTTGATTATCTGATCAGCTACACCTTTCATCGAATCTTCGTATCTCATATTACTCACCTACTCTTCCTCAACGCCCAGTGACGGTTTAAATCTTTTATCCTTTGCCTGCGGTACCACGATCTCATAAAAATAAAATCCTAAATACCCAAGTGCCTGCTTCTTCATTTTATAAAAAGAAGTCCTGCCTATTCCTAACTCCTGTTGTACTTCCACATCTGTCTTATTATAATGACTGCAAAAACAGGAATGAAGGATTTCGCTGAGCATCACACCATTCGGTGCATAGAACTTAACCAGTGTCATTCCACGATAGATCATATCTGACAAGCCATAAATGATCATCAGGTTATTCATTTCCCGATGCATCTTTGGCACATTCAGCTGATTGTTATAAATGCTCAGATAACTCAACACATATGCCATATCTTCATTGATTTTCTCCTGGCACTCCATATCCAGTTCTTCTAACACAATCTGATTTTCCAAAATCAATTTCTGATAGCTTGTCATCAGTTCTTTGATATCTGTATAATGTCTCTCCATCGTTACTTCCAGATAATCCTGCGCATGGCTTGCCATCTGGAAGGTAATCTTTTTCATTGATTTAATTGCATAATCTCTGTCTGTCATCAGTTTCAAAATCTCCTTATCATCATCACACTAACTGGCGGTCTTTCAGACCAGTTCGCTTTCCCCATGATTTTGATGGGAAGCAATTACTTACTACAATTTGCAGAAGCGGATATCCAAAAGGCATTGTGGGAGTTGCCTTTGCTGACCGGAATCCATCTTCTTATGTAAAACCTGCAGGAATATAAAGGGAAAGTGACTATCCCTGCAGGTTAATAATCATTAATTTTCTAACAATACTGCATTGATTTTTTCCAATTTGCACACCATGAAGCATGTAATAATCTTTCTTTCTCCGAACTCACTATAAAATACCCTTTTCCAAGTCCACCTCCATATCCTCCAAGAACCTGATCCAGGTCTTTCAGTGCAGCTAAAACATAGCTTCTTGATCTATTTGTGATCTCACATAATTGTTTTAGCGTATGTGGCTCTCTTCTTATTATGAATAATATTTGTCTCTTTAGTAAATCAAACTCTAAGTCCGTTAATTGATTTTTCTTTTTTATTTCCTTTTTGTACTCAATAACACCTATATGGTAGCGTTAATTAAATCTTTTCCATACATCATCCGGATCACACAGCAAAAATTTTGATAATTCTTCTTTAAATGCTCTCCTAGACATATCATCTTTTTTTCTGATTACTGAAAAAGCTCCACAATCTTGATACAAATTTTTAATTTCACTTATTGAAGTTCCTTCATCTTTTAATTTCCTATAAGTCGTACTTCTTGACTGGAACATAATCGCCTGCATATCAATAGCTGTTTTCTTGCCTTTAATTAGTTCAAGTATCTGTTCTACTAAATCATTCATTGTGATTCCTCCTTTTATGACACTATTATAAGGCTAACGTTGAACCTTTTCTTTACGATTCTGTATCATACAGGTGTACATCATTCCTACACCGCCTGCCTTTCTGCTAGCACATCGCTCGATTTTCAAAATTCTGTCGATGTTATATTTTCTTCCATCTTCCCAGGTTAAAGAATATAGGAACCAGTTTTCCATCTTTCCGAAACTCTGCCACTACATCTAATCTCAATGTTAGATTACTACACCGAAAAGTGTGTTACTTGTTAAGTTGATTGAACCGCCGTATACGGAACCGTACGTACGGTGGTGTGAGAGGTCGGAATTTCTCATTTAAGAGAAATTCCTCCTACTCGATTACCCTCAAAAGGGATGACGCGCTGACGCTGGCACTCACGGCGGCTTACAAGGAGGGAGCCGCACATGATACAACCTGACCGCCGACAAATTCTGACGATGTTCTCGCAACAGTCAAAAAAATCCAGACCGCCAAATGGGGACAGTCTAACTGTGGTTGCGAAAAAAGACCAGAAGCCACCTACACCAGTGACTTCCAGTCTTAACTTTTACCTATCTTACACCCCGATCAGCCCCTCTCTCCGGCTTATCTTTTCCCTGCTTTTCTTGAATAATCCTCTTATTAATCTCAAGCCGTTCATGAATGGATAATTTCTTCCTTTAATCCGTTTTCCTTTCCTAAAAGTTAACTATTTATTCTAATATACCTCTTACAAGCTCGATTCAAAAACTCATAGTCATGTGTTACAACTATAATAATATATTTTTCTTCTGACAATTGTTTCATCAATTTTTCCACCTGACACATATGCCTAAAATCCAACCCACTGGTAGGTTCATCGAAAATAAGCAGCTTTTTTTCACCCATAACTGCCTGGCAAATAGCAAGCCTCTGTCTCTGTCCACCAGATAATATCATCGGATGATATTCTGCATACTCTTCCAAGTCAAATTTTTCAAGTAATTCCCTGATTTCTTGTTCAGAGGCTTCTTCATTTGCAAGCAGACATTCATTTTTCACACTATCTGAAAACAACTGATGATTGACTTCCTGCATGACCATCCCGAACAGTTTGGTCCGGGCCTTTTCCGACAGCTTTTTCCCTTGATACAGAATCTCGCCGCCTTTGGGCTTAAGCAGACCGCACAAGCAATTGCAAAAAGTAGATTTTCCGGCACCGTTTTTCCCTGTGATACCGATGATGTCTCCCGCTCTTGCAGATAAACTAATATTCTGAAAAATCATCTGTTTCTTTCTCTTACATGAAAGGTTACAAATCTGAAGTACTGCGTCTTCTGAGTTTCCTGTAATCTCCGGGATCTGTATCTGTTCAGGAACGATACTTCTGAGCCCCATTTGTTTTCGTTTCAGATCAGACAAAGCCTTAAACTCATCTGATGTAAATTCTTGTTCTATACGTCCTTCTTTCATATAAATAATTCTGTCTGCGAATTTCTGGATCCATGCCAGACGATGCTCTGCCACAACTACAGTATGTCCCTTCTCCTTAATTACCTTCATTCTTTCACTCAGCTTTTCCATCGCTGCTATATCCAATATTCGCTGACGGCTCATCCAGCACATAAATCTGCGGATTCATGGCATATACTGATGCAAACGCAAGAAGCTGTTTCTCACCACCTGACATGGAAAATACATCCCGGTCTTCCAGCTTCTCTATATCTAATTCATTTATTGTATTCTTAATTCTTTTTCGTATATATTCCGGTTTCACGCCTCTGTTTTCCAGGCCAAATGCCATCTCAGCATTAGAATTCGTATAAAAAAACTGAGTTCTTGGATTCTGAAAAACAGACCCTACAAGCTCTGCAATCTCATACATAGGCATCTCTGCAACATTTTTCCCGCAAACCGTAATCGTTCCATCTACGCTGACATCCCTTACAAAATGCGGAATCAATCCATTAATCAGTTTTGTCATTGTGGTTTTTCCACATCCACTTTCCCCGCATATCAATACGAACTCCCCATCCTGTATCTCCAGATTTATATCTGACAGAATTCTTTTTCCTTGCATTGTTACATTTACATTTTCAAACTTTATCATTTTTTTTATCCCGCAATCACCACTATAAGTATTCCAAATGTTACCAAAATCATTATCAACCAGTCTGAAATTCCCATGTGAAGTGTTATTTCACTAGTCTTTTTTCCTGGGTTCTCGATTCCTCTTGCCACTGCCGCCGCTGCTATTTCATCCGATGTATTGACTGCAGACACGATCAATGGAACTACCGTACACTCCAAGCGGGATGCCCATGAGATATTCTGAAGTTTCATAGCAGCATTTATATGTACGAACTCCTCTTTCAAAGCTGGAAAATATCGAAGTGTCGTAGACATTGCTATGATAAATCCTTGTGGTAGATGCAGTGTATACATGGCAGCGATCATTTTCTGCATGGACGATGTTCGAAGCAGCAACAAACCTGCCAAAACACACGGCAGCATACGCAATGAATAATTAACTAAAACTGGAAACACCATATTCATCCATGCGGGGCACTGCGGAAATACATACATTAGTAAAAGGTGGAAAGAAACAAGTAAAACGATACCTTTACCTGCCGCCTTATATAGTCCATGCACCAGCATAAGCAGGAGAAATATGCCTGAAAGCATACTCCCCTGCTCAGAATTTTTCTGACAGAACATACCAATATTTGCCATTAAAAGCAGCCACAGCCCAGCTCTTGGATCAAGATGATTGATGACTGTTATCTTATTCATCAGACAATCCCTGCTTTCTTAAAATGCTTACGGAATAAACCTTTAGCAATCAACGCTCCAATCACGCCTCCTATGACTGGAGAGATACAAAGTATAATCAGCATTGGCGTAGAAATCAATCCCGATAAAGACCAGACATATTCTGCAGACATTCCATTTTGCTGAATCTGCGCCAAAAAACTGTCTTTATACACCCATATTGCCAGTGGAGAGCCAAGCATTCCATAACAGAAAAACACAAACGATATCATCATATGTGTAAAACTGTTATCATACTTTGTCACAGACCTGTACAGTTCCGACAATATACATGCAATAGCAAATGTAATCAGTAACAATACTGTAAACTGACCAGTCACGAAATAAAGCAATGCAGTAATTGTTCCCATAATAAATACTGCCCCTGGTTTTCTCACTTTAGCTGTCATAAGCAGGAATGGGATTCCGGTCACAATTCCTGTCACGCCCGGTAACAGCAGCCACAACACTGGCACAAATCCAGTAAACATAGCTGCTAGATTGAGCATAAAATAAATTGCAGAGAAGATTCCTATTGTAATAAGATCCTTTCCTGATAATTTTCTTGATTCTTCCATGTCTTTCGTTCCTCCTTAGCCGATTTTCCAGCCTTCCGACTGACTTCTGATATCTACAAAATCCTTATATTTTCCAGGAACAGCCACAAGCTCTTTGTGGGTTCCCCTCTGAATAATCTGCCCATCATCCACCACCAGAATCTGATCTGCCTGCTCAATTGTCGCCAGTCTGTGTGCGATTGTTACTATGGTTTTTCCTTTTGTAAGTTCCGATATAGCTGCCTGGATCAAATGTTCATTTTCCGGATCTACACTGGCTGTCGCTTCGTCAAGTATAATAATCGGTGCATCTTTTAGAATCGCTCTTGCGATGGAAATGCGCTGTTTTTCTCCACCGGACAGGCTCCCACCCCCTTCGATGACAGTATCGTAGCCTTCCGGTAATGCCATAATAAAATCATGGCAGCATGCTTTCTTTGCCGCTTCTACCATTTCCGCTTCTGTTGCATCCGGTTTTCCAAAGCAAATATTATTCCTCACTGTATCATGAAACAAATATACATTCTGAAATACCATGGAAATGTTGGATAACAGACTGTCACAAGTAAATTCTTTCACATCATGTCCTCCCACACGAACACTTCCACTGTCTGCATCATAAAACCGGGCAATCAGATTGCAGATCGTAGATTTTCCGCTTCCGGAAGGACCCACGATTGCTGTAACTGAATACTCCGGAATTTTCAGATTCACATTATGGAGCACATGTCTTTTTTCCTTCCCTTCCCCGTAAGAAAAATCTACATTCTGAAATTCGATATCATAGTGTGCAATCTCTATCTGCTGTCCATCTGCATCAATGAAGGACTCTTTTGTCAATTCATCCAAATGCTCCAGGGCGTCATCAATGACAGCCAGTACATGAGCACAGTCTGCAATCGGCTCCAAAGAACCAAACACATGAAATGACAGCAGAATCACAAACATCATATAAGTAAAATCCAACTGTCCGGAAAATCCCAGATAAAACGCAGCAATTACGATACACACACTTGCTGTTTTTAACGCCAGCAGATGCAGTGCATTATAAGGAATATATCCCCATTCTATTTTCAGATTAATGTCACGGCTGTCCCTGCATGCTTTTTTCATTGACTCCATAGAAGCGCCTGCTTTTCCAAAGGATTTCACTACAGAAAGTCCTCTCGCGTATTCCAGGGTTGCTCCGGTCAGCTCCTTGTTTGCCGCAGCAAGGATTGGTGCATTTCTTGTACTGTATTTTGAAATGATGAACAGGAATATCAGGGAAACAGCGGCACCCGTTACTGCAATCAGCCCTACTCTCCAGTTCACACAGGTGAGCCACAAAAGGATGCAGATAAAATTCAGATAACCTCCTACAAAGTTATCAATCATACGGATTCCCATTCCTTCCAGTGTATGAAGGCCTGTCGTGATGGAATTAAGAATCGTACCTGTATTCATGTTCTGAAAATATCCTAAAGATACACGCTTCAGCGCATCTCCCACTGCCAGTCTGTCTCTGGCAATCAATTCATAACTGATCGACTCCTGAAATCTTGCCCTTAAATAATCAAACAGAAAACGCAGAAAGATGAAAAGCAGCTGAATTACGATACTTTTCCCAATCCAATCCGCTGAAATAGTTTTTCCCTGCCCCTCGCATTCTACAAGCTTTCCGATCGTATATGCCGCCCATATGACCGGCATTGCCGCAAACCAGCCTGAAAAAAAGGAAAAAACAAAACCGATATACAGATTCTTTTTAAAACTGCCACACCAGTCAATGATTCTTTTTACAGTGCCAAACATGAGTCTTCACCTTCTTTCTGACTTCCCACTGCCCAGTGTCTTGCTCCCACATGAGCCTGCCACATTCGCTGATAAAGCTGACAATTCTGAAGTAGCTCTTCCTGGGTTCCCGCCCCTTCTATACAGCCATTTTTCAAAACAACGATTTTGTCTGCATCTGTGATTGTGGAAAGTCTGTGTGCAATGACCAGCAATGTCTTGCCTTTTGTCAGTTCTTCTATACTCTTCTGGATCTTGTTCTCATTTTCCGGATCCGTAAATGCAGTTGCTTCGTCAAGAATGATGATTGGTGCATTTTTTAATATCATTCGGGCAATGGCAATCCTCTGCTTTTCTCCACCGGATAACCGTTTTCCTGCTTCCCCTGCCGGGGTATCATAGCCCTGCGGCAGCTTCTCTATAAACTCCTGGCAGCATGCCTTTCTTGCTGCTTCCCGTACCTCTTCATCCGATGCAGCCGAATTGCCGAGACGTATATTTTCCATGATAGAACACCGGAACAGGAAATTATCCTGTGTCACAAAACTGATCATTTCTGAAAGCTGTGACAATGGCATTTCCCTAATATTTACACCGCCTATGGTAATGCCGCCGGATGTCACATCCCAGAATCTTGAAATCAACCTTGCTACTGTAGATTTACCTCCCCCGCTCGGTCCGACCAATGCAGTAAAACTTCCTGCCGGCATTGTCAGGTCAATTCCATGCAGCACCTCGTCCTTTTCCTCACCGGTATAAGAGAAATGCACATTTTCCAGTTTCACATCATAGCTGTTGATATTTGCATATACAGAAGGCTCCGGCAATTCTTTCATCGTAAGAAAATCCTGTATGCTTTCGATGTTATATTGCATTTCACGAAGATTTTCAGAGAATACCTCTATTTTTGCAAAAGATGTCACCATGGACATGGACAGCATGACTGCCAGCACAAGCTGTGATATGATCAACTGACCATGCATCGTCAGATACAGTCCCACAGGCAAAGTTCCAAGCAGTGTCGATGGAAACAGGGCGAATGTCATTTTCATGGTGATCCAGGTGGAAGACAGCCATTTCACAACAAATTTCTTATAATCCAGAATTGCTTTTGCATATTTCTCATAAGAGGTTCCTGCCCTGCCAAATGCCTTAATAACCTCTATGCCCTCTATGTATTCCACAATAGTACTGTTCATATGTGCATTGGATTCGTCGTACTGAGTGAAACTTTTTCCGCTGATAATCATGGTAAGTGTCATAAATACCAAGGACAATGGAACGGTTACAAGAGAAGCCAGTGCAATTCTCCAGTCCAGCGATTACCGGAAGCAGGAGATGTCCGCTTCCTTCCGGAATCATATGAGCAATGGGTGGTTCCATATTTTCGATTTTTTCTACCATAATGCTCTTGATTTCACCAATACTGTGCCCTTCCACATCTCCTAATGGTGCTTTCAGAAACCGGTCTGTCAGGCGGAGCCTTAAACCCTCCAATATGTGATAGGCTGCTATATGTGATATCCATGTGGATGCGGAAAAGCTTACGATTTTTATAATATAAAAGAGTAAGGCATACAGACACCATCTTAAAATTTCCTGCATAGGAGCCTGATTCAGATTTCTTATATACAAATTGATTCCACGGTAAATGCAATAATATGGCATAAGTCCACTGATAATACTGATAACAGATAAAATAACGGATATTCCAAGCCTTTGCCCGCTTCCTTCGGTATAGCTCAGCAACACTTTCAGCCAGCTGTCCTTTTTTTCTGATACTTTTTTATTTTCCATCAAAGGTTTCCTTTCTGAATCGGTACTCTGCCGGGGACAGCCCCATCACACTTCGAAATGCAGATGAAAATTTTCCCGGATTTTCATATCCTACACTTGCGGCGATCTCCTGTACTTCTTTCTCTTTATCCTGTAACAGCATATTTGCAGCCAGATTCATGCGGTACCTCTTCTGATAAGAATAAATAGAATCTCCATAAACATCTTTGAAGCATTTTTTCATAGTTGTCAGTGGAATCTCATACATAGAGGAAAGTTCTTCGATGGTAAACCGTGTCTGAGGATTCCCTGTGATCTGCGCATGAATCTCTTTGATTTTTTCCATCTGAGTTCTGTAATAATATGGTCTGACTTCTTTCCTGTCTTCTACGGTCATCGTGTTTAAGTACAACAATAATTCCACGACTTTTATCTGATAATATTCTTTTGCTTTTGCAAGTTCCGAATGTGCCATGTTTTTCTGGTAAAATCCGGAAAGAATCGACTCAAGTTCCTTATTTCCCCGAATTACATAAGGTTTCTCCTCGGCACAATACCGGCTTCGAAGATTCTCAATGGATACGGAGAATCCCTGAAACAATTCATCAAGTGCCTTCTGAACTTCCACAACTTCCATGAAAATACTGACTCCATGATAATGCTTCAGAGGATAATAAGTTGTCCCTTTATGATTTTCTCTGTTATCCAAACGAAGTTCCTTTTCCTGCATAATACTGAACACACCAGGCTTTACCTCCATCTCAATTCTTCCCTACCGGCAGTGGTCAATACAGAATATTTTTCTGTCATTCTTCAATTCAAATTCAGATACACACTGTTCCATATGCATGTCTGAAAAGCAAATCATCACTCCGGGCAGTACTCGGTAAATCGTCATCACTCCTTCTCCTGTCGCATCATTCAGCATAAGAATCGAACAATTCTCATTCTGAATCACAGGTTTCACATTACTTCCAAGGCTTGCAATTTCATTCACATTCAAATTTCTTCTCATTCCCTTCATATAGCTATATTTTCTTCGTTAGTCATTTCTAACTTTTTATATCTTACCATGAGAATTAAGCTTTATCCATACCCGAATGGACCTTGGCAATCCATTTGGACAAAAAATAAAGTTCCAGACTTATCATCTGAAACTTTATTATAAATCCAGCATCATTGCATTACTTCACACAACGGAAATATACCATAGAACCGTCAACATGGATATCCGTTTCTTTATATAGTTTTTGAAGGATATCTCTCAGCTCTTTCTCCGTCTGAAATGGTGGAGAAAACCACCCTTTCTTTGCAAGAATATTTTTTACCAGCCAATCTGTCCGTTTCGATTTTCCCCTGATATAAAAGCAGGCAATAAAATTGCCGCCTGGTTTCAAAACACGCCATATTTCATGAAATGCTTTTTGCTTGTCAGGAAATGCATGACTACCAAGTCTTTTTCCGGCTTGTTCAAGCATATCCATGCTGTAATCAATACAAGTAATATGTGCATTTTTCAGAGAACTCCATTTGTTTTCCGTAAATACAGCAGTTCCAACCGGAACATCAAGAAGATTTCCTGAAAAGTCATCAGGAACATATGATAAAACTTTTCGTGCTATATCATTATCATCAGTGCCACTCCAAAATAACTTAATATACAGTTTGCTGAAAATATTTCTTTGCGTAAGAACATCGTCATATATATTTTTTGATGTTTCATAAGCATTTTGTATTTTGTCTGCCATATTACCCTCCAAATTTAATTTTAATTCTAAAAGCTTAAAACTATCGTTCTCTAATCTTCCTGACATTACGATTCATGAGGTGTCTTCCAATATGTCTATAAGCAAATGCTTTAAAGGCTGAAATTTCTTGATGATGTTCCTTCAACAGTTCATCTGGACAATCATAAACACCAAAATCCTGATTGATTCCCTCGCTTTGAATATAAGTATTGTTCCTATCAAATTCAATAATGAGATTTCTGAAATCCTTGACTGCTACTCCATAACCGCAAAATGCACCTGTACATTCCGAATTTTGTTCCTGTAACTTCTTTATGTAGGTTTTATCCAAAATGAAAGCTTCCAGTTCGTACCACTGATTTTCGAAATTAATTTCTACCCAGCTATGGAAAATACTTTTTGGAGCATTACGGTAAACAAACCCGGTCATAGTCCCTTTCTGCAATTTTTTATCAATCGTAAAACCATGTACTCTGCATGGAATATTGCAGGCACGTAAAAGTGCCATAAATAAAGTTCCTTTTGTATTACATTGTCCATAACCGTCTGCAAGTACTTTTGAAGCTGAAATTCCGTCATCAATATTATATCCAAATAAAATATCATCTCTTACATAGTTGTAGATTGCCTTAATCCTTTCAAATTCACCCATTTCCTTCCATTTCATAGTTTGAATAAGTTTTTGAATTGCCGGATTAGAAAAATCAACCATTCGTGTTTCCCTAAGATACTTATCTTTCATTTCCTATCGCCTTTCCCATAGGTTTTCTCACAACACAATGCATCCGCATTTCTTCATTCTTTTCATATAAGCATAAAACTGCTTATGCAATTCCCTCATTTCATCTGGTGCCTTCATAGCATGTTGATACATAAATTTATCTCCAAAACTGCTTCCAAATGTAACTGCCAGCATAATCGCTAAAAATGGCAAGGGTAAAAAGCGAAAAATATTCATTTTCCATGGTGACAGTTTACCCTTTTGTTTTCGCAAAAAATTAAAATTTCTTTTCAGTCTTTCTGCTGTTTTCCTCATGATTTTCCATTCTTTTTCTACTTTCTCCGGATTGTCTGATTCATAATACGCATCCGCAATTGGTACCACCATAGCAAGATGACAAAGCTGCCATAGATGCATATCCGTTACTTTCTGGTATGGTATATGAGCATGCCTCAATATCTCTGAAAACTGCTTAGTTCTTTCGGATTTATTTCCTGATATTTCTGCAAATGTTGTCGGCTGAATCAACCTTGGAGTAAGTGCTGCATCAAGGATACCATCATCATTTATACTTCCGCCTGCTCCTGGAAAAGCCGGTAATATTCTTCCTTTTCCGACAATGTCTTCCCATTTATTGTAACTGTCCAGTGAATTTATCATTGTAACAATCGTATTACTTTTATTATTTTTCAATTCAGTTAGTGCTTCATACAGCTGGTTTTCCCGGACAGTAAGCAAGACAAAATCATAAATATCATCGTTTGGTAGTTCTCCAAGAATCCTAATCTCTGCCTTTATTACTTCCTGATTTTTCTTATATTGCAATCCATTATTTCTTAAAGCCTCAAGCCTTTTACCTCTGGCATAAATATTTGTATCATAACCGGCTTCTGCAAATAAAGCCGCATACAAGGATCCAATCACACCAGCACCATAAATTAATATTCTCATAAGAATCATTCCTCTCCTCTTACCCCAGTGCCACATCCAAGATCATCATCAAACTAAATCCAAGTGCAAAGAAAAGCGTACCGATATTCGAGTGCTGTCCCTGAGACATTTCCGGAATTAGTTCTTCAACCACGACATATAACATAGCTCCTGCTGCAAAGCTGAGTAAATATGGTAATGCCGAGATTACCAGCTGTGCGACAAGAATCGTCATTACTGCTCCAATCGGTTCAACAACTCCTGAAAGTACACCTCCCAGAAATATCGAACATTGTATTTCTCCTAAGTCCACTTGGTCTCCGAGTTTGTTGTAACTAATTATATCTTCTTTTGCATCAAAATTCAATTCACCTCTTTGCCATTTTCAAGCCTCCGAATTGTAGTATTAGTAGAGGGGAAAACGAGGGAAGGGTTACGGTAGCAAGCACAGCCAGCGAGTACCCACTGGCGGATTTTGTGTTTAGGGGGACCCCTGCCCCTAAACACAAAAATTGCTTGCTGGGATAGTTCCAGATCCTTATGAGAAACGGAGGCGAAGCGGAATGGCAAATCGGAAACGGAACATCCAGATGAAGTTCTGGGTGACGGAGGAGGAGAAGCGGCTCATCGACGAGAAGATGGCCCAGCTCCCCACAAAGCGGTATGAGGCATACCTGCGGAAAATGGCGATTGACGGATACATCATCCAGGTGGACACCACCGACATTAAGGAGATGACAAAGGCCCTGGGCTCCATCGGCCGGAACATCAGCCAGATCGCCAATAGGATGAACGCCGGGGGCCCTGCTTATCAGGCCGATATGGAGGAGATACGGGAGAGATTGGAGCAGATATGGCAATTACAAAGACGCATCCTATTAAGTCAACGCTGAAAGCGGCCATCGACTTATATCTGCAATCCAGACAAGACGGATGGGAAGCTTCTGGTGTCCTCCTTCGGCTGCACCGCGGAGACCGCCGACATTGAATTTGTATGGACCCGCCGCCATGCCATCGATAGCTCTCCCGCTCCCGCATCCGGTCCCGTCCCTTCCGGTCCGAGCCCTGGGGGGTGGGGGGATTGATTGGACAGGATTTGATCCTTCCGTACTTGATAGATCTTTTTTTTGTTTTTTCTTTACTTGATCTATTAGTATTTAATTGTGCGGGGTTTTCCTGTTCAGGTTCTTCCGGTTTTGGTTCCGGCGGTCTGGGCTGCTCCAGGATGGTGTACTCGATGGCGCCGAGCTGGCCGTTGGGTTTTCGCCCCTGTATCGCCGCCCGGCCTCCCATGAGGGAAAGAATATGGGCGGCTTCATTTGCGCCGCCCACAGGCGAAAAATAAGGGGATTTCCCACCCGTTTTCATACAGTTTTGCGTGCCCCCGGCAGGGCATAAAAAAACGCCACAGGTTTGTGTTACCCATGGCGTTGCCCCGGCAGATGGCCGGTCTGTTTTGTTTTTTGTGGGTATAGGCTTATCAGGAAACTGACATGACCTTGCCAATGAACAGGACTTCATCATTATTTCTGTCATAAATCAGAAATGCAAATGGGCGGGTAAGCTCCACGGTTTTGATAATCGGTTCATCTTCCACTGCAGCAGACATACACTCCATGGTAACTGCCGTCACTGCAGCTGCCTTCGTGCCGTTTTCATCCAGCTCCAGTTTTGTTTTCTGTAGTATAGTATCCACATTTACGTTTTGGTCTGCAATACCGGAGAAATCAGCATTGCTGGAAAATATATTGTCCAGCCCCAGATTTGAGAGCATATCGTTCAGAACGGTGCTCGTTTCAAAGTTAAGTTTTGGCATCTTGCAGTCAACTGCATCATATTCTGGATTGGATTTCAGGAGTCCGCTAATATCCAGATCCTCCAGAGTGAAATCACCTTCATCATATGGCAGGATCCCTATGAAACTTAACCCGTTGGCATAATCCCTGCCAAAAGCAGTAGACTTGTCATTTTCATAATACTGGTTTCCTGTACAGGTCATATATTTTGTCTTTTCTATTTTTCCAAAATTTTCTTCTGTATCAGAAACATTCCAAGGTTCCCCGCTCCATCCGGATTCAAAATACAGGGAATTGGTCAGGCACAGTCCCGTATTGTCATTGATCAGATCCGGAGTAATGATCTTCGGGATCAGCCCTTCTGTATTTTTGTCACACCAGGAATTGATGATATCACATGTTTCCTCCGTGGCAGAAAAATCTACAGCCTTCACTTCTGCCCCAAAACTATTCGATACCGTATTCTTGAATTTCTCCTGAAGTGTTAACCCATCATCCATCCAGACCGCATCTGCTATCTTTACTTTTGACTGATATCCGTAACTCTCATCTTCAGTATTGTATGCCTGAATCTTGTCCAGATACTCCTTTGCATAGGAGGCAAAATCACTGGTTCCCAGATAAGCACTCAGAACTTCTTTTGTCTCTCCTTTCGCACCTTCTGCAATCATGCCGAGTGCAAAATTCAAGCTTGTCGGGCTGAACATAATGTTTTTACCAGAAGCTTCCGTGGAGAGCATGTCTATCAATTTTACGGAATTTTGTAATGCTGTAGTTTTGTCAATATTGGTTTCAGTTTGCACAGTTTCATTTGAAGTAAGAATTTCGCTGGCTGCTGCGGTATCAACATATACGCTGACAGCTGGCATCACTGCTGTCAGTGCTGTCATTATCCCAGCCAGAAGTTGGTTTCTTCTCATAGGGCAGTTCCTCCTTTGGCATTTTATATAGTTTAACATGCCGGTCTATTTGCCGTGTAATTTTAGAAAACCAGATTTCTGGATCCTATTTCCTGACAGCCAGAATTTAAACATCTGAAATCATCTGAAATGATTACTATACTCTTGCTGTGTATGCCTTTAACAGATGGTATTGAAGGCTTTACAAGAGGGAAAACCTGTTAATTCTTGTAAACTCTCCGAAAGACAGATCTGTTTACAGAAAGTCATATGATCTGCAGAGCCAGATCGCAAAAAAACGGCATCCAAAGATGCCGTTTCGCATTATACATAGGGAAAAATCGTACCGTTTTGGCTTTTTTGAATCTCACTATAAATTTTTCTGCATCAATCAGGCTTTTTTCTTTACACTTTGGACAAAACAAAGGGAAATTTGTTAATAACGTATCTTTCCTTAATTTCAATCTTGTCTTATTTCCACATTTTGGGCAAAGAATCCATTCCTGATGTTCTGATTCATCGTTCAAATCACTTCACCCTTTCAACTTATCTGCATTTCCTGTAAAAAGTGATCCATATGCTCTTCCAGTAACTTTATCACATGACTTTTGTCTTCTGCTCCATCATATATGCTGTAAAGCAAAAAAATAGGACCATAAAAATCAAGTGCTGTCTGTCTGGCTTTTCCTTCATCGCCCAGCATTCCTGAAAACAAAGCTTCCATATAAGTTAATGGTCCGCTTGCAAGATAATTCTGATATAGCTGTGCCATCTGTGGTTCCCTATACTGTTCCAATGTCAACATCTTACGAAAACAGCTTGAAAATTCTTCCTCCGTCCAATGAAGAAACTGCACCTTTGTGAACTGCTTAATCTTATCAAATGCCGTTTCTTTATACTCGGCTGTAACCTTTTCCAGATCACCCTCCGGCATTTCATACTGCTTTACTCTCTCAATATCCAATGCATTCATTTTTTCAATAATACTGTCCAATATCTCCTGTTTGCTTTTATAATGCTTATACAATGCAGCCTTGGTTACTCCAAGTTTTGAAGCAATATCATTCATGGATGTTCCCATATATCCACTCTGTGCAAATAACTTCAAAGCTTCTTCCAATATTTTTTCCTTTGTGTTCTTTTCTTTGCTTTCCATGTCTATCTCTCCTGGTTTAAATTTGTTATCAAGTTACCTTTTGGTAACTATAATTATAGTTACCAAAAGGTAACTTGTCAACAGTTATGATTAGAAAATATAAAAGAACCTCGCTAACATGATCATCGCTTCTTAATAACCTGATCTATTAATCCATACTGCAATGCTTCTGTCGCTGTCATAAAGTTATCTCTTTCCGTATCCCTGCGTATTTCTTCGATTGTTTTTCCAGTATTTTCTGCCAGAATACGGTTTAAACGCTGTTTGCTCTTCTGAAGTTGATCTGACATAATCTTAATATCCGTTACCTGTCCGTTGACACCATTTCCATGAATTGCAGGTTGATGAATCATTATTTCTGCCTTCTCTTCATTCCTCCGGAATATGTTTTTACTTTTCTTTTTGCATCTTTTTCAAGATTTACCTGCTCTAAGAGATTTTCACTACGCTCTTTTGCTGTCTTTTTGTCAAGCCCTTTCAATGCCGCAACATATCATTCTCATAAGGGTACTTTTTCCAGCTCCATTTGCCCCAAGAAGTCCAACCACTCCCGGTTAATGACGCAGCAGGAAATAGCGGATATTACAGGGATAAAACCATCGAATATGGCCCGGTTTGAGAGCGGCGGCAGGGTACCAACGCTGGTTGTATTGGAGAAATATGCGAATGCCCTTGGAAAACATATTGAAATAAAAATCTGTGATGACTGACAGATTTTTATTTCAATATAATCATATATGATACTATTATCAAAAATAGCAAAGCGAAATGGAGGGAGAAGGATCGTAAGAAAATTAAGGGACTGGTATCCGGGAGCAATTTACCATATCATGCACAGAGGGGTGCGATACCTGGGGGCAGACCCCATGAAATACCCCCCATGAAATACCCTATTGCAAACCGTTTTATGTTTACCTGTCACTAATGCCAGTGACAAAATCACCAGGATCTGAGAAAATAAAAATACAAAATAATCCATAACAGAAAAGAGGTGTAGTATATGAGAAAAAAATTATGGACAATATTTCCCCTGCTGATCGGGCTTGTACTTCTGACAGCCGGAAGCACCTTCACCGTTTATGGTGAAAATGACAACACAATTGATGTAGCCTTATTCAAGCTTAACCTTCCAGACGATTGGAGTTATAATCCAGATGATATCAGTGATTACGAACATTCCTGTTCTGTCAAGGTATTTAAAGGAACTGACAAAGACAACTCAGAAAACAATATTACCATTAGAGCAACAAAAGAAACAAGCTACGCTTTCCGCAAACATCTGCTGGATTCTGACATTGATCTTCATGACTATAAAGATGGGGCTATTGAAAAGACCATTTTGGGTGGTGTAGATTATATACGAATCACAGACAACTTTAAAAGAACTTACTATATCTATCGTCATGAACCATCCGGTATTACTTATAACATTACTCTTTCCGGAGAAGAAAATGATTCTTCCAAAAATGTTTTTAATAATCTGGATCTGAAATTAGAAGACAGGGGAAACGTAGAAGCACCTTACCCCTGGGATGGAACTCCATATACACCCAATCTGCAGAGTGTAACTGTTGGAGATTATACCATCACTCCAGAGTATATTCCATTTAATGTTTCCCAGGCCGGATTTGAAATCATGTATCACCGATTGCACTGTCCGGAGACCGGATGTATCATCAGCTGTATAACACTCTGGAAACTTATGAATATACGGGAAACTCCCTGAATCTTCTATCCTCTGATATAATGAATGAGAAAGGAAATGATCTATCTGCAGATACTAATGGAAAACTTTATGTTTCTCTCTCAACAAAAAAAGGAATCGTCATAAAAGATGAACAGACCACAACAGAGCATGACATAAGCGGCAACCTGACCATGCATCCGTCCGGAGCGTGGGGACTGGCCTATTCCTATAGCAATGATACGGAGAAAATAACATTCCAGGATGGCACCATACTCAAAGAACCTTGGATCTTAACCTCAATGGATGATGACGAAGCACGAACCGGTATTTTTAAACAAGTCAGTCTGATTGAGATCGGAAATGAACATATTATGGTATACGGATGTCTTGTCGGAGATGATGCCCCATATAAAATAGCAGTTTATGATCAGGATGGAAACCAACAGCTGCTTCTTGGTCGCGATCCATCCGATGATTCTGCTTCTTTTGGCTACATCACCGGAGTAGCAGAGACATCAAACGGATATATTGCAACAGATGGAAATGCCAGAGTACTCTACTTCTGGTCAAAAGACGGAACTCTTCTCGGCAAAATACAATGCAGCGATATTTTCGGAACTAGCTATCCCTGGCTTGAAGATATGAAAGTCGCAGACGATGGTTCTGCAATGCTTCTTATGACGCAGAAACGAGAAGATGAATCCGCAAGTGAATTAATGGTATTCAGACTTACTGGTTTCTGATATATTGTAAGCAAATAATCATTCATATTGAGGTCTGCCTTTTACACCTTTCTGTGCAAAGGGCAGACCTCTGACTGTTGCTGATTTCTCAGTTTGTCACTAATCATGCCATGTGTACTCGGGATCAGACCCCATGAAATACCGATAATCTGAACTTTTTTGCAGAGTTCACATACTTACAAAAAAAGCTGCGCTATATACAGGATTTCTTACATATCCGTATATTCCATCCTGAATTAATCTATTCTCTGATACATTTTCAAACAAGTTTGATATATGTTTCGCTGAATAATTTAAATACAATCCAAAGATAACAGACAAAATACCAATTATACACTGGCTGATCATCTTCATTATATATTTGTACGGAAATTTTTCCGGATTTGCTGATAATCTTTACCTTAATACTTTCACCGGCGTCCATATCTATATTATGAGAATGTGTCGAGTTCATCTGTTCAAAAGCTATATCGTAAAAATCTGTATCCGATATCTCATCCCCTATAAATGTAGCTTTATTACATAATCCGCAGGCAGTAAAGACTAATATCATATGAAAAAGTATTCCGGATAAAATAATTTTTCTTTTGGTTGCCTTTTTCATTTCAACAATCCTCTAATCCAGTCATCTAAAAATGCCATCTGCTCTGCTGTATGAAACCAATGTTCTCCGTTTTGCATTATTGTTAGTTCTGCATTGACATCATTGGCAAAATTATGGATAGTTTCCTGTGATGTCAGATTATCTTTATCTCCATATAGTATATAAGTAGGAACCGACCAATTGACCGGATGATTACGCACATAACACAAATATTCCCAGGACAATGTTTCTCCAAATCCTGTGGTTATCAACTGTTTTTCACGTAACTTTTCTTCCGTTATATCTGCCCATCCCATCATATCAAGAATCAGCTTTTCCATATCAACGATTGGTGAAATGAAAAAGGCTTTGTCTATCTGCTCATGATTAAAAGCACACATTGAACAATATGCTCCAATGCTGTTCGCTATTAGAATAATATAGAATCATGCCCTTTCCTATATCCGTAGAAGAACTCTTTGAATTCACTTATTGCCTCCCACGGATTGTCTGCATGGTAATTCAGTCCTACCACATCATGTCCTGCAAATAATGTTTTATAATGATCCGCTTCCATAGCATTTCCACCTTTTCCATGAATATATAGAACTAATTGTCTCATGAATCTTACCTCTTTATCTATAAACCTGCTTGTAACGGTTATCGCCCGCCTTCACCTTCTGACAACAATGTAACAAAATAATAAATAATTCCAAATACAGCTATACTTCCCATCATAATGCCGATCATCTGATTTACGCTTACCACATTTCCATGAAATACCGGATTGCAATCAAGAGTGTCTCTTATCGCTTCAACCATTTCATCTGGATAATGTTTTCTCTCCATCTCTGTGAAAACTCCGTGAAGCATATGATTCTTAATCAACGAAGTGGCATATGTACTCGGAAGATAAGACAGTGCCTTCTGAAGACCTGATCCAAAATTTGAAATCGGCATATAAGCACCACATATAAAACCATATCCTGCGCTGACAATTGTACCTACAGCCGAAAGCTGTCCCTGTGTTGTCAACGGAAAGCTAATGATACTTGAAAGCGTACTTCCAAACAGGACGAGCAATATCATATCAAATAAAACCCATAATACATCTACTGCATTCAGATACCATCCCATTTTAAGTAGATATCCCAGACATAATACAAACGCAAGTGCATTGACCATCAATGAATTAGCTACTGTTGACAGAAAATATCCCAAATATATTTTTCCCTTGCTGACAGGCGAAACATTAAAATCCTTCCATGTTCCATTTGCCTTGTCCTGCACCATAGTCAGATTCACACAAAATGTTACAGTGATACAGCTCACTGCCATAAGTGATGCTGTCAGCTGTGCTGCTGCTGTTCCATTAATGAGCTTATCCGAAATTGTGATTATATCCGGAATTGCTGCTATAAAAGAATCTTTGAAAACCTTTGCAAGAAACGTAGCATACAGAACAATCAGAATGACGGGTGTGATCATTGATGTAAACAACATACCTTTATCTTTAAAAAACAGTTTTCTATTCCTGTTCATTAATGCCAATACTGTTCTCATCAATGCTCACCTCCAAGCTTTTTTCCTGTGACTGCAAGAAATACATCATCCATACCGCCTTTTACTACTTCATAATCCGTGAATAAATCCTGATGCTCTACAATAAGCTCAGTAGCTTCTTTCGTATTTCTTACTTTTATCTGATATCCGTCACGTATTTTTTTATATTCTCTGTTCAATGACTTTATTTCATCTTCGGAAATACCATAAACAGACACTATATCCTGTACATAATCATTTTTAAGTTCAAATGGTGTACCTTCCGCTGCAATACTTCCTTTGTCAAGAATTACAACATACCCGGCATTAGCAGCCTCTTCCATATAGTGTGTAGTCAGAAATACTGTCATATTTTCAGTTTTCTGAAGTTTCTCGATAACATTCCAGATTAACTGCCTTGTCTGCGGATCAAGCCCTGTAGTAGGCTCGTCAAGAATCAAAATCTCCGGTCTGTGCAATAATGCACGGGCAATATCAATTCTTCTTCTCTGACCTCCCGACAGCTTACCTACAGGTCTGTTTAAAAACTCGGCAAAATCCAAAATCTCAACCAGCTCCTGTAATCTCTTATCAAAGGCATTTCCTGTAATGCCATACAAAGCAGCTCTGCTCATTAGGTTTTCTTTCACCGTTAGCGGTTTATCAAGTACGCTATCCTGAAATACAACACCAAGCATCCTTTTTGTCTGTGCACCGGCTTTGTCAGTTTCTATTCCGTTTACCTGAACCGTTCCACTGTCTTTTTTTTGCAGTCCGCAGAGAATAGAAATGGTTGTACTTTTCCCTGCACCGTTTACTCCAAGAAACGCAAACAATTCTCCTTTTTTCACACTAAAGCTCAAATCACTTACCGCTTTAACTTCGCCAAAGCTTTTATTCAGGTGGCTGATTTTAATTATATCTGATTCCATGTTTGCTCCTCTTTCCTATATAATCACAAAAGACGCAGGCAATAAAATTGCTGCTCTGCGTCTTAGTGTCTGGTGTCTGTCACTCTTAGTAATTAATCACTATCATTCTGCATTCTTCACAGCAGTTCGCTTCTACTCTTATCCTGTGACTTGGTTTGAGTTTTGTTATTTCTACAAAACCCTCTGCATTTTTTGCATTCTCAAAAACGCCCGGTACTTCATTTGCAAAGCTGAAAGCTCCGTCCTTACTGCTGAATAAATATCCTTTTCTCATTTCTTTACCACATTTTGAACACTTCATCTTCTAATCCTCCCCCTGTACTTTCTTCTGCTCGTTCCAATTATAATATTCTTACCTTCATCCCCTTGTTGGTTACCATTTGGCAGTTTATATTATAGTAACCAAATGGTAACTTGTCAATCTTTTTCTAATTTCTTATCAGAAGTATATACTCACTGTTCCTGTGCTTTATTCCTGCTTTCCAACACTTCAGCACCATAACCACATATAAATGATCCAACAATAAACATAATGCCTACAATGATAGAAGCCTCATTATCAAAGTTTAAGTCTGACCATTTATCTGCCATCACATTCATAAAACCTATTATGATTCCCTGTACGATTTCCGCTAAGACAGCACACCCCGTTGGAATAACGATCATCAAAATTCCAAGTCTTCTCAATTCTCTGGCTCCTATATGCGTAAATGGCGTACCAGAAGCCTCAGCATTGCGAAAATAAAACTCTGCAAATTTTGCAAGTACAGCCTGCCCAATACATACAATCAAACATGCCACCAGCGTTGTACTGATCCCCTTTATGTTGTACATATTCTTTTATCTCTTCAAAGTCCTTAGTAAGTCTTATGTACGCAAGGGTCACTCCTTCTTCTTCCGGACTTTTTACAAGTTTTTCCGTTACCCTCATGTGTATTTCCTTTCCGGCTAAATCATATTACCAATTTGCTACCATAATTACTCTATCGTGATTCAATTTCATTGTCCATATGCAGACAACTAACATGCACAAAACCGATGCCAAGATGCATAATAATCCCAGTTTACAAGATAACCCCTTACCAGATTTTCTACCTTTCGATATTCATTTTTTTCTTCTAAACGGATTACTATATTATTTTTCATGATCTGATTCTCCTTCACTTCAAATTTTGTACTAGGCTTTTTATAGCTGATACAAATTCATCTTTTACATTTTCCTTATCTTCTGCTCCATCATAAAGGCTGTAATAAAAATGCATGACAGCATAGAATCTGACAGCTTTATCCTTAGCATTTGTAAATCCCATGCTATCAAATAAATCTTTCACATAGGATGCAGGTCCAGCTACGAGATACTGCTGATATAAATTCTGCATCTCTTTACTGTGAAACTGCTCGATTGTCAGCATCTTCCGAAACGATGATGCAAAATCATCCTCTGTCCAGTATTCATACATTGACTTGCTGTATTCCACCAAATCATCCAGAGACACATTCTCATACTGTTCAGGCATTTTTTCTTTTTACTCTTCCGGCATATCATATTCGGATGCCTGTTCACCATCTTGCTGTTCCATACGCTGCACAATACAGTCAAAAATATCTCTTTTGCTTTTGTAATGGCGGTACAATGCCCCTTTTGTCATATCAAGTTCTCCTGCTATCTGGCTGACTGAGACAGCCTCATAACCATCTCTGGCAAACAAATGCAGTGCTACAATCAATATTTCTTCTTTTCTATTACTCACGCTGATAACCTCCAAGTTAAAATAAACGACCGTTTACATTTTTGTAATAGTAAACGGTCGTTTATTTGTCAAGACTTTTCTTTTTGTTTATATTATCTCTTTTTATAAATCAGAAGTTCTGGATTTTCACCAGCTTTCTCATATGTACATACTAGAATAAAATCCATACCTGCCAGAATACCGAAGCACCTGTCTCCTCCAAATTCAGACTCCAGTTGATTCCCCAGATAGGTTTTCTGATCATCAAGGAATTTCACTTTTTGACCATTAGGCAGAGTATAATCCAGATTCACATATTTCCCCACAAGTGCATTTAGTTTGTCTACCCTTGGAAGTCCGTCTATATGTAGATCATTAATTTCATTTATCAATTGCTTTTTAAACTCTTCAAACTGCCCATTGTCACTAAGCTCATCATATCTTTTCCAGTAATCTAACTTTGGAAGCATTTCTTTCAGATAAGTGCGTGCCTGTTCTTCGGTAAAGCTTTCATTTACCATATTCTTTACACATACATCAATCAATTCATCCATATCGTTATATGTGTATGTTCCATCTGCATAGCACCATTTACAATACTCCTCATTTAATGTGCCATCCTTATCACGTCCCAATATGGAATCATCATCAATTGGCATCCCGCAGCACTGACAGATCAGCTTTCTGGGTTCTCCCAAAAGCGTATTGATTGAAACATCAAATTCTTTCGATAAGAGCTTAAGTGTATCCGTATTGGGAACGGTATCTCCATTTTCCCAACGTGATACTGCCTGCCTTGTTACCATAATTTTATCTGCGAGCTCGTCCTGTGACATTCCTCTTTCAGTACGAAGTTTCAAAATAATATTTTTTGTTTCCATCGTCGTCACCTCCATAACCATATCATACAGATAAATTCATGTTCTGAAAAGCAACCTGCTGTTGCCATACCATGTCTATATGATTTGATCAGCACTCTTTGGTCATGACTTTCTTACACCAGGTTCTTGTCTTACAGTGAGGACATTTTAAGTATCCCAACAATTCAGATAATTGTTTCTGTGTATACCCTTTTGCCTTTCTTTCATTAGAAATAAACTTTCCAATTTTCACCTGATCCATTGTTTTCCTCCCTTTCTGCCCCAAGTGTAGTATAAAAAATAGACACTTCACACCCACGTAGCGTAGAGAATGGTGAATATATGCGGATTCTACGCTTCGTAGAGTATAAAATATCTACTGATTTCTTGTTTGATCCATATCAGTTAATCTTTTAATATATCTTATCAACCTCAGCTTTATACACTTCTTCAGTATGAGCATCAAAAAGTACCCACTCCACCAGATCAAAACAATCTAGATTATCCTGCAAGAATCTGTTGACTGTACTTACCGCAATCTTTGCCGCCAACTCAACCGGAAAACTATATACTCCCGTTGATATGGAAGGAAATGCAATAGACCTGATTCCATTATCCATTGCCAGCTTCATAGAATTAAAATAACAGTTAGCAAGAAGTTCCTCTTCTCTATTCCTGCCGCCGTTCCATATCGGTCCTGCAGTATGAATCACGTAATCGCATGGCAGCTTATAGGCTTTTGTTATCTTTGCTTCTCCTGTCTCACATCCGTGAAGTGTCCTGCACTCCGCCAGAAGTTCCGGTCCTGCTGCTCTGTGAATCGCACCATCTACACCTCCTCCGCCAAGAAGGGAGTTGTTTGCTGCATTTACGATTGCCTGCACATCGGTAACTTTTGTTATGTCACCTTTAATCGTCTTAATCAAATACATTGTTTAATATTCCTTTTCTATCTCGCCATCTATTCCATACATTTTCTTGAATGCATCAAGGTCTGCTTGGTTCTTAATCAGCATAACCTCCTCTATTTTACCTGTATGAATATCTTTAAACCCAGCTACTTGCTCGCCATTACATATGCTCACTTTGATTACTGGTTTCTTATTTTCTTTATCATATGTCTTTGTAGCTGGCTTTTCTTAAATAGACCCACTCTGTGCACCTTCTTTTAACTTTGCCATTGTCTCGATAATAATCATATATTTCTCCACCCGGTATCCAGATTTGTGTCTCATTTATCTTATCAAGTACAGCTTCAACAATCTGTTCATCTGCCAAAGAATCAGGTGCTTTATCATGTTCTGTTACATACTTTCTGTATTCTTCATACACCCAGCCTGTAATCTTATCCTTCTGTTTCATCTTGAGATTACTAATATAGAAAAAACATCAGCCACAGGACTTTATCATTGTACGTATTTGCCTGTAATTGCAAAGCCATGATCCATAGGTCCGCTTCCGGCACCCAGATCCAGCATGGCAGACAGAGCACCTGAAATATAGTCTTTTGCCCGTTCTACAGAGATTGGCAGATCATAACCCTTAGCCAGATTGGCTGCAATAGCTGAGGAAAGGGTACAACCGGTTCCATGAGTATTGGGATTATCAATATGTTTTCCCTCAAACCAACGATAGCCGTCTTTAAAGTACAGCAGATCATTGGCATCATTTAGCTGATGTCCGCCTTTACATAAAACAGCACACTGATACTGCTGTGCAATCTGCCTTGCTGCTTCAATCATATCTTCTCCACTATGGATTTTCATGCCGGTAAGCACCTCTGCCTCCGGGATATTGGGAGTCAGAACCGCTGCCAGGGGAAATAGCTCCTGTTTCAGAGTATCAACAGCATCCTCACTGATCAGTCTTGCCCCACTGGTTGCTACCATAACAGGGTCTACCACAATATTCCGGGCCTGATACTTTTTCAGTTTTCGAGCTATTACAGAAATCAGTTCACGGTCTGATACCATTCCGATTTTCACTGCATCAGGAAAGATATCTGTAAAAACACTGTCCAGCTCCTGCCCCAGAAATTCAGGTGTTGCATTGAAAATGGCGTATACACCTGTGGTATTCTGAGCTGTCAGTGCAGTGATCGCGCTCATGGCATAGACACCGTTTGCCATCATGGTCTTAATATCTGCCTGGATACCGGCACCTCCACTGGAATCACTTCCTGCAATTGTTAAAGCTGTTTTTCTCATTTTAATCTCCTGCCTTTAATTATTCTTCTCTTTTGCTATCTCTGCTGCAAGCATCTTGCAGGTTTCATTTTTCAAGTTTTCTGCTGCCTTTTTTATATCGCTCCGGGCATAAATAGCACTGATCACTGCGACTCCACAGATACCCGTTCCTGCCAGTTCTTTCACATTTTCTTCAGTGATGCCGCCAATGGCAATAACCGGAATGGAAACCGCCTTACAAATATCTCTCAATGTGTCAAAGGATATTTCCCTGGCATCCGCCTTGGAATCTGTGTGAAATACAGCTCCTACTCCCAGGTAATCGGCTCCCCGCTCCTGGGCAAGAACTGCCTGCTTTACTGTCTTGGCTGTAACTCCGATAATCTTATCCGGTCCCAGCTTGGCTCGTACATCGCCTGCTTCCATATCGCTCTGTCCCACATGAACACCATCTGCGTTGATGGCAACAGCAATATCCACATTATCATTTACCACAAAGGGAACCTGATATTCCCTGCAAAGCTTCTGCAGTTCTCTGGCTTCCTCCAGAAAATGTTCTTCATCCAGTTCTTTTTCCCGAAGTTGTAAAAAGGTTACACCACCTTCCAGACTTTCTTTTACTACGGAATACAGGGTGCGTCCATTTAACCAGTGACGGTCTGTAATAGCATATAGTTGCAGATTCTTTCTGTCTGCGTTTGTTTTTCTTTCCAAAATAATAAGCTCCTTATGGTTTTATTTTCATATTTTTCAGATACTTTTTTCAGGAGAAATTCTTTTTGCCGATTTTTCATACTTATGCTCATTCTTCTGTTGTTTCTATTTTTTATCGTAGCATTATTTTATCATATTTCACTTACAGAAGACAGTATTTTTCTTAATTTGCTGCCATAATCCTTCCCTGCTGCCCAGCCCCCGCCATAGGGGTTTTCCTGGATCCCCAGCCACTCCACATAAGGAGCAGTCTCTCTGGTTACATAGTCAAAGCGCTCATCCACGCATTCCTGATTCAAAGCTTCGGAGGATGCATAAGCCTTCAGATGCTGTACCTGTGCCCGCAGTCCTGTACGGACATCAGGGAAAGAATTTCCCTTCACTCCGTTTCCGGTTGTTCCCAGTCCTGCAAAATTAAACTGGGTAATCTCAGAATCGCCACCATAAGACAGCCATCCGGTTTCCAGCATGGATTGTGCAAATACCACCTCTCCACGGACATTTTCAGCATTGGCTTCCTCAATGATAATATTACAGAAAGTCTCAATATCCGGTGCCCCACCTGCCCCCAGTGCCTCCTCCGGATAAGGAATACCCTGCTCATTATACAGAGAACACATGGCATCTGCTGTTACAGTGGTTCCACCCATAATCGTATAATACCCATAGGTGTTATCTGTGGAATCCTCATTGGAAATCACTGTATCTGAGGATTCTTCCAGATATTCAGGCTTTGATATCTGTCCTTCCCCTGAATGATCCGGTTCCTGACTGTTATCCGATAGTGTCTGATCCTGCCCGGCACTTACGAAAGCAGGTGCCCCGAACATCAGGGCACCTGTCATTGTCATAAGCAGCCAGAAATATTTTCCCGGCACTTTTTTCATCTTATGCGTTTACCTTTCTCATTGCAGCTTCTACTACATGACCAACCAGTACAGAAGTTGTAACACTTCCAACACCGCCAGGTACAGGTGTAATAGCATCTACGATAGGCTCTACTGCTGCGTAGTCAACATCACCACAGAGTTTGCCTTCTGCATTTACGTTAATACCTACATCGATAATTGTCTGGCCTTCTTTTACATATTCAGCACCAACAACACCTGCACGGCCTGCTGCTACAATAATAATATCTGCTTCACGTGCTACAGACGGCATATCTACGGTTCTTGTATGGCAGATTGTAACAGTTGCGTTTTTCTTAACCAGCATCATTGCTGCAGGTTTACCAACAACAAGGCTTCTTCCGATCACTACTGCCTTTTTGCCTGTGCAGTCGATTCCGTAATGATCAAGAATTTCCATACAAGCCTGTGGTGTACATGGCGGGAAACCGATCTTTTTGCCTGTGAATACACCGGACATGGAAAGGTCTGTCATACAGTCAACGTCTTTTTCAGGAGCAAGTGCATTCTCGATCACTGCCTGATCCAGATGTTTTGGAAGCGGACGGAATAATAATACGCCGTGAATGCTGTCATCTTTGTTTACTTTATCGATTGTTGCAAGAAGTTCTTCCTGGGAAACATCTTCCGGAAGTAAGATTTTTTCACATGCAACGCCTAAAGTTTCGCAACGTTTTGTTGCTCCTCTTTCATAGGAGATATCGCTTGGGTTTTCACCAACACGGATGATGCAAAGGGTAGGATTTACTCCTTTTCCCTGAAGCTCTGCTACGTTTGCTTTGATTTTCTCGTTTAATGCTGCTGTTACTTCTTTACCTAATAACTGCTTAGCCATTTGTCGTTCCCTCCGAAATTATACGTTATTATTCTATACTGTATCTGAATGATTTCAGCATAATCGCCTCATAAATCATATGCACTCTGTAAAAAAATACATCTCAATAAATAATGTTACACTTTATTAAAAGAGACGGAAAACAATACAGAAATTTCTATTTTACTATTATTTCAGTCTGCCAAGTACGCTGTTAAATGTGTCATCTGCGATCTTTGTATATTTTTCAAGCATCGCATCTGCTTTTCTGTTTAATTCTTCTGCATACTCTCTGTCAGCCATGGATTTTGTGTTGATGTATACGTTCAGGCTGGCACCCTGTAATGCTGCCTTACAGAAAGCTGCACCAACACCTGCATCACTGATAGCAAGCTTGGAGCCTTTTGCGCCGAATTCTACGATCAGCTCGATCGCTTCACAGCATTTCTCCATGATTTCCATAGGAACGGAGCAGGCATCTTTTAATACGATCTCCATGACTCTTGCTTTCTCAGCTTTTTCTTCCTCTGTCTCTTTTGGCATTCCATATGCTTTGGATAATGGTTCGAATACTTCAGCATCACGTTCGATCAGACGAAGGAAATCCTTCTGAAGCTGATCACATTTTGCCTTTAATTCATACATTTCTTCTTCAACATCCGCATATTTCTTTTTTCCTACAGTAAGGCTTCCTACCATATTTCCAAGAGCAGTTCCTACTGCACCAACTAATGCAGACGCACCGCCGCCGCCCGGAACCGGAGCCTTAGATGCCAGAACTTCAACGAATTCTGTACATGTACTTGTTGAAAATCCCATTTTTTCTCCCTCTTTCTGTTTATATTTACTTATTTGACTCTGATATTTGCGGATTATTCTGCTGTTTCCATAATCCTGATATCATTTGTCATTTCTGAACGCATTTCAGATATGCTTTCAGAGAACCAATGATCACATCTCCCATAACTGCCATATCCTCTGCCTGGAAAGAGACAGGGAAGTTGTCAGAAAAGAGAATCTGTGAAGACGGCGGAAATTCCTCATCGCCTTCCCAGAGGATCATCTGTATTTTATATTCCGGAAAAATTTCTACTTCATAGGCAATATCTCCATGCTTTACAGGGATGGCACTGATATGCTCCATGATCGCCTTAAAATCTCCCAGACGATTTCCATAGGAAAATGCCAGACGTTTGATGCATCTGCCGTCAAACTGTCTTAAATATACTTCTCCCCATGGCATCTCACGGTATGTTTTAAATTTTCCGGAACTCTCAGACTTCAGACCATTTAAAAGAAAACGGATGGTCAGAATCCTTGCATAGATCATATTCTCCAGCGGATAAAAGCACTTATCATCCGGCGTATGTGTTACTTCAAAATCCGGCCATGTAATCTGATACTGTGTTCCAAGAAAAGTTAAAGTAAGTTTTTTTGTTTTTTCATCGTAAGGAATAGACAGTCTGGAAGCAATTTCCTTCGGATCTGCAGCTGCAAACTCCTGAGTATAATGCTCCCATGGCATTCTTTCCTTACTGTCTTTTTCATAATTTAAGTCATTTAAGCTAAATGCCATATAAATCTCCATAAGCAGGGCAGATCAAAGGAATCTAAAGATCTGTCCTGTTATTTTTATTTCTCTAGTAGATATTCATAATTTCTCATATAGAAATTACTGAAATTCATCAGCGGTTCTGGATCTCTTCCATTACAGTTGGGAACATACCTGTATCTGTATGAGGAATGAAACATGCACCAACAAATTCATCCATATAGATTGGCACTGTAGAAAGTTCCATATATGTCATATTGGAAGCAAGTTCATAAGTCTTCTTCTCTGCCGGTGTTGACAGAAGCATCAGATAGGCACCTGTCAGAGAGGAGTTACCAATGTAGTGGAATTTCTCAATAGGGATATCCGGGAACATACCGATGTTGACTGCGTTCTGCATGTTGATACCGCTTCCGATACCGCCTGCAACATATACGTCATCGATCATGCTCACATCGAAATCCAGAGAAGTGAGCATTGTACGGATTGCTGAGAAGATGGCACCTTTGGCACGGATGAAGTTGTCAATATCAACTTCTGTGATCTCAACATCTTTTACAGAACCTGCCTCTTCCTCAAATGCCAGGACATAGCTGCCCATTCCGTATTTGTCATGTTTGATTCTCTTTCCTTCACGGATAAATTTACCCTTGGGGTTGATGATTCCGCAGATATAAAGTTCACTGATCACATCGATGATACCGGATCCACATAAACCTACAGGTTTGGTTCCCGGATCACCTACGATCTTGTAGGTGGGCTCCATAGTCTCTTTGTCAATGGTACATGCTTCGATGGCTCCATCTGTAGCACGCATACCACAGCTAATGTCACCACCTTCAAAGGCAGGACCTGCAGAACATGCACAGCTCATCATAAAGTCTGAGTTTCCAAATACAAGCTCTCCGTTTGTACCAAGGTCGATAAACAGTGAAAACTCCGGCCTGTTCCAGATCTGGCTGACCAGGGTTCCGGCTGTAATATCGCCGCCTACATAGCTTCCGATATTCGGCGCCATAATAATATGAGCGTCTTTATTGATATCAATTCCCACATCAGAAGCAAAGAGGGAATTGGTCTTAAAGAATGCAGGGATATATGGTTCTGTACGCAATGGATCAGAATTAATTCCTGCAAACAGATGATTCATAGTTGTATTAGATGCCACGCACATTCTATATATGCGGTTTTTCGGGAATTTGGCACTTTTGCACATCTCGCTGATCATCGGATTGATGGTTTCTTTGATCACAGCATCCTGCAGCTTTTGCTGGCCGCCCGGTTTCTGTGATTCTACAATTCGGTTAATAACGTCTGCACCGAAACGGATCTGTCCGTTTCCGGCAGAACTCTTTGCCAGAATTTCACCGTTTTCCATATTGATCAGTACAGCGGAAACAGTTGTTGTACCAATATCGATTGCCAGACCACCGATTACTACATCTTCGTCTTTACCGAAGATATCATACACAAACATATCGTCAGAAGTAGCGCGGATCACACATTTTACTGAAAAATTACTCTCTCTCAATACATCCGGAAGCTTTTTCAGAACTGCATAAGGGATTCTGACTCTGCTGATATTCAGATACTTCCGCAGTGCTCTTGTAAGTCTCTCGTTATCCGGCATTGTGTCATCCAGAGACGGAGGATCCATTGTGACATCCACAACCTCCAGACTGTTTTTCAATTCGATGCCTGCAAGTTCTACATCTCTTTTGGCATTTTCAAAAATGGCTATTTCCTCTTTAGAGCTTAAATCAGCTACTTTCATTCTGCTCTTATAGGCAGATGCAATATCAGGTACCAGCACATTTACATCTGCACTGATCTTGCTGCAGCATGCAAGGCGCCATCCTTCCTGATATTCTTCGTCAGAAATATGTAATGTCTTTTTGCTCTCCAGTTCTCCGCTCTTTAACTGGACACGGCATTTTCCGCAGGCTCCGTTTCCAGAACATGGTGCATCGATCGCCACATTGGCTCCACGAGCTACCTCAAGTAAATTGTCCCCCGCATTGGCAAACGCTTCTACCACACTGCCATCTTCGAATGAAAATGTTACCTTAAACATTCGGCAACCACCTTTCTCATAATCGTTAATAGCCTGTAATAAAACAAGGGCCGAAGACCGAAGCCTTCAGCCCCCATAATTATGTATTCAATTCGTATGAAACTGATTAGATTTCCAGATAGGAATCTGCATACAGTGTATTGCCTTTGAATACATCACAGGATTTGATAGTTTCCATCAGACGAAGGTCGTTAGGGTTAACGATTGCTGATGTAAGACCATTCATCATAGCCATTGCTACAAGAGCAGAGTCCATGATCGGACGGATATGTTTTGGCATACCGTTACTGTTGTTAGAAAGACCACCTGTAGAGTTCAGTCCCATTTCAGAGAACATCTTGATAGCTTCAAGAACTTCCATCTGTTTGTCCTGCATTCCTTTTACAACGAGGAATAACGGGTCAAACCACAGATCTTCTGTATCCATGCCCTGAGCCATACCTCTTTCAAGCATGTTCTGGCAGTGCATCATACGCTCATCATTGTCAGCTGCTACCATACCAGAGGAGCAAAGTGCGATACAGATTGCATCATTTGCTGCTGCAAGGTCGATATTGGAAATTCTGTCACCTGCGTCTGCAGAGTTAACGATTGGTTTTCCTTTTGCTCTGTTGTATACAGAAATACCAGCTTCGATAGCTTTCTGGTTTGTTGTATCCAGTGCAAGCGGAACATTATCAAACTCAGACTGAAGGAGCTGAACAGCCCATTTCATTAAGTCTTCGCCATCATTTTCTGCAGGTCCGATATTCACATCGAGGTAAGTAGCACCAGCATCCAGCTGCTGTTTTGCTCTTTTGATGATCGGTTCAGGATCTCTTTCTGTAAATGCTTTGTTTACTGCCGGTGCAGTAGTGGAAAGTCTTTCTCCAATTGTTACGAATTTTGCCATAACCCTGTTCTCCTTTTATATTTATTTATACAGAGAAATCTGACAATTGCAGATCCCTCTACATACATTTTTCTTTATAATCCGGCCGGTACAAAACCGACCAGATGTTTACGGTCATTAGATCTGGCCGTCTGCCTGCAGATCCTTTAAGAATTTAACAAGCTGTACAGCTTCTCTTGGTCCAACGATGATTTCCCATCCAGGAAGTTTTGCTTCCAGATCACCCTTCAGAACCGCTACTTTACCAGGAATGATCAGTTTTCTGGATTTAACCTTCGGTTCAACATTCTCTTTGATATAAGAAGAAATACTGTTACCGGAGAATTTACCAGCTGCCCATGATGTCAGTACGGAAAGTCCGCCTGCATCATTGATTACCAGGTTAAGCGGAACACCGGAACGCTCCAGCTCGCCGGATACTACGAAATATGTAAGAGCAAAGTCTACAGTAGTAACTACTACAGAATTCTCATCAGCACCATTTAATGGATAGATGCCTGGCTCTACTTTCATTGGTTTCTGCGGGTCTGTGTAAACATTCTGACGCAGACCATATAACGGAAGAGCCTCTGCATATGTCATCTGCTCCATAACGATAATGGAACCATATTTCATTGTAAACATAGATGCTAAAGCTGCCTGTAAGTGAAGGTCGCCTCTGGCAATCTTAACAAGATTTACGATAGATGGATAACCAAATGTTCTGTCCTGATCTTTCAGAGCTGCACGACGAACCTGTACAGTATTTGCAAAAGTTTCTTTGATGTCAGCGCCTGTTGTATCAAGAACAAGATTCTTATTTCCAAGTTTTTCAAGAGCTGCTGTTGTATCATATAATTCATTTAAGTCTTTACCGGATACACCAAGAACAACACCTGCTTCTGTAGCAACTGCGTTCATTGCTTCGTAATTGGAAGCATCTGCACCGTTTAAGACCGGTTTGCTGTCTTTGCATACTGCAAGAGCTGCTTTAGCGATTTCAGGATCTTTGCAGTCAAGAACTAAAGTTCTGCCAAGACCTGCTGCTTTTTCTACAAGTGCTGTATATTTGGCAGCATCTGCGCCTTCGCCGCAGTTTACATATACAAGTTCAGCGTACATTCTCTCACCGATACGGTCATAATCAACCTTCGGGATCTCAGCAAGTTTAGCTTCTACTGTAGCATCATCCATGCATGTGCACAGAGCTACTGCATATCTAGGTTTGCTTACGAATGTTTTCTCATGTCTGAATAATACAGTTTCACCGCCAAGTGTGAATTCGCCGTCGCCTGTTCCGATTTTGATTGTTTTCATTGGCGGAGCTGTAGCCTCGGATAAGGAAGCTAAAGCTTCATCAGACATATGCGGACATTGTTCAATCTTCATAGCGCCCTGAGCAACTTTCATAGAGAAAGCCATACAAGTTGGGCATCCGCATTCCTTACAGTTTTTCTTTGGTGTTAATTTAAAAATCTGAATACCATTCAGTGCCATTTTATTTGTTCCTCCTATTCAATTACGCAAGTGCTTTGATCATTCTGGAAATAGCTGCAACAGCTTCCGGATGTCTTAAGATGACTGCATCAGATCCGGCTGCAAGGTCAGCAGCAGCTGTCATAACTTCCATATCGATTCCACGCTCTTCTTCCGGTCCCCATTCAGGCATATCTTTCTCAGAAGCTGTTGCTTCTTTTACGCCCCATGTTTCAGCGGATACCGGTGTAATGATAGGCATCTGCAGCATGTTATCATTCTGAGATAAAGCTGCACCTTTAATACGGTCCATAGTGGATACAACATATTCATATCCATATCCGGCAGCAGCACTACCGATATTCATAACAATTTTCTGTGCATTAACGCCTAACTGAGTAGTTACAACGTTAAGCTGTTTAGCAAGGTTGATATCTACGGCAGATTCTGCACCTACGATCTGATCGTAAGCAAGTCCTGCTGCAGCACCGATTGCTTTGTAGTTTTCTTCTTTTTCTGAAAGAATCAGTACGTTTCTTCCCTGAAGAGCTTCCGCTACCTTAGGAAGGAGTTCTGCGTCTTTCTCTACATTCTTGCATCCTTCAACTACTAATGGTGCATCAATTGCATCTGCAACTTCTTTAACAACTGCGATAAGTTCATCAACAGATTTGTTTACACCGTTCGGATCTCCACCCTCAAGGATCAGAGCTACAAAGTCAGCACCTTCCATAGCTGCTGCTTTTTTAGCCATTTCTCCGATTGTGGATGCTCCGTCATAGTATGCTTTGATACCTTCGGATACAATATTCTCAAGACCCATATCAGAGATTTCAACACCGATCTTAGGTGCGTTTTCTGATGGTGCATCAAAAGAATAAAATGGATAAGTAGAGTCTCCGCCGATTGTTACAGTCTTATCTCCGCTACCAATTGTGACTGTATTAATCTTTGCATTAAATTTCTGAAGTTTCTGATTAAACGGCATTTCTATTTGGCCTCCTTAAAAAAATTACTATGTGCTTGCCTCTACGCAGACAAATCACATCATCTCATATAGTATACTACATCATCGGGTCCATTGACAAGGCTGGATGATTATGTTCTGTTAAAAATGCAACAAGCTCTTCTGGATCTGTTGTATTTGTCTCGTCACCAATCATATCAGTAAAGTTGTCAATACCATACAGTTCCTTTGCTGTCTTATTCAAACGCTCCGCAACTGTCTCTTTTAATTCCTTAGGCATCCATACGATACGTTCAATACCGCCTTCTGCCTTCATGAATTTCTTGGATGAAATAAAGTGTTTACCATGTCCCATGAATCCTGGTGTCTGAACACCGCCGCCAGTCATAGATGCCATCTCTGAGAATGTCATTCCGAGAGGTGTCATTCCTGCATATTCACGGTTGGCGATTACTACACCATTAGAAAACGGCTCAATACCACAGATACACTCGAAGCATCCACAGGAAGTCATAGGATCCTGCATAATGGAATAAAGTGTAACGTGTTCGAGAGCTCCCTGTGAGAATTTTTGTACAGCTTCATCAACATCCTCATAAGAACCAAGGTTCTCATCAATTGGTCTTTCCTTTGTAATGATCTGACAAGGTCCGTTTGGATCCAGTTCATTTGTTGCTTTTGCATCCAGCCATGAAACGGCTCCGCAAAGTCCAAGTCTCTCTGGTGTAACAACACATACATGAGACGGTGAAAAAGCCTGACAAAGGATACAGCTGTAATATACGTCTACAGTTTCATCTGTAAGATTTTCAAGACGTGCATCACGTTTATCGAATACAGGGATTGCTACCTCATGACGGATTCTTGTACACTCAGCCGGATCAGTATAAACGGTTACCTGACATTTATCAACTACAGCTTCAAACTCATTTTTTACCTGTGTATACAGAACCTCACCGATATGTCTGATACGGAATCCTGCATTGTAAGCTTCCTTACCGATACGGATCCTCTGCATATCTCTCTGTCCTGTATGATAAACTCCCTCAATACAGTTAATGTAATTGTGGAATTTACGCTCAATTACAGGTTCAAAATCAGGCTGCATTCTCTTTCCCGCTACTTCTACCACGTAAGCGATCGGATTCTTGCTTCCCAATTCCATTTCATCTACATCTGGTCCTACAACTGTAATCTTGTGGTCCTCTACCTCATCCATGCTTCTTGTCTGCACAAGTTCTGCACAATCCACACGGGAACCGTCGAACTCAACCTGCATATCTTTACGACGGATAATCTCGCCTTCGAATGCAGACGCAAACGCAACAGGAATATCAATATTGGTAATTTTGATCTTAATATTTCTGGCTTCCAGAGAAACCTTATTAAAATCAGCAACATTCGGGCATGCGATCAGCGCACCCGGAACTTCTGTAATGTTTTCATCTTCATTGGAAATCACAGGGAATCCAAGTTTGATTGCTCCTGCACCAGCAGCCAGAATCACATCATCGATCGGTTTAAACGCATTGACAAATGCCGGTACTCTCTCTGATGTATACTTGATCAGAGCGGCTGCATCTCCAGGAGTAACGTTTCCGAAGATCAGAGCTGCACGAAGTGCCACGGATACTACATGGATTACAGAAGTAATATCTTTTCCAAGTGGTACGATTCGAACATTATAGCCCATTTTCAATCCAAGTTCCTGCGCCTGGTCAATAATTCCTCCAACCAGTGTAACAAGAATTCCCTGTGCCTGATAACTCTTTACCAGATCTACACCTTCCTGTGCGGTAGGTGCCGATCCAATAATAACAGCTACACCAGGAATATCACCGGTTACAAGAGGTACACCAAGTTCACGGATTATGGAATCCGGAAGGTGTCCATAGTACGGTTCACTGTATGGCTCCGCTCCATCCAGATACTTCAGTACTTCTATGAACTCTGCACAAAGTGCGGTAGCGACTCCGGACATCAAAGCGTCATCTAACTGATGCTCTCTTGTCATAAGAGATTTGATCACACCAAGTGCTTCTTTCATTTCGCCAAGGGTCTTCACCTTGACTCCTGTTACTGCATAGTAACATGGCAGACAGTAGGCAGTATGAGGAAATTCAACTGCCTTGTCTGCGCCGTGCTGTGCAATGGCTTCCTCTACAGCCTGACAGGTTAACCCGTAGACTGCATCATTTCCGTTAAAGATTCTGTCGATTAACAATTTGCACATCTCCATTTCGTATTTAGAATAATACTATGGTTTTATCTATATAACGCTTTAGGCGTTTAAACCCCGGAGACGTTTAGTGGCTTCCGCATTGCCCATCCACGCCTCCGGGCAAAACCACCAATCTTTACATCATCGGATCAAGAGCTAATGCCGGATGGCCTTTTTCTGTAAGGAATCCAACCAGTGTCTCCGGATCAGTAGCGATTGTTTCATCACCGATCATATCTGTAAAGTTTTCAATACCATAGAGTTCATTTGCTGTCTTATTAAGACGTTCAGCAACAAACTCTTTCAGTTCTTTCGGCATCCATACGATACGTTCAATACCACCTTCTGCCTTCATGAACTTCTTGGAGCTGATGAAATGTTTACCATGTCCCATGAAACCAGGTGTCTGAACACCACCACCTGTCATGGATGCCATTTCTGAGAATGTCATTCCAAGAGGTGTCATGCCTGCATACTCACGGTTAGCGATAACAACACCATTGGAGAATGGCTCGATACCGCAGATACACTCGAAGCATCCGCATGATGTCATAGGATCCTGCATGATAGAGTACAGTGTAACGTGCTCTAATGCACCCTGGGATAATTTCTTAACAGCTTCATCTACATCTTCATAAGAACCAAGGTTCTCATCAATAGGTCTTTCTTTTGTAATTACCTGGCAAGGTCCGTTTGGATCCAGCTCGTTGGTAGCTTTTGCATCCAGCCATGAAACGGCACCGCAAAGTCCAAGTCTCTCAGGTGTAACAACACATACGTGAGACGGGGAGAATGCCTGGCAGAGGATACAGCTGTAATATACATCTACAGATTCGTCTGTCAGAGTATTCAGACGGTCATCACGTTTCTCGAAGATCGGGATAGCAACTTCATGACGGATTCTTGTACACTCAGCAGGATCTGTATAAATAGTAACTTCACATTTATCAACAACTGCGTCAAATTCATTCTTAACCTGTGTATAGAGAACTTCACCGATATGTTTGATCTTGAAGCCTGCAGCAAATGCATCTTTGCTGATACGGATTCTCTGCATATCTCTCTGTCCTGTATGGTATACACCTTCGATACAGTTGATGTAGTTATGGAACTTACGCTCGATAACAGGTTCAAAGTCAGGCTGCATGTTTTTACCTGCAACTTTAACAACATATGCAATGCTGTTCTTGCTGCCAAGTTCCATGTCGTCTACTTCCGGACCAACAACTGTAATCTTATGGTCTTCTACTTCACTTGCATCACATGTATGTACAAGCTCTGCACAGTCTACACGGGAACCATCGAATTCAACCTGCATGTCTTTACGACGGATAATCTCACCTTCGAATGCAGATGCGAAAGCAACCGGGATATCGATGTTTGTAATTTTAATCTTGATGTCACGTGCTTCCAGAGAAGTTGCATTCCATTTGGAGATGTCTTTCTGGCAGATCAGGCTCTTTGGTACTCTTGCAACATCTTCCTGGTTTGTGATAACCGGGAATCCAAGAGCGATAGCGCCTGCACCACAAGCTACGATCACATCATTTAACGGTGCAAATGCATTAACAAATGCAGGTACACGTTTCATTGTGTAATCCATCAGAGTTGCAGCATCACCTGGTTTTACGTTACCGAAGATAAGAGCTGCACGAAGTGCTACAGATACTACATGGATAACTGCTGTAACGTCTTTTCCAAGCGGGATAACACGTACGTTAGCACCTGTCTTGTATCCAACTTCCTCTAACTGGTCAATAACGTCGCCAACCAGAGTGATCAGGATACCCTGAGACTGGTAGGATTTAACAAGGTCTGCTGCTTCCTGAGCGGAAGGAGCTTTTCCAAGGATAACTGCTACACCTGGGATATCGCCTGTTACAAGCGGTACACCAAGTTCACGGATCACTGCATCTGCAAGATGTCCGTAGCAAGGAGCTTCATAAGGAACTGCTCCGTCAATATATTTCAGAACTTCGATAAATTCTGCGCAGAGAGCTGTAGCAACGCCTGACATAAATACGTCATTTGTTCTTTTCTCTCTTGTCATAAGAGTTTTTACTACTGCAAGAGCATCTTTTAACTCTGCAAGAGTTCCAACCTTTGTTCCTGTTACTGCATAGTAGCATGGTAAAGAATATGCTGTATCAGGGAAGCTGACTGCTTTGTCAGCGCCGTATTTTTCAATTGCCTGGTTGATGGCACCCTCTGTAAGTCCATAAACCGCGTCGTTTCCCGCAAAAACACTTTCAAATAAAGTCACTTGTTCTACCTCCTAATATATGATTACTGACGATCTATCTTTTCTTTTATTTTAATGATCTCATCGGTAACTGTCTTGCTGAAGTCATACGGGGATTTTCCCTGTCTGTCTGCATCAATTACCTCTGTGTTGTAATGAATCATACCTAAAAGATCTTCCTGTGGAATCCGTTCTCTGATAAAGTTTTCGTCATCTTCATTGCGCACTTTGTTTGCGACAACCTTTACCTGAGACACTCCTAAATCTTTTGCCAGGCGCTTTACATTTTTATATGTCTGCACACTCCTTGCACCTGGTTCGATCACTACGATAAATGCGTCAACTCCTTCTGTGGTTCCTCTGCCGAGATGTTCCAAGCCGGCTTCCATATCAAGAATTACTACATCTTCTCTTCTAAGTACCAGATTATTGATAATGCGCTTTAACATTACATGTTCCGGGCATACACATCCGCCGCCGCCTGTCTCGACAGTTCCCAGGACAAGGAGCCGTACGCCATTACAGACCTTACCATATTTCTCCGGAATATCGTCTACTTTCGGATTCAGATGATAGAACTGATTTCCTGCTGTAGCCCCTGTACGTTCTTCCACCAGCTTACGCATCTTTGAAATCGGTACAATAGAATCCAGAGTTTCTTCATCAAAGCCTAATGCAAGACCAAGATTCGCATCCGGATCCACATCTGCTGCAAGTACCGGTCTGCCCTCTGCTGCATACAACCTGGCCAGCGTTGCTGCAAAAGTGGTTTTGCCTACGCCGCCTTTTCCTGTAACTGCTATTTTCATTTTACGTCATCCACCTTTTATTACATTTTAAGATTACAGCAGATTAGATTCCTAATGCTGTTCTCTTCTCTTCAATTCTTTCGATCATCAGATCAACTAATTTCTCAATATCTGTTTCTACTGTATAAGCAGCTCCTGTCCATTTTCTTGTTCCCTCTGTAAGAAGCTCTCCCATTTCTGAAGAACCGGAAACATATGGATCAACACCAAGGAATGTATCAATACCAGTACCTACTACATAGTTACCGATGGATACAGCTTTTTCAGACATCCATTCAGGAGCACATCCAACTACAGGAAGCTGATTGATCTGAAGGCCTGCATCTTTTGCAAGTTCAGCAGCAAGGATCATCATACGGGAAATATCTACGCATGATCCCATGTGGAGTACCGGTGGGATATCGGCCAGTTCACAGACACGTTTCAGACCTGCACCGCAGAGATCTTTTGCAGATTTGTCCATAAGACCTGCTTTTGCAGCTGCCTGTGCAGAACATCCGGAAGCAATGACAACGATATCATTAGCGATACATTTCTTCATCAGTTCAATATGTGCATAATCAGGACGGATCTTAGGATTGTTACATCCAACCATAGCAACAGCACCACGGATAACACCGGAAGTGATGCACTCAAGTAATGGTTTTGTTGTTCCTGTCTCATCAACCTGAGAGTTTGTAACACCGTCAAGAACCTTAACGATTGCTTCTACGGAATAACCAACTGTAGCTTTCTGTTTCAGCTGTGGGATGTGTACAAGTTCAGGTTTTCTGTTCTTGAAGTTATCAATAGCCATCTTAACGATTGCTTTTGCATTCTCTCCTGCTGTCTCAGCATTGAATCTGATAAATTCAGCATCAGGCATCTGAGCGATCGGAGAAGTTGTGATAAATTTAGTATGGAAGCATTTGCTTAAAGGTCCTAATGCAGGGAAGATACACTGAACGTCTACTACGATCGCTTCGCAGGCACCTGTCAGTACTACATTCTCCTGCTGCAGGAAGTTACCGGCCATCGGAACACCGCGACGCATAGCTACTTCGTTTGAAGTACAGCATACACCGGAAACAGTGATTCCTTTTGCTCCTACAGATTTTGCATAATCGATCATTTCTTTGCTGTCTGCATATTCACAGATCATCTCAGAAAGGCTCGGATCATGTCCGTGCACAACAATGTTTACGTTTTCCTCAACCATAACACCAAGGTTAGCTTCTGTGTCAATTGGCTTCGGAGTTCCGAATAAAACATCAGAGAACTCTGTTCCCATCATGGAACCGCCCCATCCATCAGCCATACCGCAGCGAAGAGACTGTTTTACAAGAGCTTCCGGAAGAGAAGAACATCCCATATGAGCCATATGTAAAGAAGTGGAAACCTCACGGTCGATCGCACGTGGTGCAATTTCATTTTCAATCAGTTTCTCTTTCTGTCCTGCAGGCATTCTGTCAAGGAATCTCTGATATCCAAATGGTTTACCATATTCCATCAATCCTGTCTCAGCCATTTCATGAGCCAGATCATAGATATCTTTTCCTTCTGTCTCTACGCCCCATTCTTTTGCGATACGGATCAGTTTCTCAGGATCTTTTACCTGATAGTTTCCGCCGTCTTTTGCACAATATAATGTGTGGCAGATTTCACGACCGTGATCAGAGTGAGTAGCTGCACCACCTGCTGTAAATTTCAGGAAGTTTCTTCCTACGATACCATGAACGTCACATCCGCAGATACCTCTTGGTGCTTTAGGGGTAATACGACATGGTCCCATAGCACAGATACGACAGCAGACACCCTGCTCACCGAATTTACAATGTGGAGTCTGGTTTTTTACACGGAACTGCCATGCGTCAGCTCCAACCTTTGCACCTGTCTCCAAAAGTCTGGCAGTAGCCTCTTCAAACTCTTCCACTGTAGTTAATTTGAATTCACTCATTATAGACCTCCTTTAATTCTGGTTTGTGTATTCCTTTAAGATACACATTTTTATTTTATTAATAATCCCACAGGCAGGAAATCCCGGTTATCTATATCTGAAGGATTGGCTCCGTTAAAGATAACTGCGATAACCCATCCCATCCCCTCCCATGGGTTATTTAACTTAAAAAATAAAGATGTAAACTTGTATTTATCTCTGCATATATAGATTTCCTATGCGCAGAAACATCCCTCATCGGATTCTCATCCGACAAGGGGTGTTTCTTATAATTTTAAATTATCAACGATTGCACGAAGTGCAGTCTTGACAGGGTTGTCTTCCGGAAGTGTGCTTGTAGGACGTCCTTCACAGTCATATTCATAGACTGTCTCGTCTTGGGGAACAACACCAAGAAGTGTCAGTCCCTGATTTGCGATCTCTTCCTGAATGCTCTTATTCAATTCTCCTTTCGGAGCTCGGTTAATGATCAACCCCACTGTATCAGGACGCATATCACATTCTTTGATAAGTTCTGCGATTCTGCCCACTGCCTGTACTCCTCTTCTGGAACAGTCACTGACCAGAATGGCAGTCTGCATGCTCGGAAGCACGCCTCTGCTGATATGTTCCATTCCGGCTTCATTATCTACAACAATATATGGATAATTATTCTGGTATTTTGCAAGCTGAGTCTGAAGAAGACCATTCACATAACAGTAGCAACCCTTTCCCTGAGTTCTTCCCATAACAAGAAGATCAAAGTCATCATCCTCAACCAGAGCATCTTCAAAACGCATTTCCGCATAATCAGCTTTAGACATTCCGGTAGGAATTGGATTCTCTTTTGCAAGCTCTGCACGTGCAATTTCTTCACGCACATCGCCAAGAGTTGTCTCTACCTTTACGCCAAGAACCTCATTGAGGTTTGAGTTTGCATCAGCATCTACTGCAAGAATCGGCCCTTTACCCTTTTCACACAAGTACTGGATCAGCATTCCGCATAATGTTGTTTTTCCCACGCCGCCTTTTCCTGCGACAGCAATTACGTGTGCCATAAAACCAGGTGCCTCCTAAATCTGTCTTAGTATTCTTTCTATAAATAAAAATGATGTTAAGGTCAAAAGGTGTTTTGTCCCTATCTTAATATCAGTCACATTTCAGTTTCACAATACTGTTGGCAAGGTCAACCATTAAAATAGTTCCCTCGACCACTCTCTCATCCCCCATAATATCACGGAGAATCAATTTATTCCCATCCACATCTATACGGGAAACATTTTTAAAAATAACAGAATCGTCACTTTCTTTATATACAGTTGCCAGACACATGTGATGTCGCCTCCTATTTCATCTCTTCCTTAACAAGCGTTAAAGCAAGTCCAAGTCTCATATTGCCTTTCTGGAAATCTGCAACAGCTTCCTTGATGGTCTTACATGCTGCATCCATTCCCATCTTGGCAAGGTTGTCAGCCATCTGATCCAGTTCCTGAGCATGGTGCTCATTATGCTGAAGCATATATGTCAGAAGAGCCAGTGTCTCATTCTTACAGTCACCTTCACTGCAGGATCCGCAATGAGCAGTATCACAGGCATGATCTGTATGAGAATGTCCATGATCATGACCTTCGCCATGAGTATGCTCATGAGTATGAGTCATACCATCTTCATGGGTATGTTCATGAGTGTGTCCATGTCCATGCTGGACAAGATTCCCATTTTCATCTTTGATTAAATGCATGGTTAAGTGCTCCCTTCTATTGAAAAGTACACTGGATTTATAAAATCCAGTCTTTTTTTATGACAATAAATTATCAATTTACTAACATTATACATCTTTTTTTTCATTTTCGCAAGCTATTTAGCATAAATAATCACTAAAAAAATTTAAAATATATGCTTTGAAATAGCTTTTTTCACAAGAACTGTTAATGCTTTAACCACTATGTTATATTGTTAACAATATATTCTTGCAAAAACTTAATAATTTTTATGTACTTCTGACACATTTTTATGTTATACTTGGACAAGATTATTGGGCAAAGTGGATTGCCAAAAGTGTATATAAGAATTGGAGGAATTATTTTGGATAATACTGTTTTTCTGAATACAAACAGAGAGATGCCTTTACTCGGACTGGGAGTATACAAAGCCACGGGGGAAAATGAGGCTGAAAGTGCTGTTATTTCTGCTGTTGAATCAGGATACCGTCTGATTGATACAGCCTCCGTATATAAGAACGAAGAAAATGTGGGACGTGGAATCGCCAGATGCGGAATCCCACGAAATGAACTTTTTATTACTACAAAAGTATGGAATACAGCGCAGCGTCTTGGAGATATCCAGGGCGCTTTCGAAAGAAGCCTGGATCGGCTCAAACTGGATTATGTAGATCTGTATCTGATTCACTGGCCGGTTCCGGGATGTTATCTCAGCACCTGGAAAGTACTGGAGGAAATCCAGAAATCCGGACGGGCTCTTTCTATCGGTGTCAGTAACTTTGAAATCCGTCATCTGGAAGAGTTGGAAGCCAATTCAGGAATTATACCTGCTGTAAACCAGATTGAGTGCCATCCGCTCTGCTATCCGAAAGAGTTGATTGATTATTGCCAGAATAAAGGAATTCAGATACAGGCATATGCTCCCCTTGCAAGAGGTGCATATCTCGACAATGATGTTATGTGTGTACTCGGAACCAAATATGCCCGCACTCCCGCTCAGATCGGTTTGCGTTGGGCTACTCAGAAGGGAATTTCTGTAATTCCCAAATCTGTACATCCTGACCGTATCAGAAGCAATGGCAATATTTTTGATTTCACAATTGAACAGGAAGATATGGATCTGATCGATACTCTGAATGAGAATTTCCACAGTTCACATATTCCCGAGGATTTAAGGGACATTGCATTTTGATAAAGATTAACAGAAAAAGCATTTTATCATGTAATGTAAATGCAAAAAGCAGATGTATTTATATAACATCTGCTTTTTTGTATTTATCATCCCTATTTATAGAATTTCCCGAAAATGATGCATTTGAAAGTTTTTCTATAGCATCTCGGTCAGGGCATTTTTCAAACACACTTTAGCGGTTCACTGAATGATTACTGCCATCTTCCCATGGAAGCATCGGTGTCTCCACTTTTTTATCTCTTACCATAAGGTCGATCACTGCTTCCGCAGCACTTTTCCCTTCGAACAGAACTTTGTTTACTTCTGTAATGATCGGCATTTCCACATCATATTTTTCTGCCAGTTCTTTTGCAGCTTTTGCGGAATAGACGCCCTCCACGATCATTTTCACTTCAGCCATTGCCTGCTCCATGGTATATCCTTTTCCCATCAGATATCCGGCTTTTCGGTTGCGGCTGTGAACACTGGCACAGGTAACGATCAAATCTCCGATTCCGGACAGACCATAAAAGGTTTCCATACGCGCTCCCATTTTAACGCCCAGACGGGAAATCTCTGCAATTCCTCTTGTGATCAGGGCTGCTTTGGTATTATCACCGTATCCCAGACCATCGGCGGTTCCGGCTGCCAGTGCGATCACATTCTTCAGCGCTGCACCAAGCTCCACCCCCAGCATATCCGGCGTGGTATAAACTCTGAAAACAGGACTCATAAAGATTCCCTGCAGATATTCTGCAGTCTCTCTCTTGCGAGAGCTTACCACACATGTTGTAGGCAGTCCCTTTCCGACTTCTTCCGCATGACTCGGTCCGGAAAGTACAGATACCTCGGCCTGTGGAAGTTCCTGTTCAATAATCTCACTTAATGTAAGAAGTGTTTTCTCCTCCACACCTTTGGCAACATTTACAATCTTCTGACCTTCTTTTACAAAAGGCGCCAACCGTTTACAGGTACTTCTGGTATAAGGCGACGGAACAGCCAGCACAGCAACATCTGCATCTCTCAGGCTTCTCTCAACATCTGTTGTAATGTCGATCGGCTCTGGAATCTTAACTCCCGGAAGCTTACTTACATGTTCACGTTTCTCTCTTAATGTTGCAATCTCTTCTCCAAGTGCTGACCACAGGATTACTTCATGCCCATTATTATAAAGAAGAATAGCCAGGGCAGTTCCCCAACTCCCTGCACCAAGTACACTGATTTTTGCCATATAAACACCTCTTTTTATTTATTTTTTTTTGCTTAAATAAATTTTACTTTCTGTTCCGTCCAGAAGTCGTTTTATGTTCTTTTTATGTCTGTAAAATGCCAGCACTGTCAGTGCTCCCATAACAACATAGAGCTCTGCAGTATGTGCGTGATCCATATGATAGGATCCCATCTGCCCAAAGACGATCATACTGATAAAAGCTGTCAGATATGCGCTCACTGAGCACAGGGAAACGTAATGTGTCAGAAAGAACAATCCGAAAAATACAATTGCACAGATTACAAAAATCCGCCAGTCAAAAGCAATCACAAGTCCCACAGAAGCTGCCACACCTTTTCCGCCTTTGAAGTTCAGATAAAACGGAAAATTATGTCCAAGAATACATCCTGCTGCTGCATAGAGACTCAGCAGAGGAAGGATATCCCCATAAGAATTCCCAAATATTGCTTTTGCGATCAGAATCGCAGCAATACATTTCAGGCAGTCGCACAGAAGATTCAGGGCACCTGCTTTCTTTCCAAGAGTACGCAGCACATTCGTAGAACCAAGATTTCCGCTTCCCTGTTTGCGGATATCAATATGATAAATCTTTCCTAAAATGTATGCGGTCTGAAAAAGTCCGCATATATATCCTATTGCTATGCAAGCCAAACGTTCCATGATTATTCCTTCTCACCTCGTTCACGAATAATGAATTTCAGTGATGTTCCTGCAAATCCGAACGCATCCCTGATCTTATTCTCCAGATATCTGGTGTAAGAGAAATGCATCAGTTCTTTGTCATTAACAAAGATAACAAATGTCGGAGGTTTTACAGCTACCTGGGTCATATAATAGATTTTCAGACGTTTTCCTTTGTCAGACGGAGGCTGCTGCATTGCCACTGCCTCAGAAAGGATTTCATTCAGAACACCTGTCTGGATACGCAATGTCTGGTTTTCGATAACCGCATCAATCGTTTCAAACATTCTGGAAATTCTGAGTCCTGTTTTTGCAGAAATAAATACCAGCTCTGCATACGGCATATAGGCCAGAACCTCGCGGATTCTGTTTGTATGTTTGTAAATGGTCTTATCATTTTTCTCAATGGCATCCCATTTATTCACCGCAATGATAACACCTTTTCCCCTTTCATGGGCAATACCTGCGATTTTGGCATCCTGCTCTGTAACGCCCTCAGATGCATCGATCATTACAATCACGACATCTGCACGCTCTACAGCAGTTACTGTACGAATCACGCTGTATCTCTCAATCTCTTCCTTTACTTTACCCTTACGGCGAAGTCCGGCGGTATCGATAAAGATATAATCCTTACCTTGCCACTTTACCCGGGTGTCTACAGCATCTCTTGTAGTTCCGGCAATGTCGGAAACAATTACACGATCTTCTCCCAGAAGCTTATTTACCAGCGAAGATTTTCCTACGTTTGGCTTACCAACGATGGCAATTCTCGGGATTTCATCATCTTCTTCTGTAATTGCGTCTGCAGGAAAATGCTTTGCAACCTCATCCAGCATATCACCCAGTCCCATACGGTTTGCTGCAGAGATCGGAATGGGTTCTCCAATACCAAGGTTGTAGAACTCATAAACATCCATCATAAATTTCTGGATACTGTCTACCTTATTCACAACAAGGACAACCGGCTTACCACTGCGTCGGAGCATATCTGCCACCTTCGCATCGGAATCCACCAGTCCCTGATGAACATCTGTAATAAAGATGATGACATCTGCCGTATCAATGGCAATCTGAGCCTGTTCTCTCATCTGGGAAAGGATGATGTCGCTGCTGTCCGGTTCAATACCGCCTGTATCGATCATGGTAAATGTTTTATCCAGCCATGTCACATCTGCATAAATTCTGTCTCTTGTAACGCCGGGTGTATCTTTTACAATAGAAATCTTCTCACCTGCCAGCGCATTAAACAATGTGGATTTACCTACATTAGGTCTGCCCACTATCGCTACTACCGGTTTGCTCATATATCTGTCTCCTTCTTATCTTTTTATGGTCTGGTGCTTCAATCAGACAGTTTACCAGGTCAGAACCCGGTTCATCTACTACTACGACTTCTGTCTTAAGAGCCTGTCTGACATCTTCCACCGTCAGGTCATCCAGAAAAACATCTTCGCCGCTTCTGAGCATATTGCATGGGATCAGTACTTTTTCCCCCAGTTCTCTCTGCGCAAGCTGATCCATAAGATCAGTAGCTGTGATCAGACCGGAAACTGTGATCTTCTCTCCAAAGAAATTATTCTTTACCGCATATACCTCAGCATGGACATTCGGAAATTTCTCCTGTACCAGTTTTATCATTTTACCTATATAAGGCGCTGCCAGCCGTCCTGTTGCAACCGTGGCATTTACCTCTCTGTCATCGCCCTCAAGCTGCCCAAGTCTCTCTTTTACCTCTGTTTCAAGCAGACGCATCATACCAACACCGTTCTCCAACTGAAGGTATCCGTCATATCTGCCCTCCTCAGGAAGTTCATATCCTGCAAGAATGTACCATTCATCCGAAGCGTGTACAAAATGAATACCATGCTTCCTGATCATAATCTTCTGCCACCGCTCTACCTGACTGATCAGATATCTTGCATCCTCCTTATCAAAAGATTCCAGTGGATACAAACCTTTTCGATACTTGGAAAGACCTACAGGTACAATTGAAACGCTCTGCAGTACAGGCGCATATTCCGACAGCTTTTCCAGACTGTATTCCAGTTCATCTCTGTCATTAATCCCTTTGCAGAGTACAATCTGCCCATTCATGGTTACATCGCCTCTATAGAGCCTGTCTACTTTTGCAAGTGCATCTCCGGCAAAACGATTATGGAGCATTTTGCAGCGAAGTTTTGGGTTCATAGTCTGAAATGATACATTGATAGGCGAAAGGTGAAACTTGATAATACGATCCAGATCATAGTCGCTCATATTGGTAAGGGTAACATAGTTCCCCTGCAGAAATGACAGTCTGGAATCGTCATCTTTAAAATATAAAGTTTCTCTCATACCGGGCGGCATCTGGTCGATAAAGCAGAAAATACAGTGATTGGAACAGGAGCGATATTCATCCATAAGACTGTTCTCAAACTCCACACCAAGGTCATCTTCATATTCTTTCTCTACTTCCAGTTCCCATTCCTCGCCATTCTTCTTCCGGATAAGGAGCGTAACAAATTCGTCATTCATCAGATAACGATAATCAAACACATCCTCTACCGGCTGACCGTTAATGGAAAGCAGCGCATCTCCCGGTTCCAGTTCCAGTTCCTCTCCGATACTGCCCGAAAGAATCCTGGATATTATGTGTAAATTTTTTTTCATGAATTTTACTCCATTGGAATGTAACCGGAAATTGTGTGTGGGATAAACTTTTCCGGTACATTTTGTTTCTCGATCATTCAGATCCGGTGATTTATTGAATAAATCACTGTTTTAGCAAAGAGTCTTACTGCGCAGGCACAATAACCCTCTGCCTTTTATTCCTGATATCATATAGCAGTAATTCCGGACAAAATGTGCTTATGCCCGAAATCCACTATCTTTTATATCATAACAATTATAAAAGAAAAAATCAATAAATTCCTTGACGTATTTTAGGGCAAATGTTATATATTATATTGAAATCTATTTTTTGAGTATAAAATCACTACTTAGGAGGAGTATTATGCCAAACATAGAATTGTTGGAAAAATCCATGCCGGTTGCACCTATCCGTATTGCAGCTCTTGGATGCAGAGAACTTGCTGAAGAAGTTGACAGAAAACTTGTTAAATTCCGTAAAGAACTGGTTGAGCGCAAACAGCTTAGTGTTGTTCCGCAGGGATACAGCGAAGAATCATTTATTGTAGAATGCGAATGCCCACGTTTCGGAACCGGTGAAGGTAAAGGTTATATTAAGGAATCTGTCCGTGGCGCTGACCTTTATATTATGGTTGATGTGACCAATTACAGCGAAACTTATACTGTATGCGGACATGAGAATCATATGTCTCCTGACAACCATTTCCAGGATCTTAAACGAATCATTTCCGCTGCAACAGGTAAAGCACACCGTATCAATGTAATTATGCCGTTCCTTTATGAAGGCCGTCAGCACAGACGTACCAAAAGAGAGTCTCTGGACTGTGCCCTGGCATTGAAGGAATTAAGCGATATGGGAGTTTCCAATATCATTACCTTTGATGCCCATGATCCACGTGTCCAGAATTCCATTCCACTGAATGGTTTTGATAACTTTTTCCCAACTTATCAGTTCCTGAAAGCTCTGATCAAGAGCGTACCGGATCTTCGTGTTGACAATGACCATCTGATGATCATCAGCCCTGATGAAGGCGCCATGTCAAGAGCTGTTTATTTCTCCAACATTCTTGGAGTAGATATGGGTATGTTCTACAAACGTCGTGATTACTCTACGATTGTCAACGGAAAGAATCCTATTGTTGCACATGAATTCCTCGGAGATTCCGTAGAGGGTAAGGATGTTGTAGTTATCGATGATATGATCTCCTCCGGCGGAAGTATGCTGGATGTTGCCAAGCAGTTAAAGGAACGCAACGCAAAGAGAGTATTTGTATGCACTACTTACGGACTGTTCACAGATGGTCTGGATAAATTCGATGAATATTATGAGAAAGGCTGGTTAGACAGAGTGATTACAACCAACCTGAACTATCGTGTTCCGGAGCTTCTGGAAAGACCATACTATGTGGAAGCAAATATGAGTAAATATCTTGCAAGTATTATTGATATCATCAATCATGATGTTTCTGTTGAAAAGGTTCGTTCCAGTAACGAAAAGATTATGTCTCTTATGGAAAAAGTAAATTCCAGATAGCTTTTCCGACAGATAAATATAACAAAAGGGAGCTGTTAACCAGCTCCTTTTTTGCGTATTGTACAGGTAATCTGCAATTCAGGATTACTCACTTATAACTGTTGTGCTTTCTGACAATTCAGACTTTATGAACGTATGCCAAGAAAGGCTCCGAGATTTCCTCTTTTTCCATGGGAAGCTCTGTGTGAAAAGAGAAACTCCGGGTTACAGCAGGTACAGAGATTTGGCATGGAAATATTCTCTTCCGGGATTCCTGCTTCCAGAAAAATAATCTTGTTTGCCATCCACAGATTCAACTGATACTTCCCGTTTTCTTTTCTGTAAAACAGCCTGTTCCGGTATTTCTCATCAAAAACCTTTTCAAATTCTTCAATCACATCTTCGCTGACTTCATAACAATCCTGACAGATGGACGGTCCGATTGCCACTTTCAGATCTTTTGGATCACTTCCGTACTCTTCAGACATCTTTTCTATGGTAACTGCACCTATTTTCTGAACCGTACCTCTCCATCCCGAATGAGACAGTCCGATCGCGTGATTCACCGGATCCGCAAAATACAGCGGTACACAATCTGCATAAAAGGTTGCAAGAACCAGCCCCGGAACATTTGTTATCATTCCATCTGTGTCTGTATAATCACGTGGAACCACAATTCCCTTTCCGCGGTCCTTCTCTGTTACTTTCCTCACATTGTTGGTATGAGTCTGATCGGATGTAACGATGTTGTTCATATCAAATCCCATAGCATCAGAAATCCTTCTGTAATTTTCTTTTACACAGGATTCTTCATCACCTCTTGTAAAACTCAGGTTCATAGAAGTGTAGATTCCTCTGCTCACTCCGCCAAGGCGGGTGCTGAATCCATGAACAAGCCAGTTCATCTCTTCATATGCGGGATATGTGAGAAATGTAACATCTTTATTGTTTTTTACATTCATCTTTGGAATCTGTTCATTGTGCCATTTTATATTCATAGTTCATTAATCCCCTCCTGTTGTATGGAAGATTATTCATCGAAGCAGCTTCTGCAATTATTAGAGGATTGTAATATATTCAAACGCATTCTTAACCCAGTGTATTTTATCCCCGTCAATTCCTGCCACATCGAAACGGCATGGAATATCCACATTATGATATTCCACTGTAAGAAAATACTTTGCCACCTTACATATGGTTTTCTGTTTGGCAGGGTTTACCGCAGCCAGTGAATAGCCGGAACTATTGTCTTTTCTGTATTTTACCTCAACAAAAACAAGATATTCTCCATCTCTGGCAATCAGGTCGATTTCTCCAAATCTGCATCTGTAATTATATCTCAGAATAAATAATCCCTGCTGCTTCAGATAATCAGCAGCTTTTCTTTCGTAACAGCTTCCGGTAGCCCGGGTATTTTTATGCAAATTCTTCTATCCATTTCTTTTTATATGTAGGCATCTTTTGTTGTTACTGCGTATCGCCCAGTATACTGAGGAATAGTAATCTTTTTGTTACTGTTTATATAAAATGTGTGATAAAAGTCTTTCTGTGGATCGGAGTTTCGCCGTATTTTTTCAGTGCCGCAATATGATCGGCGGAACCATATCCCTTATTTGACACAAAACCATATTCAGGAAATACTTTATCATACTCATCCATCATTCTGTCCCTTGTCACTTTTGCAACAATACTTGCCGCTGCAATGGAAACACTTTTTGCATCTCCTTTAATAATGGGAACCTGCGGAATGGTGATCTGAGGAATCGTAACTGCATCATTGAGAAGAAGCTGAGGGATTACTTCCAGTTTACTTACCGCCTCCCGCATTGCCTCATAAGTAGCCTGAAGGATATTGATCTCATCAATACGCTCCGGGCTGCGCATACCAATTCCTACTGAAACTGCTTCCTTCATGATTACATCATACAGTTCTTCTCTTCTGGAAGCACTGAGTTTCTTGGAATCATTCAGATAAAGGATCCGACTGTCCTGCGGCAGGATTACCGCACATGCCACAACCGGACCTGCAAGGGGACCTCTTCCCACTTCATCAATTCCGCATAAATAACCAAGATGTTCATATTTATGCTCATATACCTTCATATTTTCAATACGCTGCTTTTCCGCTTCCAGAGCTGCTTCCTTTTTGTGACACTGTGCGATCAGCTTTTGCACACCACTTCTGGTATCTTCTTTATAAATTTCATATAAAGCCGGGTAACTGCTCATATCTGCTGCAGCAAACTCGGCTTTAACCTCGGCTATTGTTTTCATAATGGTGCCCACTCCAATGTGATCCGCCCCATTTTTCCGGAACGGAAATCATCAAACAGTATCAGCGAAGCTTTGGCATAGTCCAGCTCCTCCTGCTTTTTCAGACACCCTCTGGCTCTGGCAATCTCTTCCAGAACTTCTACAGAAGTTCCCTCTTCTGTAATCTGATATCTCTCTGCCAGAATTCCTTTATAATTTTCGCGCAGATAATCGATCAGCCAGAGTGCCAGTTCCTCCATATTCAGAATATCGTCCTTGATAGAACCTACACATGCCAGACGGATTCCCACCTGCTGATCTTCAAATTTCGGCCACAAAATACCAGGAGTATCCAAAAGTTCTACCCCTTTATTCAGACGGATCCACTGTTTTCCTTTTGTAACTCCCGGCTTGTTTCCGGTCTTTGCACAGGCCCGTCCTGCAAAGGTATTGATAAATGTGGATTTTCCCACATTTGGAATTCCCACAACCATGGCACGGATCGGACGATTTTTGATACCACGGCGTCTGTCTCTTTCTATCTTTTCCTTGCATGCTTCCTGAATCACATTATTGATTGCTTTCATTCCGGAACCATTTCTGGAATCTACTTTTACAACATAAAATCCCTTTGCCTGAAAATAAGTTTTCCAGGCTTCGTTCTGGCGTTCGTCAGCCAGATCTGATTTATTAAGAAGAATCAGTCTGGATTTATTTTTTCCCAGTTCATCGATATCCGGGTTTCTGCTTGAAAGAGGTACGCGGGCATCCACAAGTTCAATGATCAGATCGATCAGCTTAATGTCCTCCTGCATCTGTCTCTTTGCCTTGGTCATATGACCAGGGTACCACTGTACGTTCATATACACCTAACCTTTCAAAAATCCAAATTTATCTTTGGGGGAAATGACAAACCATACCTTTCCCACAATATATTTCTTACTGATATTTCCGATATCACCATACCGGCTGTCCTCGCTGTTATTTCTGTTATCACCAAGTACAAAATACTGACCACTTTCCAGAGACACTCCGTCGGATGCCAGTCCGGCATTGCTGATCTCGGGAAAATTCTTATTTTCATTGTATACTTCTCCGTTGATCAGTATTGCACCGTTGGATATCTGCACAGTTTCACCGGGCAGACCGATCACACGTCCGATGTGCAGAGCTGCATCATCACTTCCGCTGGTTTTATATACGATAACATCTCCTCTTTCCGGGGAGGATATTTTATAAACAGCCCGATTCACAAAGAAACGTTCTCCGACCTGCAATGTTGGTTCCATGGCACTCTCCTGTACAGTCACTGACTGAAACAATGCGATTCCTGCTAATATACCGAAAATAAGTACTACCGCTATCTGAAATATCCAGTTAAGGATTCCCCGGACTTTTTTATCTTCAAGTTTTGTTTCCAGTATATCTTTTGTTTCCTGTAGTGCCGGGTTCTCTTTCCATTTTCTGATATTCATCCAAATCTCCTGACAGATGGAAAAAGAGGGACAATACACAAGTTATTGTCCCTTCTTCTGCTAATTCATGAAATTATTTAACAAGTTCTTTAACTTTAGCTGCTTTACCTACACGATCTCTTAAGTAGTTCAGTTTTGCACGACGTACTTTACCACGACGAATAACTTCTACTTTAACTACATGTGGGGAATGAAGTGGCCATGTTTTTTCAACGCCTACTCCGTTAGAGCTCTTTCTTACAGTAAATGTAGCTCTGTTGCTTCCGCCCTGTTTCTTGAGAACTGTTCCTTCAAAAACCTGAACACGTTCACGGTTTCCCTCTTTGATCAGTGCGTGTACTCTTACAGTATCACCTGTGTTGAATGCCGGTACTTCAGCTTTTAACTGAGCTGCTTCGATGTTTTTGATAATTTCGTTCATTTCATTTTCTCCTATTCTTATATGGATGTTCTTAATACATATTCCGTAACAGAGGACCATCTTTTTTCACAACAGTTGTGATTATACTATATTGCCTGGTGTATTGCAATACTTTTTGTAAATTTTTTTACCAGCAAATCACTTCACAGCCTGTTTCCGTAACCAGAACCGTCACTTCCCACTGAGCTGAAGGAAGCCCATCTTCTGTGCGCACTGTCCACTCGTCGATCTCATCCGTATAGATTTCATCGCTTCCCATATTTACCATTGGTTCTATGGTAAACATCATGCCGGGAACCATGAGAACACCTGTATTTTCTTCGGAAACAAAACTTACCCATGGATCTTCATGGAATTCAATTCCCACACCATGTCCGCCTATTTCTCTGACTACGGAGTATCCGTTCTCTACAGCATGCTTATGTACTGCACTTCCCATATTTCCAATCGGAGTCCAGGGTTTTACCTGGGAAATACCGATTTCAACACATTCCTTTGTGACTTTGACAAGCTTCTCCTTCTCAGGGCTTACTTTGCCGATACAGAACATTCTGGATGAATCTGAGTAATAGCCGTTATAGATTGTAGATACATCTACATTGATAATATCTCCCTCTTTCAGGATCTGTTCTTCATTCGGGATTCCATGGCATACTACTTCATCCACAGAGGTGCACACACTTTTGGGAAATCCTTCGTAATTTAATGGTGCCGGGATTCCTCCATGCCGTACAGTCTCTTCATGTACCCATCTGTCAATCTCTTCCGTAGATACACCTGGTTTAATATGCTCTTCCACATAATCAAGGACTGCAATATTGATTTTACAGCTTTCTTTAATTTTTTCAATCTGTTCAGGGGTTTTGATCAGATTGTGATCGATCACTGCATATCCTTTCTGTTTCATTATTTCCATTTTTTCATCAAATGCTTCATGGCATTTCTTATATTTTTTTCCGCTTCCACACCAGCATGGATCGTTTCTTCCGATTTTCAAAGACATGATAAATTCCTCTTTCTCTTTTCTTATGTAGGGTACTGTGCATCATTACCATTGAAGGAAACTGCGTACTGTTTTATCATACCACATTTTCTCTCGGAAATGTGAACTGTTATTGGTAAAATTACTCGTTATCTTTCGTGAATTATAAAAAAATATCTGCAGCAAAACATTTTTCAAACACACTTCGGAATTGAAAAATCCGGCAGTTTAATTGCTGCCGGATTTTTCAGAATCAGAAGTCTTATCTGTATTCATAATCTGATTAAGCTCATTTATCATTTCATCATCTTTCAGACGAAACTTCACTTCTACTCGTCTGGATGCATCCTTATTTACATTCCCATCGGAATCCAGAACCGGATTAGCTGAACCGTGTCCATTTACGGTCAGATAATTCTGAAGTTCTGAAATCTCATCAGAACTCAGGAAGTTCTCACGGATTTCTGTCAGATACTGTGCAACTGCAAGAGAACGTTTCTGAGAAAGCTCCAGATTGTAATCGTAATCTCCGTCTGTGTCTGTATAACCGTCAATGATGATCTCAGCCAGATACTTCTTATAATCCTTCTGAAGAAGCACCTTACAGTAAATCGGAAGGATGTCTGCAAGTTCCTGTTTGCCCTCATCTGTCAGTTCTGACTTATCATAGTCAAATAATACATTTGCATTGAGGGTAAGGGCACCTGTCTGAGCATCGATATCAACACTTACATTATTTTTGGAAAACTCTTTCTGCAATGCTTCGATAACATCTGCCTTGACACCGATGATATTATCAATTTTCTTTTGCTGTGTGGCAAGAAGAGATGTTTTTTCATCAAGGCTGGCCTGTTGTTCCTTTAACTGTGCTGCCAGTTCTGCAAGAAGCTTTTTCTGCTTGTCAAGCTGTTCATCCTGGGAACTCAGCTTGCTGTTTTTCTCGTCCAGCTCACTCTGCTGTGCCAGAATTTCCGCTGTATACTGCTCCTGAAGAGCTATCTTGTCATCTCTCTCCTTAATACTCTCATTATAACTTTTCTGAGCCTGAAAAAGAGTCACACACATAATCAGTATAAAAAGGAGCAGCACACCGGCCATCATATCAGAATAAGACCGCCAGACATTAAATCCGCCCTCTTCTGATTTCTTTCTTTTGCGCATATTTCTCTCCTTTTCTTATTTGAATAAGCTGAATTTACCTTTCTGGTTTTTGGAAATATTCTTCATATTTTTGTTCATCTCCTCCAGAAGTGCTTCCTGACGCTCGCTCTGTTCCTCCAGAAGTTTGCGTACTTCCTCCACAGATTCTTTCTGTGCCGCACTCTGAGCTGATTTTCCGCCCGAGAGATAAATATTGTTGTCTTCTTTCTGAACAGAAATATCTGCAAAGAGTTTGCGTACCTCTTCCATTGTCTCGTAAGTCATCTTCTGATAAGATACAAAGTCTTTCATCTTTACATCCAACTGTTCTACCAGTTTACGGTTAGCCTCAAGCACATCTTTTCCTGCCTGATTTGCAGCCGAAACCTTTTCCATTCCCTGCGCGGCAGCTTCCACATATTTCTGCATTGTCTGATTGCAGGCAACCCAGAATTTAGCGGAAGATTTCTCTGATTCATGCAGATAATCCGCAATACGCTGATAATCCTGCTGCTGAAGCTTCTGGATTTCCTGATTATCCTGTGTGATCCTTGTTGCCGTAGACATATAACGCCCCTGAACCTGTCCAAGTTCATTTACAAGATCTTTCATAGTCTCACTCTGTTTTGCATAAGAGGTATTCAACTGATTGCTCATCGTCTGATAAAGCCTTGTTGTATAGTCGATATTCTCTTTCTGTGCGTCCTTCAGTTGTGCAAGTGCCTCGTTAAAATCTTTGAACTGCATTTTGAAGGATCCGTTCATTTCACGCAGAAAAGTGCGCAGAATATCCTGCACCACATCCTCCTGACATTTTGTTACAGATTCTGTCAGGATATCCAGAGATTCTGTCATCTTCTGGAATGTAGGATTGATTGCCTTTTCAAAACTCTCTGCCATCTGGGAAGTAAGCTGTTCTGCCATCTGTTTCATTGCCTTCGTCTGAACTTTCTGGCTTGCAAGCATCAGGTTTCTTGATTCACTTTCGGCTGTCGGAAGTACATAAAGATGAAATCTTTCCAGAAACTCCTGAAGTTTTGCATCCATTCCGGAATAGACACTCTTCATCCCGGAACTGTAAATCAGTGCAAATGCAATTCCGTAGATAGAAGTAAGAAATGCTACTTTGATACCGTCTACCAGGGCAGAGACAGAGGTGGTCATTGTCTCGTAGCTGGATGGCTCAAAGCTCTTAAGTCCCCATACCAGACCAATAAAGGTGCCAAGAATACCAAGGCTGGTAAAAATATCCGGTGCCATCTCCAGAACCTTCTTATGTACATGAAGATCAATCTCATCCTCATTTATGTAATCTTCAACATCCCCGATTCCTTCCTGATTTTTCTCCATGGCATCTACAAAGCTGTCCATTCTGTCGTCCAGATATTTATGCTCAAACATTCCTTTCAGACAGGAAAGATCTTCACTTTTGGCTTTCCCGGGTATTTTAAAAATGCTGGTAAGCTCCTGCGTTCCTCTTGTCAGAGCCTCACCGATACCATCAATCCGGAACATACCTCCAAACAATCCCACCAGATAGATTACCGCCATAACAGCAAGAAATGCAAAGTTATAAATCATTGTGCCGGATGAACCGTTTCCGGTCAGCAGTGTCATGGCAATACATCCGCCAAGCACTGCCAGAAAAAGAACTGTATTCATAATTTTTTTGCCCATAATACACCTCCTGTACAGACAATTTTCTTTTTGTATATCATATCACAACGCTATATCTGCCACAAGTGAAAATACAATGAAAAATAAAACCCAAAAAAATCCGACAGAAAATCGGTCCTCAAAACATAATTTTCCATCGGATTTTTTATAAAATTGCTATATCTCAGAATAAACTCTGTCTTCTTCCAGAAATCTGGCGTTTCCGTCTTTTACTTCAACCAGATTGATGCTGCAGTTGGGAGGTACACATCCATGCCAAAAATGTACCGGATCCTGATAAACATTCTGAAGCAATGCACGTACTGCGCATCCATGCGAAGAAATCAGAACCGTTTTATCTGCCAGAGCAGGATCGGTTGTTTTTTCCATCCAGAACTCTCTGGTGCGTTTCAGGATGTCAGAAATATTTTCGCCGTTTTTAGGACGTTCAAATTTCTGAGGCTCTTCAAAAAAGATTTCCATTTCATGGCTGATGATCTTCCCCTGTGCATCTTTAAACTGACTGCCCTCAAGAACTCCGAAATCAATTTCCTGGATTCTCTTATCTTCAATAACAGGAATCTGCCTGTTGCCCAACACATAATAAGCTGTCTGTTTCGCTCTCGTCAGAGGGCTTGTAAAACAAATATCAAAGGAAACATTTCTTAATGCTTCTCCTGTTCTTTTAGCCAGTTCAATTCCCTCCGGTGCAAGGGGAATATCCATTGCCCCCTGCACTTTTTTCAGTTTATTCCACTGGGTTATTCCGTGTCTTAATACATAAAGTAGCATTAACTTCTCAACTCGATTCCAAGGCTGGTCAGACCATTCAGAATTTTCTTCATTGCAGCTGTGATCTCACTCTCTTCCAGAGTCTTGTCATGATGACGGAACACCAGAGAATACGCCATGGATTTATATCCGTCTTTGATCTGATCTCCTTCATAAATGTCAAATAACTGATAGCTTTCCAGAATCTTTCCGCCCCTCTGGGTCAGAATATGTTCAATCTGTCCGGCAAGAACTGTCTTCGGAACAACCATACTTAAATCACGGGTTACTGCCGGATATTTGGCAATTCCTGTGTATTTATGATTGAAACCTGCAAACTCAAGAACTGTAAGGATATCGATCACTGCCACATATGCCTTGTCGCCGATTCCATAAGTGTCTGCAACCAGAGGATGAACCTCCCCAAGGTATCCTACTACTTTTCCGTCGTAGATCATGTTTGCCTGTCTTCCCGGATGAAGATAAGTTTTACCACTGTTTGGATTGTAATCTACTTTATTTCTCATTCCCACTTTCTCGAAGAATTCCTCGCATACGCCCTTCATATCAAAGAAATCACCATTTCCGTACATTCCAAGTGTAAAGTGCATGCGCTCATCCGGAAGTTCTGTAAGGGGAAGTGACTTTGGACGGTATACATTGCCAAGTTCATAGAGACGGACATCTTTATTTCTTCTGTTGTAGTTTGTAGCCAGAGAACTGAGCATACCGTTTAAAGTAGTTGTTCTCATGACACTGTAATCTTCTCCCAGAGGATTGCTGATCACGATTCCCTGACGAAGTTTGCTGTCAGCCGGAAGTCTTAATTTGTCAAATACCTTCGGGCTTTCAAAAGAATAAGTCATTCCTTCAGAGAAACCACAATATTCTGCAATATCACGTGCCACTGCTTCAATACGAAGTTTAAACGGAAGCTTACCTGTTGTAGCTTCACCTGTAGGCAGAGTAGTAGGAATCTTATCATATCCGAAAAATCTTGCAACTTCTTCTGCAACATCAGCTACATAATGGATATCCTGACGGAAAGTAGGAGCTACGATCTCATTTGTTTTTTCGTCATAGGTCAGTTCTACTTTTGCAAGAAGAGCAAGCATTTCTTCCGGTGTCAGGTCAGTTCCAAGAAGAGCATTGATCTTCTCCGGTTTGAAAGGAACTCTGGATGACTCTCTTACTTCATTGCAGATATCTACCATTCCACCTACAACTTCACCTGCTCCAAGTTCTTCCATCAACTGGCATGCTCTGTCGATAGCTGCCTGCGCATTGTTCGGATCAAGACCTTTTTCAAATTTACCGGAAGCGTCTGTTCTCAGACCGATTCTCTTGGAAGAAAGGCGGATATTGGTTCCGTCAAAGCATGCAGCCTCGAAAAGAACAGTTTTTACATCGTCTGTGATCATAGAATTCTCTCCACCCATGATACCTGCAATACCAACCGCTTTCTCACCGTCGCGGATCATCAGTACCTGATCATCCATGGTACGTTCCTGTCCATCCAGCGTTACAAATTTCTCATCATTCTCTGCACGACGTACGACGATTTCTTTTCCTGCAATCGTATCCAGATCATATGCGTGCATTGGCTGACCAAATTCTTCCATTACATAGTTTGTGATATCTACCAGATTATTGATCGGGCGGATTCCATTGGAAGCCAGACATCTCTGCATCCATTTCGGGGATGGTCCGATTTTAACATTCTTTACGACTCTTGCACAGTAACGCGGGCAGAGCTTCGGATCTTCTACTGTAACCTTTACATAATCAGATGCTTTCTCATCATTTCCCTTGCATTCAACTACAGGAGGGCAGAACTTCTTATCAAAAGTAGCTGCTGCTTCTCTTGCAATCCCCAGTACACCATAGCAGTCTACACGGTTGGATGTGATTTCATATTCAAAAACAACATCATCCAGACCCAGTGCTTTGACAGCACTCTCACCTACAACAGCATCTTCAGGGAAAATATAGATTCCGTATTCCGGTGCTTCCGGATACATTTCTTTTGTGCTTCCCAGTTCTTCGATGGAACACATCATACCATAGGAATCAATTCCGCGGAGTTTTCCTTTTTTTATCTCAATTCCACCTGGAGTTTTCTTTCCATCATGTCCGCCGGCTACACGTCCGCCGTCAAGAACAACAGGAACCTTATCTCCCTCTTTTACATTTGGAGCGCCTGTAACAATCTGTACGGTTTCTGCTCCGATATTTACCTGACAGATGATCAGTTTATCTGCATCGGGATGTTTCTCGATTTTCTCAATCTGACCGATAACGATCTTATCAAGATCTGCATCCAGTTTCTCAAAGCCTTCCACCTTTGTTCCTGTCAGTGTCATGGCGTCTGTATATTCCTGTGCTGTCACATCAAGATCCGGCACATACATTTTAATCCAAGATAATGAAGTATTCATTTTGCTAATCCTCTTTCTATATTGTGATGCCAGAGTCAGCAGGTATTTTGTCCCTGGCTTCTGTTCTGTACAGTTCTGCCTTTTCAAATTATCATTTATCAGAACTGTTTCAGGAAACGGATATCATTCTCATAGAGCAGTCTCATGTCATCAATCTCATATTTCAGAAGTGCGATACGCTCAAGACCTACACCAAATGCAAATCCTGTGTACTCTTCCGGATCGATCCCGCACATGCTTAATACATTCGGATGAACCATACCACAGCCAAGGATTTCAATCCAGCCAGAGCCTTTACAGAAACGACAGCCCTTACCGCCGCATTTAAAACAGGATACATCTACCTCTGCACTTGGTTCTGTGAATGGAAAATGGTGCGGTCTGAATTTTGTTTTTGTCTCAGGTCCGAACAATTCCTGTGCAAATTCCTGGAGAGTTCCCTTAAGGTCTGCAAAAGTAATATTCTTGTCAATTACAAGTCCTTCAATCTGATGGAAGGAAGGAGAATGCGTTGCATCTACTTCATCAGAACGGAACACGCGGCCGGGTGCGATCATACGGATCGGCAGTTTGCCTTTCTCCATGGTACGTGCCTGAACCGGTGATGTCTGGGAACGAAGAAGAATGGAATCATTGATAAAGAAAGTATCCTGTTCATCACGTGCCGGATGATTCTCCGGAATATTCAGCTTGGTAAAGTTATAATCTGCATATTCTACTTCCGGTCCCTCTACTACTTCATAGCCCATGCCGACAAAGATACGCTCTACTTCTTCCAGAGCAATGGTATTCGGATGGCGGTGACCGATCTTAGCTTTCTTTGCAGGCAAAGTAACGTCGATCACTTCCTGTTTCATCTTCTCTTCACGGACTGCTTCTTCCAGTTTCTGTTTAGATTCATCAAGAAGTGCTTCGATCTTACTTCTTGTTTCATTTACAAGCTGTCCAACTTTCGGGCGTTCTTCCGGGGCAACATCTTTCATGCTTTTTAAGATTGCAGTCAGCTCGCCTTTCTTACCAAGGTATGCCACACGTACTTCATTCAGTTTGTCCAGGCCTTCGGATTCATCAATCCGCTTTCTGGCTGCTTCAGCCAGTTCCTGAAGTCTTTCTTTCATATCCATGTTCTCTTTCTCCTTTATGTCATAATAGCAGGAGCGGTAAAAAACAAAAACTCCGTCCCAATAAAGGGACGGAGTAAAATATCCGCGGTACCACCCTGCTTCCTGTATCTTCTACAGGCTCTCGGTCTGCTTAACGCGCAGTAACGTCATCTCCTACTCAGTGATCACTGTCATTCAGAAATGCGGCTCCGGTGGGAAATTCAGGAAATATCTGAACCTGAGGCAGCTTCCAGCCGATGACTTCCTCTCTCTGGCGGAAAATAAATCCCTGTAAACACCTTCTAAGCCTTTCAAAATTATCAACATTAATAATCATGCCACAGACTTAAAAATCTGTCAAGTATCATTTTTATTTTTATTCTTCCGGCGTTCCTTTTCATAAATCATCAAATCCCTGACAGATCTGTGCGCAAGCCGGAATTCCTTTTCGAAATATGCATTGATTTCTGCACCATACAGCAAAAGATTCATACAAATATACAACCAGAGCATAACCATGATGATCGTTGCAAGATTCCCATACATATTACTGAATCCCGGAAAGATTTCAAAATAAAAAGAAAATCCATATGAGAAGATCGACCAGGCAACCGCTATGATCAATGCTCCCGGAATCTGGCTTTTAAATGTTGCTTTTCTGTTTGGCAGAACTTTGTACAGCATGAGAAAGACCAGAAACAACACACCAAATACCAGCAGCGCTCTTGCTCCCAGGATTCTACCAAGGATTCTTCCGAGAAAGGGTATATATTTTGATACAGCTTTCTGTATTTCGTTTCCAAGTACAAGCATAAGCAAAGATATGATGACCGCGATCACCAGCGATAACGTATAAAATACTGCATAAATCCTGGTCAGCAGCCAATTACGGGTTTCTTTTACATGATAGATAGTGTTTAATCCGTTAATGATCGACTGCATTCCCTTTCCGGCAGACCATAAGGCCACAAGCGCTGAAAGGGGGACGATCGCAGTACTTCTTTTATATACGTCGACTACAATTCCGAGTACAAAGCTCTGCAGATTTTCCGGGATAAATGCAATGATCGCATCTCTGACTACATTATAAGTCAGAGGTGTATACCTCACCAGTGTGGTCAGAAACAGGATACATGGGATAAAAGACATGATCAGGAAATATGCTGCCTGCGTGGCATATGCCCCGACATGATCTCCGGATACGCGTTTCATAAATCCCATCAGAAGACCTATGACCGATCCATTTCTCTTTTTCCGCTCCATAAATTTCTCCATTCTGTTATTTGCCTCCTGTGGAGACTACAAAACAATATGCAGCAGGTTGAAAACTGCTTTCTGTTATCATACCATGAAACTGCTTCTGTGACAAATATGAATTATTTACCGGGACTGCTATAAAATCCTGTAACGCAAAAACTGGTTTCCTTCATATAATTCTATATGAAAGAAACCAGTATAATATGCAACGTATCTATAGCTACTCAGCAGTATTTGCCGGCACACTCAGTTATCCCCTGGAATTTCTGACATAAAAACGATAAGATGTTACAGAATCATACTGTTCTCCAACATTCAGTATCGGCGAATGGAAGTCTTCAACATTAACTGCATTTGGTTCAACCTGAGTTTCCAGGCAGAAAGCCTCTCTTTTATTATAAACATGACCGTTTTTACCATTTTCATTTTCAACAAAATTAGCTGCATAGAACTGTACACATGGGCAGTCAGAAGTAACATCCATGGCAATTTTGCTCTTTTCGCTATATGCAGTGGCAATGAGTCTTCTATTTCCTTTTGCATAATTATCTGTTACATAGTTATGATCGTATCCACCTGTGAATTTCAACTGATCAAAGTCTGCTTCAATATCCTGTCCGATCTTCTTTGCAGTTCTGAAATCCATCGGAGTTCCGGCAACTTCTTCGTAAATACCGGTCGGAATGGAATGACTGTCAGCTACAGGAGTATAATATTTTGCATGGAGTGTAAGATACTGATCCATAGCTGTTCCGCTGCCCTCACCATCCAGATTGAAATAAGAATGATTTGTCATATTTGCAACTGTCGGCTCATCGCAGATTCCCTGATAATGGATTTTCAGTTCGTTTTCTTCGGTAAATTCGTATTTCACAGATACATCAAATTCTCCGGGATAGCCATTCTCCCCATCCGGACTGATACGGTTAAACACAACACTGTTCTTATCCTGGGAAATCTCTGCTACTTTCCAGAGTTTCTTTTCAAACCCATTCGGTCCGCTGTGAAGATTGTTGTCATTCTCGTTTTGTGCAAGTATTACTTCTTTTCCATGAATGGAGAATCTGGCTTTGGCAATACGATTACCACTTCTTCCGATCGTAGCACCAAAAAAGCATCCATTTACTTCATAAGATGCCAGATCATCATATCCAAGCACTACATCTGTCAAGACACCATCCTTATCCGGTACACAAACCTTCACCAGGATTGCTCCAAAATCAGTTACTTCCACATAGGCTCCGGATTTATTCTCCAGATGAAAAATCTTTACTGTTTCCCCGGTCTGTAATACACCGAATTTTCTTTCAGAAACACCCATCGTTTCCAACCTCCCGTATATAAAGAATAATATTATAGCAATTCCGCTAAATACCAGTATAATAAAAAAGAGCCTCTGCATGGCTCATTTTTTACAGTTCCCGAAATGCCGTTCCCTTCCCATTGACGCCTAGCCGCAGCTAGGTGGGTATCCTCAACAGACCTTCTGTCTTCCGCTGCGTAATGACGGCCTGACATCCGGCCTGCGATCTTGGATTCCCGTTAAAGTCGATGTAGGTTCAAAAAAAGAAGGGGCCTCGCACATTTCAGGATATTCACTGTTTTTAACTGATTTTATTATACTCTAGTATATTCTTTTTTTCAACATAAAATGTAGAATTAATTACATTTTTTTATTACCGGATTCCAAGAATATCTTTTACTGCTTCCGGCATATCCGGTGCGTCTACTACTCTGTCATGAAGTACCGGTGCTGTGCGGATTGTTTCAACAGCCTGTGGGAGTTTCACTCCGGAAAGACTGCTCAGTTCATCAGCAAGTGCAAAATCGTCTTTATCTTCTGCATTTACCCCAAGCGCTTCCATTACGCTTCTTGTAAATTTATATGGGCTTGCCGTGGATGCAATGACAGTTGGTGTAGAATCCCCGGTATCCTTTACATATTTGTCATAAACACCCGCTGCAACTGCAGTATGAGTATCGATCACATAGTGGCTGTCTTTAAATATCTTCGCGATTGTTTTCGCTGTTTCCTCTTCTGTGCAGTAATTACCATAGAAATCTGTAAGCTGTGCTTTCATATCCTCTGTGATCGTATATTCACCGCCTGATGTAAGAGACTGCATCAGTTCTGCACACTTCTTCGCATCACTGCCTGCAATACGGTAGATCAGACGTTCCAGATTGCTGGAGATCAGAATATCCATAGATGGTGAGGTGGTAAGGATAAAGTCACGTTTTCTGTCATAAATTCCTGTTCTGAAGAAGTCATACAGAACTTTGTTGTCATTAGATGCGCAGATAAGTTTATGAATCGGAAGTCCCATCTGTTTCGCATAATAAGCTGCAAGAATATTACCAAAGTTTCCGGTAGGCACGACTACATTGATCTCCTGTCCGTCTTTGATCTTACTCTGACGTACAAGTGATGCATATGCATATACGTAATAAACAATCTGTGGTACAAGACGCCCGATATTAATAGAGTTTGCTGAAGAAAACTGGTATCCTGCTGCATCAAGTTCCGCTTCAAGTTCTTTATCATTGAACATTTTCTTTACAGCAGTCTGGGCATCGTCAAAGTTTCCTGTGATTCCTACAACATATGTATTGTTGCCCTTTTGAGTTACCATCTGTTTCTCCTGAATAGGGCTTACACCATGTTTTGGATAAAAAACAATGATCTTAGTTCCCGGAACATCTGCAAATCCGGCCATGGCTGCTTTGCCTGTATCTCCGGAAGTAGCGGTAAGAATAACAATCTCATTCTTCACCTGGTTCTTCTTGGCTGCTGTAGTCATAAGATGTGGAAGAATTGATAATGCCATATCTTTAAATGCGATAGTTGCACCATGATACAGTTCGAGGAAATAAGCTCCATCCGCCTCGTGAAGCGGTGCGATCTCTTTCGTATCAAATTTTTCATCATAGGCATTGTTGATGCAGTTCTTTAATTCTTCTTCCGTAAAATCAGTAAGAAAGCGTTTCATTACCTCATATGCTGTTTCCTGATAGTTCATCTCTGCCAATTTATCCATTGGAACATCCAGCTTCGGAATCTCTGTCGGCACAAATAAGCCGCCATCCTCAGAAAGCCCCTTTAAAATAGCCATAGAAGCTGTTACGGTTTCTTCTTTTCCTCTTGTGCTTTTGTATAATACCTGCATGATATTTCCTGCCTTTCCAAAGTTATTCGTAACTGTTGTGTACCTTTGCAGTGATGTTATAGCAATCCTATAAACTGCAGAACAGTTACCGGTTTCATTTCGTCAATTGAGCACATTATAGCATATACTTTAGTAAAATACTATCCTAAATTATTTTTCTTTTTCTTCCGCTTTTTATAATTGATTACCAATTTTATGAAATGATGCCTTTGTAAGGATCGTTATATACGCAAAAAAGCATCAGTCAGTGCAATGACTAATGCTTTTCGTAATCTCCACAGAGGACTTACCTGATTGCTATAACCTCATCAGTATTCTGTATTTTCACGATTCCTGTCCGGAATCAGGATATGTGTAAAATTCATGAACTCCGTATTTAAATAATCGTTTCAGATCTTTTTCAAACCAGGAAACATTTTGTGCTTCTGCTTCGGACTTCTGGATAAAAAACAGTGCTCCTTCTGAATAGTCCACGCCCTCAAGGGCCTGTTTTACAGCTTCTTTTGTCTCATCTGTAACTGTTACTTCATTGATACGTCCGTCGTATGTAGGTGAAAACTGTGGAACGCCATCTGTATTCTGCCATACTACTTCCGTAACTGTGTCCGGGAACTCTTTATTTTTCACACGGTTCATAATCACATTAGCCACCAGGACACGTCCCTTAACATCTTCTGTACCGGCCTCGGCCTCTACAATATGAAGTAATGTATCATAATCCGCATCTGACATCATCCGGGCATTCTCTGCAAGAGAGATTGTTTTTGCATCCAGATCATTGATCCTTTTTTCCATAGAAGAACTGACATCAAATTCCGCTACATTATCTTCAATAAATTTAATTCTCTGGCCGACCATTACCTGTTCACAGGAAGTTCCAATGCGCTGCACGGATTTTTTCTGCAAAGCTGTGGCATTCATGCCGGATATTACACCTGCAATACCTGTAGGCAGTACATCTGCCTCATCAGACCGGGAAGAAAAAGTTTCCGTTTCATTCCCGGAAGCTGCATATACTTCATTTTTTCCATTGTAATCTGCTATCCTTCCGCCTGCCGCAAATGCAATAGCTGTACTTGTACATACAGTGACCAATATCAGACTACGGACAGAACTGCCTGCCTGTCTGTTTTTTGCTTTTTGAACTTTCATACTTATCATTCCTTACATTTTTTAATTACATGATTAAATTCTGTAACATTTCTGTAATTTATAAGAAAATTATATTTAACAGAATCAATTTTGTCAAGCTTTTTTTACAATTCTGTAACATTTTAGCAAATGTACTGTTACTGTTCGCACCCCAATATTCTTTCTCGGATTTTCTTTCCGGAAATCTTCTCAAATGTATTATTTACAAGGTTTTCTATAGTACACCAGTAAAAGATTGATAAAATAAAGTTAAAGAGAGACCCTAAATGAAATCTCTCTTTAATATATGTTCTGCTTTTTATGATTATTACAATTTTTTGACCTTTTGACCGTGATATCAACTATTTTTTTCACCACAGACCAGGAACATAGGAGTTGGGTTATAAAACTCATCCTTCTTTGTATAAATTCTGCTGCTGATACCCAGATCAATGGAGAATCTGTTGATACCCAGTTTTCCCAGTGTCTCCAGATCCCAGGCAGGGCGTACATAGGAACTGATAGGAAGCTGGCGTTTAATCTCCTCGCATTCCTGCATCATGGCATCGCCTACTGTAAAATGAGCATGATTGGCAGGCAAATCAGTAGTATCTGAGAAATCATCTGCACCATAATTCGCATCCGCATTGATCAGGATTCCTCCCGGTTTCAGCACACGAATCCATTCTTTATATGCTCTTGCTGCATCCGGAAGTGTCCAGGTAAGATTTCTGGACACGATCACATCAAAGGTACCATCAGGAAAATCAGGATTTTCCGCATCCATCACTTCAAACGTACAGGAAGCATTCTCTTCTTTTGCCAGTTCCCTGGAATGAATGATCATATCCGGTGTCAGATCGATTCCTGTAACTTCATGTCCCAGTTTTGCTAAAAGAATGGAAAAAAAGCCTGCACCGCATCCCACATCCAGAATCCTTAATTTTCCATCAGGAAGAAAAGCCCCGATCTCTTTTTGCCATTTATCAGCCATATCACTGTGAAGCTCAGCTCTTCTCTGTTCCATAAAACTGTCGCTTCTTTTCGCCCAGTAATTTGTGATCTTTTCCTTGCGTTCATCCTTTCTTCTGCTGAAACTGCCATATGCGATCATCGGACCATCCTTAATAACCTGAAGACTTCCCGCCTGATATAGAACCACTCCATTTAAATCGGATAAACTTGTCTCCAGAATATTTCCCTCATAATCCTTAATACAGCCAAGATACTCTCCAACCTTAATGATATCTCCCGGTTTTTTGGCAGGATACCACAGCCCGGATACACTGGCAGACTGATAACGCACATCTTCAATTTCCATGGGATAATAATTACTGTAACTTCTCATGCCATCGTAAACACCCAGCGCACACAGAATATTACGCACATCTTTTCTTGTAGAATGAACCTCCTCCAGACTCCAGCCTCCCATCTGGCCACGTTCGATCAGAACACTGGGAATGCCACATGCGGCAGCATAATTGTAAGAACCACCGGATGCCACATTAGACTTTACCATATAGGGAACATCTGCCTGTTCTGCCATCTTCCTTGACATCTGAACCACATCTTCATCTGCACATCCGGCATAGTAAATATAAGGCGTAAGCTGCTCATAATCATCCCCGCTGTGAAGATCAATATAATAATCTGCTGCACTGTGAAGCTTCTGAACCACCTCATACGCCAGACGGTCCATCCTGGTTCCCTGCGGATTCCCGGGAAATACACGATTCAGATTCTTTTCATCCTCCGGGCAGACACTGCCGCTCCTTTCCTCAAATTCCTTTCTGCACACAGTCTTAACCAGGATCACTCTTCCATGGATCTTCTCAGGCTTCAGTTTATCTGCAAGCTCAACAGCAGCCTGGATTCCCACATATTCTCCTCCATGGACCGCAGCAGTGATCAGAACTGTCTTTCCGGGATGAGAACCGCAGATTACTGTATAAGGAAGCGAAAACTCACCTCCGCCCAGTTTCAGGAATCCGCTCTTTTTCATACCCGGAGCAGCACACAGCATGACATCTTCCAATTTTCTTTCCCTGTCATATCCGCTATTCGGATTACTCATCCCAACATTCTCAGACCAGATATCTTTCCCGTTCTTCACAGCACTGATCATAAACATCGGCGTAGAATGATAATTCAGCTTCTCTTCCTGACTCCACACCCTCTGCCAGATCCCGGTATCCACTGCCACAGATTCAAACCCGTTTTCCTTCAGAAACTTCCTGTCCCAGGATGGTCTGTTAATAGAAGAAAGAGGCATCTGCAGTGCAATCTTCTCCATCCTGTCAATATCCGTACAAAGATAATGATCATCCAGGTTCTCACTCTCCACACTCTTTCTGTCCGCTTCATAAGACTGACGCTTTTCTTCATCATAAAGATAGCCATACCAGTTCGCATCGAAATTAAGAAGCTTTCCGCCCGGTTTCAGTACGCGACACCACTCTTCATAAGCTCTCTTAGGATCCTTCAGATTCCATGTCAGATTCCTGCTGATCACAACATCAAACACATCATCCTCAAATTCCAGATTCTGTGCATCCATCTTATAAAAAGAAATCCGCTCACAAAGATTACCGGCATTCTTCTTCGCAGTATCCAACATCTCCTGCGTATAATCAACAGCAGTCACCTTATATCCCGCCTCAGCCAGAATAACAGGAAAAAATCCAGGTCCTGTTCCGATATCCAAAATCTTAATCTCATCCTTCGCTTTCTCTGGGAACTGCCCTTTCAACACCTCAAGCCATGCTCCCTTCTGCATCCCATTCAATTCCTTATGATTAACTTCAGAATACCCCTCAGCCCGGGTAGTCCAGTAACTCTCAATCTCCGATAATAAATCCTTCACCTTATGCCAACCTCCATGCATGCAATTTATAATCATATATGACCAAAATTATATCAAATCCACCCTCCCCCCAACAAGCCCTCCCAGGGGATATATTTCACGTCTCAATTCATTTTTATATAAACAAAGTCCTTCTTATAATTCACACTCCACTTTGTATTATATCTTAACCAAAACCAGCGAAGCAGGCATATAGTTGTACCGGATGCATTTGCAGGCATCTTAGAGATTCTTAGTCCTCGGAAATCTGCGTTATGAGACGAAAAGTCCCTTGTCTGAGCGACAGCGAGTAATTCCGGACTTTTCGTCTCATGCTTTTAGCGGATTTTCGAGGGCTTAGAATCTCTTAGATGCCGAAACCGTATCCGGTACAACTATACGCCTGCTTCGCGTCCCTTTTTTAAACAAATAAAGCTGCCATACCCCAAAAAGAGGATATGACAGCTATATATTTTTTACTCAGATAGCTCCAAGAATCTTCCGGGCATTATCAATCCTTTCCTGCGTCGGAGGATTAACCCCCTCCAGTGGATAAGAAAGCCCCAGATTCTCCCATTTAAACTTACCAAGCGTATGATAAGGGAGCACCTCCACTCTCTCCACATTGGAAAGAGTATGGATAAAATCAGCTAACCGGTGCAGATATTCATCCTTATCACTTCCGCCCGGCACAAGCACATGACGGATCCATACAGGTTTTTTCATATCAGAAAGTTCCCGCGCCATCGCAAGAATATTCTTATTGGAATGACCGGTAAGCTTAATATGCTCCTGCTCGTCAATCTGCTTGATATCAAGCATTACAAGATCTGTATACTTCATAAGCTCCAGCCATCCGGAATGCCATGGTTCCTGATCAGTGAAGGGATTTCCACTGGTATCAAGATTCGTATGCACACCCTCTGCCTTTGCCTTCTTAAAAAATTCTGTAAGAAAATCCATCTGAAGCAATGGCTCACCACCGCTTACAGTGATACCGCCTTTGCTGCCCCAGTAGCCCTTATAACGTAAAGCTTTCTTAAGAAGCTCATCTGCCGTATAAAGCTCTCCCTGCTTCATCTTCCAGGTATCCGGATTATGACAGAACTGACACCTCATAGCACAGCCGCTTAAAAAAATCACATATCTTACTCCGGGTCCGTCAACGGACCCGAAGCTTTCTAAAGAATGAACATAGCCTTTTATCTGTTTATTATCCATTATATCATCATCCATTAATTACATTCTGTCGTGGCAGGTTCTGGCAATAACGTCTAACTGCTGCTCTCTTGTAAGGTCGATGAACTTAACAGCATATCCGGATACACGGATTGTGAAGTTTGCATACTCTTCTTTTTCCGGATGTTCCATAGCGTCGATCAGTTTCTCTTTACCAAATACGTTTACATTGAGGTGATGAGCACCCTGATCAAAGTATCCGTCAAGTACATGTACCAGATTCTCTGAACGCTCGTCATCACTGTGTCCCAGAGCATCAGGATTGATTGTCTGAGTATTGGAGATACCGTCAAGAGCATCTTCATAGTCAAGCTTGGCAACAGAGTTCAGGGAAGCAAGAAGACCGTTCTGCTCTGCACCGTAAGATGGGTTTGCGCCAGGTGCAAGAGGTTCACCTGCTTTTCTTCCATCCGGAAGAGATCCTGTAGCCTTACCATAAACAACGTTGGAAGTAATAGTAAGGATAGATGTGGTTGGCTTGGAATCACGGTAAGTATGGATGTGTTTCAGTTTCTCAAGGAATGTAGACAGAAGAGTTGTTGCAATCTCGTCTGCTCTGTCATCATCATTACCATAACGTGGGAAGTCACCCTCAACCTGGAAATCTGTTGTAATACCGTCTTCATCGCGGATAGCTTTAACTTTTGCATATTTGATAGCGGACAGGGAGTCTACTACATGAGAGAATCCTGCGATACCTGTTGCGAAAGAACGCTCAACCTTTGTATCGATCAGAGCCATCTCTGCAGCTTCATAGTAGTATTTGTCATGCATGTAGTGAATCATGTTCAGTGTTCCGACATACAGATGAGCCAGCCAGTCCATCATTTTATCATATTTTGCAATTACTTCATCATAGTCAAGATATTCAGAAGTGATCGGCTGATAGTTTGGTCCTACCTGCTGTTTTGTCTTCTCATCAACACCGCCGTTGATCGCGTAAAGAAGGCATTTTGCAAGGTTTGCACGAGCGCCGAAGAACTGCATCTCTTTACCTGTCTCTGTAGCAGATACACAGCAGCAGATGCTGTAGTCATCGCCCCATACCGGACGCATAACATCATCATTCTCATACTGAACAGAACTTGTTGTAACAGAAATATTTGCAGCATATTTCTTGAAGTTCTCAGGCAGTCTTGAAGAATAAAGTACTGTAAGGTTTGGTTCCGGAGCCGGTCCCATATCTTCCAGTGTGTGCAGGAAACGATAGTCGTTCTTTGTTACCATGGAACGTCCGTCCTGTCCCATACCTGCTACTTCCAGAGTTGCCCATACAGGGTCACCGGAGAATAACTGGTTGTAAGAAGGGATACGTGCAAATTTAACCATACGGAATTTCATTACCATGTGGTCAACAAGCTCCTGAGCTTCTTTCTCTGTAAGAGTTCCGTTCTGAAGATCTCTTTCAATATAAATATCAAGGAATGTGGAAATACGTCCGACACTCATTGCAGCACCGTTCTGAGTTTTGATGGCTGCAAGATATCCGAAGTACAGCCACTGGAAAGCTTCTCTTGCATCTTTGGCCGGTTTGGAGATATCATATCCATAAGATTCAGCCATAACTTTCATGCCTTTCAGAGCACGGATCTGATCAGCGATCTCTTCACGAAGCTGGAAGTCATAACGTCTCATACCCTGACGGTCGCATGCTGCGAAGTCTTTCTGTTTTCCTTCGATCAGAGCGTCGATTCCGTACAGAGCCACACGTCTGTAGTCGCCAACGATACGTCCACGTCCGTAAGTATCCGGAAGACCTGTAAGGATCTTGTTGTGACGTGCTACTTTCATCTCAGGTGTGTAGATATCAAATACACCCTGGTTGTGAGTTTTAAATTCATAGTTGTGGAAAACATCTTTAATCTTGTCACTTACTTTATATCCGTAAGTTTCACAAGCCTGCTCTGCCATTTTGATACCGCCGTATGGCATGAAAGCACGTTTCAGAGGTTTATCTGTCTGAAGACCAACAACTTTTTCAAGGTCTTTTGTTTCTTCATCAATATATCCGGGACCATATGCTGTCAGAGATGTAACTACCTCTGTCTCCATATCAAGAACTCCGCCTTTGGCACGTTCTTCTTTCTGAAGTGCCTGGAGCTTGCCCCACAGTTTGTTTGTAGCTTCTGTAGGTCCTTCCAGGAAAGAAGCATCACCGTCATATGGTGTATAGTTCATTCCAATAAAGTTACGTACATCGATTTTTTCTTTCCAACGGTTGCCCTTAAAGCCATTCCACTGTTCGAAATTTTTCATTCTTTTACCTCTTTCTCTAAAATATTTCCGCGCATTTCTCACTGGCCTGGAGTGAGATAATAAAATGTAAATTGTACTTATTTAGGACACTTTTCTGTCCACGCTGTCAGTATACGTAAACATGAGTGTTATGTCAATTAATTTCCCTTATGATTTTAATTAAATACAATTCTGATAGCTTTTCATCGGAGTTTGCTTCTTTATTGTACTTTATCGCGTACATTAAGACTTTTTTGTATTTTTATAAATACAAAAAGATACCGGTCAGGAAGTCTTCTGGACAATCTGACCGGTATCTGATTTTTGATATTTTATGTAAACTATATTATTCCTTGCCAAGCGGATATTAGCCTGACCTGCAGAAGCCAAAATACAGCAGGAAAGAATCGGGCGTGTCGGAACACTCTAACGGTTATTGATTGCTGTTACAAGTGCATCAATAGATGCGCGAATGATATCTGCGTCTACGCCTGCACCCCAGGCAAGGGTTCCATCCGGCTTTTTGATACCGACATAAGCAATAGCTTTGGAACTTGAACTGCGCTCCAGCGCATGCTCCTGATATGTTTCCAGGGAATATTTCAGCTCATATGCCTTCTTCAATGCATTGCTGACTGCATCAAGACGTCCGTTACCGGATGCCTCTGTAGTGATTGTCTTTCCGCGGAAAGTAGAAGTAACTTTTGTTACAATACCGCCATCTTTCTGTTGGAAATGTACTTCATTGATGCTGTACGGTTCTGTGATATTTTCAAAGGTCTGTTTGAACAGATTGAAAATTTCGTCAGGATGAAGTTCTTTATGCTTGTGGTCTGAAACAGCTTTTGTGGCATATCCCATTGCCTCACGCATTTTCGGAGGAAGATTAAGCCCGAATTTGGTCTCAAGAATATATCCTACGCCGCCTTTGCCGGACTGGCTGTTGATGCGGATAACATCTGCGTCATAATTTCTTCCCACATCTGTCGGGTCGATCGGAAGATACGGAACATTCCAGTGATCCGGATCCTTGTCATCTCTCCAGTGCATACCCTTGGCAATTGCATCCTGATGAGAGCCGGAAAATGCGGCAAATACAAGTGCACCACTGTACGGACTTCTTTCGCCTACTTTCATTCCGGTACATTCTTCATATATTTCACAGATATGCGGCATATCAGAGAAGTCAAGTTTTGGATCTACACCCTGGGAATACATATTCATGCCAAGTGTAACAATATCTACGTTTCCGGTACGCTCACCGTTTCCAAACAGAGTACCCTCGATTCTGTCTGCACCTGCAAGTAATCCCATTTCAGAATCTGCAACACCGCATCCTCTGTCATTGTGTGGATGGAGAGATACGATTACATTCTCGCGGTATTTCAGATTTTCACACATATATTCTACCTGGCTTGCATATACATGCGGCATGGAATGCTGTACAGTTACAGGCAGATTGATGATGCATTTGTTATCTGCTGTAGGCTGCCATACATCAAGAACTGCATTGCATACTTCCAGAGCGTATTCCGGTTCTGTGCCTGTAAAGCTTTCAGGGCTGTACTCAAACTGGAAATTTCCTTCTGTTTCATCAGCCAACTTCTTTAATAATGCGGCACCATCCACTGCAATCTTTAAGATTTCTTCTTTAGATTTCTTAAATACCTGTTCTCTCTGAGCTACAGAAGTGGAATTGTACACATGTACAATTGCCTTTGGTGCGCCTTTGACAGCTTCAAAAGTTTTGCGGATGATATGCTCTCTGGCCTGAGTCAGAACCTGAATAGTTACATCTTGTGGAATCAGATTCTGCTCGATCAGGGTACGCAGAAATTCATATTCTGTTTCAGAAGCAGCCGGGAAACCTACTTCAATTTCTTTGAAACCGATTTTTACAAGAAGTTTAAAGAATTCAATTTTCTGTTCCAGACTCATCGGAATCACCAGTGCCTGATTACCGTCACGAAGGTCTACAGAACACCAGATTGGTGCTTTGTCCACATATTCTTTTTCTGCCCATTTCATGCATTTAACAGGCGGCATAAAATACTGTCTCTGATATTTGCTTGGATTCATCATTTTTTCTTCCTCCGTTATGTAAATATTATGTTTGGACTGTGGAGATTGACTGTAAAAAGACACAAAAAAAATCTTCCATCTCCACAGACTTATCTGCAAGAGACGAAAGATATTATCATCTTACGCGGTACCACTCTTATTTATGAACAATGTCATACACTCATGGGATACGGAATCTCCGGATATCCGGTATTCTTATATCCTCTCCATATAACGGTGGACACCGTCTGCACCTACTCTCATATGATTTCAGGCAGCTGCTCAAAGGCGAGTTCCACAATTTCCTTCCACTGCTTCTCAGCAACTAGCAGTTCTCTGTGCTCCGGTCCTGGCGTACTATTCCTTGTCATTGCATTTCTCTTATAACTTTATTTAACTTTTTTGAAATGAACATACGTCTGAATCATTCATTGTAAATATACTACAAACGATTTAACCATATGTCAGTCGGGGCAACAGGATTTGAACCTGCGACCTCACGGCCCCCAGCCGTGCGCGCTACCAAGCTACGCCATACCCCGTAACGCAAGTTAGTATAACAAATTATTTCTGTGATTTCAACTGTTTTTTGAAAAATTTACAAAAATTATACAAATTTAGCAGGAAGAAATTTCATGTACTTTTTTATGTTATAAAATTTCTTCCTGTTTATCCTATGTACAAGCCTTACAATCATCTGTTACAGTTACGCTGGCATGATGGCTTTTTCCAAATTGTCTACACGCATATCCAGTTCAAAAACTTTCTCTCGAGTTTCCTTATTCTCCTTTCTATAGCGAAGCTCATCCATACGTGCATCAAATAGGGCAGATATTTTTCTGTCAATTTCATTTTCCAGTTTAAGTTCTATAGTTTTTACGCTTCCCTTGAGTTGCACAATATCTGATTTCATGTTCGTGATATCTGCCTTCATGTTCGTGATATCCGTCTTCATGTTTGCGATATCCGTCTTCATGTTCGCAATATCTGCCTTCATGTTTGTGATATCTGCCTTCATGTTTGTGATATCCGTCTTCATGTTCGTGATATCCGTCTTCATGTTTGCAATATCTGTCTTCATATCTGCGATATCGTTCTTTACATCAGACATATCATTTTGAAAACCGGCAATGCTTCCCTGTATAGAAAAAAGGATATTTCTCAATTCCGCATCTTCCACATTCTTCCCTCCTTTCGTTATAGTACGTCTCGTTCTCTTTTGTATAGAACCAATTGTACCATTGAAGGAAGAAAAAGTCTACAGCGAAAATTATTATAATATTTTTATAAGACATCTTCGGCAAATTATAACTTATGTATAAACAGCCCACTCCGAAGCTTTGGCTCAAACCAGGTGGATTTTGGAGGCATTAATTTGTTTTCGTCTGCAATCTTCATCAGGTCTTCCATAGATGTCGGGTACATGACAAAGGCTACACCGCCGGTTCTGTCCGCAATCTCTGCCAGCTCTGCTGCCTTATGGCTTCCGCCCACAAAGGAGATTCTCTGGTCTGTGCGCGGATCTTCGATTCCCAGGACTGGTCTGAGGACTTTTTCCTGAAGAATGGATACATCCAGCTGTCCGACCACGTCCTTCTTCTCATAGATATCCGGCCATGCTTTCAGGTGATACCACTGTCCGTCCACATACATTCCCATACAATGCTTCTCTACAGGCTTGCATGGAAATCCCGGCATCAGCATCAGTTCAAAGTTGAACTTCAGGGCGCCCAGAAATGCCTTTACAGTCAGGCCGTTCAAATCTTTTACAATCCTGTTATAAGGAAGAATGCAGAGCTGGTCATAGGGAAATACAACAGACAGGAAATAATTAAACTCTTCCTCCCCTGTATATCCCGGATTCTGTTCTCTTCTCTTTAAACCTACTTTTACAGCGGAAGCTGCGCGGTGATGTCCATCTGCGATGTACAGAGAATCAATCCCTGCAAATTCCTTATTTATTTCAGAAATGACCTCATCTTCATCAATCACCCATACTCTGTGTGTGATCTGATCCTCTTCTGTAAAATCATATGCTGCTTCATGATGATCTTTCCAGTTATTCATCAGTGTAAGCAGAGAATCCGGATATCTGCATGCCAGAAAAATAGGACCGGTATTTGCATTACAGGAATCTACATGGTGGATCCTGTCCTGTTCCTTATCTTCTCTGGTAAGCTCATGTTTCTTCACTACACCATTCATATAATCATCAATGGAACTGCATCCTACGATACCGGTCTGTGTCTTTCCTTTTCTTACAAGTTCATATATATAGTAACAGGCCTTCTGATCCTGAACAAGAATTCCCTTTTCTTCCATATTGTCAAGATTTTCTTTTGCTTTTTCATAAACCCGATCATCATACAGATCTGTCTCAGGTTCCAGATCCATTTCCGGTCTGTCAATATGAAGAAAGGACAGGGGATTTTCATCTCCGATTGATTTTGCTTCTTCCCGGTTTACCACATCATATGGAAGTGCTGCCACATCAGCAGCCTTTTCCGGTGTAGGTCGAAGTGCCCGGAATGCATGAAATACTGCCATAATATTTTCTCCTCTTCTGTATCTTTTTTATTGCTCTTTTATACCCACTTTACTGTCTATCCTGTAAAAATAAAACGAACATTACTTATTATTTTATCATATCCAAATCCTTATATCAATGTACAAATTATGAAACCTAATTTTTTTTTTAAAAACCTAAAAATTTTTGTATTTTTCTATTGCAATTTTTAAAATATATGGTATGATAGAATCACAAGTTAAGGAAACCAAATGATAATTTTTAAGGGAGGTCATTTTATGACAGAAGGATTAAAATGGACTGTAAACGAGGTTCCGAAATCAGATGATAAACACCTGGAACTGATGTCCGAAGAAAATGTAAAGAAAGCAAATGAGTTCCACAGAAGTTTCCCACAGTACAGTGTGACGCCTCTTCAGAACCTTTCATCCCTTGCGAAATATTTAGGAGTAAAAAATATTTTCTGTAAGGATGAATCCTATCGCTTTGGCTTAAATGCTTTCAAAGTACTTGGAGGTTCTTATGCAATGGGCCGCTATATCGCAAAAGAACTTGGACGTGATATCAGCGAGCTGCCATACAATGTTCTCTCTTCTGATAAATTAAGAGAAGAATTCGGACAGGCTACATTCTTTACTGCAACAGACGGTAATCATGGACGTGGAGTTGCATGGGCAGCTAACCGCCTTGGACAGAAAGCAGTTGTAAGAATGCCTAAGGGAACAACAAAGACTCGTTTCGATAACATTGTCAAAGAAGGTGCTACTGTTACGATCGAAGAAGTAAACTATGATGACTGCGTAAGAATGGCTGCAGCAGAAGCTGCCAAAGCAGAACATGGTATCATCGTTCAGGATACCGCATGGGACGGATATGAAGAAATTCCATCCTGGATCATGCAGGGATACGGAACACTGGTTCTTGAGGCTGACCAGCAGTTAAAAGAAATGGGTGTTGAACGTCCGACACATGTATTTGTTCAGGCCGGTGTTGGTTCTTTAGCAGGTGCCGTAGTCGGTTATTTCGCTCATAAATATAAAGATAACCCGCCGGTTATGGCTGTCTGTGAAGCAAGTGCTGCTGACTGCCTGTACCGCTCCGCTGTTGCAAAGACAGGAAATCTGGTAAATGTTACAGGTGATCTTCAGACAATTATGGCCGGTCTTGCATGCGGTGAGGGAAATACGATCGGATGGGATATCCTGAAAAATCACGTAGATGTATTTGCATCCTGTCCTGACTGGATGAGCGCAAAGGCAACACGTATCTACGCTAATCCACTGGGAGATGATCCACACGTTGTCTCCGGTGAATCCGGTTCCGTTCCGCTTGGTTTCTGCTTCACTGCTCTTCACGATGAAGATGCAAAAGACTTAAAAGAAGCGCTGAAACTGGATGAGAATTCCGTAGTACTTGTTATTTCCACAGAAGGTGACACTGATCCTGTTCGCTACCGCGAGATCGTATGGGACGGATTATACGGAACAAACGAATCTTTAAGCAAATGATGTTTTTGGTGAACACAGACAGGTAAGTGGTATGGTTATCTCGAAAATGATATACCAGTAACTAATAATATGATATCAGATTAGGGGCAAAATACCTTTTGACCCTAACATCATAATATTTTATACATATTGGGAGGGTAAAAAGATGGATTACGCAAAAATTAACGAAGCTGCAATGGGTTATAAGGATGATATGACTAAGTTCCTTCGCGATCTGGTTCGCATTCCTGGCGAAAGCTGCGGAGAAAAAGGACATATCATGAGAATCAAAGAGGAAATGGAAAAAGTCGGATTCGACAAAGTTCAGATCGATCCGATGGGCAATATCCTCGGCTACATGGGAACAGGTAAAACTCTCATTGGTTTTGACGCTCATATTGATACAGTCGGTATCGGTAATATCAAGAACTGGGAATTTGATCCATACGAAGGTTTCGAATCTGATGAAGAAATCGGCGGACGTGGAACATCTGACCAGATGGGCGGTATTGTTTCTGCAGTATACGGTGCTAAGATCATGAAAGACCTTGGTCTTTTAAACGATAAATATCAGGTACTTGTGACAGGTACTGTACAGGAAGAAGACTGTGACGGTCTCTGCTGGCAGTACATCATCCATGAAGATGGTGTTCGTCCTGAATTCGTTGTTTCCACAGAACCAACAGACGGCGGTATCTACAGAGGACAGCGTGGACGTATGGAAATCCGCGTAGATGTAAAGGGTGTTTCCTGCCATGGTTCCGCTCCGGAACGTGGTGACAATGCAATCTACAAAATGGCTGATATTCTCCAGGATATCCGCGCATTAAACGAAAACGATGCTGCTGATACCACAGAGATCAAAGGTCTTGTAAAAATGCTTGATGAGAAATACAACCCTGAATGGGAAGAAGCACGTTTCCTTGGACGTGGCACTGTTACTACTTCCGAAATCTTCTTCACATCCCCAAGCCGCTGTGCAGTAGCTGACTCCTGCTCTGTATCTCTTGACCGCCGTATGACAGCAGGCGAAACATGGGAAAGCTGCCTGGATGAGATCCGTGCTCTTCCGGCTGTACAGAAATATGGCGACGACGTAACAGTATCCATGTATGAATACAACCGTCCGTCCTATACAGACCTTGTATATCCGATCGAGTGCTACTTCCCGACATGGGTAATCCCGAAAGATCACAAAGTAACACAGGCTCTGGAAGAAGCATATAAAGGACTATACGGCGAAGAGCGTCTCGGAAATGCTGAGACAGAAGGCATGAGAAAAGCTCGTCCGCTTACAGACAAATGGACATTCTCTACTAACGGTGTAACAATCATGGGACGTAACAGCATTCCTTGTATCGGATTCGGACCTGGTGCAGAAGCACAGGCTCATGCTCCGAACGAAAAAACATGGAAGATTGACCTTGTAAGATGCGCTGCTGTATACGCTGCTCTTCCAACTGCATACTGCAAATAATAAATAAATTTTCAAATTTTTTAGGCGACGGATTTCCTATCATCCTAAAGGCTTAATATGTGTCCGGACAGAATCCCTGCTGTAACAGGCAGGGACACAAGATAAACAGATACAGCCGGATAACCGGTGTTCTGCCAAACGCAGAGATTCAATTATTTCATATCAGGAAAGGATAAGCTATCAAAGCATAGCAGGTATTGATTTTATGAAAACATTACAGGATTACATTGATAAATTAAACAGCTTAAACTTCAAAGAAATGTACAACAACGATTTCTTCTGGACATGGGACAAAACAGATGATGAACTGGAAGCTGTTTTCACAGTTGCTGATGCTCTCCGTTTCATGAGAGAGAACAATATCTCCACAAAAGTATTCGAGAGTGGTCTTGGAATCTCTATCTTCCGCGATAACTCCACACGTACACGTTTCTCTTTTGCTTCCGCATGTAACCTTCTTGGTCTGGAAGTACAGGATCTTGATGAAAAGAAATCTCAGATCGCTCATGGTGAAACTGTTCGCGAAACAGCAAACATGGTATCTTTCATGGCTGATGTGATCGGTATCCGTGATGATATGTATATCGGAAAAGGACATGCTTACCAGAAAGAATTCATGGAAGCTGTTACAGAAGGAAACAAAGACGGTATCCTTGAGCAGAGACCTACTCTTGTAAACCTTCAGTGCGACGTTGACCATCCGACACAGTGTATGGCAGATATGCTCCACATCATCCATGAATTCGGCGGTGTTGAGAATCTGAAAGGCAAAAAGATCGCTATGACATGGGCTTACTCTCCATCCTATGGTAAACCACTCTCCGTTCCGCAGGGCGTTATCGGTCTGATGACACGTTTCGGCATGGACGTTGTTCTTGCTCATCCGGAAGGATATGATGTAATGCCGGAAGTTGAAGAGATTGCCAAGAAGAATGCTGAGAAAAACGGCGGATCCTTCACAAAGACAAACGATATGGCTGAAGCTTTCAAAGATGCTGATATCGTATATCCAAAGAGCTGGGCTCCATTTGCAGCTATGGAAAAACGTACAGACCTTTATGCAGAAGGCGACTTCGACGGAATCGATAAATTAGAGAAAGAACTTCTTGCACAGAATGCACAGCACAAAGACTGGGCCTGCACAGAAGAACTTATGAAAACAACAAAAGACGGAAAAGCTCTTTACCTGCACTGCCTGCCGGCTGATATTACAGGTGTAAGCTGCGAAACGGGTGAGGTTGACGCTTCTGTATTCGATCGTTACAGAATCCCGTTATACAAAGAAGCAAGCTTCAAACCATACATCATCGCTGCTATGATTATGCTTTCCAAATTTGAAAATCCACAGGATATCCTGAAGAAACTTGAAGTCAAAGCAGCTCCAAGAATCCTGAAATAATCAGGCACAGTTTGACAGTTGGATTGCAGTAATATTCCAGCTGCATTCAAACTAAATATATTGAAAAATAGCACTCATCATATTGTATAGCAGGCGGGGCTGTCGCAGAAAGCACACAATGTTTATTGCGGCGGCCCTCTTTGCCTTTAAAATCAGGAGGTTTTTACAAATGTTTACAAGAAAAAGAATCGTTATTGCGCTCGGTGGGAACGCTCTGGGAAATACTCTCCCGGAACAGATGGTAGCTGTAAAAACTACTGCAAAAGCATTATGCGATCTGATCGAAGAAGGTCATCAGGTTGTTGTTGTACATGGAAACGGGCCACAGGTTGGCATGATCAACAATGCCATGTCTGCTCTCTCCAGAGAAGATGAGAATCAGCCAAACACTCCTCTCTCTGTCTGTGTTGCCATGAGTCAGGCTTACATCGGATATGATCTGCAGAATGCTTTGAGAGAGGAACTTCGAATCAGAGGATTTGTCCGCACACCTGTTGTCACTGTTGTCACTCAGGTTCGTGTAGATCCTAATGATCCTGCTTTTGAAAATCCATCCAAACCCATTGGCAAATTCCTGACAAAAGAGGAAGCAGACCATCAGGCCAAGGCATATGGACATATCATGAAAGAAGATGCAGGGCGTGGTTATCGTCGTGTAGTTGCATCTCCAAAGCCTGTTGAAATCGTTGAACAGGATGCGATCAACAGCCTTGTAGATGCAAATAAAATCGTTATCTGCTGCGGTGGTGGCGGAATTCCCGTTGTTCTTAACGGACATCATCTCAAAGGTGCATCAGCAGTTATTGATAAGGATTATGCAAGCTGTCTCCTGGCCAAAGAGCTGGATGCAGATATGCTTATCATTCTTACAGCAGTGGAGAAGGTTGCTGTAAACTTCGGCAAGGAAAACGAAGAATGGCTGGATGACATCACTGTAGATGACGCTAAGAAATATATTAATGAGGGACAGTTTGCCCCAGGTTCCATGCTCCCGAAAGTTCAGGCTGCCGTTGATTTTGCAAGCTCCAAAGAAGGAAGAACTGCCATGATCACTTTACTTCAGAAAGCCAAAGACGGTATCCAGGGAAAAACCGGAACCAAAATCCATCTTTAATCTGTTCAGCAGATATCTTATTATATATCAGCTGTTTAATACTGATATATATAACTGCCACATATTCAGGATATCTGCCATATAGCGAAATAATTGCGCAAAAAAAGTTCCGGTGACCTCGCCCGGAACTTTTTTTGTGATGAGTGGACCAGAGTGTCTGGAAAATCATTCCTGCAATCTGCACGCCCCACTTTTCGGTATATTTTGACATACATCTTGCGGAAAGCATTTTTCAAACACGCTCTAGTGGACTGCTATAGATTCATAATAATCAATATCTTCCAGCTCCCTGCCTTCTTCTATCTCATAAACCTGCGTATCATCCAGATGTTTCATGATCACTTTTTTACCGCCTTTATCCCCTTCCAGAGAAAGCAGCTCATTGTAATATTTCCTGTCAAAAATACATGGATTTCCCATTTTCCCCTGATAAGAAATACAGGCGATTCCTTTGGAAGTGTTTAAAAACACATGGATCAGTTCACAGATTGTCTCACTGGTAAGCCAGGGCTGATCAGACACAGTAAAAAGCACTGCATCTGCATCCAGGCTGGCATTCAGACCGATTTTTACAGAGGAAGAAATTCCATCTTCCGGATGGGGATTATACAAAACCTGTATTTCCTTTGTTTTCACTGCTTCTGCAATGGCATCATATTGAGTAATAACAATAATATTACAGATTATTTTTGCTGTGATATTATTTCTGTACAGGTTATTTAACTGAACAATATCTGAATTATTATCATTATTATTATCCTCTGTAATATCTGAATATTCCGAATAGCTATTTTCTATTTTCTTCTTTGTATCATCCAGTTGTTCCAGCACATGTCGATACATAGGTATTCCGTCTATTTCATATAACAGTTTATTTGCCCCAAAACGGCGGCTGTTTCCAGCCGCCAGCATGATCATTGCAATTTTCAAAATAATTTATTCCTCCAAAAGGCTTCCGTAAGCCGCTACTGTATTCTTCCTTTCCAGTTCCTCAACAATGTGCTCTGCAGGTTCTTTCTCTCTGAGTATATCTGACTTGTTCAGATACACTCTGTATACTCTTTCTTCCACATCCTTAAAAAGTCCGCAGATAGAAGTTGCAATCTTTACAATGTCTTCTTCAGTGATCGGAGCTTCCAGACTTTTCCTGAGAAATTCCGAGGTACGTTCCATACGGTAAGCACTCTGACTGATTGGCTGTCCCAGACAGTCCAGCCCGATCACACTGATCACAATGTCCGCACATCTTGGGATTACAGGCTCCCATTTCTCCGGAACCTTTACCGGATGATGCTTTGCTCCGTCCGCCTCCACAAGCATTACATCGCACAATTCTCTCAGTTCTTCCAGTTTTTCTTCTGTCAGAGACACATATTTACCGGTATCCTCCTCATATTCCGCAGCAATCACATATCTTTCTTTGTCCAGAAGTTCTTTTACCCTGACTGCATCTCCGCCCCTGGCAAACGGAAGTTCAGACTCTCCTGCCATATGGGTGGTCGTGGTAATGATCACTCTCTTTCCCTTATCGATCAGTTCATCTGTAAGACGGTAGATCAGGCTGGTCTTGCCGCCGCCGCCAACTACAGCGATCACAGGGTATTTTTCATAATCAATCTGCAGCAGTTCCAGAAAATCGACCTGGTGTTTCATATGGCATCACTCCTTCTGAAAGCAGGATTTCCAATACACTGCCTGCAATACAGCGGGCTTTGTCGGAAATCGTGAAACAGTTTTTCTTTTGTTCTTTACGCGGATCAATATCTGCAATTTTCATCCCCTTCGGTACTGTAAATCCATCCCTGATCATGCCACGCAAAACTCCTGTAAGAGAAGCCCTGACAGGTGTATCTCCAATCCAGGCAAGGACCTGATCCTTCTCCACGATATCTGCAATCTTTGAGATACAATGGATTTCCCCTGAAACAGGAGCATGAAGTACACGTTCTTTTCCAAATCCTCCAATGATACCCGGAATTCCTGTGTTTGGCATAGCAGCACCTTTTGTGATGATTCTGGCAAGATTGTGGCCTCTCATAGTCTCCACTACATAATCCACATCCTCACCTGCCACAAATCCCGGTCCAAGACCAACGGTTAGATCTGCCATCTCTCTGGTGGTTCCAAGATTCTTTTTTGCAAGAATTGCATCTATCAGTGCTGCAGGTCTGTATTTCTTAAGGACAGTTCCTTCTGTGTCTGCCATAAGAGGAATCTCCCCGGCTTTCCAGACTGCCTCGCATTCCTCTACACTGTCAACTTTTCTGCAGAGAACTCCTTCCACAGAAGACTGCCCGTCGTAAACAGCCTCGCAAAAAGAAACCATTCGCCTGATCGCAGTGGGTTTCTCACATTCCAGTACCAGAAGACGGTAGCCGCATCGGTATAATCTGTGGATCGTACCGCTGGCCAGATCACCGCCACCTCTTATTATTACAACATTTTCCGGTTTATTGTCAGATTTTGGGACATTTGTGTATCTGTTTGTCATCTTACTGTCTTTCCTCTTCTTGTCTCATTTTCATCCATTACTTTTTCCACCGCATTTACAATGTTCTCATAACCTGTGCAGCGGCAGAGATTTCCTGCCATATGTTTCCGGATCGCATCTCTTGATAATTTCTCTCCACGTTCCAGTAAAACAGTGGCAGACATGATAAATCCGGGAGTGCAGAAACCGCACTGTATGGCACCTTCTTCGATAAATGCCTCCTGAATCCTGGTAAGTTCTCCGTTTTTTTCCAGACCTTCCAGTGTACGGATATTTTTACCCTCCGCCCAGACTGCCAGATAAATACAGGAGTCAATAGTCTCTCCGTCTATGATTACTGTACAGGCACCACATTCTCCTACTTCACAGCCCTTTTTTACAGAAGTCAGTCCAAGCCGGTTGCGAAGCATATCAAGCAGTGACTCCCTTACATCTACATATTCTTCAACTTCTCTTCCGTTTACTGTACATCGTACAAGCTGCATCTGCTTTTTCATATGCGGTCACCTCCTGCAAGTTCTACGGTACGTCTCAATGCCCGTGCCGCAATTTCTCCGCCGATCTGAAGACGAAATGCCCTGGATGCTCTCCAGGAATCTCTCGGATTGATTTCCTCCCGGATCAGCTGTGCTGTCTTTTCATACAGGCTTTCTTCTATCTTCATGCCCTTCAAAGCCTCTTCTGCCTTTGTGCAACGGTACGGAACCGGAGCTGCAACTCCAAAGGTAATGCGCACATCTTCTATCACTCCTGCCTGTTGATCTACCTTGCTCATCACACTACAGCTGATCGTTGCGATATCCATGGCATTTCGCATGGAATACTTAATATAATGACCATGATACCCTTCATATTCTTTTGCAGGAATGATCACATAGGTCAGGATCTCTCCCTGCCGCAGATCCACCCTGCCGGGTCCAAGATAGAAATCTTTTACAGGTACAAGACGGCCTTCCTTTCCATCTTCCAGCCTCAGCAATGCGTTCAGGGAAAATACGGTCGGTGCACTGTCCGCACTGACTGCTCCGTTGCAGATGTTTCCACCGATAGTACCAATATTTCGTACCTGTGGTCCTCCTACCTGATCTACAGCCTCGCCAAGAACCGGAATATATTTCCTGATAATTGCATCATTTGTTATATGTGAGAAGACAGTTCCGGCACCAATATAAATATCTCCGTTATCCGCCATTTTTACACCCTGGATTTCTTTGATCCCATGGATGCTCACCAGAGAAGTTCCGGCAAATTTTCCCTCCCGGATCTTGATCAGTACATCACTTCCTCCTGAAATGATCCTGGCATCCGGATGTTCATTCAGTAATCTCACAGCATCTTTTACACTTTCAGCCTGATAATAGTTCTCAATATCGTACATAAAATCCCCTCCCCTCTAAATAAGTCCGGCCTTCATAAAGCCATCGATCAGTCTCTGTGGTGTCAGAGGATTTTCATTAAAGGCTACACCTGTTGCATGAAGTACTGCATTACGGATTGCCGGTGCACCCGGAATTGCCGGCGGTTCACCCAGTGCTTTGTTTCCGAAAGGTCCAATCGGATCATCAAGTTCCACAAAATCTGCCTTGATATCAGGAGTATCCATCATTGTCATCAGTTTATAGTCCAACAGGGTTCCGTTCAGTGGTCTTCCTGTTTTCTCATCCAGAATGAGCTGCTCCGACAGACCGTATCCCATTCCCATAGACATACCGCCCTGTACCTGCATTTCAGCCAGTTTCGGATTAATAAGCTTACCGCTGTCATGCACATTAATGATATGAAGGATTTTAATCTTGCCAAGCTTTATATCAACTTCCACTTCAGCAAAGCAGCATCCTGTGGCAATCGTATTTTTCTTTACCTGCTCGGAAACCTCTGCTGTAATAACAGAAGAATTGCCAAGACTGTAATAACTTTCCAATGCAAGATTTCCAAGAGATATTGCCGGATCCTTTCCTGCCATGATCCACCCATGATCAAGCCTCAGTTTCCTTGTCTCTTCAGGCAGCAGCTCTTTTGCATAATCCAGAATCTTTTTCTTCAGAAGATTTGCGCAGTCTTTAACAACTGTTCCTGTTACAAACGACTGTCTGGATGCATAGGCACCGGTATCAAATGGTGTTACATCAGTATCCTGGACCGTCTGGATATGAACATCACTGATATCCATATTTAAAATCTCAGCCGCCATCTGGGAAAATACCGTATCAGCACCCTGACCGATTTCAGTAGCTCCCAGCATCAGGCCAACACTTCCATCCTGATTCAGAGTCATTCTTGCACCTGCAATTTCCAGTGAGATCGGCCATACACCTGTCTTATAGGAGAAAAGTGACATTCCGACGCCTCTGCGGATATTACCTGTCTGGTTTGTATATTCTTTTCGTTTTTCTTCCCAGTGGATATAATCTGCACCTTTTTCCAGACATTCAAAAATCCCGTTGGTGTTTGCTGCGATCGGCTTCAGGTAAGCATCCTCATAATATCCTTTGATAAGATTTTTCTTTCTGAACTCCAGAGGATCCATCCCGATCTCTTTTGCAATATCATCCATAAAGCACTCAATTGCAAAACATACCTGCGGGATCCCGTATCCACGCATCGCTCCGCCTACCGGTGTATTCGTATAGACAGTATATGCCTCTCCTTTGATATTCGGACATGCATACTGCAGCCTCCAGGCAGTCAGACCATTAGCTGCTATGGCGTGTCCATGGGAGGCATATGCTCCCTGATTGGAAATAGCCAGCATATCCTTTGCAAGAAGATGCCCCTCACTGTCAACACCTGCCGTCAGATCATACTCAATAGAATGACGGGTTCTGGTGTTGCAGAAAGTTTCCTCTCTGGTTATATCGAGTTTGACCGGTCTGCCGCCAACCTGCGTGGTAAGAAACGCATTTAACGGTTCATACAGCACATCCTGCTTATTTCCGAATCCTCCACCTATGTATGGCTTAATGACTCTGATCTTTCCCCATGGGATTCCAAGAGCCTGCCCGATCACACGCCGGACAATATGCGGAATCTGAGTGGAAGTCACAACTATGATCCTGCCATTTTCCATGTATGCACAGGAAATTGGATTCTCAATGTGGCAGTGCTGCACGATCGGGGTTTTATAACTGCGTTTTATAACTGTTTCGGATTCCTTCAGCCCTTGTTCCACATTTCCGATAAAGTAATTGGAACGGACAAGTACATTGTCCTTTTTATCAAAATGGATTGGCGGTTTGCTTCCATACATGGATTTACGCGGATGGATTTCTACCGGATATTCTTCATATTCAACTTCGATCAGGCGCAATGCCCTCTGGGCTGTGATTTCATCTTCTGCCACTACAGCAGCAATATCATCTCCGTAATAACGGACTCTTCCGGTAAGGATATTGCGGTCTGCAACATCTTGATGAGCCAGCTCCACAGACCAGGGATGTCCCGGCGTAGGATAACAATGATTCGGTACGTCTTTAAAAGTAACCACTTTTACTACGCCGTCCAGAGCCTCTGCTTTACTGGTATCGATTGATTTTACGATACCGTTTCCGATCTTTGCGTGATAGATTTTTGCCACCAGACAGTTGGCAGGAACCAGGTCATCAGTAAATTTTGCACGTCCTGTAACTTTGTCATAGGCATCTACTCTTGGAACACTCTTTCCAATCATGTTTTCACCTTCTCTGTATTTATTTTTGGTTATTATTATAGAAGGAGCCGGACACACCCCAAGGTATCTGTCTGTTCCCCTCAGGACTTATGTCCGGCTCCGAACCATGCTACTTTCCTTCACCTTTTTTCTGACATTAGGCGAATTTACTTTTTATTTGCATAATTGTTATCTGTTTTCTGATTTGAGTATAGCATATTTGGATATGAAATTGCAATCTTTTATTCAATTTTTACGTATTATTTTCCTATTAACGAAGTTGTCTGATTGGGTTACTGTTCACTGAGAATATCCTTTGTAATGTATTACTAAGAACAGAGTGAACAGTAACCTGATTTACTTAACGTATTTCTGTCAATATTCCATGCAGGTCGCGGATAACGTGTCTTGGGCATTTCACTGCGCACATACCACAGCTCAGACATATGGATTCCTCGATTACTGCACAGTTGTCTTTTACTTTTATCGCACCGGCTGTGCAGGTCTTCTCGCAGATTCCGCAGCCGATACAGCTGACGTTACATTGCTTCTTTGCTTCTGCACCTTTTTTCTTATTGGAACATTTTACCACAATGTAGTTTGCACACTCATGGACATGGATCACTTTCTGCGGGCAGACTTTCGCGCAGGCACCACAGCCAATGCATTTCTCCTCATCCACTTCCGCCACACCATACTCATTGATGGAAATGGCTCCGAATTTACATTTATCTATACAGGCTTTACATCCGATACATCCATCTGCACAGCCGGCCTCACCTTCGGCTGATCTGCACCCCCCATTACATGCAACTATAGCCGCGCGATATGGAAATTTCTTCTTTACTGCCATATTCAGCACTTCCTTTCATATGGTGTTCCGGTCAGAGGAAGACTATACTGTCTTTCACCATTCCATCTGAAATATGCATCTGCAATTGCAGGTGCAGTTGGGATAGAGGTGATCTCACCGATTCCAATGGCACCACAGGCTACATTCAGTCCCGGTTTGTCAACAACGATGGCATCGATTTTCGGAATCTCATGAGAGCGGAACAGACCAAGCGATCCATACTTGTCAATTGGTTTACAGTTCTCATCGATCGGATAACGCTCTCTCAGTGCAAATCCTATGGACATCACTACGCCGCCCTCGATCTGGCCTTCACAGGACAGTGGATTGACTGCTTTGCCCACATCATGAGCAGCAACCATTTCCTCAATCTTACCTGTTTTCTTATCCAGGATACATACCTGCGTCGCATAGCCGTAAGCTACATGTGAAACAGGATTCGGCACATTTGCGCCAAGAGGATCTGTCTTTGCAAGATATTCCCCATAATAAATTTTACCGATCACGTCATCAATGGTCTTACCTGCATTGCGGTCCTCCATAACCTTATCACAGGCTCTGCGGCAGGCTTCTCCTGTTACCAGAGTCTGTCTGGAACCGGAAGTTGTACCTGAATCCGGTGCAAACCAGGTATTACTTCTCTCATATACAATATCTTCATGCTTCAGATCTGTATTGGTGACTACTATCTGTATCAGGACTGTACCAAGTCCCTGGCCGATGCAGGAAGCACCGGAATAGATGTGCAGTTTTTTATCTTCCTCAAATACAAGTTTCACGCGACCTGTATCCGGGATACCGACACCGACACCGGCATTCTTCATGGCACAGCCGATTCCCACCGGTTTTCCTTCTTCCAGGGCAGCATCATACTTCTCCTTTACAGCCTCCAGTGTCTCCACAAGACCTGTAGAATTATCTACGATCTGACCATTCGGAAGTGTCTCACCGGGACGGATCGCATTGCGGTAACGGATTTCCCATGGAGTGATACCTACTTTGTCCGCCATCATATTCAGCAGGGTTTCTGTTGCAAAACAGGTCTGGGTTACACCAAACCCGCGAAACGCTCCGGCAGGCGGATTGTTGGTATAATAAGCAGTTCCTTCAATCTCGAAATTCTCATAATGATAGGGACCTGCCGCATGAGTACATGCACGTTCCAGTACAGGACCGCCAAGAGAGGCAAATGCACCTGTATCTGATGCTACTTTTGCTTTTACCCCCATGATATTGCCGTTCTCATCGCAGCCCATGGTCATATCCATATAGAACGGATGACGCTTCGGATGAACTAGCAGTGATTCCGCTCTGGCCAGTTTCATCTTCACCGGTTTCTTAGTAGCATAAGTGAGCAGCGCAGCCAGATGCTGTACTGTCATATCTTCCTTTCCGCCGAATCCGCCGCCTACAAGTGCATTCTGTACCTTTACTCTGTCCGTTCCAAGTAACAGGGAACACTCATGTAATGTCTGGTGTGCAGACTGATCTGTGGAATATACGAAAATATCTCCGTCCTCATCATACAGAGCCACTGCGCACTCAGGCTCAAGAAATGCATGTTCTGTCCATGGGGTTTCAAAATGATGACTGATCACATATTTGGAATTACGGATTGCTTCATCTGCATTTCCTCTGCTGATATGTTTATGTGCACAGATATTATTTTCTTCTTCATCAAATACCTTCGGTGCATCCTCTGCCGCTGCTTCCTCAATTGTACGAATGTGAGGCAGCACTTCATATTTTACTTTGATCAGTTTCTTAGCTTTCTCAGCTGTTTCTCTGTCTTTTGCAGCAATAACGGCAATGGCATCTCCAAGATAATGTGTCAGACCCCCTACAGGTATCAGTGAATACTGATCATGTTTCAGATGTCCGATCTTATTCTCTCCCGGAATGTCCTCTGCTGTTAATACCGCTTCTACCCCGGAAAGTGCCTTTGCTGCTGCTGTATCGATCTCAAGTACACGTGCACGTGGATATTTACTTCTGAGTGCCACCCCATACAGCATTCCGTCAAAGTAAAAATCATCCGGATATTTGCCGGTTCCCAGTACTTTCTCCTCCACATCCACTCTGGATACTCTGTGTCCTATATTCCAGTCCGGATCCAGATCATCCGGGATCACACCCGTCTTTAAAACTTTCGCAGCCAGCCTTACTGCATCCATAATTTTTACATAGCCCGTGCAGCGGCAATAGTTATTGCGCAGTGCATATTTAATCTCATCATCTGTGGGCTCTTTGTTCACGTCCAGAAGAGCCTTTGTACACATTACCATACCCGGAATACAGAATCCACACTGAACAGCACCTGCTTTTCCATAAGCGTAGGTATAGACTTCCCTCTCCCATTCAGTCAATCCTTCTACTGTGATCACTGTCCTGCCATCCAGTAAATCTGTGTCCGGCACACATGCCTTGCATGTTTTTCCGTCAATTATAACTGTACAGGCTCCGCAGGCTCCTTCACTGCAGCCGTCCTTCACTGAAGTCAGATGAAGTTCATCCCTCAAAAAGCGCAGTAGTTTCTGATTTCCGGTCGGTTCGACCTTTTGTCCATTGACTGTAAATACTGCCATATCGGACTCTCCTTTCTTTTTCGCACGTCTGCCAATTAGGGCAGTCAGCAAGAGTTTCCCTCTTTCTGTTTTTTATCTGCCTGTGATACCGCATGAATTTATTACAAAAGTAACATGCGGCCGCGATTCAGCCTGATATGCAACACTGTCCACAGCCTTTTTCTGCTGTGGACAGCGTTAAATATTTCTTTATAAGTTATCTGATATTACAAAATTAAATTTTTTTCCAGCTCTTGATTCCTGTTGTCACTATGATTATTATTTCATGATCAGATAGCTGTAATCATCGATCACTGCACAGATCAGTCTGCGAAGACCTTCATACAACTTATCATTTGCATCATCTGCCTTGCAGTCAGAAATCTGACCAAGGAGACGAACCTTGCACTCTTTTGTCTCCGGATTGATCACTGCAAATCCATCATTTGTGCTGTCTGCCATATCTGCCTCAGAAGCGAATAATGTGAATTTATCCTTGTACGGTGCACTTGCATATGGACAGAAGCTCTTGCAGTTGCCGCATTCATTACACATGTAATCCACATGGATCACCTGATTCATTGCCATTCCCGGAACTTTGATGGAGATGTTTGCTCTGTTTGGACATACATCTACACAATTCTCACAGACTTTATTACAGGTCAGGCAGCGTTCACTTTCGTTCGCAGCGTCTTTACTTTCTTTGAGTATAGCTTTTTTGGAGTAACAGTCTTTTTCTGTTCCCGGTACAGGCTGTCCTTTTACAATATCATGTCCAAGGATTGCTTTTGCAGCAACCTGTGCGTCGCGGATCGCTTCTACGATCGTAGCAGCTCCCCTTGCACCGTCACCGACAACGTAAACACCTTCTGCACTTGTCTCCATTGTCTTATCATTGATGCGGGCTTTTCCACGCTCATTGACCGCAATACCATTTGCTTCATAGAACTCAGTCGGAACTTTCTCGCCAACTGCAACAATCACTGTATCAGCCAAAACTTCTTCTGTTTCGCCCGTTTCTGTTACACCTGCACGTCCGGAAGCATCCATGCTGCCAAGTTCCATCTTCTTACAGAGCAGTTTGCCGTTTTCCAGAGATACAGGAGAAAGAAGTTCTTTGAACTCTACGCCCTCTTCCAGTACTTCCAGTAACTCATCTTCTGCTGCTGGCATATAGCGTTTGGTTCTTCTGTATACCAGGTAAACATGTTCTACACCTTCTGTACGTTTCGCAGCTCTTGCAGTATCCATGGCAGTGTTACCGCCACCGATCACAACTACGTTTTTACCCAGCGCAACCTTACCGTCAGTTGCTTTGAAATCTCTTAAGAATTTCAGAGCGTTGATGGTTTCACCCTTTTCAAGCTTCAGAGTACCCGGTTTATTTGCACCTGTTGCAACGATCACTGCGTCATAACCCTGTGCTTTTAATTCCTGTACGGATTTCACTTCTGTACCTGTTTTGATCTCCACACCCATCTTCTGGATGAAGGAAACATCTTTATCGATTGCATCATCAGAGATACGGAATCCCGGGATCACATAACGGATCACGCCGCCGGCTTTCTCTTCTTTCTCAAATACTGTTACAGAAGCACCTGCTCTTGCAAGGAAGTATGCAGAAGCAATACCTGCAGGACCTGCACCTACAACAGCTACTTTCTTACCGTCTGCTGTGCCTGCTTTGATCTCACCGATCACTGTATCATATCCGTTTTGTGCTGCGATGAGCTTAGTGTTGCGGATATTTACAGGTTCTTCATAGAAGTTACGTGTACATTTGTACATACAGTTGTGCGCACAGAGAGTACCTGTGATAAATGGAAGTGCATTTTTCTCAAGGATAACTCTTAATGCCTGTGCATAATCGCCTTCTCCTGCCAGCTTCACATAGGTTGTGATATCCTGGTGGATCGGACATCCTTCTTCGCATGGAGCAAAGAAACAGTCAAGGAGCGGAACCTCTGAATCAGTTTTTCTCTTAGGAAGCGGTTTGATGCTCTTTACATGGTGAGCATCTTTTTTCGCATCCTCGGCCAGCTGCTCAAGTGCAGCTACATCAATGCCTTTCCATTCTTTCACACCGTCAGCCATTACTTTCTCTGCCATCTGTGTAAATCTCTGATATCCGCCCGGCTTCAGAAGTGTAGTTGCCACTGTTACAGGCCATACACCACATCCGACGATACGGTCGATATTATAGTAATCAGCACCGCCTGAATAAGCGATACGGAGTTTTCCGTCAAATTCCCGGGAAAGTCTGGCTGCAAGAGAAATGGATAACGGGAAAAGAGATTTTCCGGACATATACATTTCTTCGCTTGGAAGTTCATTTCTTGTAACATCTACAGGGAATGTATTGGTGATCTTCACACCAAACGCAAGGTTCAGTTCATCTGCAAGTGCCTGCAGTCTCTTAAACATCGGAATAGCATCTTCGTACTGTAAGTCATCTTTGAAATGGAAATCACCGAATACCATATAATCATATCCCATGTCATCCATGGTCTTTCTGGCAAATTCATATCCCAGGAGAGTCGGGTTGCATTTGATAAATGTGTTCAGATGTTTCTCTTTAAACAGATGATTTGCAATGCTCTCAATCTCGTTTGGAGGACATCCATGGAGAGTAGAGATTGTTGCGGAATTACAGATATCAGACGGAATCGCCTCAATATCCTCTTTTGTAACTTTTTCAAATTTATCTACATTGTCCAATAACCACTGTTTACATTCTTTAAAGATTTCAGTATCTTTTGCTTCCATCATACTGTCAATGAAAGTATTAACCTTTGGCTCTTTGATCCCTGCAAGATCATATCCAACGGAAATATTGAACTGGAATCCGTCCTGTGCACCCAGATCAAATTCTTTGGCGATCACATGCAGGATAAACCATGCTTTAATATATTCTCCCATTGCCTGAGGAACATAAAGCTCTGTAGACCATTCACAGTTATATCCTTCATCATCTGCAAGGATACATGGTCTGTTGATACAGGCTGCAAGCTCTGCACCGTCCATCTTCTGAACTGTTTTCAGTTCAAAGAAACGTGCGCCTGCATAATAAGAAGCAACAATGTTCTGTGTTAACTGTGTATGCGGTCCTGCTGCAGGTCCGATCGGTGTTTCCAGATTTCTCTCAAATATATTCAGCTTCCTGTCAGTTCCCGCTGCATAAGCTCTGTGCTGTCCGAAAACTGTTCCTTTTGTTTTCTTTTCTTCTAATACCCAGTTCATTAACTGTTCAAAGGGCATACAGGTCATGACTTCACTCATAATCCGATCCTCCATTATTTCATACGGTATGGCTTCTCTCCATCCGTTCTATATTTTGTTTACATTTATTTTTGCCAGGCAGAAAACTTATCTTCTTTACAATTCTTTACAGATTAACCATTAATATCATCTGCAAGTTCTTTTGCAGCCTGACGGCAGTCTGCCATAACTTTTGCCTCGTCGCATACAAGGACTTCGCGGTCTTTCATCAGGACTTTACCGTTACATACAGTAGTCTGGACCATGCTTCCGTTTACACCGAACATCAGATGTCCGTTAATGTTGCTTTCATTCATTGGTGTCAGCGGATCATAATCGATCACGATCACGTCTGCTGCCGCACCCTCTTTCAGGACACCGAGCTGTTTCTTAAAGTATCTGTTTGCAATCTTTGCATTTCCTTCAAAAAGCATCTGTGGAACTTCTCCCCAGGCTGCGTTCGGGTCGCAGAGGCTGTGTTTGTGTAAAACATTTGCAACCTTCCAGGATTCCATCATATCATGAGTATATCCGTCTGTACCAAGACCTGTGAGGATTCCCTTCTGTACCATTCTCATGGTTGGAGGACATCCGCATGCATTACCCATGTTAGATTCCGGGTTATGTACAACCATGGTATCTGTATCTTTGATCAGATCCATCTCATGTTCATTCACATAGATACAGTGACCGAGCAAAGTCTTCGGTCCAAGGATGTTCCAGTCATGAAGACGGTCAACAATACGTTTGCCATGCTCTTTCAGACACTGATGGAGATCGTAAATGCCTTCTGCTACATGGATGTGATATCCAACACCTTCCGGTTTCAGTTCATTGCAGAGAGCCATTGTCTCATCAGAGATTGTAAAGGATGCATGCATACCCATCATTCCGGCGATCATATCACTGTCGTCTGCAAGTGCATGCTTGATAAAATTCACGTTCTCCATTACAGATTCTCTGGATTTCTCCATTCCGTCACGGTCAGAAATCTCATAGCAGAGGCAGGTACGCACACCTAAATCCTTCGCAGCTTCCTCGATCGCATTGAGGGAACCTGTAATATGGCCAAAGCTTGCATGGTGGTCAAACACTGTGGTTACACCATTCTTGATAGAATCAATGTATGTAGCATATGCAGAAAGCTTTGTCTGCTCCAGTGTCAGATGACGGTCAACTGTCCACCATAAGCCATCCAGAATATCCAGAAATCCCTGAGGATTATATCCGTTAATGCTTAAGCCTCTTGCGAAGGAGCTGTAGATATGCTCATGGGCATTAATAAATGCCGGCATGATAACCCCACCCTTCGCATCAACAAATTCAGCATCCGGATAAACTTTCTTTACCTCTTCAGTTACCCCCACCATTACTATGGTGTTACCATCCATTGCTACAGCACCATTCTCCAGGAATGGGTTGGATGCGTCCTGTGTGATCATTCTTCCATTACCAATTACCAGCATATAGTTCCTCCTTTCACTTGTTAAAAACTACCAATTCGCTACTGCTTTTTACCTTTTGTTTAGGAATTATGTACTAATACTGTAACATATTTCTCCGGATAATGCAAGTAGAATTTACAAAAACTTTTTGGTTTTTCAAATTTTTTTTAGGTTTTATACTATCTCCGGTGAACAGATAAAAAAAGAACGGGGCAGTCATTGATGACAATGAACAACCTCGTTCTTTTTTTGATTTTCCTGTTTTCTGATGAAGCTGATTTTATGACAAATTTTCAGGTTTGTCAACAATTTTTGTAAGATAGGGGAGTTATTTAGTTACTGTGAACGGAGTGAACAGTAACGAGTTATCCTTCCATAATCGCAGAATTAACCCTGAGCTGTTTTCGTCCATTCTTCCATAGATTCTCATCCAGCTCCACCTCATAGCCGCCGCCATTTCTCACATGCCACTCATAAAATGGTTTCTGTATATCTGCATACTCTTCCATGATATTCATGATCGTACCGCCATGGATGACAAGTGCCGCCTCTACCACATGGCTGCGGATACATCCGGACACAACCCTGTCAAATCCTCTCAGGTTTCTGCTTTTAAACCCTTCCCTGCTTTCTCCTCCCGGAAAAGGCAGAGTACCGTTGCTGTCAATCCATTCCTGATAGTGCGGATTACCTTCCAGCTCTTTATAGTTCTTATTTTCAAATTCTCCGAAATCGCATTCTGCCAGTTCTTCAATAATATGTACCGGCTCTCCCGGAAAAAGGATCTCTGCTGTCTGCACGCATCGTTTCAGAGGACTTACATAAACCGCCTGAACCTTTGGATAATCCATCTTATGCAGAAACTCTGTTCCCTCCTGACATAACGGCTCATCCGTTGTGCCGATATATCTGGAAAGTTTATTCCCTTCTGTTTTTCCATGTCTGATCAGCCATAACTTAATCATCTTTGATCACCGTTCCGATCCCGCAGATCACGCGCGTCACCTTATGGCTGTATGCTGCCAGCTTCGTACATACACGCCCTACAGCCTCTCTGTATTTTCTGTCAAAAGCATCCACAGGTACAACCCCGTACCCTACCTCCTGAGAGACAAGGACAATATCCGGATTCTTACAGATGATTTTTTCCGCAAGATCTGACACATCTTTTCCATTCTCCAGTTCACTGCGGATATACTGCTGAAAACCAGTCACACCCTGAGCATTCATCAGTTCCTCCTCTGTGACAGAACCGCCGTCACTCCACCTTAACTGTGGATACTGTTTCCTGGCATATTCAGTCTTTCCCTGATATGCACCGCCGATTATCATTTCCATACTCTTCTCCTCAAAAATTAGAAACCACCGCCAGGATCAATGCCATCCCAACTTCACAGATACAAAGAAAAAATCCCGAAATATCCCCGGTTGTCCCGCCAAAGTACTTCATCGCAATATGATGATAATACCAGAAAATCAGCAAAGCTCCCACAAAAGCCAGACTTCCCCATACAGGCCGGATCAAGATCATTCCCGCAGCCAGAATCACCAGATAGACGATCAGCACATTTCTCGAGAGCACATCTGAAGAATTTCTGGAAAACTCAGCAACTGTACCGTCTGCCTTTGCTTTCGGAAAGGAAATAACTCCGATTCCTGACAGACATCTGGAAACCATAAAACCAAGGCTCAAAATTCCGATCGCCCTCATATTCTCTGCGCTGTTAAACAACTGACTGTAAGCGCCGTACCAGGCAATGAAATATACCGCCGCAGTAATAACGGCAAAAGCACCTGCATGGGAATCCTTAAGAATCTCCAGCCTTCTGCTTCTCTCCTGCCAGGAACTCAGGGCATCCGAAGTATCCAAAAGACCATCCACATGGATCCCGCCTGTCACAAATACAGGTACCAGCACCAGCACTGCTGTCACGAATCCCGGCTGATACCCAAACCGAAGTCCCAGATACGCCACCAGCATAGTCAGCCCGCCGATCACAGTTCCGATAAACGGAAAAAAGCAGAACATATACTTCATATTTTCCTTTGTCCAGTCAGCGCGGGGCATGGGAATCTTAGAAAACATGGCAAATGCCACCTTAAAATTATTCCATAAAGATTTCATTGATTAATTCCTCTTTTTCATAGTATGTTAATCCTGTCAAATGTATTATTTGCAAAGATTGCTGCAGGTATCTGTGGATTTGTGAAAGACTGGTATCCCATATACAACTTCCACCACTTCATCAGCTCTCTGCGCAGCAGCCTGATTGATTTTTCCCAGATATTCCAGATAAGAATCCATATCTCCATCAAACACAACCGCATCTGAAAAAATCTCATTTGTAACGATTACCACATGAGCAGCCTGTTCCAGCAGATTCTTAATCCCTTTTGTAACTTCCGAAACTGTCCGGTCATGGGCTCCCTGCTCTTCAAACATTTCATTTGCCACCAGATTCGACATACATTCCAGAAGCACCACACATCCGGCAGGCAGTTTCACATTTTTGAGCCCTGTATAGCACTCAACTGTCTCGAAACCTTTTCCTGCACGCATCTTTTGGTGTCTCTCGATCCTTTTATGGCTCTCTTCATCAAAAGGGTGCATGGTCGCTATGTAAATCCTCTGTGCATCTCCGAAAGAAAGCACCCTGTCTTCCGCAAAAGCGGATTTTCCGCTCCCGCTCCCCCCTGTCACAAGCGTCAGCATTATTTCAACTCCTCATACTGTTCCACATGGATATCATCAAAAGTACTCATAGAATGATAAACCGCTGCTGCCAGATCAAGGATCGGGAATAAAGCTACTGCTCCGGTTCCCTCGCCCAGACACATATCCGCATGAATGATTGCCTCTTTCCCCATATTCTCAAGGATCAGATGGGCAGCAGGCTCTTTTGATACATGGGATGCAAGAATATAATCCCTCGCAGCCGGGCAGATACGCATGGCGATCAGCGCAGAAACACAGGAAATAAATCCGTCCATGACTACAGGAATACCATAAACCGCACCTCCCAGAAAGACACCTGCCATTCCAGCGATATCAAGACCGCCTACCTTTGCCAGAACATCAATGGCATCCTCAGGATCTGGTTCATTTAATGCAATGGCTTTTTTGATCGCATTGATCTTGCGCACAAGTCCCTCGCTGGTCAGACCTGCGCCGCGCCCTGTCATCTCTTCCACCGGTTGTTTCAGCAACACAGAAGCAACTGCACTGCTGGTAGTTGTATTTCCGATTCCCATTTCCCCTGTTGCCAGAATCCGGTAGCCCTTATCATTCAGTTCCCTTACCATGTCAATGCCTGCTTCAAGCCCCTTTACAGCCTGTTCTCTTGTCATGGCAGGACCCTTGGTCATATTCTGTGTACCATAGGCAATTTTATGGTCTGTGCGGACTTTTGTATCCGTCACCATCCCCATATCCACCGGAAAAATCTCCGCATGGTTCTGCTTACACATCACACCGACAGATGTGTCATATTTCAGAAAATTCTCGGCAACGATGGCAGTAACTTCCTGTCCGGTCTGTGTCACACCCTCTTCTACCACGCCATTATCCGCGCACATGGCGATCAGACCTCTCCTGGAAAGATCCACCTCTGCGTTTCCTGTAATTCCCGCAATCTGGATCAAAAGAGTCTCCAGTTTTCCAAGAGAATGCAGTGGTTTCGCAATACTGTCCCATCTTTTCTGTGCAATTTCCATGGCATTGTGATCTAATGGCTTAATCTTTGCAATAGCTTCTTCCAGAGTCATGAGTTTTCCCTCTCTTTTCCTTCATTATTTTGATTTCCCTGTTGTAAACACAAAAAATTTACTGAATACATAATTCAGTATCAACACAATAAACTGTGTCAGGAATTTCCCGATCATATCATTAAGCCCCATCACTGACACAAGCAGCCATACACCGCCAACCTCGATCACCATAGTGACCAGTCTGGCACTGACAAATTTGCAGAATGGCTGAACATGATCCTTCAATGTCTCGCATTTATCCTGAAAAACATACTTCGAATTTACCACATAGGCAAACAGGATCGCCAGGATGATTGAAATAATATTGGCGATATTCAGCTCCACCTTCAGCTTTCTGAGAATGAAAAAGCTGACCAGATTTACCATAGTGGTACATCCGCCAAAGAAAATATAGCGGATAACGGAACTTTCATACATTTTTCTGATCCATTGCTTCATAAAATATATCCTCTCAGTCCTGTATATTTCCATTCTTAATTACTTTTGAAATAATATATCTCGGTCTGCGCTTTACTTCTTCATAAATCTTGGAAATATAATATCCAATGATCCCAAGACTGATCATCATGGCACTTCCCACCAGAAGCAGCACCATCAGCAGGGTGGTATAACCCTCCACTGCAGAACCTGTAAAATACTGCACAAGCGAATAGACCATAAGTACCAGCGAACAGATAAAACATATCGCTCCTGTGATTGTAACAAACTGCAGCGGAAAAGTAGTAAATGCTACTATATTTGTGAACGCATATTTCACCAAAGACCACGGAGACCACTTGGAAACGCCGGCCTCTCTCTCCTGCACCTCAAATTCCACACTGGTAGTCTTATATCCCACCCAGGAAGAAGTAGCCCGAAAGAACATATTCCTCTCAGGCATAGACAGAATACTGTCCACAGCCTTCCTGTCCATCATCTTAAAATCCGAGGCATCCTTCATATTTACCTTAGTTGCCTTAGACATGATATCATAGAAAAATCCGGCACATTCTTTATGTAAAAAGCCTTCTTTTCCTCTGTCTGCCTTCACACCCTCGATCACTTCATAGCCTTCTTGCCACAGCCTGTACATCTCAATAAGCGTCTGCGGCGGATGCTGCAGGTCACAGTCCATGACAGCCACCACATCTCCACAGGCCTGCGCCAGCCCTGCGAAAATCGCTGCTTCCTTTCCGAAATTTCTGGAAAAAAGAACGCCTGTCACATTCGCATCCCTCTCTCCTGCCTTCTGAATTTCTTCCCATGTCCGGTCGCCGGAACCATCGTTTACAACCACCAGCTCATAGGGAATCTTCGCTTCTGTAAGAACTTCCGCCAGCACCCGACAGGTTTTCCCAACCATCAGCTCCTCATTATATGCCGGAAGTACCACTGATAATTTACTCATGATGTCATTCCTCATTTTGTTTCATTCATTTACAACAGACCAATTTCTCATTCACTGTCTGTTATTCCTGTAAATATTTTCTATTTTATTATACACAAATTTACAAAAATGTCTATTCTAACAAATTTATTTCAGGCTGCCTGTAACAATGGAATTTGGATTACTTTTTCTTCCTGAACACCAGCATTACATATATAACCAGCCCCAGAACAGAAAGAAGCATTCCCGCTTTCAGATAAGGCGTACAATATGTAAGGCGTATCTCATGTGAACCAGGTTCCAGTTCCAAAGCCATAAACATGGTATTCGCCTTCTGAAGCTTCGTTTCTTTCCCGTCCACATAAGCCGTAAATCCCTTACTGTACGGAACAGCCAACACAAGAGCTTTCCTTTCGGAAACACTGATATCCCCTGTAATCTCATTCGTTCCCATTTTTACATTCTCGAGAGCTTCTTCACCCAGCTTCACAGTTTTTTCCTCAATCCCCTGCACCGGCTGACTCACAACCCTTAATTTATCATAGGTATAAACACCCGTATTGGCAAAGGTGATCGTTATAGTACGAACTCCTGATCTGGAATATCCCATATTGCAGAGAAAATCATGCCGTCCACTGTAGGCATTATACTTATCCGTAAAAATCTTTATGGTCTTGGTCACATCATTGGAGCTGACTGTCATAGCCGCTTCCTTTGATTCCTTCCAGTATCGCCACCGGCTGTCCTCATCAAGAACCTTATTTTGGTCATACTCAGACATCTTCTTCCATTGACTGTTACCAATCAGTTCTCTCGGTGAAAGACTGTCATAATCCAGATTATCTGCGATCAGGTAATTCTCACTGTCCGTAAGACCATGGAACACAAGCTTCAGCTGCGCCCCTTCCTTCGTCACCCTGATTGCTCCCTTAGACAGAGCACAACCATCCCCTGTCTCCATACGATACTGGATATTCTCATTATCAGCATCAACAGATGCCTCAGGCAGTGTACTCTCCTCAAGCACCACACCGTCCATCAAAGCCTGCTGCTTTTTTACCACATCCATTTTCTCATATTCCGATTCAGGAATATAACTGTCATAAGTATAACCCAGAGGCAGTGCATTCTCATTCTCATAAGCCCTGCACTCACTTTTTCCCTTTCCTGCAGAGCCCTTCTCTTTATTATATCCATAGGAAAGATAGCGGAAATTATCACCACTTATCACAAAATACTTCACAGAAGCCAGCCTGTCCAGGATCGTCCTTCCGTCCAGGTTCTCATAATGCTGCTCCCATGGCGTATTCAGATACATCTCACTGAAAAAATCACTGATACTGCTGTTTGCAAGACTGAAATAATAAGCAGTACTGTTCGTACCCATATACATAGAAGTATTATCATAGGGCAATGCCCCATACTGGTCATAACGATAGACACCTGAATCCCCGGCAGCAAGAACCGCCTTATCCGTATTCGACTCCAGCTTATCCAGCGACTCCTCTTCGGCTGCAAACTCCGACAGATAATCCTTCTCATAAGAATACTGATAAGAAACATTCAACATAATGCTCACCACAAGCAAAGCACTGAGAAGCCCACACATATACTTCCCCTGCAGAAAAATATTTCCAAAAGAAGTAACCGTAAACACAGCCAATACCAGAACCAGCACACCGGCCATATTTCTCTGCGTCCTTGCAGCCTTCGCAAACAGAGCCAGCACACAATACGCCACCGTCATGACAAAAATCTTCTTCTTTTCCCTCACAGTCAGAGTAAACAGCTCAGGATACGCCTTCACAAAAATATACGCGATCATCATCCCATAAGCCCAGATCCACCTGTTGGACACATAAGAGAAACCATTGAGCACATGCCCTGCAAAAGGCACCAGCAAGAACAGATTCAACAACCCAAATCCCAATTTCAGATCCAGATATTTCCTCTTCCTGGAAAAAAGCACAAATACACCCGCCATAGCAACAGCAGAATACCCGGCAACCCCCCACTGGATCATATTCTCCCCGATCAGATCACCCAGATACTTCTCATAATAAATCTTATCATATAAAAGCGGCACATAATTCTCAGCCTGAAACCTGTCCGTACCAAAAATCGTCATGATCACCGGAAGAAAAATAACCGCCGCGATCATCAAAGCCACCGCATAATAGCCGATAAACTTCACCAGCCATCCCAGAACATCCTTCACACTTCTCTCACTGAAAATCCCAAAATACCGGAAAGCCGCATAAATAAACATAAAAATACAGATCATATAAAAGAAATAGAAATTCGACATAGCCGAAACCGCAGTCGCCCAGATAAACAGCCATGGCTTCTCCCTCTTATAAATCTTATCAATCCCCATCAGAACCAGCGGCAGATAAATCATAGGATTGGAAAAATACGGATGCTTCATAGCCGCATAAATCGTCCATCCCGCAAAAATATAGATCAACGTCCCCATAAACGTCGCCTGCTTCGGATTCTTATGATAAAAACAAAAAATACTAAACGAAATCCCTGCCAGATAAATCCTCAGAAAAATCAGAATCTCATACAAAACCTCCGTCTTATTCTCCGGCACAAACACAGACAGCAAAGTCAGCGGATCCCCAATCACATAATAATGCAAAGTCGTAAGAATATCCGAACCATACCCGATATTCATATCCCACATAGGCAATTCCAGCTTATGCTCTACAAAAACCGTATGCAGAACCTCCCTCAGATATCGCCCATAATACGCCAGAGAATTCAAATGCTGCGGAATCCCATCATGACTCCACACCAAAGACTTCCCATTACCCGCAAACTGATAATAGATAAAAAAAGAAATAACCCCAAATACAAGCGTATATAATAAGTAGAAATCCTTTTTACTATCCCTGCTCACAAATTTCCTCATAACCGCTCCTTTATATTCTATCATTCTAAACCGAGTTATAAAGTTCTCACTGATTATAGACAAATATCCAATACTTGTCAAATTCATGGTCAACATTATTTTATTGTTTAAGAACGACGAAAGTATTTAAATCAGCCAGCAACCAGCCGGGGAATGACAGAACATCTGAGACGAATCTCGAGGGTTCATGTAATTTCTTAGTATTTGGAAAGCCGCGTTATTCAGAAATTGCTCACTGTTTGAGCGAAGCGAGTTTGAGCAATTTCTGAATGTTTTTAGCGGTTTTTCAAATACTTAGAAATTACATGGTTCCGAGACTGAGCCTCAGATGTTCTGCCATTCCCCGGCGTCCCCTTTTTAAGCAATACATAAAAGGACCGCGATACAAAAAGTACCGCGGCCCACATATATCGTCTGGACACTATAAATAGCTCTATCTATTTATTTTTTAATGATTTATAAACTTGTTTACAGTCGTTCAAAAACCGAAAAGATTATTCAGCACTATGAAGAGCAATCAGCTTCTGCAGATATTCAAATCTAGCCTTAGCCTCAGCCTCATTCTTAGCAAACAGTCTTGCAGCCTTTTCAGGATTCTGACGTTTCAGAGAGTTGTAACGAACCTCACCGTCAAGGAATGCCTGATAATCTTCCATGCTCGGAGCTTTGGAATCAAGAGAGAACTTGTTTCCTTCAGCTGCAGGATTGAATCTGAAGTTATGCCAGTATCCAACCTTAACTGCTAATTCTTCCTCTGTCTGAGCTTTTGCCATACCTTTCTTAATACCATGGTTGATACATGGAGCATAAGCGATGATCAGAGATGGTCCCGGATAAGCCTCAGCCTCTGCAATAGCTTTTACAGTCTGGTTGAAGTCAGCACCCATGGAAATCTGAGCAACGTATACATAGCCATAGCTCATAGCGATGGAAGCCATATCTTTCTTCTTAGTCTCCTTACCGCCTGCAGCGAACTGAGCGATAGCTCCTGTAGGTGTAGACTTGGAAGACTGTCCACCTGTGTTAGAATAAACTTCTGTATCGAATACCATAACGTTGATATCACGTCCACTAGCAAGAACATGGTCAACACCACCGAATCCGATATCATAAGCCCATCCGTCACCACCGAAGATCCACTGGGATTTCTTAGCCAGGAAATCTTTCTGAGCAAGGATTTCTTTTGCTTTGTCACATCCGCAAGCTTCAAGAGCAGCAACAAGTTTGTCTGTAGCAGCGCCGTTTGTAGCACCTACAGCAAATGTATCCAGCCATTCCTGACCAGCTGCCTTAACGTCTTCGTTTGTTCCGTTAGCAACAACATCTTCAACTTTTGCTTTTAAGCCATCACGGATAGCTCTCTGAGCAAGAAGCATACCATAACCAAACTCAGCGTTATCTTCGAACAGAGAGTTAGACCATGCAGGACCCTGTCCCTTAGCGTTTACTGTGTATGGTGTAGATGGTGAGGAGTTACCCCAGATAGAAGAACATCCTGTTGCGTTTGCGATGTACATTCTGTCACCGAACAGCTGAGTGATCAGTTTAGCGTATGGTGTTTCACCACATCCTGCACAAGCTCCTGAGAACTCAAGCAGAGGCTGTTTGAACTGGCTGCCTTTAACAGTTGCTTCTTTAAATTTAGCGATAACATCTTCTTTAACCGGCAGTTTAACTGTGTAGTCAAAGTATTTCTGCTCGTCTGCGCTTGCTTCAAGGTTTTCCATAGCAAGTGCTTTCGCACCCTTCTTACCTGGGCAAACGTTTACACAAGAACCACATCCTGTACAGTCAAGTGCGGATACGGACATTGTGAATTTATATTCTTTCATACCTGTAAGGTCTAATGTCTTCATGCCTTCAGGAGCATTAGCTGCTTCTTCAGCTGTCAGAGCTACAGGACGGATAACTGCGTGCGGGCAGACATAAGCACATCTGTTACACTGGATACAGTTTTCCGGATTCCATACAGGAACGTTAACTGCGATACCACGTTTCTCATATGCAGCTGCACCTGATGGTGTAGTACCGTCTACATAATCCTTGAATGCAGATACAGGCAAGGAGTTACCTTCCTGAGCATTTACTTTAGCCTGGATATTGTTAACGAAATCAACAACGTCCTGACGTCCTTCTGTTGCATGAGTCATATGAAGACCTTCGTCCTCAGCATCTTTCCAGCTTTCCGGAACCTGGATCTCAACAACCTGTTTAGCACCGGCATCGATAGCTGCCCAGTTCTTCTGTACCACATCATCACCCTTACGTCCGTATGTTGCCTTAGCAGCAGCTTTCATAAGGTCGATTGCCTGCTCTTCCGGAATGATTCCTGTAAGTTTGAAGAATGCAGACTGAAGAATTGTGTTGATACGTGTTGGTCCCATGCCAGTTTCAATACCGATCTTAACACCGTCGATTGTGTAGAATTTGATATTGTGGTTAGCGATGAAAGCTTTTACCTGTCCTGGTAAATGTTTCTCAAGACCTTCCATATCCCATGCACAGTTAAGGAGGAATGTACCACCGTCAACAAGTTCCTGAACCATGTTGTATTTGTTTACGTAGGATGGATTATGACATGCTACGAAGTTTGCTTTGTGAATCAGGTATGTGGATTTGATCGGTTTCTTACCGAAACGTAAGTGGGACATTGTAACACCACCGGACTTCTTGGAGTCATAATCAAAGTAAGCCTGTGCGTACATGTCTGTGTTATCACCGATGATCTTGATGGAGTTCTTGTTGGCACCTACTGTACCATCAGCTCCCAGACCCCAGAATTTACAGTTTGTTGTTCCTTCAGGAGTTGTTACGATCGGAGCACCTGTCTCAAGGGAAAGGTTAGTAACATCATCAACGATACCGATTGTGAATTTCTCTTTTGCAGTGTTTTCATAAACAGCTACGATCTGTGCAGGTGTAGTATCTTTGGAACCTAAACCATAACGTCCGGAGAATACTTTTACGCCGCCGAATTTGCTGTCTTTTAATGCTGCTACAACGTCAAGGTACAGAGGCTCGCCAAGTGCACCTGGCTCTTTAGTTCTGTCAAGAACTGTAATCTGTTTTACAGAATCCGGAATTGCATCGATGAGTGCCTGTGCACAGAATGGTCTGTAAAGACGAACTTTAACAACACCGACTTTCTTTCCTGCTGCTGCAAGATAATCGATTGTTTCTTCGATTGTATCGTTTACAGATCCCATAGCAACGATTACATGTTCTGCATCAGCAGCTCCGTAGTAGTTGAATAATTTGTAATCTGTACCGATCTTAGCGTTAACTTTATCCATGTATTCCTGTACTACTGCCGGAAGAGCATCGTAGTATGGGTTACATGCTTCTCTTGCCTGGAAGAAGATATCAGGGTTCTGAGCAGAACCTCTCTGACATGGGTGATTCGGATTAAGAGCATGGTTACGGAATGCAGCGATTGCATCCATATCTGCCATATCCTTCAGATCTTCATAATCCCATGTCTCGATCTTCTGAATCTCGTGAGATGTACGGAATCCATCGAAGAAGTTGATGAACGGAACTTTACCTTTGATTGCTGAAAGGTGAGCAACAGGTGTTAAGTCCATAACTTCCTGTACAGAAGATTCGCAGAGCATTGCGCATCCGGTCTGACGACAGGCCATAACGTCTGAATGATCTCCGAAAATTGAAAGTGCATGAGAAGCAAGTGCACGTGCAGATACGTTGAATACTGCAGGTAACTGCTCACCAGCGATTTTGTAAAGGTTCGGGATCATAAGTAACAGACCCTGAGATGCTGTATAAGTTGTTGTTAAAGCACCAGCTGCCAGAGATCCGTGTACAGCACCTGCTGCACCAGCCTCAGACTGCATTTCAGTTACCTGAACTTCCTGTCCGAAAATGTTCTTTCTTCCCTGGGTTGCCCATTCATCTGTTGCTTCCGCCATAACAGATGAAGGAGTGATCGGGTAAATAGCGGCTACATCTGAGTATGCATATGAAGCATGAGCAGCTGCATGGTTACCATCCATGGTTTTCATCTTTCTTGCCATAGTTTGTTTTTCCTCCTTAAAGGTTGATGAAAATTATTTATTTATTTCAAGGCATAAGTAAAATATACCTCAAATTTCATTGTAGATTATAACATAATCTTCTGCCTGTGTCCAATTTGTTTTGACATATTTTGTATCTTATGAGGTACAAAGCAGAGATTTTCTGTTATTTCAGTAGCAAATATGTGTATTTTTCAAGTTGTTTATAACTAACATTATGCAGATATGCCAAATTTCGAACAAATCAGGCAGATAAAAATAAAAAAAGGAGGCTCTACGCCTCCTCCATGATCTGCTGTATTGTTTTTCTCTTAAGGAGACTTATCAGCTCATCCTGTACAGATAACAATTCCCTGTGTACCAGACAAGGTATTCCACCCTGTCCGTCTCTGACACAGTTATATTTTGGATCCAGACATTCGATGATAAACATCTCCGGATCAATTGCCGAATAAACCTCATATAAAGTCAGCTCATCCAGTCCCCTGTTCAGAGAATAACCACCATGTACGCCTCTGTATCCCTTCACGATTTCTGCCTTCTGAAGTTTCTTCAGAATCTTATAGGCAAAAGGCGCTGTGATCGCTTCTTTCTCACAGATATCGGATACGCTCAGTCTGCTCTCTCCCCAAAGCGCACGTACCACTCGAACTGCATAATCGCACTCTCTTGTAATAAACATAGTCTTTGCAACCTCTCTAAAATTAATTATCCTTTACTGTCCACATCGCTGTTCTGCATAAAACAATGGAAACAGTAATCGTTATTTCTGTCATATCAATGCCTCATATTTCTGTCTGTCAAGAGGCTATATTTATTCTATATTATAACAGTGCTTCTTTTTTTTGTAAATAAAAGAACCCAAAAAAGCAAAAAACAGTTGCAAATTTCCCAATTTACGGTACAATGATAAACGGTTGTAACTTATATAATAGAAAATAATGTAACTGTTTCCTGCGAAAGATACGTTTTCCATAAACAATCTGCCGGACAGTTACTGCAAAACAATAATTTCACAAAAAAGAGGTATGATATGATTTCAGCAAACAATATTACATTGCGCGTAGGTAAAAAGGCCCTCTTCGAAGATGTAAATATCAAATTTACTGAGGGCAACTGCTACGGTCTCATCGGTGCAAACGGTGCCGGTAAGTCCACATTCCTTAAAATCCTTTCCGGACAGTTAGAGCCTACCAACGGTGACGTTGTTATCACTCCGGGCCAGCGTCTCTCTTTCCTGCAGCAGGATCACTTCAAATATGATGCATATACAGTTCTGGATACTGTTATCATGGGTAACAAGAGACTGTATGAGATCATGAAAGAAAAAGATGCTATCTATGCAAAAGCGGACTTCACTGATGAAGACGGCATCCGCGCCAGCGAACTGGAAGGTGAATTTGCAGAGATGAACGGATGGGAAGCAGAATCTGATGCTGCTACTCTTCTGAATGGTCTTGGAATTGAAACCGATCTCCACTATTCCCAGATGGCTGACCTTACAGGAAGCCAGAAGGTCAAAGTTCTTCTTGCACAGGCACTGTTTGGTAATCCGGACATCCTTCTTCTGGATGAGCCTACCAACCACCTTGACCTGCCGGCTATTGAATGGCTCGAAGAATTCCTGATCAACTTTGACAACACTGTCATCGTTGTATCCCATGACCGTTACTTCTTAAATAAAGTATGTACTCATACAGCAGACATCGACTACGGCAAGATCCAGCTCTATGCCGGAAACTACGACTTCTGGTTTGAGTCCAGCCAGCTCCTCATCAAACAGATGAAGGAAGCTAACAAAAAGAAAGAAGAAAAGATCAAAGAACTTCAGGAATTTATTTCCCGATTCAGTGCCAACGCTTCCAAGTCCAAACAGGCAACTTCCCGTAAGCGTGCCCTGGAAAAGATCCAGCTTGACGATATGCGTCCGTCCAGCCGTAAATACCCATACATCGACTTCCGTCCAAACCGCGAGATCGGTAACGAAGTCCTTATGGTGGAAAACCTTTCCAAGACAATCGACGGTGTAAAAGTTCTGGATAACATTTCTTTCACACTCGGTCATGATGACAAAGTAGCTTTCGTTGGTGCTAACGAACAGGCAATCACTACTCTGTTTAAGATCCTGGTCGGTGAAATGGAACCGGATGAAGGAAATTATAAATGGGGTGTTACCACTTCCCAGGCATATTTCCCTAAAGACAACACTGCAGAGTTCGATAATGACCTTACTATTACAGACTGGCTGACACAGTACTCCGAGATCAAGGATGCCACTTATGTTCGTGGATTCCTCGGACGTATGCTCTTCCCTGGTGAAGACGGCATCAAACGTGTACGCGTTCTTTCCGGTGGTGAGAAAGTTCGCTGTCTTCTTTCCAAGATGATGATTTCCGGTGCAAATATCCTGATTCTGGATGAGCCAACCAACCACCTCGACATGGAGAGCATCACAGCACTGAACAACGGTCTGATCAAATTCCCGGGTGTTATCCTTTTCACTTCACATGACCATCAGTTCGTACAGACAACAGCCAACCGTATCATGGAAATCCTTCCAAACGGAACCATGATCGACAAGATCACTACTTACGATGAATATCTGGCAAGTGATGAGATGGCTAAGAAACGTCACGTATTCGAGATCAACGAAGAGGACGCTTCCGATAACTAAAGAATAAAATAACAGGGTACGGCTAAGCCGTACCCTGTTATTTTATTCTGTCTTCATGGTAATATCCGCCAGCTTTCCGCCTGTCACCTTAAGCAAATCAGCAAGGGGAACCTTCAGTGTCAGTCCGATACGGCCGCCACTCACATAAATCTCCTCAAATTCTCCTGCAGATGCATCAAACACAACAGGATAAGGTTTCTTCATTCCCAGCGGGCTGCAGCCGCCTCTCACATATCCGGTAATCTTTGTGATATCCTTCACATGGATCATGTCCACTGTCTTCTCACCGACAGCCTTTGCAGCCGCCTTACGGTCAACTTCCTTTTCAATCGGAACTACAAAAACGAAATAACCGCCGCTCTTTCCTTCCATTACCAGAGTCTTAAAAGACTGGTCATAGGGTGCACCAATCTTATCCGCACTGTGGACCCCGTCAATAAATTCATCACATTCATAGGAGAACGCCTCATACTTCACCTTCTGTCTGTCCAGCATTCTCATTGCATTTGTCTTTGCTTCTTTTGCCATCTTTTCTCTCGCCTGTCCTTTCTGTCCTGTGGCATATATTTCCTGCTCTGCTGTACCTGCCCGTTTTCGGTCACTCAGCTTCAGGAATTCCTTTTTTTCGAATCTGGATCATATCCTCCAGTATCCGGTAATAACCGTCAATAGTCATCATAGTATCATTTTCCGATGTTTTTGTTCCTACACAGCGAATGGTAACTTTGCCTCGTTGGGGAGTTGTGCCAGGATATTCTATCTGCACTGTTTTATCTGTAAACATTACCGTGTCTTTTGCATCCCTTACATAATCCAGATAATCTTTATCAATACTGTCAGCCCATGCCTGATAACATTCTTCCGGAGTGATATCATTCTTTACGCCAAGAAGCTTCTTCATAGTGTCATCTGCAAGAACTGTAACTTTCCCTGTGGATTTATTGATCTTCATCTGCCACAGTCCCAGACCTGAAACAGAAAGGATATCATGATCCATCTTTTTCTCGACCAGCTTATGAAGAATCTCACTGTCATTTTCCACATCATGAAACAATATCTGTTCCACCAGAGCTGCAGTTTTACAGAGAAGTTCCATTCGCTCTGTGAGTACTCCCGGGTTATCTATACAGATAAATCCCAACAGTTCCCTCCCACACCAGATTCCACAAAGCATACAGTCCTTTACATCCTGCAGCTCAAAATCGTGATAAAGCCTTTCATCCACTTTCTTTAATGCATCTTTATCATTAATATATACCACTCTGTTTTTACGGATATAAGAAAGCCATGGCTGGATTTTCTCCTGTGTTGTAACTTCCAGATACTGGTCTTTATTCATAACACCCTGATCCCGGTAATAGACTGTGTCTTCCCAGACTTCCAGTTTCTCATCCCACAGAAAAAGAGATGCCCTGTCTGCCTGATAATATTTCCCGGTAAAAGCCATCAGCTTCTCAAGGATATCCGGATTTTTCCTCTCATGAAGAACAAGCTCATACATTTCGATGATCTTCTCCGCTGCACTCAGATCCTGATTCAGTTTCTGATCCAGCAAACCATAAGTTCCATCAACAGGAACTGCTACGATCAGTCTGGATTCCCGCCTGTTCCACTGAATACTTCTCTCCCGGACGACTGTTTTTCTGCCATAAAGTTCATAGAACATTTTACTTCTGGCCTTTTCAAAATCTTCTCCGGGCAGGACACATTGTTCACATGGCTCCGCGCGTCCTGCGAGAACCTGAAAACATTTACATCCGGAATAATTATAAATCCCTGTAACCTGTTTCGCCTCCGCATTCATATACAGAAGTTCCAGATTCTGTTTATCTACCACATAAATAACTGCCTGCAGACTATCCAGAATAGCCTTATACCCGGCAAGCTCCAAAGAATTTCCTTTCGGTATCTGTTCAGAGACGGTCTGTGTATGGTATTTCTGACGAAGTGCGGAAACAAATTTATGATAGGTACCCTCTCTGCACAGAAATGTTTTTTCAAATTCATCTGCAGGCACAGGCTTTCCGAAGAAATATCCCTGGATTAGTTCAGGAGAAAGTGTATCCAGACACTGAAGTTCTTCCTCTTCCTCAACACCTTCACAACAGACTCTGATCTGTGCCTCCTGAGTCAGTTCCAGCATATTACTCAGCAATCTGTAATTGTAAGAGCTCTTATGTATCTGCCGCACGAAGCATCTGTCAATCTTGACCTCATCCACCTCAAGGCCCTTCAGATAGCTGAGAGAAGAATATCCTGTTCCAAAATCATCAATGGATATCTGCATTCCTTTTTCTTTCCAGCAGTAAAACATACTGTTGAAATAATTGTAATCCTGAAGCTGCATACTCTCCGTCACTTCCAGTGTGACCGCACTTGCCGGAATCCCGGAATCTCTGGCAGTGTCAAGCACTGTCTGGATAATAGTACGGTCTTTCAGTTGAATATAAGAAACATTAACACTGATGTTAAAATCCCCATATTTTCTGCGCCATTTTGCACACTGCGTAAAAGCCTGTTTCATTACCCACTGTCCCACAGGAACGATCATTTCCGTCTGTTCAAGTAATGGAATAAACACAACCGGTGACATAAATCCCCGTTTTTTGGAATGATATCTCAGCAATGCCTCGGCTCCCCTCAGGCAGTATCCGTTGGAGGTAACCTGTGGCTGATAATACAGCTCAAATCCCTCAAAATTATTGCGGATACTTTCCCGGAGCTCTTTCTGAAGTTCGATTTTCAGGGTATTGTCCTGATAATCCTCTGATGAAAAGAAAGACAGGCGGTTCTTTCCGTTCTTTTTTGAGCGCAGCAACGCACTTTCTGCATAATTGATCAGTATTGTTGCATCCTTCCCATTCTCATCATAGGGATAATATACAGCACCACCGGAAAATTCGCACAGAGACTCCGTCCGTTTCTGAAGCTGCCCAAAAAACTCCACAGTATCTCTCTTACTGAATCCCGGCAGGTCTACACCAAAATGATCGCCGTCCAGCCTGTATATACTGCTTTTTTCATGCTTAATTTCATCCAGGAGCTCAGCAGTTCTCTTTAATATCTGATTGCCGTACTCCCGTCCCATACGCTGGTTGATCTCACGGAAATCATCAATGCCAAGAACCAGTATATGCCCTCTCCGATCTCTGGAAAGCCCTTCCTGAACATTCTCGATCATATTATTATAATTCAGCAGACCTGTGAGCATATCCACGCTCTCCGACAGGACCCTTCCCGAAAGGCAGCCAATCATAAAAGGCTGTTCCCTGCCGCCCTCATTAAACAGATTTCCCCGGCAGTTCACCCAGAATTTCTTCCCCTGTGGATCCACATATCGGAAATTAATATCCATACGATCCTCAGAACCTTTGCGTATATGTCTGAGTGCCTGTTCCACCCTTCCCATATCATTTTTATACACTACGGCTTTGATTGCATCCAAATCATAGGCAAAAATGTCATCCGGAATCCCTTCCCTGTGTTCACGTCCATCCAGGACAGAGAGTTGTCGCGAAAAATAAACAATATCGCTCTCCATATCCCACAGAAGAAAAGAATCGTTCGTGGATTCATTTAAAAACAAAAGCATTTTGTAATAGTCCTGTGCCCGGTTATATACCTTTTCCTTTACTTCTTCTGTCATTCCTGTTTTCCCCCCGTTTTCCTCTCTGAGCCTGAGGCTGTTCAGAATTCTGACCCTGTCTGAATTCCTGATTTTGTCTATAAACCTGCTCAGCATTCTCCTCATTATCTGCTTCTTCATCATCTTCATCAGATGCAGGTTTATTAATAGCAAACTGGATCAGCATACTCAGGATTGCAAATCCCACACTCATTCCAAGTCCATAGGGAATATCTGCCAGATTTCCAAGCTGTGCCAGAGAAACTCCTGCCATAATACCACCGATCAGACTTGTTGCCACGATCAGCACTTCCCTGCAGTATTTCACCGCCATGGAACCAAGAGCCACGCCGATCAGAATACATGCAAAAAATACTGCAGAACTGGTAGGGTGCAGGAAATAAATACTGACCGCCCAGCCAATTCCTGCTGCCAGGATAAACACACCTGCCTTATAGATCAGAAATGCGATCACTGCGAACGCAACTCCTGCCCCCAATGCCGCGATCAGCATTGTTGATTTCTCCTGTATTCCCATTGTATGTACAACCACCAGCGCAAGACCGCCGCCTACCAAAAAACCTCCCAGCATCATCCAGAAACGCAGAAGCCTGTATCCCAGAATACAGTTCAGCACTCCAAACACAAGGATCACTGCAAATATTGCCATCATAAAACGGTTCACCAGATCTGAATCCATAAAACTCCCGGCAATACTCAGCGCATTTCCAAATATATCTGTCATATTAACCATAATCTTCAGTCACTCCTTTTAGTTATATATTTATAGCTTTCCTCATCATCAACTGACACATCTGAACTAAACCTGTCAGAACATGAAGTACAAGGTCTTCATATTGTCGATTACGCCGTAATGATAGGAAATCTGTGACAGCCCATGGACTTCCAGATAGTATCTGGCAATATCCTGGATGTGATTACTGTCAACAAGATCCATATAAGCCTCATCAAATGCCTCCTGACTGCTGAACTTAAAACGTACCACTGCCGCATTACTGTCAATGCGAAGCTTACACAGATTATACACACTGTCCCAGTCATAGCTGTCAAAACAAGCTCCGTTTCGCACATAAAAATTCATATCCGTTGCTGTACATGTCGGCACCTGAAACTCATCAGAAGCAATATAATTCATCTCGTACTCCCGGGGAAACGGACACAGATAATCATAGATCGTTGTCTTATGCTCTGCCAGCAGCGTGGCATCCCCCTCCAGAAAGTCCGGCTGGTCCCCATTGGTGGCATCCACATAATAATACTGTCCGTTCAGCTTTACAATATTCCAGGCATGTCCCTGGGTACTGTTTGCAGCATCACCCTCCACATAAATACAGGGAATATCCAGACGCTCCAGCAGATACTGCACTGCTCCCGCATAGCCCGCACATACAGCCTGTTTCTTCCAGAAAGCTCCCGCTATACTCTGGTCATCATCAGAGATCACATATTTAGTATTGTCTATGACATAAGTATAAACAGTCATCACCTTCGTATAATCATCAGCACCATCCGGGACCTGCGATAACACCTCCTGATAGGCATTCTCCATAGCCTGCGTAATCTCCTGTCTCTGCTCCTCTGTATAAGTATATCCCGGAGAAAACTGACAGTAATCCCTGCCTGAATAAGTCGTCTTATAAACTTTCTCCCGGTTATGTACCCAGAACAGCTCCGGATGATCCTTCAGCACTGCATGATACACTCTGTCTATCTCATTATCTCCCGAGAGAGACAGATAAAATTTATCCTCAAAGCTTCTGATCCCCTCCAGGATCTCACGGTAGCCTCTCTGTTCATCTTCATTAAGAAGGCTGAAATAATACTCCTGATGTCCTTCATCCGTCTGCGCTATCTCCTGTTTCTTAAGAGTCCTTACTTCCCCTGGTTCCTGCAAAGCTCTCCCGCCGATGATCAGCCCACCGGCCAGAAGCACCACCACAGGCACCATAAGAATCAGACGCAGTCCGGAAAATCTCTTTTTGCTCATTCAATAATCCTTCTCAGTTATTATTCTATAAGTCTGATATCACATTACTATTTCATTCTGTTTCATCACATTTAGAATTGTTATTCGTTACTGTTCACTCCGTTCACAGTAACTTAGCCAAAATTCATTCCAGATTGCCTGCGGCAATGGAATTTTGGCTTGTATGTCT
>NZ_JAAIMY010000050.1 GCF_013300825.1 Blautia wexlerae
GCCTGCACTTTGGGAAAAGTGTACAGGATAATGGATACGGGATGTTCCGGAATATGCTGGATTATAAGCTTACCTGGAAGGGAAAGAAATTAGTAAAGATAGACCGCTTTTTCCCTTCAAGCAAAAAATGCAGTAAATGCGGAAAGATAAAAAAAGAGCTGGGATTATCCGAAAGAGTATACCGCTGCACGTGTGGAAATGAGATGGACAGAGATCGAAATGCAGCGATCAATATCCGTGAAGAGGCAAGAAGGATGCTGGCAGTATAAACTGTCCGTATCCGGACAATAAGTAAGAAAATGCGCCCGTGTCCGGGCAAAAGAATCGCGGGGCACGCGAGGATAGCTTGTAGATACTTGGCTCAGTAGAGTCATTGAGCAAGAAGCCCCCACTTCAAAATCTGGGATTTAAGTGGTGGGAGCATGTCACATGATACGATCTGAACAATATAAATCATGAAGGGATTTGATCTTCAAATGGAAATTATGTTAGTTCTGATAATTGCTATATTTACAGCGATTTTTTTCAGATGCATTTTTGAATGGACGATAAATAAATGTTCAGCAATGGAGTCTGTAGATGCGTTTGTTGTAGCAAAACAACAGGGAATGATCCAACAGCAGATACCAAATGCAGGTGATGCTACAGGTGGACATGGTTTTACACTACAGGAACAACCCTGGTATAAAATCACTTTCCGCATGACTGACAGCACAGAAAAGGAATTTAATGTTGATAATTTGATACTCAAGATCCTTTCACCTTGGTAGTATAAGTTGAGAATTACGATTGGAATGAAAAACCTCCATAAATCAATATTGTTCGTTCTATTTTCAGTAACACATTTCGCAATGCGAAAAATAAGTTGCTGAACAGTCGTTGCCTATATTATAATGAAGCTATAGCACCCTGTTAAATAATACATTTGAGAAAGTTCAACTTTCACGCTCTGTTGAGCCGGATCAATATACATTATTTACGAGGAGTGCTGCAGGTACAATAAAAAACGGACAAGAGGCAGACTGATATGGAAAATAAACTGGAACATTTAAAAGAATATCTGAAGGGACTTGGCAGTGTAGCAGTTGCTTTCTCAAGTGGAGTGGATTCTACATTCTTATTAAAAGTAGCTCATGATGTGCTGGGTGATAAGGCGATTGCGATTACGGCTCAATCCTGTTCTTTCCCGAAAAGAGAGCTGAATGAAGCGAAGGCATTCTGCGAGAAAGAGGGGATTCAGCATGTGATCTGCCAGTCTGAGGAATTGGAGATTGAAGGATTTTCAAAGAATCCTCCGAACAGATGTTATTTATGTAAAAAAGAACTGTTTGAGAAGATTGGCGATATTGCAAAAAAGAATGGGATTGAATATATTGCAGAGGGATCAAATATGGATGATAACGGCGATTACAGACCAGGTCTGATCGCCGTAAAAGAACTTGGAGTTAAGAGCCCGCTACGTGAGGCGAAGCTGACAAAAGCAGAGATTAGAGAATACTCAAAGGAATTGGGACTTCCTACCTGGGATAAGCAGTCATTTGCCTGTCTGTCCTCCAGGTTTGTCTATGGAGAGACCATCAGTGAGGAAAAGCTTGGAATGGTTGAGAAAGCAGAGCAGCTTTTACTTGACTATGGATTCCATCAGGTACGTGTCCGTATTCACGGTTCACTTGCAAGAATTGAGATCATGCCGGAGGAATTTCCGAAACTTCTGGAAAAAAATGTCCGAGAGGATATTGCAAAGAAATTTAAGGAGTATGGATTCACTTATGTGACCATGGATATTCTGGGATATCGTATGGGAAGTATGAACGAAACACTTGGCGAAAATGACAAAACGACTGCAGATAGCAGCCTTAGGGGTAAAAACGAATGACAGTAAAAGAGAGAATAGCAGCACTTCGTGCACGCATGAAAGAGACAGGAATTGATGCATATCTGATTCCTACAGATGATTTTCATGGTTCAGAATATGTAGGTGAATATTTCAAATGCAGAAAATATATCACAGGATTTAGCGGTTCTGCAGGTACTGCGGTGATCATGCAGGATATGGCAGGATTATGGACGGATGGACGTTATTTTATCCAGGCTGCAGATCAGCTGGAGGGAACAGGAATTACTTTATTTAAAATGGGTGAACCGGAAGTTCCCACAGTTCATGAATTTCTGAAAAAAAATCTGACACAGGGAATGTGTCTGGGATTTGACGGACGTACTGTCAGCTCAAAAGAGGCAGCAGAATTGGAGAAAATGCTGGATGAAAACGGTGTGTCTCTCAGTGTTGATCACGATCTGGCAGGCGATATATGGGAAAACCGTCCGGTACTTTCCTGTGAACCGGTTACAGAGCTGGATATAAAATGGGCAGGAGAATCCAGAGCTGATAAATGCGCAAGAATCCGCAAAGCAATGGAGAAGAAGGATGCAGATTTATTTGTACTGACTTCTCTGGATGATATTGCCTGGCTGTTAAATATACGTGGGGGAGATATCCACTGTTGTCCGGTGGTTCTTTCTTATCTTGTAATGACAAAAACAGAGATCAGACTTTTTGCAAATGAGAAAGCCTTTCAGACAGACGTACTGGAAGCGCTGGAAAAAGATGGTGTGACCCTTTTTCCCTATGACAGTATCTATGAGTATGTGAAAACATTTAAAAAGGACAAAAAAGTTCTTCTCTGCAAAAAGAAAGTCAACAGTCGTCTGGTTAGCAATATTCCGGCAGACACCCGGATTCTGGATGAAGAAAATCTTACACTTCTTCCCAAGGCAACGAAGAATCCTGTTGAGGTGGAAAATGAACGCATTGCGCATATCAGAGACGGAGTTGCAGTTACAAAGTTCATATACTGGTTAAAGAAGAATGTTGGAAGGATTCCGATCACAGAATTAAGTGCAGCAGAAAAGCTGTATGAATTCCGTTCGGAACAGGAGGATTTCATAGATAACAGTTTTGATCCGATTATTGCCTATGGAAAGCATGCTGCTATTGTACATTATTTTGCAACACCCGAAACAGATATTCCTCTGGAACCATCCGGCTTTCTTCTGGCAGATACAGGAGGACATTATAAAGAGGGAACTACTGATATTACCCGTACTGTTGTCATGGGACCGACTACTGAGGAAGAGAAAAAGTACTTTACAGCAGTTTTGCGGGGAACTCTGAATCTGGGAGCTGCCAGATTTCTTCATGGCTGTACTGGTGTAAATCTGGATATTCTGGCGAGAGAGCCGTTGTGGGAAATGGGAGAGGATTTTAAACATGGAACCGGTCATGGAGTAGGATATCTTCTGAATGTCCATGAAGGACCCAATAGCTTCCGATGGAAAATTGTTCCGGGTGGAAGTGCAGTGCTGGAGGAGGGAATGATCACCTCTGATGAGCCGGGATATTACAGAGAGGATGGATTTGGAATCCGTCATGAAAATCTGATGGTCTGTAAAAAAGCTGAAAAAACAGAGTATGGTCAGTTTATGTGCTTTGAATTTCTGACTATGGTACCTTTTGATCTGGATGGAGTGGTGCCGGAACTGATGAGTGTCCGGGAACGTAACCTTCTCAATGATTACCATGCACAGGTATATGAGAAGATTTCTCCGTATTTGAACGAAGAAGAAAAAGAATGGCTGAAAGATGCTACCCGGGCAATCTGATAAAAATAAAAAAACATTTTACAAAATCAAAAAGAGGAACAGCCGTGATGGACAGCTGTTCCTTTTTGATTTATTATCTGGCTTGTTTTATTCAGAAACTTTTGCAAACTGGCTGTTATATAAAGTATGGTAAAATCCACCTTTTGCAATCAGCTCATCATGAGTACCCTGCTCAATGATACTTCCGTCTTTCATAACAAGAATCAGATCTGCATTTCGGATGGTTGAAAGCCTGTGAGCTACGATAAAGCTTGTTCTTCCCTCCATCATTCGTTCAAACGCTTCCTGAATTTGTAATTCTGTTCGTGTATCAATACTGGAAGTGGCTTCATCCAAGATCAGCATCGGAGGCAGACAGAGCATAACTCGTGTGATACACAGCAGCTGTTTCTGTCCCTGGCTTAAGCTGTCTTCGTTGAGTATGGTGTCCAGTCCTTTAGGAAGCCTCCGGATAAATTCCCAGCTGTGGGTAAGCTTGGCTGCTTCGATGATTTCAGTATCTGTAGCTTCCGGTTTTCCAATCGAGATATTGTCGCGGACAGTTCCGTTTTTGATCCATGTTTCCTGAAGCACCATACCATAGCTGCTTCTGAGAGAATGGCGGGTAATGTCTCTGATCGGTTTGCCGTCAACGGAAATAGATCCGGCATTTACATCATAGAATCTCATCAGAAGGTTGATAAAGGTTGACTTACCGCATCCGGTAGGTCCTACAATGGCAACGCGCATACCTGGTTTTACATGGAGATTAAAGTCCTCAATCAGTTTCTTTGATTCATCATAATGGAAGCACACATTCTTAATATCTACTTCACCCTTTACATCTTTCAGTGTCTCAGAAGCCTCTGCAACTTCCGGTTCCTCCTCCAGCAGATCGAAGATTCTGCCTGCACAGGCAAGAGCATTCTGAAGTTCTGTAACAACGGAACTGATATCATTGAATGGTTTCATATACTGGTTGGCATAGGAGAGAAGTACGGAAAGTCCTCCGACTGTCAGTCTGCCTCCAGGGATAATGAATGCACCCACCAGTGCAACACAGGCATAAATAATATTATTGACAAAACGGGTGGAAGGGTTAGTCAGGCTGCTGTAAAAAACAGCCTTCAGACTGCATTCCTGTAATTCTTCGTTAACCTTTGCAAAGCGTTCAGAAGATTTTTCCTCATATCCAAAAGCCTGAACAACTTTCTGGTTTCCAATCATCTCTTCGATGAGAGCAGTCTGACGTCCTCTGGCATCGCTTTGCTTCCGGAACATCTGGAAGGTATGGGAAGAAATAAATTTGGCCACCAAAAAGCTTACGGGGGTCAGGACAATGACCATCAATGTAATCCAGAAGTTTTTGGAGAACATGAAGATCAGTGTTCCGATGATCGTTACGATTCCGGAAAAAAGCTGGGTAAATCCAAGCAGCATACCATCGGATAGAATATCTGTATCTGCGATAATACGGCTGATGATATCTCCGGTACTGTGTCCGTCAAGGTAAGAGAGGGGAAGTACCTGAATGTGTCGGATGGCTTTGGCACGGATATCCTTTACTGTCTGGTAGGTCATGCGGTTATTGATCACATTCATAAGCCACGTGGCAGCAGAAGAGAGGATGACCATTACAAGGATACGTGACAGGTAATACCACATCATTTCGAAGTTTACCTGATGTTGGGCAATGACCTGATCAATGGCATTTCCGAACAGGATCGGGACATACAGCTGAAGGATAACGGAAACTGCTGCCAGTATGATACTGAGGATCAGCAGGAAACGGTATCTTCCGATGAAACGCAGTACTTTAAAAAAGGTTTCGCTGCTTTTGCTTTTAGCAGGATCTTTTATTGTTGATCTGCTCATACAGTCACCTCCTTCATTATATTACCTGCAGATACAGAGGAGTATCTGGCTCTTTCTTCCGGAAACTGAGAGAAGTAGATTTCCCGGTAAGTGTCACAGGTACGCAGCAATTCAGCATGAGTACCCTTACCTGCCAGAGTACCGTTATCAAGGACAAGGATCAAGTCTGCCTGCTGAATGCTGGAGGAACGCTGGGATACCAGAAATGTAGTTACCTTCCAGTCAAGTCTGTTGAGAGACCTACGCAGTGCTGCATCAGTGGCAAAGTCCAGGGCACTGGCGCTGTCGTCCAGGATCAGGATCTCAGGTTTCTTTACCAGGGCACGGGCAATGGTAAGTCTTTGTTTCTGACCGCCGGAAAGGTTTTTGCCGTTCTGTTCCAGCATAAAATCAAGCTGTCCCGGTTTACCCTCTACCACCTCTTTTCCCTGTGCTGTGGTAAGTGCCTGCCACAGATCCTCGTCAGAGGCATCTTCCCGACCCCATTTCAGATTGTCCCGGATAGAGCCTTTGAAAAGAGCTGCCTTCTGGGGAACAACGCCGATTCTGGAGCGGAGATCATTTCTGGTGTAATTCTCAATATTCTGACCATTCAGCAGGACAGTTCCGTTGCTGGCATCATAGAATCTGGAGATCAGATTCACCAGAGTGGTCTTTCCGCTTCCTGTACCACCAATGATACCTACTGTTTGTCCCTTTTTGACAGAAAAACTGATATGGGAAAGACTGGGGGCACCGGCTTTGCTGTACGCAAAGGTTACATCATCGAATACGACGGCATTTTCTGAAAGAGATGTATCAGCAGTTGCTGCTGTAAGGTCTTTCGTTGTCTGAGCAGAATCAGAACAGGATACAGTAGTGGCAGCCGGGTAATCCATAGTAGATTTCACTTTCAGGATATCTGCCACACGTCCTGCGCAGGCTGCAGATTTGTTCAGGGTGATGATCAGGGAGGCAAGCTTGATCAGTTCCACGATCATCTGAGCCATATAGTTATAAAGGGCAACAACCTGTCCCTGCTGCATACCGCCAAGATTTACTTCTACTCCTGCTTTCTGGATCAGAATAACAGTAGCAATATTGATCAGTACGTAAGTGACCGGATTTAACAAAGCGGAAAGCTTTCCTACAAAGAGATTTAACTTTGTCAGCTCCTGATTGCGGGTATCAAATTCTGCAACTGCCTCTTTTTCGCGGCAGAATGCACGGATAACGCGGACGCCTGTAAGGTTTTCTCTGGTCAGTCCGGTTACTGTGTCCAGTTTTCCCTGTACTTTTTTAAACAGAGGAATACTGAGAAACATAATGACAAAGACAACCAGAAACAGAAACGGGATCGCAACAGCAAAAACCAGGGCACATTTAAAGTCAATGGTAAATGCCATGACCATGGACCCAAGTACGATAAACGGACTTCGAAGAAGAAGACGAAGCCCCATGTTCAGTCCGTTCTGGATCTGATTGATATCGTCGGTAAGTCTTGTGATCAGGGTGTCTGTTCCCAGGGTATCCAGCTCTGTAAAAGACAGATGCTGTACATGGTCATAAACTGCCTGTCTTAATTTAGTGGCAAAGCCCACGCTGGCTTTGGCTGCAAAGAACTGAGCTGTAATGCTGCTGGCAAGACCAAGAGCTGCCATTAAAATAAGAATAAAAAATCTCTGGACAATGTATTTGTTGTCATGGTTTGCAATACCTACATCAATGATCTGTGCAATGACGATAGGCACGATCAGGTCAAATACAACCTCCAGAAATTTAAAAAATGGCGCAAGGATGCTTTCTTTTTTGTAGTTTTTTAAATAAACTGCCAATGAACGCATTTTAAAAATTCCTTCCTTTCGTAAAAAATCTTTCCTATATTATTTCTTCCTTTTTTTGAAAAATAATACATTCAAAAGTGTATCATTTGAGACTTTTTTGTCAAGAAGAATGTGCAAAAACAGATGAACTTTGGAGAAAATTCGTTACTGTTCACTCCGTTCACAGTAACTTAGCCAAAATTCATTCCAGATTGCCTGCGGCAATGGAATTTTGGCTTGTATGTCTCGGGATTTTGGCATATTCATGCCAAAACACCTCGCAGAATAGTGGTGTGTGAACAGTAACGAAAATTCAACTTGACTTCCAAAAAAGATATTATTAAAATATTCCGTGGCACTATTTGTGCACTGACAATTGATAAATTATTATTACCATAATGAGGAAGAGACAGACTATGGAGATTATTGAGACATTTGGTCATTATGTGGAAAATCTGACGGATAAAAAGCCTCAGTCAGCCCGCTGGCTGTTAAAAACCGGCTGGGAGGCGCAGAATCTGAAGTTCCGTTATATGCAGGACAAGAGACTGATGCCTGCAGACAGGCATCTTGCAAACCTGATGATGGATACCATGCTGTGGCCCCTTCAGAAACCGGAAGATTCTGTTATTGTAAGTATTTTTACACCCTGCGAAATGATGCAGGAGGTGGGATTACATCCCTATAATGTAGAAGGATTTTCCTGCTATCTTTCTGCAAGCAAAGCAGAGAGGGCGTTTCTGCAGCAGGCAGAGAATCAGGGAATTGCAGAGACACTGTGCAGTTATCACAAGACATTTCTTGGTGCAGCGCAGAAAGGACTTCTGCCAAAGCCCAAATGTATTGTTTATACCAACCTGACCTGCGATGCTAACCTGCTCACCTTCCGTACCCTGGCAGATTTTTACCAGGTACCTGTATTTGCCATTGATGTACCATGGAATCAGACCACAGAGAATGTACAGTATGTGGCAGATCAGTTAAAGGATTTAAAAGTATTTCTGGAAAAAAATACAGGAAAAACAATCTCTGAGGACAGATTAAAGGAACGTCTTGCCTGCAGTAAGCGGACTCTGGAGAATTACAAAAAATATCAGCAGATGCGTGCAGACAGATATGTGCCCTCTGATCTGGTCACACCCTTGTATGCAGGAATGACAAATAATATCCTTCTGGGAACAGCAGAAGAAGAGAAGTATACACAGATGCTGCTTGAAGATATTAAAAAAACACCGGCAGCGAAAGGAAAACATATTTACTGGATGCATACCATTCCATTCTGGTCGGATGCAGTGCGCCAGGAGCTTTGCTTCAATGAGAAGGCCCAGATTGTGGGATGCGAACTTGCAGAAACCTGTGAGCCGGATTTTGATCCTGAGAAACCCTTTGAAGCAATGGCAGAAAGAATGGTCTATCATTCACTGAACGGAAGTGCACTTAGAAGGATTGAAGCCGGTATCCGACATGCGAAACAGGCAGGTGCAGATGGTGCCGTGTGGTTTGGGCACTGGGGCTGCAAGCACACCCTTGGTGCAGCACAGCTTGCAAAAAAGAAATTTGAGGAAGCCGGTCTGCCCCTTTTGATCCTGGATGGAGACGGGTGTGACCGAAGCCATGGAGGAGAAGGACAGACTTCCACCAGGCTGGGAGCTTTTCTGGAAATGCTGGGAGGTGCTGAGAATGAATAAAACTTATTATGTCTGTAAATACACCCCCATTGAGCTTCTGGAATCTCTTGGCGGGGAATGTGAGAACTTTAACCATATGCCGGATGGCTTTGACCTTGCAGATCAGGTTTCCCATCCCAATATCTGTGGTTTTGGAAAAACACTTCTGGAAGGAGTCATGGAGGGGAAAATCAAGGAACTTGTTCTGGTGAGCTGCTGTGATACCATCCGAAGTGTGTATGACATTTTGCTGGAAAGCGGTAAACTGGATTTCCTTTATATTTTGGATGTGCTTCACTGTGACAGTGCCTGTAGCAGAGAGCGTATGGCTGCACAGTTAAAAGGTCTGGCCAAGACTTATGCACAGTACAAAGGTACAGAGTTTGATGCCGGAAAATTCCGGGCTGCTTTTCATGTACAGGAAAAAAACACAAAGCCTCATATTGCAGTACTTGGTGCCAGAATGGGGCAGGAATTATTTGAAATGACCAGCAAGGCTATGCCCCTTCCTGTAGAGAATGATACCTGTGTGCATAACCGTTCTGTGGGAAATATACTTCCACCGGAGGGTGCTTCTTTTGATGAAATGATGGACTGGTATGCAGGAGAGCTTCTGGGGCAGATTCCATGTATGCGGATGATGGACCCGACAGGCCGTAAGAAGCTTTATAATGATCCGTCTGTTGCAGGAATTATTTATCATACAGTGAAGTTTTGTGATTTTTACAGCTTCGAATATGCTGAGATCAAGAACCATACAGATGTACCTCTTTTAAAAATTGAATCAGATTATACTATTCAGAGCAGCGGTCAGCTTCTTACCAGACTGGAAGCTTTTGCAGAGAGCATTCAGCCTGAAACACTGGAGCAGACCATAGATGGAGACACAAAAGGAGAGAGAAAAATGGGAAAAGGTTATTTCGCAGGGATTGACAGTGGTTCCACCAGTACAGATGTGGTGATTTTAAATAAAGATCATGAGATTGTGACCAGTATTATCCTGCCTACAGGAGCAGGAGCTGCTATCGGAGCAGACCGTGCCCTTGCAGAGGCATTGAAAGAGGTCGGATTGCAGAGAGAAGATATTGATGCGCTGGTTACTACCGGATACGGACGTACAGCTATTAAAAATGGTGATAAGAGTATCACAGAGATCACCTGTCATGCAAGGGGTGCGCATTTCCTGAATTCGGAAGTCCGTACTGTTATTGATATTGGCGGACAGGACAGCAAGGTGATCCGACTGGATGAGAACGGTGCAGTTGCAAACTTTGTTATGAATGACAAATGTGCGGCAGGAACCGGACGATTTCTGGAAATGATGGCACGTACCATGGAAATGAATCTGGATCAGATGAGCGAATGTGGGCTGGAATTCAAAGAAGATATTACAATTTCCAGTATGTGTACAGTATTTGCAGAATCAGAAGTTGTATCCCTGATCGCCCAGAATAAGGCAACAGATGATATTGTTCATGGTCTGAACAAGGCGGTTGCCGTAAAAACCGCAGCTCTTACCAGACGTGTGGGCGGTGAGGAGAAATATATGATGACCGGTGGTGTTTCTAAGAATAAGGGCCTGGTAAAGACGCTGGAAGAGAAGCTTGGAACAAAGCTGGTAATCAGTGACAAGGCACAGTTATGCGGTGCACTTGGCGCGGCGCTGTTTGCAGCTGATATGGCTGATGTATAAAAATTATTTAAATATCCAGGGATTTTACAAGGTGGAAATCTCTGGAATTTTTATACTTTTTTTATAAAAGTTTAATTTTCTATTGACGAGTTCAAATTTAAGAGCTATAGTATACCACAGTAACAGCAAATTAACGAGGTGAAGTTTGCAGGAAAGAGGAAGCCACACAAAAGGCTATACCCGCCGAAGGAGTAAAACTCTCAGGTTCCCTGGATGCAGGGAAGAACTGCAAATGGATCGTTTCTCTGGAGACACCCGTTAGATCGGGGGCCGAAGGTGCAAATAACACGAATTATCAATAGCTGCCCACAAATGGTTATCTGATTCGTGTCTTGAATCTCTCAGGCAAAAGGACAGAGGATGCTTTATCATCCCCGCTGATTCATATGAACTATATGAACAGTATTTTCTGAACTTCTGATTTTTGAAACGGTCTGTTATTACTTTGTTTCCCAGCTGTACAATATATTATACTTTTTAAAAGAAAAAGGAGATTTATTATTATGTGGGAAGCGATCAATTCTTTTTTGACAACAGTAGACAATCTGGTCTGGGGCGTGCCCCTTATGGTCCTGATTATGGCAGGTGGTATCCTGTTAACTGCCAGACTTGGACTTCTTCAGATACGAAGACTCCCCCTTGCATTAAAATGGATGTTTAAGAACGAAGAAGAAGGCGATGGTGAGATTTCCAGTTTCGCAGCTTTATGTACAGCACTGAGCGCCACAATCGGAACCGGTAATATCGTCGGTGTTGCAACTGCTGTCTGTGCCGGAGGTCCCGGAGCTTTATTCTGGATGATTCTTGCAGCATTCTTCGGAATGGCAACAAAATTTTCCGAAGGTCTTCTTGCAGTGAAATACCGTGTGGTAGCAGAAGACGGTCACAGCCTTGGTGGTCCTTTCTATTATATTGAGAAAGGTATGGGAACAAAATGGAAATGGCTTGCAAAGATTTTTGCATTCTTTGGTGTATGTGTAGGTCTTTTCGGAATTGGTACATTCAGCCAGGTAAATGGTATTTCCAGTGCAGTTCAGAACTTCTTTGATCCGAACAAATCAAACTGCGTAAATATTCCGTTCCTTGGAGAGTATTCCTGGGCAGTTGTAATTTCTTCTCTGATTCTTGCAGCCTGTGTTGCAGCAATCCTCATCGGTGGTCTGAAACGAATTGCAACAGTCAGCCAGATTATTGTACCGTTTATGGCGGTGATCTATCTGATCTTCAGTGTTGCGCTGATTCTTTTAAACATTACAGAGATCCCGGCAGCTATCGTAACAGTTGTGAAGGGAGCCTTTAATCCGTCAGCAGTGACAGGCGGTGTGGTAGGAACAATGATCGTATCTATGCAGAAGGGTGTGGCTCGTGGTATCTTCTCAAACGAAGCAGGTCTTGGTAGCGCACCTATCGCAGCAGCAGCAGCTCAGACAAAAGAGCCTGTACGTCAGGGTCTTGTAAGCATGACTGGTACATTTATTGATACGATCGTGATCTGTACAATGACAGGTCTTTCCATCGTACTGACAGGTGCATGGCAGGTAGAAGGTCTGGAAGGTGTTCAGGTAACAACCTATGCATTCCAGCACGGACTTCCGATCCCTGGACAGATTTCTTCATTTGTATTAATGATCTGTCTGGTATTCTTTGCCTTTACTACAATTCTTGGATGGGATTATTACAGTGAAAGATGTCTGGAATATCTGACAAACGGACATAAGAAGACAATCCTTACATATCGCTGGCTTTACATTCTGGCAGTATTCATCGGACCGTACATGACAGTAAGTGCTGTATGGACGATCGCAGATATCTTCAACGGACTGATGGCGATTCCGAATATGATCGCATTGTTCGTTCTGAGCGGTGTAGTTGTAAAAGAAACAAAAGCATTTTTTGATGCAAAGAAGCATAAAATGTAAAGAATTATAAAACGTAATAAAAGAAAAGAAAACAGTAAATCCTCTGATTGTGGAGTTTAACTTCCGGTCAGAGGTTTTTTGATGTTCAGTTATTGTTTGACTAAATATTTATTGGAATGTATGCAAATGACTGATTTGTGAAAAGAAATGACTGAATTTGGACGGAAATGGAAAATTAATTGATTTTGTGCAATCTCAACTAAAATCGGTCATAATTTTTATGAATTAGTTTGATTGACTTTGAATGAATATGACAGTATACTAAGGGTATAAACAAAAACAGTCATAAGCATGCAGAAACGACATGACAATATAAACGGGAGGAAAGAAGAGATGATTTACACAGTAACTTTTAATCCATCTCTGGACTACATCGTTTCAGTAGATGATTTTAAACTGGGACTGACAAACAGAACAAGTTCAGAGCTGATGCTTCCGGGTGGAAAAGGAATCAATGTTTCCACAGTCCTTATGAATCTTGGGATTGAGAACACTGCACTTGGATTTACTGCAGGGTTTATAGGGGAAGAAATTATCCGCAGATTACATGAGATGGGAGTGAAATCTGAGTTCATTCAGATCAGTGAAGGGGTTTCAAGGATCAATCTGAAACTGAAATCTATTGACGGAACCGAGATCAATGGTGCAGGACCGGTGATCAGCAAGGATAAAGTAGAGGAACTGATGAAGAAGCTGGAAGAGCTTGGAGAAGGTGATGTACTTTTCCTGGCAGGCAGCATTCCATCTTCCATGCCGGATGACATGTATGAACAGATCATGGCAAGGCTGGATGGAAAAGGTGTGATGATCGTAGTTGATGCCACAAAGGATCTTCTGGTCAATGTCCTGAAATATCATCCATTCCTTGTAAAACCAAATAATCATGAACTGGGCGAGATCTTCGGTGTGAAATTAAAAACAAGAAAAGATGTAATTCCTTATGGAAAGAAACTTCAGGAAAAAGGTGCAAGAAATGTGCTGATCTCCATGGCCGGCGAAGGTGCAGTTCTGGTAGCAGAGGATGGACAGGTATTTGAAGAACCTGCACCAAAAGGCAGGCTGATAAATGGTGTGGGTGCAGGAGATTCCATGGTAGCAGGATTCGTTGCAGGCTGGATGGAGAAGAAGGATTACGAACATGCATTCCACATGGGAATTGCAGCAGGAAGTGCAAGTGCATTTTCTGAAAATCTTGCAACAAAGGAAGAAATAGAAGCGGTTTATGGTCAGATAACCGGAAAATAATAAAGGGAGAAGAAAAGATGAGAATAACAGATTTGCCTGATGGACGAAATGTATTAATGGGAACAGAGTGAACAGTAACCCAATTATGGGTGGCATTAATACAGGTCTGAACAATGCCTTGACAGGAATGGGAAGTTCTAGTAAAGTAGTTTTAGGATAATAAGCGGGAATCCTCGGCAATTCAATTACCGAGCCTGCAAATAAA
>NZ_JAAIMY010000051.1 GCF_013300825.1 Blautia wexlerae
GATACGTTAGTCCGGAATTTACGCCTATGGAGAGTACAGGAACTTGTGAGTAGATTGATATTTATATCATCAAAAGCATACTCGTTGAAGTAGGAATGGAACATAGAAGTTTATAACTTTTTATAAGTTTTCAGTAACGGTAAGTATGACAAACACATTATCAGCCGGCAAGGATGACTTCTACCGGCAGATGGTTAAGCTGACGATTCCGATCATTATCCAGAATCTGCTCAGCGCAGCGGTTAACTCCGCAGACGTAATTATGCTTAATTACGTGGGACAGTCTGCGATTTCCGCAGTGTCCCTGGCTGCCAATTACTCCAATATCCTGTTTATGGTATATTATGGACTTGGCACAGGCGCATCTCTTCTGTGCGCGCAATATTTCGGAAAAAATAATATGCAGGCTATCCATGCGATTGAGGGAATTGCCCTTCGCTTTTCTATTGTGATCTCCGGGATCGTGGCACTGATCGCATTTACTGCTCCTCAGCTTATGATGAAGATTTTTACTTCTGATCAGGAACTGATTTCCATTGGTTCTTCTTATCTGAGGGTTATGGGGATTACATACCTGTGCTGGGGAATTACAGAGGTTTATCTGGCAATTCTTCGCAGTGTCGGACGCGTAACTGTCAGTATGGCATTGAATATGCTGGCTTTTATCCTTAACATTATCCTGAATGCCACCTTTATTTTCGGACTGTTCGGAGCACCAAAGCTGGGGGCTGCAGGAGTTGCCATTGCAACTGCCACTTCCAGACTGGTCGAACTGGTGGCATGTGTGATCGTGTCTTTCCTCAGTAAGGATGTTAAACTGAATCTGACCTTTATGTTTATTCGCAGTAAGGTGCTATTTAATGATTTCATCCGGCTGTCACTTCCTGCTCTTGGAAATGACGTTTCCTGGAGTGTTGCTTTCTCCATGTATTCTGTGATCCTTGGGCATCTTGGCACAGATGCTGTTGCAGCCAACTCTCTGGTTACGGTTGTCCGCAATATCGGTTCTGTTTTCTGCTTTGCCATTGCCAGTGCAGGAACAATTCTTCTTGGAAATGTAATGGGAAAAGGGGATCTGGAGAAATCGAAGGTGTATGCTTCCAGAATGCTTAAGATGACCATTATAGCCGGTGCCATTGGCGGTGTGATCGTATTTGCCATCACGCCTCTGGTTATGAGATTTGCATCCTTAAATGACGGCGCCATGCATTATCTGAAATACATGCTGCTTATCAATACCTATTATATTATGGGTTCTGCGGTGAATACTGCTCTGATCGCCGGTGTGTTCCGCGCGGGTGGTGATACGAAGTTTGGACTGATCTGCGATACCATTGATATGTGGATATACGCGGTACCTCTGGGATTTTTCGCAGCCTTTGTTCTGAAGCTGCCTGTATTGTGGGTGTATTTCCTGCTATGTACAGATGAATTTGTGAAATGGCCATGGGTATTACATCATTACCGTCAGGGAAAATGGGCCCAGAATATTACAAGGGAAGACCTGTTCGAGCAGGAAGCTTCCTGAGATTCTGAGATACCATTTTATTATAGCAATTCCCTAAACAAACAATAATACGCAAAAACAGCAGGTCTGCTCATTCTCTGAACATTCCTGCTGTTTTTATGTCTGCAGATTTTCTTTTCCAGATTCCTGCAGACATCCATTTTCGTTTTATAAAAAATGATCACGGATTATAATGTATTCAGGTCGATTCTGTAATCGTCAGAGCCCTGTCCGTCTACTGTGTAGTAAGCGGCTTTCTGCTCAACATTTACATAAACGCTGATTTCTTTTCCTTCGATGCCTTTGTCTTTGATGTCTTTTTTGATTGCTTCCTCGATGGAGCTCATTGTAACTGCAAAACCAGGTAATTCGATAGTTGTTTCTGCGAATTTTTTGATGTCGATATTTTTAGCCACTTCTTTCACTGCTTTCTTTACAGTTTCTTTTGCTTCTTCTACAACCGGAGCCTTCGCAATATCGGCTGCAGCGTCTTTTGCTTCTTCAATTACTGCTGAAGCCTTTACAGTTGTTTTCTCAACTGTCTCTTTGACTGCTTCTGTAGCCTTTGTTGTTGCTTCTTTAATAGTTTCCTTTGCTCTTGAAGTTGTTCTTTTTCTCATAATAATCTCCTATTCCAACTGATTGGTCTAACAGTTTCCTGTGTAACCGTATCACAAATTCCAGATAATGTCAAATTTTTATCAAATTTTGTCCTACTCAACATTTTTTAAGGCTTCATCCATAGGAACCTTCTTCACTCTCCGAAATTCCAGCAGGGCCACGATTCCGTATGTAATGATTCCTGCTGCAAACATCTGCACATAGATCATCGGGTCGATCCAGAGCGTAATCCAGCCGGAAATGCTTGACAGCATCATCTCCCGGAACAGAACTTTCATGATTACTGTTTCCAACGGCAGACTCAAAAGCAGACAGAACACCACCACCAAAGACGTAGACATAATATATAGCCTGCTGATTTCACCATTTGTGTAACCCAGAATTTTTACCATTGAAATGGACTGGGCATTTTTTTCGATAATGATCTTGGAAAGAAGATAGATCAGTACCATATAGATCACAATAGCAAATCCATTTACCATTCCCATCATACTTCCCATAGACACATCCAGCTGCCTGGAAATCTTGGTCAGTGCATCCAGGTCCACCACTGATCCAATATATTTGTCTTTGATATCTGTAATCCTGGTATTTGAAAAATATCCGCTATAATAATCCTGTCCCAGATCAAAAGTTTCGTTCAGCTGAGTTCTGGTCATAAATACACACAGGCCTGCCGTATAATCATAAATTCCTGTTACCTTAAAAGAATACTGTTCCTTTTCATACTTTTCCTTCAGGGTAATGGTGTCTCCGGGATGAATCCCATATTTGTCCGCATAAGCACTGGAAATATAGATTCCTTTATCAAGGTCAGCCTTTACATATCTGCTGTCCGGCTCAATTCCATACAAAAGAACCTCCTCGCTCTTATACTTTCCGGGAAGAGTATTTAAGGAATATGCCGAAAACTCTTCTGCATCTTCATTCTTTGTTTCCGCAGACATATAGAATTCCAATATAGAAAACAAACTGTCAAATTTGTTTCCACTGGCTGCACTTACCGGAACCTGAAGCATATACTGGTATTTTGCCAGCATATTGTTCTGGATTTCTACCTGATAATGAGATAAAGCCGAAGGAAGGAGTAATCCAAACATCAGCAGCAGGTTGGCAAAGATAATCCCGATAAACAGTACCAGATAATTGCTCATATTCTGAAAGATCACACGAAGACGAAATCTGGAAAAGATTTTTATGACAGGGCTTAAATAAATCGCTTTTTTCCGTTTTCTGCCTGAAAGATCCCTGCGCAGGAATTTCAGCGGGGAAAGACGCAATTTGTGTCGGAGAACACCATAATTCACCACCAGCATAATGATCACCGGAATTACTGTTGTAAGCAGAAAAGCTTCTGCGCTCCATACGGTCACATAAGTAGGCAGACTATAGCTGCCATAATACATTCCTGCACATACATTCTTAAATACTGTATATCCCAAAATATTTCCCACCAGAGCTCCCACCAGTGTAACAAGGACAGGCAATGCCATATAGTGCCGGATCAGTTCTCTCCTGGTATAGCCGGAAGCTCTGAGTGTGCCGATCACCCCTGCTTCCCTGCGAATCGTATTACTGATGGTAATTCCGAATACAAAAGCCATAATGACAATTACAATGTATAACAATATGAGCATCATAGCCTTGTCACTTCCCATATCATCCCCGGTAAAGGTGATGGCCTGATTCAGATATCTGGGTACAAAAGCTTCCAAGGTAATGATTTCCCCTATATTTTCCATCAGTTCTTCTGAAACATCCTTTTCCTCTTTTTCTGTTTTGGGCTGTTTATCATAGATCCAGGAATAATTGTACTGGAGCTTATCCTGGTCCATGGCATCAAACTCCTCCGGTGTTACCACAGAAACTCCGAATTTCACAGAATCAAACATGGAATCATTATTATTCTGAAAAAGACAGCTGTAATCAGACAGAGCCACAAGGCCTGTAATCTTCCAGGTCTGCTTACCGCTCTGGCTCTTCAAGGTGTCTCCCACCTTCAGATCATTATTATCTGCATACATACGGTCAATGACAATTTCCCCTGTTGCTTTCGGAAGTTCTCCCTTCATCAGGCATACTCCATTGATTTCTATCCTGTTTTTGAAAAAGCGCATGGTACTTCCATTATCCAGAGGCTCTTCAATATAGAAATTTTCATACAGCTTTATTCCCAGATTCTGGATTTCTTCTTTCTGGCTTTTATATATCTGCTGATTGGTACGGAAATTTCCGTTTTCTATATTGTATTTTTCAAATCCATCATTATAAGCAACAATCATACTTCCGTCTGCCACCAGAAATCCGGAAACCATTCCTATGGTCAATACCATCAGAATAAAGACCACCAGATATTTTCCCAGTTCCCCCTTCAGTTCTCTGGGCAGGCGTTTGCGTAAAGGATTTTTCATCATATGCCTCCTTACCAGTCAAGCTCTGCCGCCGGGATTTTATGTTCATTCATGTAATTTTTACGAATCATCCCATCGCGAAGCTTCACCACCCGGTCAGCCATATCCTTGATGGCATCGTTGTGTGTTACCATGACGATGGTGTTGCCGTATTTCTGGTTTACCGTCTCGATCAGCTTCAGGATTTCCTTGGAGGTATTATAATCCAGGGCTCCTGTAGGCTCATCACAGAGAAGAATGTCCGGATTCTTCACAATTGCTCTGCCGATAGCAGTCCTCTGCTGCTGACCGCCGGAAAGCTGATTGGGAAGCTTTCTCTGGTGCTCATAGATTCCCAGCGTATGGAGCAATTCATCTACATCCAGAGGCTTATCACTGAGATAGGCTCCCACCTCTATATTTTCCCGCACTGTAAGATTGGGAATCAGATTATACATCTGAAAAATATATCCCAGATGCTTACGTCTGTACAAAGACAGCTTCTTCTCTGACATATCTGCCAGACGCTCCCCGTCTATGACCAGATTTCCTTCGTCTGCACTGTCAATCCCACCGATAATATTCAGAAGCGTGGACTTACCGGAACCGGACGGCCCCAAAAGCACACAGAACTCTCCTCTTTCAATGTCAAGATCCAGCCCCTTAAGCACATCTACCCGGCTGTCTCCCGCACCAAAAGACTTCTTAATTCCCTGTATCTGCAGAAACATTTTTTTCATTCCTCCCTCATATCCACTTACTATGGAGCAAATTTTTCTACTATAACACTACTGTTTTATAGTAGTGTTATATTTCACTAACTTTAGGTTAGTATAAGCTTACTCCATTGTCAACTGATTTTCGTAGTTTCGTAAAATTTTATGGATATGTTCGTATAAAGTTGCTTCTGCTATTTTTATATATATTAAAATAAGCTCTTTTACCAAAGATAAATTTTGAATATCAAAATATATTGACTTTTCTTTTTTACCTTGTTATATTTTTTCTGAAGTAACTGCTGTCCGGCAGTCTGCAAAACAGCAGGCTGCCGTCAAGAAAGGAATTATCCATGAACACTCTCAGAAAAATATATTGCAGGACTTTTCAGAAAGCTTTTCACATTGCAATTCCCTTTTTACCTTACAGAAAACCTAAAATCACAGGAAGCGTCAAAGAACTCCCTGAAATCATCATGCGCCACAAATGTACTCATGTACTGATCATTACAGATGGCGGTATCATGAAGCTTGGACTTACCAGAAGACTGGAAAAAGCTTTAAATGAAGCTGGCATCCCCTATACCATTTATGATAAAACAGTTGCCAACCCTACCACTGTCAATGTCCGCGAAGCCCTGGAGCTTTACCATAAAGAAGGCTGTGATGCCATCATCGGTTTTGGCGGCGGTTCCAGCATGGACTGTGCCAAGGCAGTCGGTGCCTGTGCGGTCAAACCCAATCAGTCTCTGGCCCAGATGAAGGGAATCCTGAAGGTGCATAAGAAACTTCCCCTTCTCATGGCAGTTCCAACCACTGCCGGAACAGGAAGTGAAACCACTCTCGCCGCTGTAATCACAGATGCAGACACCAGATATAAATACGCCATCAATGATTTTCCGCTGATTCCCCGCTATGCTGTGCTAGATCCCAAGGTTACCTTAAGCCTGCCCCCATTTATCACCGCAACTACAGGTATGGATGCCCTGACTCACGCAGTGGAGGCATATATCGGCAATTCCACCACCATTGATACACGCAGGGATGCATTAAAAGCAGTAAAACTGATTTTTGAAAATATAGATATTGCCTATGAGCATGGCGATAATATTCAGGCAAGACGAAATATGCTCCACGCTTCCTTCTATGCTGGCTGTGCTTTTACCAAATCCTATGTAGGATATGTTCATGCAGTCGCTCATTCCCTGGGCGGACAGTACAACGTTCCCCATGGACTTGCCAATGCCATTCTGCTGCCACTGGTGCTTAAGGAATATGGCTCCTGCATTGACAAAAAGCTACACAGACTTGCCATTGCAGCAGGACTTGCAGACAAAAATACGCCGGACCATGAAGCAGCAGAACTTTTTATCCGGGCAATTGAAGAGATGAAAGAGCGATTTGGAATCGTAAATATTGTAAAAGAAATCCAGGAAACAGATATCCCCAAGCTTGCCCATTATGCAGATAAAGAGGCCAATCCTCTGTATCCTGTGCCGAAGCTTATGGATGCCTCCGAACTGGAGAAATTTTATTACATGCTGATGTCTCTGACTTCTGAAAAAGGAGATTGTGTATTATGACAGAAACAGAAATTAAAGAAATCGTTCAGATACAGCGCAGCTATTTTTACACAGGTGCCACCCTACCGGTAGAAAAAAGGCTGGATGCCTTAAAAAAATTAAAGACCTGTATTCAGAAATATGAACCACTGATCAATGAAGCACTGAAACGTGACCTTGGAAAAAGCAACTTTGAATCCTATATGTGTGAAGTGGGACTTGTGCTCTCAGAACTCAGCTACATGATCCGCCATACACCTTCCTATGCAAAAGAAAAAACAGTACTGACTCCCCTTGCCCAGTTCGCTTCCAGAAGCTATAAGAAGCCATCTCCTTATGGTGTTGTCCTGGTTATGAGCCCATGGAATTATCCTTTCCTGCTCACCATTGATCCGCTGATCGATGCGATTGCAGCCGGAAATACAGTTGTACTGAAACCAAGTGCCTACTCTCCTCACACTAGCCGGGTGATTGAAACCATTATCACCGAATGTTTTGATCCCCAGTATGTGGCTGTGGTAAACGGCGGACGTGCGGAAAATAACACTCTTCTCAATGAACATTTTGACTATATTTTTTTTACAGGAAGCCAGCATGTTGGCAGGGAAGTAATGGCAAAAGCATCTGTACATCTGACCCCGGTTACCCTGGAGCTGGGCGGTAAAAGCCCCTGCATTGTAGAGAAAAGTGCCAACCTGAAACTTGCAGCCAGAAGAATCGTATTTGGAAAATATCTCAACTGTGGTCAGACCTGTGTAGCACCTGATTATATTTACTGCGACAGAGAAATCAAGGATGAACTGATCCGACAGATCCAGAAACAGATCAGGAAACAGTTTGGTTCCACACCTCTGAATAATAAGAATTATGGGAAAATTATTAATGAAAAGCACTTTACTCGTATCTGCAATCTGATCGATCCCAGCAAGGTAGTCTGCGGCGGTGACAACAATCCGGGAGCTCTTCAGATCGCTCCTACTGTTATGGATAATGTAACCTTCGGGGATGCAGTAATGCAGGAGGAAATCTTCGGTCCTGTGCTTCCTGTGCTGGCCTATGATTCCCTGGATGAGGCCATCGAAAAGGTCAACTCCATGGCACATCCTCTGGCACTATATATCTTCACCTCCGACAAAGAAGCTGCGGAAAAAGTTACTTCCCACTGTGGATTCGGAGGCGGATGTGTCAATGACACCATCATCCACCTGGCAACCAGTGAGATGGGATTTGGCGGCTTTGGTGAAAGCGGAATGGGTTCCTACCATGGCAAAGACGGTTTTCATACCTTCTCCCACTATAAGAGTATTGTAGACAAAAAAACATGGCTGGATCTGCCAATGAGATACCAGCCATATAGAAAAATTTATGAAAAATTATTGAGGAAGTTCCTGAAATAAGGAACTTTCTCAGGATTGATTCCCCTTATCAGCTCTGCTGACCAGTTGATTACGAATTTCCTGCATCCGGTTATCCAACTGAGCACTCTGGGTGGCACACGCCAGAAGCTCCTCCTGCAATTGCTGTGCCTGATCTGCCGGGATATCTTTTTTATAGCGAAGCTTATGTTCCAGACTTGCCCAGAAATCCATGGCGATAGTTCGAAACTGGACTTCCACATTTACCATTTTTTTGTTTTTCTGCAGAAAGATAGGCACCTGCACGATCAGATGCAGGCTTCTGTAACCACTGGGTTTTGGATTTTTTATATAATCTTTTTTCTCGATCAGTACAATATCATCCTGGCGCAGAAAGCTGTCTGCCAGCTCATAGATATCCTCCGGAAAAGAACAGATTACCCGGACACCTGCGATATCCTTGATATTTTCTTCTATAGCAGTTAAAGACATGGGAATATTTTTTCTGCGTATTTTCCGCACAATGCTGTCATAAGATTTAATTCTGGTTTTAATACCCTCGATAGGATTTTTATCATATTCCAGGGAATACTCCTGATTCAGCACTCTGAATTTTGTCTCAATCTCCATGACAGCACACTGATAGTAAGACATCAGCAGATCAAAGGGCCTTTTATTTTTCTGGATCATTTCCAGAAATTCTTCAGACAGCAGACTCCTGCGGATCAGCTCGTCCTTTCTGGCTTCTATACGGTTTTTTCGTTCCGACATAATTTCTTCAAAATTTTTCAAATGTTCCTCCCCCTCTTACGGTTTTGTATAATTACTATAGCAATCCTCGTAAATAGTGCATTTAATAGGCTCGCTATAAACTGTCCACTTTTTTCAGCAGCAATAAATCAAAGACTATTATAACACAATTCCCGCAAAGAGTAACCATTCTCGTTACTGTTTATTCCATTCTCGGTAACGTCTCAGTAACGCAACCAGTAAACCAGCCAGTAAACAATAACCCATTCTTCTTTTCTTCGCAAAACACTTGTTCTTTATCATCAAACATGGTATTCTTATTTTGCTGCAGACTGCTATACATTTTATATAATACAGGAGATTCAACACATGGATGGATATGAATTTGAATATCAATGTGCAAAGATACTAAAACGAAAGCATTTTTCTAAAATAAAAGTAACCCAAAGCTCCGGAGACCAGGGAATCGATATCATTGCTTTCAAACATCGAAAAAAATATGGGATACAATGTAAATATTACACCCATCCCGTTGGAAATAAAGCTGTTCAGGAAGCCTATGCAGGTGCAAACTTCTACGACTGCGATAAAGCTGTTGTAATGACAAATATAACCTTTACAAAGTCAGCAACCCAGCTTGCACAGAAACTGGATGTTGAACTATGGCCCAACTGCCCTGTTACACCTTTTTACAGTTTACCGTTTAAGATCATGAGTTCATTAAATGCAGTGCTTTTTCTTTACGCAGTGCTCGCATTTCTCTCCCTGAAACCTGAATTTGATTTTATTCATCTTCCCTTTGTTCCTGATACCCTGACGCTGGTCATCATTCTTACAGCTTCTATTTCCGGTATCTTCGGCTGGAGTTTTTTTCTGTGTAATCTCATCGCTGCAGGCACATACCTTTATCTTGCATTTCATACACTCATTCTGCCGATATATGCAGAAACAGGCAGCTGCACATATATACATCTGCTTTCTCTGATTCCCGCAGGTGTACATCTGCTTCATGCAGGATGGATAAAAATCAGGAAATAACAGTCTTATGAATAACTATTATAATGCTCAGCTTCCTGATTTGCCAAAAAGCAGCCCTGCTCATGAGAAGAGAGAACTCCTACTGCCTGTAAATAGGCATAGATAACCGTTGTTCCCACGAACTTCATGCCGCGTTTTTTCAAATCTTTTGATATACAGTCAGACAGTTCTGAACTTGTCCGGCCGGTTTCACAGACTACTTTGCCATCTGTCCAATGCCAGATATAGTCCGAAAAGCCGCCGTACTCCTTCTGAATTTCCAGGAATGCCCATGCATTGGTAACGGCAGCCTGTATTTTCAGGCGGTTTCGTATGATGCCGGGATTACTCCGCAGTGCTTCCAGCTTGTCCTCAGTGTAAGCGCTGACTTTCTCCGGATCAAAATTGTCAAAAGCCACGCGAAAGGCATCTCGCTTGTTCAGAACACATTCCCAGGACAGGCCCGCCTGAAAGCACTCCAATATCAGCATTTCAAAGAGCTTCCGGTCATCATGCACCGGAACGCCCCACTCCTCATCGTGATAACGGATGTAACGCTCATTTCTCGGATTTGCCCAGCAGCATCGTATCTTACCATCTGCCCACTTCATTCATATACCGCCTTTCCAAAGTTGATATATTTCTCCGAATAGCTTCGTTCTCTGCACAGGCTTTTAACATTACATCCTGAATTTTTTTCATCTGTACAATAGAAAGACTATACACTGTCATTTTTGCCATATAATCACCCTATTCTTCACGAAAACATTAAAAATACAGAAAACTTCTATCCGAAATATTCCTGCATTAACAAATCAACTAACACCTTATCGTTAATTTAGTCATCACGCAATTTAATTTAGTCATTCATACACAAAATGACTAAATTAAATTGCGTATGGTATAATTAAGATTTATCTATCGCATTCCTCATAAATGACCACCTTGTTCCGATTATTTCCCTATCATCCTGTTCAGGAATCCTTCGTCCGGATGCTCCGGTATTTCAAAGAATACATCTATTTTTCCAGGTTCTGCGGAACGGTCTTCAAAGGCAGGGAAAATAAAGCCGCATTTTGGAGTTCCGGCATTGTAATCTTTATCCACCGGAGCCACCACGCAGATCAGGAAACTGTATATTTCTTCTGATTCCCACTGTTCGCTGTGGTCTGAGCCTTTCTTGGGGATATCATATATTCCGTGATAAATATAAACTCCAAACTCCTGTCCCTGCAGACGGTTTATTTTATCCGAAGAATCTTTTGTATCGCAGATTCCCTCTGCAAGCTGTTCACAGAGAGTCTGAACCAGAAGATCATCTTTTAATCCGTATTGTGATAATGCCATCAGCAGTTTGTGGATGCTGTCATATGCCATATCCCCTTCAGGGAATTTATAACGTTTTAACTGTTCATTTGTTTTGGAAAAAGGAATGGTTTTCGCAAGATTCAGATTTACCTGCTGATCATGTTTGCTCATATTTTTGAAGCTTACATTGAAGGTATTATCTATGTATCCCTCATCATCTATATATGCTCCTGCTGCACGCACAAAGCAGTTTCTGGATAATGTCATTCTGCGGGTTAATTCCAGCATATCATTTCGGTTGATCTTTGTATCTTTTTTATTCATCAAAATGGTTCCATCCTCCAAAAATACCTTTATCGCTATGTCCTGTCTTATGTCCATTTTCATTATAATGATTCATATTTCCAAAACAATCAGGGCGGCTTTCACCTATTTTGTTTCCATTAGCATCATAATTTTCCATACTTCCAAGCCAGCCTGGACGACTTTCACCAGTCTTATTTCCATTGGCATCATAATTCTCCATGCTGCCAAGCCAGCCTGGACGGCTCTCTCCTATAAAGTTTCCGTCCGCGTCATAATGCTTCATAGTTCCAAATAATCCTGGGCGACTATAACCTTTGTTACTCATATATATGTACCGTTACTGAAAACTTATAAAAAGTTATAAACTTCTATGTTCCATTCCTACTTCAACGAGTATGCTTTTGATGATATAAATATCAATCTACTCACAAGTTCTTGTACTCTCCATAGGCGTAAATTCCGGACTAACGTATC
>NZ_JAAIMY010000052.1 GCF_013300825.1 Blautia wexlerae
GGCGGTATCCCGCCTTAATTCAGATGCTCTGGTAACTCAGTTACCGAGTAATTCACATACATGATAAGAGGAATTTTTGAAGATTTCATAAAGATTTGAAAAATGGACGGACATAAAAGACGTCCATTACACTATCGGAAAATCAGCAAGGAAGTTTCATAGTAACCTTTGCGCCGCCGGTTTCTTTTGAATTTTCTAAAATAAGCTGACCATTATGTTGTTCCATAATCGAATTTGTAATATATAGACCCATACCAAAGTGTAACTTTGAATTGCGGCTTTGATCGCCCATATAGAACCGTTCCTGTGCGTGGCATAATGCCTCTTTAGAAAACCCCGTTCCCTCGTCTGTGACTGAAATTTCCACGAAACCGTTGTTACTCTGAACATCCACATAAAGCGTTCCGCCTTGCGGGGAGTAGTTCAGCCCATTACTGATAACATTCATAATAGCACGTTCTATCAGCACCCTATCAAATTTCAGCATTTGAGGGAGTGAAACAGTATTCATTTGCAGCCGGATTTCTTTTGTCCGGCATAGTGATTCCATATAACCGAACAAGTGCTGCATGAACGCTGGCAAGTCTATACTTTCAATATGGAGCTGATAACCAACCGCCGCCCGTGATATATCAATCAGGGTTTGAATATATGACTGCATCTGGCCGGAGCTTTCCACGACGTAACCAGCGTATAATCGTTGCTCATCATCAAGATTTGTTTCTGTGAGTAAATCAGCATTTCCTTGAATAACCGTCAGAGGCGTTTTCAAATCATGGGCAAGCGCGGCGATTTGCTCTTTCTGTGTCTGTTCGGTTTTCCATTGCCGTTCTAACGAAATTTTCAGATTATCTTTCATATCTGAAAAAGATGCAAGGACATCTTCAAACTCTTTGATTTTGGCGTGTCCTACTTCAAAATCAAGGTTTTGCTTTGAAACCTCCGCAGTTGCTTCAAAAAGCGGGGTCAGTTGTGTACGCAGGTTCTTAGCAAATCTGGCGGTCAGTATGATAATGACCAACAGCGAATTTACAGCCATCAGGATAAACGCAAGCGTGTCAGGAGATGGAAAATATTCCGGTAGCCATGACACTGTAAATTGAGAACCAATATAATACCTTAAAACGCAAAATTCGTTTTCCCGGACAACAAGTGCAAACTGCCTCCCCGTAGCATATTCAATATATTCTCCCTTTGCGTACAGCAGGGCAATTTCTTTTTCATCATCGTCCATATTGCTGTAAAGCTCATTAAAGTTCTTGTCCAGAATTAAGTAGCCGCATCCCTGTGGAATCACAACCTTTGTAATATCCGGGGCAATCGTCAGCGTTGGAATGATCTCTTTTACCTGCAATTCACTTAGATTTGCTCTTGTAGCTAATCCAGCATTTACAGCAAGTCCCTCCAAACCAACAGGGACAATAATTGCCGCTACCAGCATGACAATGAGGGAGATAGCAAACTGGCGAAACAATATTTTCAATGTAGGTTTCTTTTTCACTCCCATTTATATCCTATCCCCCATACGGTGCTGATCGGACTTATTTTGAAATGCTCCAATTTCGCACGAATATTTTTTATATGCGTTGAGATCGTAGAGTTATCGCCTATTCCATCAAACCCGAAAACGGCTTCATAGATTTGTTCTTTTGTAAAAACCTGTCCCCGGTTTTTCGCAAGGTATTCACAGATTGAATACTCGCTTTTGGTAAGGGGAACCGGCTGTTCTGAAACATACAGTACCTTTGCGGAAAGGTCAAATCTTATATCAGGCTCAAATGAAAGTGTGCTGTGATGCTCCCTTTTTTCTCTGCGTAAATGTGCCGCGACACGGGCGCGAAGCTCCTGAATACGAAAAGGTTTCGTAATATAATCATCCGCACCGATGCCCAATCCAAACAATATATCTTCCTCTAATGTCTTTGCGGTCAGAAAGAGAATCGGGCAGTCTACCATATTCCTGATCTGTTTGCAAAACTCAAACCCGTCTGTGCCAGGCATCATCACATCCAAAAGAATGAGGTCATAGAAATGCAGCTTTTTGATGTCTACATCATCCGCATTTTGACAGACTGTTATCAAATATCCATCTTTCCCCAAACTGTTCTTAATCAATTCCAAGATAGAAACTTCATCGTCAACTACAAGTAAGTGGGTCAAAAAATCACCTCCCGCCCCATTATACCACATTGTCGAGGTTACTCATCATTATTTTTAATGTCAGCTTTCCGATATTCATTGTTGATATTTACAGCTACGGCATTGCTTATATCCACATCCACAATACTGTAAACGTAGCCGAAACTGAAATCTTCCCCCGCCACATTTTTGAAGCGTTTCGATACCTGCCCGATTTCTTCTTGCAGTTCTGACATTTCAAGACATTCATCCGTTATGGTATATGTCAGGCCGTTATATGAAATTTCATCATAGTTTGCGGCGTTCAGCTCATAATACGGCAGAGATTCATTTAACGCCTTATTTTTATCGGCGGTATCGCGGAGCGCACCGCAGGCCGATAAGCATATAAGACTTACAAGCACAATTACTACGGCAAACAGGCACTTTTTATTCACTGTTTTTACCTCCCTCCCAACCATGAAACCAAACCAAACTGGCAATCAGCAGACAAACAGTGCAGCATACAGAAATAATCATACCGCTGAAAAAATCGGTTTTTACCTGTGCATACAGTTGGGGGCTATCCCATGCAAGCACAATGTAATCCATAGCACGAACGCCCCAGGCCCAGGGAATATATTTCCATGTAGCGTCACCAAGCCCTGTTATCATAAGGGCAGCTATTAAACTCCCTGCAATTCCCAATCCCATAGATGCACCTTTTCCGAAGCTCATTCCCACAAACAAATGAATCAGGTAAATGGGAAGCATGGTAATCAACAATAGAATCCCTGCTTTCAGGTAAAGGCTTGCCGGAGCAGCCCTATATAGTGCAGCGAATGTTCCTAACGCTAAAAATGTTGCGCCAAAAGCACAGATCATCAGAAAACCAAGTTTACCAATATACGTTGCCATGCGAGATGGGATTGTTCCCAACAAAAGCTGATAATGCCCGGCCTGATTTTCGATCTGAACAACCAGGCCCACAATAATGCCGATCAGAAACGGGAACGCAACGGCCAGCACTTCCAGATAGGCACTGATTTTGGTTGCCAGTTCCCATCTGGATATATGATAGTAACCCGCAAAAATCGCCGCACATATAATCGGAATCATGCTGTGCATATAGAGCAAAATGCTATGTTTACACTTCTGATATTCTGCTTTCCAGCAGCGAACCACAGATACCATAGTTACCCCACCTCCTTTTTCTCAAACCATCTTGCAGTTAAAAATGACAGCGCCGCAAACCAGGCCAGCGAAATGACCAATACAAGTATAATCATCCAAAATGCCATTGCCGTACTCTGATCTGCAACCGGCTCACCATTGGGCAAAATACCTAACACGGAAATCATAAGATGCGGCACCCAGCTATACGGGCAGATCATCCACAAAGAGGTTGTAGCCGTGAAAATCCCTAAAACGCTTCCAAGTCCGGCATTAAGAATAACCGTGACAAAGATACCAACTTTTTTTGATAACCATAAGCACAGCGGAACTTCCCATAGGCTTGCAATGACAATACAAGCTGTTCCGGCCGCAGCCTGGCAAATTCCGATTGTCAGGGGAATTTCGTTGATAACTAATATTGCAAAACCGCCCAACAGATTTAGCGCCAGGAAAATGAAATTCCCCACACAGGAGTAAATACCGGCCACTCCAATTTTTGCTTTCCAGACTTTGTTCTGCGAAACAGGCAATGAAGCAACGGCACGATATTTTAGTTTGCCATTATCCCGCTGTTCAATCAAGGCACAGGTGAGCGTAAGGAATCCAGGATAAAGCAGGTTATACCACCAATTATAAGAATTGAGCTGGAACCAAAGAGGGGCAAAAAAGTTCATAAGCGCAGTTACAAACGGGGCCAGAACGATCAGCGTTTTTGTGAAAGTTCTCTTATGCTTTAGGTTCTCTGCCTGAATATATGCCATCTCCATTTAATATCCCTCCTTACCATTTCTGCGAATAACATCCATAAAGAGTTGTTCCAAATCTTCACCGGCGCGAAGCTCTCCCTCATATCCAAGGACGCCGCCAGCAATGATACCCACATGATCTGCAATCTGCTGGACTTCTGACAGAATATGGCTGGACAAAATAACTGTAATCCCTTTGCAGGGAAAAGAGCGAATTAACTCTCGAAGTTCCTCAATCCCTAAAGGGTCAAGGCCGTTAGTCGGTTCATCCAGAATCAAAAGCTGGGGACTGTTCAGCAATGCAATAGCAATACCAAGCCGCTGCTTCATACCAAGAGAAAACTGCCCGGCCCGTTTCTTGCCGGTATTCGTGAGCTGGACAATTTGCAATACCTCGTTAATTCGTGCATCGTCCAGGCCGAGCAATGTAGTTCTGACTTTGAGATTTTCGTATGCAGTCAGATTTTCGTAAAGCGGGGGCATCTCAATTAAAGCACCGATATGCTCCAGATCATTCCGCTTCCACGGGTGGCCGTCAAACTCGATGCTTCCCGATGTGGGGCGCAAAATGCCGGTGAGCATTTTTAAAATCGTGGATTTGCCAGCCCCATTCGGCCCCAGCAGACCATAAACCGAGTTGCGCCGGATGTTCAGTGACACATTGTTTACCGCCATTTGCCCCTTGAAATTTTTGCAGAGGTCAGTCGTTTTCAAAATCATATCCATATAATCAAGTCCTTTCTTTGATTTTACGGATAGCATACCGGGCAATTTTGAAGATTTCATAAAGATTCCCGAAAACAGAATATGAACAATACACCGTAACCGTGGAGCATATCGCAACAAAGCACCAACCTACGCATTTAGGGCCTTAAAAAGCCCTACCGGAATTGAGCGGTCTGGTGTAAAGCGGATACGACTTCATGATCTCCGCCATTCCCATGCCAGAAACAGAAGAGTTTTTCTACCGACTGGGATTAAAAGATGGACTGAATCTGAAAAATACGGTAAAATTAGTATTAGAAATGATATCGTGAAATCGGAATTTATTAAGGAGGATATGGATGAAACTGTTTTTATGTTCGCACTTTTCAAGTGTAGGAAGTTTGATAAAAGAAGAAATTGATAACAAGAAAGTCGCATTTATTCCCACAGCTTCGCTGCGTGAAGGCTATACCGGTTATGTCGGCTCGGCTCGAAAGCTATTCAATAAACTGGGAGCAGCCGTAACTGAAATTGATATTTCAACGGAGGCTTATTTAACGATACAGTCTGTTTTTGAAGATGCGGATGTGATATATTTTACTGGTGGAAATTCTTTCTTCCTTATGGACCAGCTTCGTAAAACGGGAACGGATGAGCTATTGAAGAAGGAATTGGAAAAGGGAAAACTGATGATCGGTGAATCGGCAGGTGCGATTATATGCGCTCCAACTATCCAATATATTGAACAAATGGATGAAAAGCCGGAGGACTACTCACAAGAAGATGATGCAGGGCTTGATTTGATTGATTTCTATGTTCTTCCGCATTATCTTACAGCACCATTTAAGAAAGTTACCGAGAAAATAATGACTGAATTTTCGGATTTGAATCTATCCCCAATTAACAACCGTCAGGGAATTGTAATTGATGGTGAAGGTTCAAAGGTTGTTTGCAAAGACTAATTTGAAAGTTCCAGTTTTTGAAACTGGAAAATCGGAAGCTGAGGAGATAGACTATTGAGAACATATGAGAATAAAGACGAACTTAAAAACGAGATAAATAAAAGCTTTGCAAAGCATATTTCTGAATTTAATGATATTCCGGAGCATTTAAAAGATAAGAGAATTGATGAGATCGATCGAACTCCGGCAGAAAATCTTGCTTATCAGGTTGGCTGGACAACTCTTGTTATTAAATGGGAATCAGACGAAAGAAAGAGTATTCCTGTCAAAACTCCTTCGGATAATTTTAAGTGGAATCAGCTTGGCGAATTATATCAATGGTTCACAGATACATATGCTCAGCTGTCACTGCAAGAATTGAAAGACAGATTGAATGAGAATATCAACTCTATTTATGCAATGATTGATTCTCTGAGTGATGAAGAATTATTTAAACCACATATGAGAAAATGGGCTGACGAAGCAACTAAAACAGCTGTATGGGAAGTATACAAATTCATACATGTTAATACAGTTGCTCCGTTCGGAACCTTTAGAACCAAGATTAGAAAATGGAAAAAGATTGCACTATAACTTCCAGTTTGTAACGAAGGTATTTGCGATGAAAGGAATTAAGATTGAGTTATTGGGGATTGCAATAATACCTTTAGGAATTGCTGTGACAACAAATAATTTTTGGGGATATGTCCTAGGTGTTCTTGGATTTGGCGTCGCTGTAGTTGGCTGTTTTCTAAAAGATAATCACTGATAACTTCTTGTTTGAAAAATTGAGAAAACGTAATATTGAACAAAAAAGAAATGCACAGTTCTTAGCTTATCGTGAACTGTGCATTTTTGTAAATAAATACTTTTAATTAGCCGATTACGGCATCCTCTGCTGTAAAATGTTCCAGAGAATTTTCTTTTACCTGAATGCAGATATAAGTAATTCCAGAAATATCGGATGCAAAAAACTGACGCTTTGCAGCAGGTGCGATTTTTAGCCAGTCTCCAGTTGAAAGGCTAATTTCTTCTCCATCAATTATGGCTTTGCCGTTACCTGAAAGAATTCCATAGATTTCTTCATTTTCTTTATGAGAATGAACAAATGGGACATTTGCTCCTGCAGGTAGTTCGTTTAAACTGATTTCTGCACCTGTTAAAGACAACTTTTCATGCAGCTCAATTCGGTTTTCCTTTCCAATAGTTGTTTTTGTGTAATTTGCCATAATAACCTCCATAGTTAATTTGTAGTTTCTGGTTGCTTGGTATTAGTATAGTGTGAGGCACATACAAAAACAAGTACGCACCTTTTTGTAACTGTACACTCAAAAATGAATGTGTTACAATAGACTCGGAGGTGAGAATTATGCGAGCAAAAGAAGAATTACCGGAATGCCCAGTTGCAACAGCAGTATCTCTTATCGGAGGAAAATGGAAACTGCTGATTTTGCGTAACTTAAAAGAGCGTCCATGGAGATTCAATGAGCTACAACGAAGTATAGATGGTATTTCACAAAAGGTTTTGACAGATAGTTTAAGACAAATGATGAGTGATGGGCTGGCATATCGCCACGATTACCATGAGCAGCCACCGAAAGTTGAATACGGCTTAACGGAACTCGGAACAAAAATGCTTCCAATTGTTAATTCACTTGCTGACTTTGGTAACTACTATAAATCAATTATTGAACAGAATTAAGGACGTTAGTATTTGAAAAGCTTGAACAATTCCAGTTTGCATATTTTATCAAAAGGTACATATTAAAATTAACACAAAGGGAGATGTTAGAATGAAAGCTCATGAATATTGGTCTGTCGGAGCATTGTTAACGATGCTAGGAACATTTTATACTGGATATAAAGGAACAAAATCAAGCCATAAATATTTTGCGGCAAGTTCTTTGCTTTGTATGATTATGGCGATTTATACAGGTCATAGGATAATATCTAAAAACAAGAAGACAGAGAAAGAATCAAACTCAATAGAAAATGAAGAATAATGAACCAACCTTGTGCCCACTGGGCACGAAGTTGGCATAGTCACTATGGTGTCAGGAGAAATCCTGGCATCTTTTTTTTATATCTTTTTACACTTCAAAAAATAATTTCAAAAAATTTCTAAAATCATGTCCGATTTTGTCGCTCCCAATACAGAGTATATGGAAGGCAAATTGAAAATCCTCTGATTTCCAAAAATCACAAACGTAAAAGAGGTTCAGACAGTTCTTCCGATTGCACCTTGATAATTGAAGGAGCTGATACATCTTGAGAAACATGCTTACCGGAGTTAATCCGGCTCGTGCAGGCGAAGACTCCTACGGGAAGAGCGAAGCAATAATGATACCACCGAAAGGTACAGGACCTCTGCTGAAACAGAGACTGTGCCTGTATTTTTACAGCCGGGTTATCTGAAATGATAACGATCAGATGTATATGTACAGACAAAGCCCAAATGCGAATACTTAGATTTTCTTATTTATATTACAGGAGAAATCCTGTAGCAAGTGGGGAATGGTTCGACTCCATTCCTCATTTTTTTGTGCAGAAAATGCACAGATTATTATCGCCTTTGTCCATTCCATTCTTTTTTTCCATTTCTCTTGTCATAGAAAATTCAAGATCTGCAGTTTCCGGGGAACAGCCAAAACTGGAAACTAACAGTTTTTCATCTGTTTTATCTGGATTCGTAATATAGTCCAGAGCTTTCTTGTCTGTTACTTTAATGGGGAAGATCTTAAGATATGCCAAAATTCTTTCACCATCTCTTTCAATTCCTGCATTTCTTCAGAATACAGATATCCGGTACTGTTTACTTTTTTCGTAATCTGATTAATATTCACACCGATCTTATGCATTTCCTCGTATTGTTTTTTTAATGGAGTAGTGTCTGTATTGACAATATAACCGTCAATTGCCATTTTACGAAGATAAGCTCCCATGTTTTTAGTCTTTGATTCAATCATCTTTCTGCGAATCAGCTTCTTTTCTTCGGGGGAAACACAACACAAAACAAGATCTATATATTTCTTTTTCTCTTTGCCATAGATAGATTCTCCTTTCATTGGTTGCTCAAAGTAGTGGCTTTTGTGTTTTTGATTTAGGGCAGGGTTCCCTAAATTGCTGGTTTTTTTGGAAGTGTATATACACTTCCTGTCCTTGCTATTTACCGGTGGCACAGCCGCCGGAAGAGAGTCTTTTGAAAAGAACCCTCTATAGATAAGGTATTCAGAGAAGAAAAATAGGACATCGCAGATCTGAGGTATGACGAAAGAAGGATTCTATGGTATAGTAAAATCTGAATGAGAAAAGAGGAAAAGAGGTCTTACCGATGTCACGGAAAAACCATGAAATGATAGATGGAAAATTACTGCAGACTGACAAGAAATATGCTCAGTTGAAATTAAAGCAGAAAGAGAAGATTGCAGAATGGATGTTCCAGGCAACCAGGGATTATTATATGAAAAAATACACTTTCCCAAACGACAAACATCTGGAAGAAGTGGTGGATATTGTGTATGAAAAAATTGAAGATGCAGAAATCTGGATTCCGTATGGAGAGGTATTCAAGCATTACAAATCCAAACGATCGGATATCAATAAACGTATCAGAAGATCTCTGAATGAAAAAGAAGAGAGTCGGATTGAGAAGGTTTGCTTTATGAATATGTGTATGATCCAAGATGACAAAGGAAATGTGCTGGCATTGGATAAAGTGAATGACAGCTATACAGGGACAACTTTTCCAGGTGGTCATGTGGAGCAGAACGAGATATTTCAAAAATCTATGATCCGGGAAGTTTGGGAAGAAACAGGTCTTACGATTGAAACACCGAAGCTCTGCGGTTTATATCATTGGCATAAGGGGGGAGTACATTATGTGATTACGCTGTACAGAGCTGATAGATTTATCGGAGAATTGACAAGTTCGGAGGAAGGGCAGGTGTATTGGATTCCGATGGAAGAATTAAAAACCAAAGAATTGGCTACAGGTATGGAATACGTTTTACAGATCCTGGAGTCTGAGCAGGTGGATGAGTGTTATATGCATCTGGAAGCAGATGGATATGTTGGAGATTTATATTAAACGAAGTATCTACTTGGGATAAAATAGTTGTTGTGATGAAAATGGGAGAACAATAATGAATGAAAAATTAGAAATGGCAAAAAATTCCTTATATAATGCAAATGAAATAAAGGATATTAAAGAAAATCCGGTTGTTGAATCAGTTTTATTGGCACCTATAAAGGCAATCCCTGTTTTGGGGGATTTAACAACCGTAGCAAGAATTCCCTCACCTCTATAGGGACGCCACTGAAAAAGTGGTCGTAAAATCATATATCTGATATAATTAAGGTATCATAATTGTCGGAGGTTGAAATGTTATCATCCCAACTTAAACTTAGCCTTAGTTATTATTCAGATTTATATGACATGATTGTTCCAAAAGATCATATTCTAAGAAAAATCAGGGAATTGGTCGATTTTTCTTTTATATATGATGAATTAAAAAATAAATATTGCCTTGATAATGGACGTAATGCAAAAAACCCTATATTGCTATTTAAATATCTGCTTTTAAAATATCTTTATAACCTTTCTGATAATGGTGTTGTTGAAAGATCACGATATGATATGTCTTTTAAATATTTTCTGGAATTAACGCCAGAAGAAGAGGTTATCCATCCTAGTCTTTTAACCAAATTCAGAAAGCAGCGTTTAAAAGATGAAAATATACTTGATCTGCTCATAAATAAAAGTGTAGAACTTGCCATAAATCAAGGTGTTTTAAAAAGCAATACTATAATTGTTGACTCAACTCATACAGAAGCCCGTTATCATAAAACTACTCAGAGAGAAATGTTGAAAAAAGCCTCTACTTCTTTAAAAGCAGCTTTAAAAGATTCTGATAAAGACATTTATCTGCCAGATGAAGCTGAAAAACGAGCTTCTTTAGATGAGTATAATGAATACTGTCATGAATTATTAAACACAGTTCAGGAAAGTCCGTATTCAGAACTGCCAACGATTAAAGAAGAATCTTCTATGTTATCCGAAATTTTGGATAATCAGATTGATTGTTATGATCAATCCATTGACCCGGATGCCCGGATTGGCCATAAAGCGGTCAATTCTTCTTTTTACGGATACAAAACTCATTTGGCCATGACAGATGAACGGATTATCACAGCAGCAACAATCACATCCGGCGAAGCATTTGATGGTCAGGAACTTCCAGTACTGGTTCAAAAAAGTAAAGCAGCAGGTGCAACCGTTAATGAAGTAATAGCAGATACCGCATATTCCACACTGGAAAATTTAAAAGATGCACAAAGCAATGACTATAAATTAATTTCAAAGCTTAACCCGAGCATCATAAAAGGGACTCGTTCAGAGGACGGCTTTATCTTTAATAAAGATGCGGATACCATGCAGTGCCCAGCGGGGCATTTGGCTATAAAATATCGAATTGACAAACGTAGTAATCAGAAAAAGAATACACGTATCAAATATTTTTTCGATATTAATAAATGCCATGTCTGTCCTTATCGTAATGGCTGCTATAAAGAAAATGCAAAAACCAAAACGTATAGTATCACTATTAAATCGGATTATCATAAAAATCAAGAAGCGTTTCAAAAAACACAATATTTCAAGGAACGTTTCAAAACCTGCCATATGATAGAGGCAAAAAATAGTGAATTAAAAAATATACACGGATATAGTCGTTGTGATGCTGCTGGACTATCAAACATGCAACTTCAAGGAGCAGTATCAATATTTGCAGTCAATTTAAAACGAATTTTAAAACTAAAGGGATAAGTCTGCCCAAATGAGGAAAAATAGGAAAATTCATCTCTCAAAAGGGTAGATTTTGCATCCCTCAAAACACTATTTTAGCAATATTTTATTATCAAGGAACATTTTTGCACATATTTGACGCCCTGTGATACTAAACTTACCACTTTTTCAGTGGCGTCCTATAGGTGATGGGATGAATTGCACATTCGAGCATATCTGCTCAAATTCATAAAAAATCGCAAAAACACTTGTTCTGATACAATAAATATATTATAATAGAAAAAAGAACAATATGCTCTTGGAATTTGGACGGTCGAAATAAGCAATAAGTGAGTGTACATAATGAGTTTAGATAATAATTCTCATTCA
>NZ_JAAIMY010000053.1 GCF_013300825.1 Blautia wexlerae
CGGGCTTTTTTAAAATTTTATTTTCGTTAGGGCTACTCATTTTTGGAAGTTAAGGAGATACGGACAGAAAAAGCTATGATTTTTGTGATATTGTCCTTGTAAAAGATATTGAGAATAGCCTCTCGGGGTCAGACCCTATGAAGTACCTATAAAATGATTAAACAAGCCCTAAAAGTTCTGTAAAGAAAGTATAAATATCTTGCAGAGGAATATCATTCGTGATATAATTTGCTTAAAATTATGTTGAGCAAAGGATGAGAAGCATATGCAGGAAAATATGAAAGAGTATTTTTCAGAAAAGGAAGCCCGTGAAAGGCGTCTGGCGATTTATACAGAAAAGATACAGGAAACCGTGTTAAATAAATCAGCAGAAACGATTAGAAGCCTGGTAGATGAAAGACATAACCAGAAGATGACGCAGCAGGAGATTTCGGATATTACCGGGATCAAGCCGTCAAATCTGGCCCGCTTCGAAAGTGGAGGCAGAGTGCCCACCTTGATAGTATTAGAGAAATATGCCAATGCTCTTGGAAAACACATCGAAATAAAAATCTGTGATGACTGACAGATTTTTATTTAAAAAATCATACGTGATAACATAAAGTAAAACAATATCAAAAAGACTGCATAATTTGGAGGAATGCAATATTGGATGCTGCTTTTTTGATAATAATAAAAAATATAGTGTATGAAAATAAAATAATTGTTATAATCTAAGTAAGAATATACCAGAAAGGTTGGTAGTGATTATGTGTGAGAAAAAAGAATTGAGCTTTTCAATATTCATGATATATAGTCTTGCAGATAAATGGAAAATGTCCCCCGCCAAAGTGTATAAAATATTAAACTCAACCGGGATTTTGGATAATTATATTATTAAATGCTACGATGTTCTTCATACACAGGGAAAGGAATATTTGGTAGAGGACATTACTGATTATGTGAGAGAAAAAGGGGTTAATGTATGATTGTATATCATGGATCAACAGAAATTATAAACAAACCAGATGTCATACATTCAAAAAAGTATTTGGATTTTGGCAGAGGATTATGGGATAAGGAAAAAGTTTTGAGAGAATTGCGATACTATAAGTTGAATAATCAAATTTGTATTGTAAATCAAGAAACTTTGAATCAACTTATTATTTTTAAAAGTGCATATGAGGTGGAAAACAATGGTAGATAAGAAACAATTGGAAGAAGTTTATAAACAAAATTTGGAAAATGATATCATCAATGCAATTTCTGAGATGAAAAGGATAGATTTACGGAAGGCATTTGATATTTATTATTCCAGTAAACTTGCTGAACAAATTTCAAATAATAGTTATGGAATCGAAAATATGGATGCAAAATATCTGGCAGAAGATTTGATTGAGAATGAACCGAAGCTTTTTGGATAACTACGGCATGATAGTATTAGAGAAATATGCCAATGCTCTTGGGAAACACATCGAAATAAAAATGCATCTTGGCGATGGTCAGGGTGCTTTTTTTATGAAAAATAGTAAACATTTTCCAAAGAAAAAGTTGACAATCAGCTCCTTGTACTTTAAAATGGTAAACCATAAAACAAATGGAGGTTTACAAATGACAAAAACAAAGAGCATGATTTATTGCGGTCTTTTTACGGCGTTGATTGCAGCAGGTGCGTTTATTAAAATCCCTGTACCTGTAGTTCCTTTTACACTGCAGTACCTGTTCACTATGCTTGCCGGACTGTTTCTGGGATCCAGAAGGGGTATGATTTCTGTGGTTGCCTATATGCTGTTGGGGCTGGCGGGACTTCCGATCTTTTCGGAGGGCGGTGGAATCTGGTATATTTTTAAGCCAAGCTTCGGTTATATTATAGGGTTCTGCCTGGGAACATACGTAACCGGACTTATCGCAGAACGTCTTAAGCAGAAGACAGTTTTTCACTATTTGCTTGCGAATCTGGCAGGTCTGATGATCGTCTACATCTGTGGAATGGTTTATTACTATGTGATCTGTAACTATGTGATTGATACACCGATTGGAATCTGGCCGCTGATTCTTTATTGTTTTCTGCTTGCAGTACCCGGTGATATTGCATTAAGTGTTTTGGGTGCTGTCATTGCAAAGCGTGTCAGACCGGTAGTGCTTCAATATCTTTTTGATTCAAAATCAAATGTCAGACTGGAAACGGAGGAGCTTGCAAAATGAATCCACTTATTTTAGCACAGGAAATTATTGATGGGCGCAGAATTACAAGGAAAGACGACCTTTCTTTTTTTCTTACCTGTGATTTAGATGAATTATGTGAAGGAGCAGACCGTATCCGCGAAGCATATATCGGTGATAAGGTGGATCTCTGTTCCATCATCAATGGCCGCAGCGGCAGATGTCCGGAGGACTGCAAATATTGTGCGCAGTCAGTACACCATCATACTTCCTGTGAAATCTATGATTTTCTTCCGGAGGAAAAGATTCTGGAAGCATGTAAAATGAATGAAGAGGAGGGCGTTGACCGTTTCTCCATCGTTACTGCTGGAAAGGCCCTGACCGGAAAAGAATTTGATCAGGCGATCCACGCCTATGAAACCATGCATAAGGAATGTAATATTGATCTCTGTGCTTCCATGGGATTTCTTTCTTCTGAACAGCTGCATCGTCTTCATGAAGCCGGAGTAACCAGTTATCATCATAATATTGAGACTTCAAGGAGAAATTTTCCTAATATATGTACGACACATACATACGATATGAAGATTGAAACCCTGAAAAAGGTAAAGGCGGAAGGAATGTGTGCATGTTCCGGTGGCATCATAGGAATGGGAGAGACCTGGGAGGATCGTCTGGATATGGCAGTCAGCCTTGCGGAGCTGGGGATTGATTCTATTCCGATCAATGCATTGATGCCCATTCCGGGAACACCTTTGGAACACCTTGATCAGCTTTCAGAGCAGGATATCCTCCGGACAATCGCCTTCTTCCGTTATATTAATCCTGAGGCTAATATCCGTCTTGCTGCCGGACGGGCACTTCTTACCAATGACGGGGAAACCGCTTTTAAATCCGGTGCCTCCGCTACAATAACAGGGAATATGCTGACTACTGTCGCCTGCGCAACCATTCGCAGCGACCGAAAAATGCTCTCTGATATGGGCAGAAATGTAACACCAGAATATTGGAAGGAAGTGGAAGAATCATGAGTAAAGCGGTATTTATTACAGGAACAGGAACAGACATGGGCAAAACCTATCTCTCAGGACTGATCGTAAAAAAACTGGCACAGGCAGGAAAAAATCCGGCTTATTACAAAGCTGCAATGAGTGGAAATGACCGGCGTGCAGACGGTAGTCTGATCCCGGGCGATGCACTTTTTGTTAAAGAGATGTCTGGTATTTCCCAGTCTCTGGATGATATGTGTCCCTATGTATATGAAAATGCCTGGTCTCCTCATCTTGCTTCAAGAGTTGAGGGTAATCCGGTGGATCTTGATGTTGTGCGAAGAGGATTTTTGAAGGCAGCAAATGATTATGAATATATTACCATGGAAGGAAGTGGCGGTATCCTCTGTCCGCTCTGTTTTGATGAACGCAAAATCCAGCTTGAAGATGTGATAAGAGAGTTTGAGCTTTCCAGTATTCTGGTGGCAGATGCAGGGCTTGGTACAATAAACAGTGTTGTATTGACTGCCGAGTATATGAAAGCCCATTCCCTTCCAATCAAAGGTATTATTTTTAATCATTACCATCCCGGAAATATTATGGAAGAGGATAATATTGCTATGTGCCAATATATGACTGGCCTTCCGGTTATTGCAAAAGTACAGGATCATGCGAAAAATCTTGAGATAGATGCAGATACACTGGCAGAATTTTATGATGAGGTGAAGATCAAATGATATGGTATCCGTATGAACAAATGAAAACAATGAAAGATCCGTATAAGATTCTGGATGCAGAGGGTGTACATCTTTATACAAAAGATCAGAAGCTGATAGACTCTATATCTTCCTGGTGGTGTATGATTCATGGATATAAGCATCCGGAACTGACAGAAGCGATCAAGGAACAGGCAGACCGTTTTTGTCATGTAATGCTTGGGGGACTGACACATGAGCCGGTGGAAAAGCTTTCTGCGAAGCTGCAGGAATTTCTGCCAGGAGATCTGGATTATTGCTTTTTTTCAGATTCCGGAAGCGTTGCTGTGGAGGTTTCGCTTAAAATGGCCCTTCAGTATAACACCAATCAGGGAAGAAAGCGCCCGTTAGTGCTGGCTCTTGAACATGCATATCATGGGGATACCTTTAAGGCAATGGAAGTTGGAGATGACGAGGATTATCATTTTGCTTTTGACAAAAAAGAGGGTGTTGTCCATATTCCGACTGAGATCCCGGCTCTGGAGGAGGCATTTGAACAGTATCATGATCGTCTGAACTGCTTTATTGTGGAGCCTCTTTTGCAGGGAGCAGGAGGAATGCGGATGTATGATATTTCATTCCTGAAGAGAGCAAGAGAATTGTGTGACCAGTATGATGTTCTTTTGATTTTTGACGAGGTTGCAACCGGGTTTGGCCGCACAGGAAACCGCTTTGTGGCAGATCTTGTTCTGCCGGATATCCTGGTTCTTGGAAAGGCTCTTACAGGAGGATATATTGGTCATGCTGTCACTGTGGCAAATCATAAGGTATTTGATGCCTTTTACAGTGATGATGACAGACTTGCCCTGATGCATGGTCCTACTTTTATGGGAAATCCGCTGGCATGTGCTGTGGCTTTAAAGGGAATTGAGATTTTTGAGCGTGAAGATTATATGGGTAAGATCCGTCATATTGAACAGGTTTCACGCCGTGAGATGGAAGCGTTCACAGACCCAAGAATCAAAGAGGTCCGCATCATGGGTGGCTGTGTGTGCGTGGAGGTTCATGATTCCGGGGATCTGGAAGGCTTCCAGCAGTTTGCTTATGAGCGGGGTGTGTTTAGCAGGCCATTTTTGAACTATATGTACTCTATGGTTCCGTATGTGATCAGGGACGAGGAACTTATAAGAATTTTTGATGTGATGAAGGAATGGTTTGATGAATCTCCCTGATGGGTATAAATAAGCTGTAAAACCGGGAAAAGTAAGAATTTCCCGGTTTTATATATCTTATTTCAATGTGTTAAGCAAATAGGGAAGTGTATGTTCGAGATATTGTTTCTGCTTCAGCGGATTACTCAGAAAAATATCGGAGCATGTAAACCAGGTATAGCAGGTATCTTTAGTAGCTGCCTTCCGGTGTTTCTTATCGATTCCGGATCCAAGGGCTTTAGGAATGATGGTGTCTTCCTCCGGAAGATAATAGTAGTCCTTTGGATTGGCGTAATATTGTTTCAGTTTACCGTCTGTTGTTTTGATAATAAATTTTATTGTTTCTTTTTCTCCTGTGAGATAAAACTGTTCATTTCCATTGGAGAATTTCTGCGGAAGTTTATAAGGAAGTGTTAATTCCAGAATCAGATTTTCATCATCCAGTTCCGCATATGTAACCTCATACTCAGAATCATAAATGCACAGATAACTTAGCATCTCAAAAATTCTTCCAAGTCCCAGCACATCTTCCAGGTTATGACCGAGAATTTCTTCTGCCATAATGGCATCTCGTTTTTTCAGAAAATCTTTATAAAGCTGAATGCATTCTTTCCCATTGTTATAAATTCGGTCTTTGATTCCGAGAAATTCTTCCAGACATGGCTGTTTCAGAGCAGGCAGCTTCAGAAGTGTTTTCAAAGGCTTCAGAGTCAGATACAGATCCAGGGACATTTTATGATCAAAAGGAGAGGGCAGCCCGTATTTTTCATATCTGGCTTCCAGATAGGGCTGGTCAAATCGTTCTCCGTTGTAAGAAATCATCAAATTATATTGCTGAAGAAATTGTGAAAAAATTCTCAGAATTGTCTCTTCTTCACTGGCATTTTCGGCCATCCATTGATAAAAATACCAAGTTTCATCTTCAATTCCAACAGCTCCGATCAGGTATAAATACGTGGAATTTCTTGACAATCCTGTGGTTTCTATGTCGTAAAAAACAGGTGTAAAATTGTATTTTTGGAAGAATTTTCCAGTGAAAAAATTAACGGTCTCAAAGTCTGGAAACCCCTGTAAAATAGGCATTTTTTTAACAATCATGTTAATAATTTTTCCTTTCCGAAATTGTATTTAATTATACACAAGAAAATGAAATTTGGGTAGTGCTTTTTTTGAAAAAATGGTTTATATTATAAACAGGTTGATAAAAATGTACAAAAAAGTATATGGATTTTATCAAAAACAGAGCACTTTGGTGGTGCTTAATATAAAAGGAGGGAACGAAATGGGAATTTTAACCTTTAAGGGTGGTGTTCATCCTTATGACGGAAAAGAATTATCCAAGAACAGTCCGGTAGTGAAATATCTGCCAAAGGGAGATATGGTATATCCTCTTTCACAGCATATCGGTGCGCCGGCCGCGCCTGCAGTTCAGAAAGGAGACCATGTGCTCGCAGGCCAGAAGATTGCGGACGCTGCAGGCTTTGTGTCATCACCGATCCATGCATCTGTTTCCGGTACAGTTAAGGGAATTGAACCCAGACTGACAGCAACGGGTTCCATGGTCAATTCCATTATCATTGAAAATGACCAGCAGTATGAAAGTGTGGAATTTACTCCTGCACGACTGGAAGATCTTTCGAAAGAGGAAATTCTGGCGAGAATTAAAGAAGGCGGAGTTGTGGGAATGGGCGGTGCCGGATTCCCCACACAGGTAAAGCTTGCGCCAAAGGAACCGGAGAAGATCGATCATATTCTTGTAAACGGTGCCGAGTGTGAGCCTTATCTTACCAGCGACTACAGAAGAATGCTGGATGACTCTGAGAAGCTGATCGAAGGCTTAAGAGTTATGCTGAAGCTTTTTGACAATGCGAAGGGATATATCTGTATTGAGGATAACAAACCTGACTGTATTGCCAAGCTGAAAGAAATGGTAAAAGATATTCCACGTATTGAAGTAGCAGAGCTGATGACCAAGTACCCACAGGGTGGTGAACGTTTCCTGATCAAGGCTGTCACAGACAGAGAGATTAATTCTTCAATGCTTCCGGCAGATGCAGGATGCGTAGTTGATAACGTAGATACTGTAATCGCTGTTTATGAAGCCGTTATCCTTGGAAAACCTGTTATGGACCGTATCGTAACAGTAACAGGACAGGGGATTAAGAATCCCCAGAATTTTGATGTTCTTTCCGGAACAGATATGGCAGAACTGATTGAAGCTGCCGGTGGACTGACAGATAATGTATCCAAAGTAATCTCAGGTGGTCCTATGATGGGATTTGCCATGTATGACACTCATGTACCATGTATCAAGACCAGTTCCGCATGTCTCTGTCTGGAGAAGGATGATGTGGCAGATGCCCAACAGACTGCATGTATTAACTGCGGCAGATGTGTAGGAGTCTGTCCCGGCCATGTCATTCCTGCAAGACTTGCAACCTTTGCAGAGCATGGTGACATGGAAAGCTTCCAGAAATTTGATGGTATGGAATGCTGCGAATGTGGCTGCTGCAGTTATATCTGTCCAGCCAAGCGTCCGTTGACCCAGATGATCAAATCTATGCGTAAGATGGTTCTGGCAAGCCGTAAGAAAAAGTAAAAGGGGGACATCATAATGGATCAGATGTTACATGTATCATCCAATCCCCATGTCCGGGATAAGATGACAACAAGCAAAATCATGCAGCTTGTGGTACTGGCACTTCTGCCGACCACACTGTTTGGAATTTATAATTTTGGCCTTCGCGCCTTACTGGTAGTAGTGATCACTGTTGCTTCCAGTGTATTCTTTGAGTGGATTTATGACAAGCTGATGCATAAGAAGAACACAATTACAGACTTCAGTGCAGTTGTTACAGGTTTGCTGCTTGCATTAAATATGCCTGCGTCAATTCCGCTCTGGATGCCTGTACTTGGCAGTGCATTTGCAATCATCGTTGTAAAACAGCTTTTCGGTGGTCTGGGACAGAACTTCATGAACCCGGCACTTGCAGGAAGATGCTTCCTGATGATCTCTTTCGCAGGAAAGATGACAGATTTCGCAGTAAGCGACAGCTTCAGAGGTGTGGTAGATACTGTATCCGGTGCAACTCCTCTGGCAGCTCTGAAACAGAATGGATTTACAGACAGTTCTGTATCTGTATTACATATGTTTATCGGTGATATCCAGGGAACTATCGGTGAGACTTCTGCCCTTGCGATCCTGATCGGAGCTGCAATCCTTCTGGTTTTCAAGGTGATCGATCTGAAGATCCCGCTTACCTATATTGGAAGTTTCGCAGTATTTGTAATCCTTTACATGCTTGGAACAGGCAAGGGATTTGACGTGAACTATCTGTTCAGCCACATCTTCGGCGGTGGTCTTATGCTTGGTGCATGGTTTATGGCTACAGACTATGTCACAACACCGATCACACCAAGAGGACAGTATGTATACGGTGTCTGTCTTGGTGTACTGACTGCGGTCTTCCGTCTCTTCGGCGGTTCCGCAGAGGGCGTATCCTATGCGATCATTTTCTGCAACCTGTTAGTTCCGATGATTGAACGTGTGACTCGTCACCCGGCATTTGGGAAAGGGGGCAAAAAGGCATGAGTAACAGAATTATCAAAGACACCATAGCCATTACAGTGATCACACTTGTGGCAGGACTTGCCCTTGGTGTAGTCCAGGATATTACAGCAGATCCTATTGCAAAGCAGGAAGCTCAGGCGAAACAGGATGCGTATAAGGCAGTATTTGCAGATGCGGACAGCTTTGAGACAGTGGATGTGGATGCGGAGGCCCTGCAGTCTTATCTGGATGAGAACGGATATGCGGCACAGTCCATAGATGAGACTATGCTTGCCAAAGATGCTTCAGGCAATGAGCTGGGATATGCATTTACAGTAACCACTTCCGAGGGTTACGGCGGAGATATCCAGTTTGCAATGGGTATCCAGGATGACGGTACCTTAAATGGAATTTCCATTCTTTCCATCGGTGAGACCGCAGGTCTTGGTATGAGAGCAAACACAGATGCATTTAAGGATCAGTTCAAAGATAAGAAAGTAGACAAATTTGAATATACAAAGACCGGTGCCACAGCGGATGATCAGATTGATGCGTTAAGTGGTGCCACTATTACAACGAATGCCATGACAAACGGTGTCAATGCCGGATTATGTGCATTCCAGTATGAGAAAGGGGGAAATCAGTGATGAAACCAAACACACCTGCTGAACGTTTATATAACGGAATCATCAAAGAAAATCCTACCTTTGTACTGATGCTTGGTATGTGTCCTACACTGGCTATCACCACATCTGCAACCAATGGTATCGGAATGGGACTTACTACTACAGTAATTCTTGCAGCATCCAACTTAATGATCTCTCTTCTGAGAAACTTTATCCCGGACAGAGTGCGTATGCCTGCATTTATCGTAGTTGTTGCTTCCTTTGTAACAGTTGTACAGCTTCTTTTACAGGGATTTATCCCAAGTCTGTATGACTCTCTTGGAATCTATATTCCTCTGATCGTAGTTAACTGTATCATCCTTGGACGTGCAGAGGCTTATGCATCCAAGAATAAACCGATTGCTTCTTTATTTGACGGTATTGGTATGGGCCTTGGATTTACCTTAAGTATCACCTGTATCGGTGCAGTACGTGAGCTGATCGGTGCAGGTTCCCTGTTCGGACATCAGATCCTTCCTCTGGCAGATGCTGCAGCAGGTAAGGCAGGTTATGAACCGATCACAATCTTTATCCTGGCACCCGGAGCATTCTTTGTTCTGGCAGCGCTTTCTGCATTACAGAACAAATTCAAAATCGGTGCAGCCAAACGTGGCATTGATCCAAGCAATCCTGATTGCGGCGGAAGCTGTGCAGCCTGCGGCAATACCATGTGTAAGGGAAAAAGGGGGTAATGGATTATGAAAGAACTTTTGATCATACTTGTAAGCTCAGCGATTGTAAATAACGTAGTCCTCAGCCAGTTCCTTGGCCTCTGTCCGTTCCTTGGTGTTTCCAAGAGTGTTGAGACAGCAGCCGGCATGGGCGGTGCGATCATCTTCGTTATTACACTGTCATCTTTTGTGACAGGTATTATTTACAATGCTATCCTGGTTCCTACGAACCTGACTTATCTGCAGACTATTGTATTCATCCTGTTGATCGCGGCGCTGGTACAGTTTGTAGAGATGTTCCTTAAGAAGACAATGCCTTCCCTGTATCAGGCACTTGGTGTGTATCTTCCGCTGATTACAACAAACTGTGCGGTTCTCGGTGTTGCCCTTACAAACGTGCAGAAAGAGTATAATGTTCTTCAGGGAACAGTGAACGGATTTGCAACAGCAGTGGGCTTTACTATTTCCATCGTGCTGATGGCTGGTATCCGTGAGAAAATTGCATACAATGACATTCCAAAATCCTTCCAGGGATTTCCTACAGTTCTGCTGACAGCCGGACTGATGGCAATTGCCTTCTTCGGATTTTCAGGACTGATTTAAGGAGGGGACTGGTATGAATATAGGAGCAATTATCGCGGCAACTGTACTGGTTGCGGCAGTAGGTCTTTTTATCGGTGTTTTCCTTGGCGTTGCCGGTAAGAAGTTTGCTGTGGAAGTGGATGAGAAGGAAGTTGCTGTTCGTGAGGCACTTCCCGGTAATAACTGTGGTGGTTGTGGTTATCCCGGCTGTGATGGTCTGGCAGCAGCCATCGCCAAAGGTGAGGCACCTGTAAACGGATGTCCGGTAGGCGGCGAGCCTGTTGGGAAAGTGATCGCAGCGATCATGGGACAGGAAGTTGTGGAGACTGCCCGTCAGGTGGCGTATGTGAAGTGTGCGGGTACCTGTGAGAAGACGAAGGATAATTATGAGTATACAGGTGTGGAAGACTGTGAGATGATGGCTTTCATTCCTAGTGGCGGAGCTAAGGCATGTGCATTCGGATGTCTTGGATTCGGAAGCTGCGTGAAGGCCTGTCCGTTTGGAGCGATTGATGTTGTGAACGGTGTGGCGGTTGTTGATAAAGAGGCATGTAAAGCCTGTGGCAAATGTGTTGCCAAGTGTCCGAAACATCTGATTGAGCTTGTGCCTTATGAGCAGATTACGTTTGTGCAGTGTAGTTCTCATGCGAAAGGTAAGACTGTTACTTCTGCGTGTGAGGTTGGCTGTATCGGATGTAAGAAGTGTGAGAAGACCTGTCCGAATGGGGCGATTACGGTTGATAATTTCTGTGCGCATATTGATTATAGTAAGTGTACGAATTGTGGGGCTTGTAAAGAGGTTTGTCCGAGACATATTATTCAGTAATGGGAGGAAGAACTGCTGTGCGGTGGCATGGCGGTTCTTTTTTTTGATTAAGGGACGCGCGGGGCATTATTTCGGTTTGGGTTCAGTTTCGGAAGCTAGGAACTCTAAGTTTCGGAAAATCTGCTAAAAGCATTCACAAAATGCTCAAACTCGCTTCGCTCAGACAGTGAGCATTTTGTTCATAACGCAGATTTCCCGGAACTAAGAGTTACTACGCTTCCTGCAAAATTCACCCAAACCGAAATAATGCCCCGCGCTGTTTACTGGTTGTTTTGCGTTACTGTTCACACACCACTATCCCGCGAGGTGTTTTGGCATGAATATGCCAAAA
>NZ_JAAIMY010000054.1 GCF_013300825.1 Blautia wexlerae
GAATCGCAGGAAGAATGAATCTCAAGGAAATGTCAACATGTATGTAGTTTTGAAGGTGCAAAACCTTTATTCCTCCTTAGCTCAGTCGGTAGAGCATGCGGCTGTTAACCGCAGTGTCGTTGGTTCGAGTCCAACAGGGGGAGTTTTGGCTCCATGGTCAAGCGGTTAAGACACCGCCCTTTCACGGCGGTAACAGGGGTTCAAATCCCCTTGGAGTCATTTGAATAATGGAAATGTGATTTTTGAGGCTTGATTCTGTTACAACATGCCGATGTGGCTCAATTGGCAGAGCAGCTGATTTGTAATCAGCAGGTTATCGGTTCGAGTCCGATCATCGGCTTTTTGGACCTTTAGCTCAGTTGGTTAGAGCAACCGGCTCATAACCGGTCGGTCCTGGGTTCGAGTCCCCGAAGGTCCATTTTTAAATTATTTTGGCCCAGTGGCTCAGTTGGTTAGAGCGTCGCCCTGTCACGGCGAAGGTCGAGAGTTCGAGTCTCTTCTGGGTCGTTAGCAATTTGCTGACGAGTTTGGTAAATTGCATAAGTATATGGAATCTTAGCTCAGCTGGGAGAGCATCTGCCTTACAAGCAGAGGGTCATAGGTTCGAGCCCTATAGGTTCCATATGCCGCAGTGGCGGAACTGGCAGACGCCCGGGACTTAAAATCCCGTGGGTAGTGATACCCGTACCGGTTCGATTCCGGTCTGCGGCATGATTATGAGATGCGAGAAATGTTGATTTTTCAATGTTTCTCGCATTTTTCGTTATTAAATATTTTGATTACACTTTTATTTTCCCCTGCTCATTGTTTGTCGCAATTTGAGCAGGGGATTTTTTATTATGGATTAGCCGGTTTGCTGTCTGAAAGATCTGTGTCCAAAGTATTAATCATAATTGTGCTTGATTTTGGATCAACAGACTGCTGCCGAATATAATGTAACGTAGTGCGCGTTTCAGAATGTCCTAGCATGGTAGATAACTGATTGAGTGGAACGCCAACTTCGTAAAGCATAGTTGTAATCGTAAATCTGATCTGATGACTGGAACGATAAGGAATATTCAATGGTTTGCATACTTTATTTTTAAGATGTTCGTTAAAAGAATCAGCATAAATGGGCTGTCCATCTTTCATAAAAAGAAAATCACCATCAGGATTTAATTTCAATGTTTTAGTGATAATTTCCTGTGCCTGCGGAGTAAGAGGAATACTCCGAAATCCTTGTGTTTTGTTACCTTTAATTCTTTCTTCAGTGCTGTATTGAACAGGGCTAAAGGTCAAATCATCATTCATAATCTGCTTTTTACAAACGAGTTTTCAGGGCGGCCCTTTTGAAAATTTCCATTATTTATTTTTACCTAATTTATATATTATTCCTATTATTATAAATGATGCACCTATGTATATTCGTACCAGATCCGAAATAACATTCTCCGCTTTTTCATTTCCATTATATATATTTACAGCTATAAGAAAAATAATGGCTAATATACACCATAGTGCAAATATGCATCTACGAATCTTTTTTTTCTTCACTTCAATCTTCCTTCTTTCTTTCATGATTAATAATGCCTTGTTTTATTGTCAAATAATCAGAAGTTGAACTAATAATATATAAATTGTATTCACCATCCTCTTTGATAGTTAATGTGTAACTTCCGACTATATTTCTCATGCTCTCCCCTTCATACATAATTCCATCACGGATATAACCTATAACAAATGTCTGTTTTTGAACTGTTTCTGATTTATATTTTTCAAAAGAAAATGTTAAAGTATCGCCTTCTTTGCAATTCCATCCTTTGTAATTATTCACATAAAATACTGCCATGCTTCCATTAGTCATAATAATTTCAGGCGTCACTTCATTTTTTACTTCAAATTCAGAAATAGATGAAGGTAAAACAATATTTTCATTTGCAACACCTTTTATAATGTTACTGTTATCTATAGGGTTTTTATCTATTTGTTTTATACATCTTTCTCCACTATAAGTAACTTCCGGAACAGAATTATCATTTATTTCTTTTCCGATTAATGATCTATTTTCTCTTGTAACTATTTCAGCTCCAAACAACTGAGTGATCCATTGAACTATTTTTCCATGTGTAGTCGTATTAATAATACTGCCCGTTGTAAAAACAAATACAATAATCAGTATTGCAGCCACAATATGAGTCATCCATTTATTATTGAGACATTTGTCCCTATTTAACCGATAATTTCTACCTGTGTTTTTATGTTCCAAACATTGTGCTGCTTCCAAGATGTATTTATCATCTATCTCATTCATTGCATAAAAAATATTTGTCTTCATAAATATTTCCTTTCCGTTAATTGTTTTTTTAACTTTTTCCTTGTTCTAAATAAAATGGATTCCACTTTACTTATGCTCATATTAGTGCATTTTGCAATTTCTTTTACCGGCATGAAATACCAATATCTCAATATAAAAATCTGACGGTGAGATTTTGATAAAGATGTCATGAAAATATCAATTTGTTCTTTTAATTCATTCTCCCTCCAATCATCCATATACTCTTTTGCTAAATAATTACTTAGCTCCTCATACGGCACACACTTATCTATATCTCTTTTGGCAGCATGAATATATTCATATTTTTTTAATGCTTGATTCCTTGCAATCTTTAAAAGATAAGCTTTCAAATTATCCGGTATTATAGGCGGAATTGTCATCCAGGCTCCTAAATATGTATCATTTCTACATTCTTCAACATCTAAAGTATTCTTTATTAATTTACAGATTAAAAAAGTTACAATTTTTCCATACTTTTTATCTGTTTCTATCAATGCATTTTCAGATCTATAATTATATAGCTCAATGATTTTTCTGTCTTCCATTCATTTCCTCCTTTCACTATATAAGTACGGATTTCAGTTTGGATTCTTGCAAATACTTTAAAATTTTTTTTATTAAAGGAAAGGGGCTATCGGTTAATGAATATGTACCCTTCTAGGTAAACAAGTGAAATAATAAAAACTTGTCACTTAGGAGGGAGCAGTTCAATTAACCGACAGCCCCTTTAGTAAAATAGAATATGGGTGAATTTTCTGTCTGTCGATAGTACTCTGTATGTTTATAGGCAGAGTACTTGACCGTAAAAAAAGAATTACTTGTGCGGTTCAGTTCTCCTGTTTCGTCCTGTTGGGAAGCAATACTGCAGCTTGGGCTTTCCGCGGATATTACATAGTCCATGTCAGAAATATTCTATAATTAATGCTAAGAAAATTCGTCTATGTGTCCTTTGTGGAATGGAAAATCTATAGCTAATATATTGGTTAATGTGGACAAGGTGAATATATTACGGTGCTGTCAAGTGAAAAATCTTTAGTGTAATTACACTTTGTACAAATTTTTCCTTTATATGTTTTTACAGTACACCCTCCATTTTTATTACGAGAATGATTTTTATGCTTACCGTTTACAAAGATATGAGAACAGCCAGCATAAGTTTGAATATCTCCTGGTTCAATAATTATAATATCCCCATTATCTGTAATAAAATAGTTCTCTGTATCTTTGAAATATATTTCGTCAGAAGGAATCATACTGCTTTCGTCTTCAAACGTAATACATTCTATTTCATTCCCATTATCAAAAACAGATACCTGAGCTCCTTCGGCAGGATCAAAAAAACCGGTCCATGGAACAGAACGTAAATCTGCAGTAGGAGGATTGTACGCAAACACTGGAATACAGGAAATACTTATCATAAAGATAATAATTGATACATTTAAAGCAATTTTAGGCTTAACAAAAATACCGATCCTTTTTACTCTTCTTTTAAGAAAAATCCGGTTGTTTTTTGAAAACATTAATGTAATTCTGGATTTCACTTCTGAACGTTCCTTTGCGGCGGTCATGATTAACAGATATCCATAACATCTTTGTTCTTCTCTGGAAAGATATTTCATTACATTTTCATCACAAGCAAGTTCCTGTACCTCTATTACCTCGCGAAAGAAAAAGTATACAAAAGGGTTATAGCAATGTAGCATCAGTACCAGAAAAGCCAGCTGCCGAAAAAGAAAATCGTGTGATTTTATGTGTTGCAACTCATGTCGAATGATTAAAGGTAAGTTATTTTTATCCGATAATGAGGTTAAAACAATAGATGGATGAAAAGTACCATATGTAAATGGAGAAGATGCTAAACTATTCTCATATACTGTAACTTTGTGCTGTAACTGCATTTCCTGTGATAACATTTCTACGATTTTTATGATTTCAGGATCTGACAACACATTTTGTGGAATTTTTCGGTGAAATCTGGAAAAATTGATTGCCTTATAAAAAATTATTATACTTAAGGAACAAATCCATAATCCTATAAATATTTTCTGTAAAGATCCCACGGAATTTAAATAAAATCCAGTAGATGTCTGAACGATTTTTCCGGTTAAAGAAATTACAACATTTCCATTTAAAGGCTTTGGAGTACTAAAATACCGATGATAAATAAAATACTTCAACAGTGGAAAAGGAACTAAATAAAGAAGCAGACAATATTTTAAACATCTATATCGAAACCTGGCTGAAATATAATTATCAAAAATGGTAGATAATGCTATATAAATAATAAAAGGAAAGGTTCCGGCGGCAGACATGGCAATTAATAATAAAATCAGGCTCTTCATAATCCACACCTCATTCTTGGCAGAGTATTAATCGCAAGTATTATTGTTAATAATATTTTTCAGTTCTTCAATATCTGACTCTGACAATTTTGTGTTGTACGTTAATGAAACCAGCAGATCTGAAATAGAACCATTGAAAGTATTATCTACAAAATCTGTAGCATATTTATGTGCTAATTCCTGTTCCGTAAGTTCAGGATAATAGGAACGTTTACACTTATAGCCCTTTCCTTCCGAATGAAGAATCCCTTTTTTCACAAGACGAGTTAAATAAGTGTGTAAAGTTGGTTGAGCCCAACCATAATGTAATTCCGTATTACAATATTTTTCCACTTCAGAAAAAGAAACAGGAGCATTGGTGTTCCAAAAATATTTCATTAGATTATATTCCATTTTCGATAAACCATAGTATGTATCACTCATAAGATTCCTCCAATCAATTAATATTTTATTTTCATTATATTTCTATGATATCCACCATGTTCCATCTGGGTGTTGCTGTAAGGAACCAATCGTTTCTGATAATACATTTCCCTTAAAATCTCTTACAATCATTTTTTCATAATATTTATATTCTTCGGTTGCACAATTGTTATCATCGTCCCAGCCTTCTTCTACCCAGGCAGAGAGATACACTTTTCCGTCTACTATCATACGTACACTCTCATTAGGAGTTGTGGGAAATCTAAAACTTTCTGGATAGTAGCTGACAAACTCATCATCTTCACTTGTAATGTAAATATCCTCTCCGATAATACGCAGATTATAAAGGTCTACATCCGCTATATTAAATTGTATAATCAACTCTGGAATTTTATCTGGAAGATATCTGAAGAGAGTAATTTTCCCACTATTATAATCTCCTTGTAAAAACCAAAAAGAATTCTTTAAATAAACAGGTGGGCCATATAATACATTCCTCTGTTTTTGAAATGGTTCATAAATTTTACCATTATTGTAATCATAAAAAGAAATAATTGAACCTTGATACCCACCTTTTTTTGACCATTCAATCATATCATAAAAGTCTGTTGTATCACTCATTGAATATCCGATACGAGATTGACCTGAAATTTCTTCGATATATTTTCCTGACACAACTTCAAAACGATTAAGTTTTATAACAATCACCTTCTTATAGCTAAATTTCGATTTACCCATTTATAGTATAGTATATAAATGTACATGAAATGTCAATAAATATATTACATGAATGTAGAATGATTTTATTGACATCATTGTAGAATAATGATATTCTATAACCAAACAGAAACAAGTATAAAAGTAGTACTATCAGTTTTTTTGCAGCGAAAGGAATATTTTAACAAACTGTCAAATTTAGAAAGAGGTGGTTTTATGTTGAGACAACATAAAAAAATTACAGCAGTTGTAGGGTTGACTATAAGTGCCTTGATGATTTCATCTGCATGCTATGCTCAGGATGATCCGAATGATGGATATGTTATTCACTATGACTTTGAAACTCAGGAAACTACTTATTATGGTTACGACAAAGAAGATCATGAATTTTACGAAGTAGATGATTATGTTGAACCTAATCGTACAGCCAGTGATGGAACTGCTGATATTGCTGATGCTCCAGATGAGATGGAGGGAGTAAATCCGGGAAATATTTATGTGGATAATCAGTCAATAAAAGAAGACGTTGATAATCCATATACAATTCTTCTTTTCAGTGGAAGTATGCCAACTGTATACAAATATAACAAAGAACAACCAGACGATCCATGGACTGTTGTAAGTCAGGAAAAAGTAAACTTGTTAGAAGGTAAGGTAAATAAAGTATCAAAATCCTACTTGATTTTTACAGATCAAAATAATGATGATATTAAAGTAAAAATCAAGAAGGATGAGCAGTGGCATCCAGGTGATGAAATTAAAGTGTTCGGCTTAACGAAAACGAAAGATGGAAAGGTTAAGCTTGCAAAGCAGTATGGATATTATAAGGTTGAATAATATATTAGGAAAAGAACACACATTAATAGAGTAAAATATATGAAAAAGGTCTTGGAACTTTTACAGTTTCAGGGCTTTTTTCTTTTGGGTAAATTCTTGGCATATTGTTAAGCGTGAAAAGTAGTGGACTTTTTGGATTGTAACTGCCGGATTTGAGCGACTAATGGCTTGCCATTAGTCGTATTGGGTTACTACTTTTGACAGAGAAAACATTGAATTGGGAGACCGAACTCTGGAGAGAGGATACGGTCGGGAGGAAGCAGGGAAGGAGAGAGTGACTATATGCCTAAGACTGTGAGTGTGCATAATGGCAGCGCAGCAAATCGAGAGCATAACCGGCGTAATCCCAGAACAACCGGTCAGATGCCACATATACAGCAGGATCTTGTTCATCATAATGAGACATGGATAGATATTCCTGTCCGAGAAGCCTATAAGCAGATTTTCCAGACTGCAGTCGATGATTACAATCGTCGTCAGTCAAGACCAGAGAGGAAGATTAGAGATTATTACAATCAGATTAGGAAATCAGCTAAGAAACATACCGCCTATGAGCTGATTATCCAGATTGGAGATAAGAATGACACCGGCTTGTCGGCAGACAATGAGATTGCCTGTCTCCGAGAATATTATAATAATTGGCAGCAGCGTAATCCTAATCTTTTTCTGTGTGGGGCATATCTGCATCGGGATGAGTCTACAGTCCACCTGCATATGGACTATATCCCAGTGGCACATGGATATACCAGAGGGATGTGTATCCAAAACGGACTGGTACGGGCGTTGGGCGAACAGGGATTCTTCAAAGAAGGCAGACAGACTGCTCAAATTTTATGGGAGAAGCGCGAACGACAAGAACTGGAACGTATTGCCCGGGATCATGGCATTGATATCTATCATCCGGATGGTGAGAAGAGACATCACCTGGATACGGAGATATACAAGCTTACGCAGGAAATTTCGCGTCAGCATATAGAATTAGACCAAAATGCGAATGACCTTAAGACAGGAAAACAGGCCCTTGATGATGTCCAAAATGCATTATCTGCAGATAGACAGGAATATACCATGCTCCGGCAGCAGCTTAGTAATGCCAGAAGAGCGATAGATGTTTATGAAAAGTTGAAACAGGAGTATGGGAGTCTACAGGATTCTTACAGAGAACTGCAAAATCAACATAATCAACTTATACAGGCAACTACTATAATCAAGGGTACGAGTAGAGAAGAGGTACCTCATCGTCGTTCTATTGTGAGTGGTAATTATAGTGTTCCGGAAGATGAGTACAAGTTGTTGTTGTCTGACCATCAGATTGCTGATACATACCGTAGAGAATTGGCAAAATACCAGCAGCAGATAGAGAGGCTGGCAGATATAAGAGAGTGGGGGATATGGCTCTTGTAATCTACATCTTGCTATATGCAGATCAGAATAATTATAATACGTGTCTCTGTCAAAAAGAGATAGTAGAGAACTGGGATGTATCGGAAGAGGAACTGTGGGAAGTTGCAATGCGAAATACGATGATGGATGCATTGCCGCGGATATATTACAGACCAGATGATACTGTAAATCCACCATACACTAAAGGAGCATTTATGGCAGCAGGAACCGAAGAAGATTTCAGAATAGGTAAAGATGATAATCCGATGGTTACAACGGTTCGTGGGATAAATGGAGCAATTGCGATGTTTTATCCGGGCGTACAAGAAGAGTTGGCGGAACTTACCGGCGGAGATTATTATGTGGCATTTCCAAGCGTTGATGGTGCAATGATACATTCGGTAGACGGTATTCAACCAAGGGATTTGTTATGGCGATTAAAGTGTACCAGAAGTATGATGACAGAGGGGCTCTTGAGCAAATATGTATATAAATATAATTCTGAAAAAAAGCAGTTAGAGCAAATGTATCTGTAGAAAATGTATTGTAGATTGAAAGAAAGCTGTATCTTTGATGATGCAGCTTTTTAAAAAGAAAGTTGAGAAATGTGGAAATGATTAAAATCAGATTAATGGAGGAAAGAGAAGAGATAAAGATCATAATTGAAAACATTAGTCATATTAATGATGTTAGAATTTTGTCCCTGTCAGATTTCTATGCCAATAGAGGAGGGGCAAGTGATTATGGAAGAATCTATATGGAAGTGGAGAAAAAAGATGCTGTGTAATGTTATATGGAAAGGAAGGGTATAGGAATGAAAGGCAAAATGTTAAAAGAAGTACAATTTGTGGATGACGAACATGAAAAATTTTTCTTGGATAATATTGTAAGATGCAGATATGAGGAGGTGTATCATCATGCCCTGATATATTGTCTGGGAATTAGCGAGACTACGCGAAGGAATATAGACAGTATTTATAATTTTGCAACAGGATGCATTAAAACAGAATGTCTTTGTGAAGACTGGCAGACGAGCGGGAGTATTAGAATTGTAAGATTAGCATTTTGTCTATATTGTGAAGGAACACCGAGTGTAAATGATATGGAGGATGTGAATTCTAAGTTGGCAGAATGTAGAGAATACACAGTAGGACAGATTTTCTGCTGCGAATATGCTAAATATTTTTTGGAAGCGATTAAATTAAGATATCCGGAATATTGCTTATGATTATTTGGTCGTGGATAAAATGTGAGTATTGTCACAAAGAGGTATAAAAGAGTTGCTTTTTTCGCTGAATTGAATATACTTATAAGCAGGAATAGAAATGTTCTCGATGTAAGAGCATCGTTAAAAGTTGGGTTGCAGATGGAGCAGGGTAACTTTCCATTTCATTAGATGTTTTATCTGGACATCGAGCCTGGCAGCTTGGATAAAGCTGTAGTCCACGTGGGGGACTTAATGATTTCCACGTTGTTATGGGTATCTTAACTGGATGCCGAGGCTGACAACCAGCAGAAAACTCTTTATAAATGGATTTTCAGAGGAGTGTGGGTAGAAACCATGCTCCTTTTTATTAATTATGAAAGATGAAAGAGTAAAAAATATTAGAAATATTATTTAGTTCAAGATTAGCTTAATATAGTCTAAATAAATAGAGAGATAATATGATATATACGCACCGCATAGTTTTCTTTATACAAATTTTATAGAATATTTTTTGTGAGAATGCTATACTGTAAGTAGTAATAGGAAAGAAATATAATATGTAATGAAAGGGGTAATATATATATGGAAGTTGTTCGTAAAATTGTAGATGCAAAAAAATTGATGTCTGTGATTCCATTGCCAGAGACTATGCGTAACAGGCGAGTGGAAGTCATCGTATTACCTGCTGAGGAACAGAAAGTTTCTGAGAATTTAAAGAAGAGTGGCAATATAGAATCTTTAGTGGATTCATTAGTAGGAGTTATTCGGGACACGGGTATGACACTGGAGGATTATCGCGCTGAAAGGCTGGGAAAGTATGAGAATCTTGATTGATACAAATGTAATATTGGATGTGTTGTTGAAACGATCTCCATTTTACGAAACAGCGATAGAAGTTTTAAAGTTATCGGCAAGAGATGATATTCAGGAATTTGTTTCAGCTTCAGCAATTACAGATATTTACTACATTGCATATAAGAATTTAAGAGATAAGGCAGCAGTAAGAGAGCTTCTGAAAAAACTGCTTTTGATTGTGTCCGTGGCAGGTGTTTCGGAGGAAGAAATCCAAAAAGCACTGGAATTGGAATGGAACGATTTTGAGGATTCTGTACAGTATTCAGTAGCAGCACTAAATGAGATGGATGGAATAATTACTCGAAATGTAAAGGATTATTCATCAGCAGAAATGCAGGTATGGGAACCGGCTCAGTTTCTTGAAAAAACAAAGTGCTGATTTGCTTACACTTTTGATTACACTCAAAAGAAGGTGTGCTGAACCCTCCTGTTTTTCTAGGTTTGCAGACCTGAATTCCGGTTCGATTCCGGTCTGCGGCATGATTGTAAATAAGAGAAACGTTGATTTTGTAGCGTTTCTCTTATTTTTTTGCTTACAGGTTTTGAACACACTTGAATAACTGCGCGTCGCATTCTCGTTACTTCAGTGATGAGTTAGACGCGCAAT
>NZ_JAAIMY010000055.1 GCF_013300825.1 Blautia wexlerae
AAGAACCGCGGGACACGCGGGGATAGCCTGTTTTAGCTTTGCCCTGAAGGGCAATTGAGCAGGAAGCTCCCACTTCAAAATCTGTAAGATTTAAGTGGCGAGAGCATGTCACTTGATTCATCAACAAATAAGTTATTAAATGATTTTCAGCAAAAGAAAGAACAGGAATTGTTAGATGTTATTTTGCAAGATGATCATTCTATAACATTGGAAATGGTAAATGATGTAGAGTTTATCATCAATTTTGCACGAGCAAAAGAGGCAGTGCAAAGGTTGGCAACGACCGATAAAGTTGAGTATTTTGGAAATCTTATACGAAATGGTTATTTGCAGGGGAAACATATAGATGGTAGTATTTTTGATGAATATATTCACATATTGAATACTATGTCGTATAGAGAAATACAATATTTAGTTGAATACAAAAAATATTGTGAAGATTCATCTAAAAGAGGTAAATCAACGAAACACATAAATGGCAGAACATATAGCAACAAATACGAATCGTTTTGCAATGAATATTCAAAGCAAATAAAGGTATCTCCAGGAGAAGTTGATTACGTGTTCTTACATATTAAACAAACGGGATTCATTGAGGAAGAATTTGAAACAGAGTCTGGAGATGTAGATGAAAATGATAATACATTTGACTCATTGGATGTTGAAAGTAAGGGATATTATATAACAAAAGAGTTTCTGGATTTTTATGAAATGGTTTTGAAAAGAAATGAAAATAATGGATAAATAAAAAGCTACTTCTGTGAGGTTGACTTGCAGAAGTAGCTTTTTTTTAGATATTGGAGGGGGTAATAAATAAAGTTAATTGAATATCCAATCATCAAAAAGGGCACAAAAAACACCGTATTTCTACGGTGCGTTCTGTCAGATATATTCTGTTTTATGATAGCAGAAAACTGGAATTCACAGTTCTTCCATCCTTCCCATCTTCAGCGCCATAACAAGAGTTCCGGCTGCCATCACAAAGACACCAATTTCAATCACATAGATGGGAAGAAGCGCCGGACCTGCCACGGCAAAGAAGTCCACGATAAAATGAATCCCATATGCAAGAACCGCTGTAAAAGCCGCTGTCCTGCATTTGCCTGCCTTTACCGCCCGGTAGATCAGCAGTGACAACCCGATATGCAGAATGATGGCACTGATTCTTTCGATTCCGCTTACAAAAAAGAGTGGTGCCGGTGTTGTCCATAGGGCCGACAGCTGTGACACGGTCTGGTTTGCAGACTCAGCAGGAAGTGCCGCCAGCGTATTCTGCATGGCTCCGCTGTTGATCATCAGCATGGACACAAGATTGCTGATTCCGGAGAGTCCTCCGATCAGAATGGCCTCCACACCGCCATGCCCGATTCCATACATCAGTGCATTTGGAAAATCCAGCCATTTCTTCATCCAGAACTTCATGGCAATCAGTCTTCCGGTCTCTTCAAAAACCGCTGCAGCCAAAGCCGCGTACACATAGTAAAGCCATGGCCTGCTCTGTGCGTTCAGTCCGCAGAACTGAATGACAAGAACATGCAGCAGCTGCTCCAACAGCATGGCAAACAGCAGATAGGTTCCTGCTCCGATAAAGAACGAGGAAATCCTTGCCTTAAGCTTCACCCTTCCTGCAATGAACAAAGCAATCGGTACCCCCATCGAGAGGACAACGGAGCAGATAACTCCCGCTATCGCCAGACCTGATATTGTGTTCAATTCCATCTTTATACCTCCCTGATTCTCAAAAAATTCCTTTGTTGTATTTGAACTGTCCATACAATATAAAGCCTAATCCGACAATAACTGCTGGAAGAATGATATAATCTATAATTATTTCACTCCAAAACGAAACAATAAAACCTAATACAAGAGATATTCCTATAATCAGCGTTCCTGTGCCGACTGTTTTTCCATACTTTGGTATATCTTCTTCCTTTACTTTTCGCCTGTTATAAGAGTGAATTGTGCTGATATTGCCTTTGATATTTACAATTCCAACAACAGATATGAACACTCCCAAAATCAACATTATAATATTTTCCATAATGACCTCCTAAAAATAGAATAGTTCCTCAAATTTTTTGTCCAATGCAATACAAAGAATTAGAGCCAATTTTGCAGTTGGATTAAACTGTCCTGTTTCAATAGAACTAATGGTATTTCTTGATACCCCTACCATTTCTGCAAGCTGAGCTTGAGAAAGATTTGCTTCTGTGCGAACTTCCTTTAAGTGATTTTTCAGTTGTAATTGTTCTTTCATATTCTCACCTCTAAAAGATGGCTAACAAATCCAACAAATGCCAAAATGGAAAGCACAAAAAACAGAACAGTCAAGACCAAATCGCTCTTTCGCTTCATTTTGATAAAACGAACTAACCATTGTGTTGCAATAATGCTGAAGTATATAACCCACGGACTGTAAATCATAGTATGAGCAAGCACAGAAGATAACAGCGAAAGCAAACAACACACTAAAGCACCAACTCTGCTTGCGTGACTTCCGGCTTGATATACCACTTCCATTTCAGCCAAGTCCTTATTGCGATGTTCTTTTCTGCTTGCATTTAAGATTTCGTCTTTTTTCATAAAAACACCTCCATACCAAGTTTTCTTGTCAATAGAGTTCATAAAAAAGTTACAACCGATATAAGAGATAACTTTTCTACCACTTCGATTATGCGTTAGATTGGAATCTTGCTAGTGTGAAGTATTATATAACCAAATTGAAGGAAAAGAATTATCTGAAGAGGCAGGGAAGTAGCCAAAAAGGGAAATGGGTGATATTAACAAAACGAGATTGACACTTGTATCAATTCGTGTTAAACATATGAAATGTAAGGAGGAGAGAAAGATGCCCTTGACGGAATGACACGGAGTTGATCAATGGATATTTGCAGTCAATGAAGTCAAATATTCGAGAAATCATTCGTTATATGGATGATACGACACTTGAAAAATCAAATGATAAAAAGAAAGATAAACAGGAATCTACGAGTGCCATACCAGAGGAAATGCAGGAATTTGTGAATCTGACAATTACAGAGCATATGGGAAAAGCGTATTCGGAATGGAAGTTAAATCAGGATAAAGAGTCAGTAAGTGAGATTGAAAAGAAATACCAGGAATTACTGGAAACGTTATCCCCAGAACAGGAAGAAGTGATTACGGAATACTGTAATGCAATTTTCAGCAGTGGAGCAGATACAGAAGAGTTTTTCTATCGGTTGGGATTAAAAGATGGACTGAATCTAAAAAATACGGTAAAATCTGTATTAGAAATGATATCGTGAAATCGAGATTTGTAAGAATAAAAAGGATAAAGAAATGAGGGTTCAACAACTAAAATATATTTTGAAGGTAGCAGAAGTTGGCTCTATTACCGAAGCGGCAAAACTGCTTTTTATATCACAGCCAAGTCTGTCCAATTCCATCAAAGAAACGGAAAAAGAGGCTGGTATTACCATTTTTCTTCGCAGCAGAACCGGAATTACTCTGACAAAAGATGGTGCTGAATTTCTCGGTTATGCTCGTCAGGTGATACAGCAGATGGAACTGCTGGAGGATCGGTATGTTACAAATCTTCCGGGAAAAGTGACATTTGGAGTATCTTCTCAGCACTATACTTTTACGGAAAACGCTTTTGTGGAGTTAGTTAAGCGTTTTGGACAGAAACGATACGCTTTTTATTATAATGAAACCGGAACACATCAGATATTGGATGATGTGAAAAATCGCGTCTGTGATTTAGGCATCCTTTATGTATCGCATGAAAACGAAGTCGTCATGCGGAAAGTGATAGAGGAAAACCATCTGGTGTTTACCGAGCTATTTTCAGCAAAGCCTCATGTTTTTTTACAAAAAGATCACCCATTAGCATCGAAAAAAGTAGTTTCCGTCCATGACCTTGCACCTTATCCGCGGCTAAACTTTGTACAGGGAGAGTATGAATCTGTCTATTTTTCAGAGGAACTATTCAGCTCCATCCCGGTGGATAAGGAAATCCGGGTCAATGACAGAGGGGCTATTGTCAACTTCATGCTTGGACTGAATGCCTATACTATTTCAAGTGGCATTTTCCCGAAATATTTGAACGGAGAAAATATCATCTCCGTTCCGCTTGCAGAAAATGAAACAATGCATATTGGATATGTGCTGAATGAAAATCAGGAATTAAGTGAACTTGGAAAAAGCTATCTGGAAGAATTACGGAAATATGCTCCAGCCAATCCATAGTCATAGGCTATGGATAATCATATAAAATAGGTGTTATGTATGTACCGCTGTTTGCTGATATAATAGCAGCAGAAAGGTGGTTGATGATTATGCCTATGGCGGTACTGAGCAATTTTCTGATTTATTGCGTTATAAATGCCTTTACTCCGGGACCGGGAAATATTCTGGCATTAAATACCGTAACAAACTATGGATATAAAAAAGGAAAGCCGTTGTTCTTTGGAATTTTTGCAGGCTACTATGTAGTGCAAATCTTATGTGCAATTTTCGTATATGGGGTTAATTCTTTGCTTCCAAATGTAATGGAAGTGATGAAGTACATCGGAGCAGCCTATATCCTGTGGCTTGCGATTCATATTGTTTTCAGCAAGCAGTCAACAGAAAACGCAGAGCAATCGGCATCGTTTCTGAAAGGCTTCATGCTGCAATTTGTCAATGTGAAAATCTATATGTTCGGAGTTACCGCACTAACGGGTTATGTTGTAGGATATATGTCCTCTTTTCCGGCTTTGCTGTTTTTTGAGCTGGTTATTGCAACAATCGGAACGATCGCAACCTGTACTTGGATTGGCTTGGGCGTACTGATTCAGAAGTTTTATCTGCGGCATTTCCGTGTTATTAACATTATCCTTGCACTAACATTACTGGAGTGTATTTGGGGAATGTTAAGATAATTGTTGCTTTGAGAGCAATTCTAATTAACAAATTCAAGTTGATATTTCACTTATTTTAGGAAATTTAATAACTGTTATAGTTGATTATCAAATTCCTCACAAACCCTTGAAAATACTAAGTTTGTAGCAAGTGAACTTTCCCTTACTCTTTCCCTTGTATTATATTCTCTCATTGGTTTTCATGAACCTTAATATGGGAAAAATTAAGGGAAAGAAAAATTCGTACATAGTATAACATATAACAATAACGACATGGTGAACTGAATGAAATGTTTTCGATATTTAACTCTGTAAATGATTATTAAAAAATGGAGATAAGATACAATGAGAACAATTTATGCAGAATACAACATAAACCACGATAGTATTGATGTTTACACAAGTGCCGGATATATGCTTCGCATTAATTGTTGGGAAGCTGAAAAAAATTTAAAAACCACATATGGATCAGAATGTGCGCTTACTTCATTGGCTGTGGATGAGCCTTTGGAATATGCAAGATTATATCTTGATGGCAATTTACAGATGTGGGTGGATGCAGAAGATTCACTTGAATTATAGGCAATTTAAACAAAAGTTTATATCTGATTTTCGATTATCCATATGAACACTTTACTTTCAAGTATTTTGAGAAATATAGAAAAACGCTAATTTTACCACTAATAAATGAGCCTTGATATGACACTAAAAACAATATGGGAGATAGCACAATATCTGTGTATCTCCCGTTTTTCATTTTTGTAATATAATTACTTCACTCTAATTTTTATATTTTCTTATTTTTCAATAATCATAGGACTTATTTCTAAATCTGCCATAGACTGCTTTGTTTGGTATGGCTTTCGGGATATGATTACACACATCATAGTGTGGATAGTAATAGAGCATAAAACATGTAGAGTAAGGTTGCTACAACTCATATTGCCATATATAATAACTAATGACATCGAAAATTAAAGAAATTGATTAGAAATAGATTTTTGTTTGATAATCTTAAATCAGATATTCACAATGGAGGCATATTTATGGCGCAGAGTATTTTAATTGTAGACGATGAAAAAGAAATTGTATCAATGCTGTATTGCTATTTCAGCAAACTTGGATATACGGTATATACTGCAACAGCAGGAAATGCTGCATTAAAAGAAGTAGAAAAAAAACCTGACATTATTTTGTTAGATGTCAATATGCCAGATATAGATGGATTTACTGTTTGCGAAAGGATACGGGATTATGTTTCATGCCCTATAATTTTTTTAACAGCACGCATTGAAGATAGTGATAAAATAAAAGGATTTTCTATTGGCGCAGACGACTATGTAATAAAACCATTTTCTGTTGATGAATTAGAAGCTCGCATTGCAGCACATCTTCGCAGAGAAAAAAGACACAATATATCTTCAAAGGTGCAATTTGATGAAGATATGGTTATAGATTATTCCTCACGTATTGTGTTTTATCATAATAAGGATATGGCTTTTACCAAAAAGGAATTTGATATAATATCTTTCCTTTCGCAAAACAAAGGAATTGTTTTTGACCGGGAAACTATTTATGAAAAAGTTTGGGGATTAGACGGCATTGGTGATAATACAGTTGTTACAGAACATATCAGACGTATTAGGGCAAAATTTTTATCTTTAGGCGATAGACCTTACATTGAAACTGTTTGGGGGTGCGGATATAGATGGAAAAATTAAAGAGAAGCAGATTGTTCAATCGGTTAAATAGCATGAGTATTAGAATGACCTTTGTTCTTTATGCTTTGTTTTCGTTGTTGATTGGAATAATTATTTGTATACTTTTAATTTCAATGGTTGACAGATACAGAATAAATTTAAACTATAAGTATGAAAATCTGTCAACGAGGTATGATATACCGGAAAATGGCTCATTTACCGCCACTTATAGTAATGACCAAACAAAATACACAATATTTGACACGAAAGGAAACGAGATATGCAAGTTCAATGTTGATTATCAAAAAGAACGCCCAGTACACGAATATGTCTATCCGAACCATGTTTCATATATCGAAGTTTTACCTAATTTTACAAACCGGGATAGGCTTATTGACAGTGCTTTAGGTTCATTAAATATTGCAATTATTCCTATCGTATTATCTATTAGTATGATATGTTGTGTAACATTTTTTTATAAAAAAAAATTATCGAAACCTATTAAGCTATTAACTAATGCGTATCATAAAATTGAAGCAAATGACTTAGATTTTACGTTATCATATCCATTAAATGATGAAATGGGGAAACTTTGTCATGCCTTTGAAAAAATGAAAGACTGTTTGTCGAAAAATAATGAAACTATGTTTCGACAATTTGCTGAACAGCGCCGTCTAAATGCTGCTTTTTCGCATGACTTACGCACTCCTTTGACTTTACTAAAGGGTCATGCTACTATGCTGCTTTCCTTTATTCCCAAAGGCTTAGTATCACAACAAGAAATATTAGATGAAATATCAGTAATGTCAAAAAATATTTCACGTCTTGAAAAATATGTAAATGCTATGACGAACTTATACAGGTTAGAGGATATTGATATTCCACGACAACAGATTACATTTCATTCACTTATTGATAATTTTAATAACACAGCAGAAGCACTTTGTTATGACAAACATTTTTCAATTACTACAAGCGGTAATAATATAACCTTGTTTATCAATTTAGATACAGTCATGCAGATTTATGAAAACTTACTCTCTAATAGTATTAGATACGCAAAAAGTGATATTGCTATTAGCGTAGTAATAGAGAATGATAATTTAGTTATATCTGTTTCAGACGATGGTTGCGGGTTTAAAAATATTGATATTGAAAAGGCGACATTACCATTTTATAAATCATCGAAAGATATAGCTACTGAACATTTGGGGTTAGGGCTGAATATTAGTAAGATTTTAAGTGAAAGACATGGCGGAAATATCCAAATTGCTAATAATAAAGCAGGGGGAGCATGTGTTACAGTGAAAATAAATTGCAATGAAAGTTGATTGAAAATAGACATTTTATTGCTATTATAAATTTAAAAGAAAGGAGATAAGGACAAATGAAAAAAATAATATGTATGTTTCTAACCTTATTGTTATTGGTGTGTATTGTTGGGTGTAGTCAAGCAAAGGACAGTGATAATCATGTAGTACAAGATTATTCCGAAGAATATGAGGTTTCTCCTTATGGAAGTGAAGAAGCGCTTGACACTTTGGGCGATTTGAAGATTTCAATGAGTACAGAAAAGGATTTAGACTTAAAGCACCTTTCATTTCTAATAGAAAATACTTCTGATAAAGAATACCAATATTCACCAGATTATTTTGAAATAGAAGCTGAACAATCCGGCACTTGGTATCAACTTAAACAGCTTGATGACCCCTCAAAGAGCAATGAAAAGGATTGCTTTATTAAGCCTAACGAACGATTAACATTAGAAATTGATGTTAAAAGTTTTTATGGAGAATTGCCTGCTGGACACTATCGTTTGATTAAACAATTTGCGTTCTTTGAAAGTGAAAGAGATTGGGATTACGATACATATAATTTATCTTGCGAATTTACGATAAGGTAAAAATTCTCTACTTCATAAGCATGAAAAAAAACCGCTTATGAAGTAGAAAGTTCTCATGCCATTTTAACGGCGGTTTTGAAATAACAATCAAAACCGCCGTTTTCTTTTGTAAAAATGAGAATACGGAGGGTGTGTTAAAGTCGCCCTTTTTCAAGGATACGGTGGTATCAAGGAGGTATTGCCATGTCCTTTTTTATGTACCATGTGGAGCATATTTATGTCTAGGAAGAAATACAGTAAAGCATTCAAACTAAGGCTTTTAAAAAAGCATAATGAAACAGGCATATCCTACTAGAAATTGGAAAAGGATAATATAATAGCAGGGGACGATGTGTGTTTTTATCCCCTGCTTTTATACGTTTTTTATCATATTTTGATCAATATAGCTTGGTATTTAACTGATTTTTCAAATAACATCTAAGTCCAACATATACTCCTTGCGAAAGTACAAAAAGCAATAGAAGATTTACTGACAGTGTTTTTTTGATGGATTCTCCAAAATAAATGATGACAGCAGCACTTGTCAGTATCATCAGTAGAGTAATAAAATCCCAACAGTTTTTCTTATATAATTCTATAACCTTTATTTCTATCAGTATCACCAGTATCCCTGTTCCTGCTACGCATATTCCGACAACCAATATCAGCAATAACCAATATATGATTCCGGCTATAAACGCATTTGGAATTTTGGTACTAATCTGTGCCGCAGAATGTCCGGCAGCAATCGTCCATCCGATAAAAGTTTGTATGAATGACGCTGCATCATGGAAGAATGATTTACAATCGGAAAGGAACACATCTGACTGTACTGCCTGAAAAAGAG
>NZ_JAAIMY010000056.1 GCF_013300825.1 Blautia wexlerae
ATCCCGCATAAAATCAAGGTATATTAGAATGTAGAATTTACTTTTTCATTCAAGCTCTAACTCATCACTACTACTTTTACTTTTTTGCGGATCTTTCCAGATTTCACTGTGATATAGGCTGTTCCCTTTTTCTTTCCGGTGATCACACCACTGGAACTTACCGTTGCGATCTTCTTATTTGAAGAACTGTAGGTAACCTTCTCCTGGGAAGTGATCGGGCTGATGACCGGTTTCAACGTAAGTTTTTTATTTCTTGCAACGGTCACGCTTGATTTCAGTCCGGTGATCTTTGTTGTTCTTACTGTTGTTTTTTGCACAGTAACGGAAATGACCTGTTTCTTGCCGCTGGCCAGTGTAATGGTCACTTTGATTATTATTTGAATTCCAGCCCTCAGCCTTTTCATTGACAGAGGGCTAATTTTGGCTTAACAATTATTGAGCATCCCTTAACTGATCTACAATGCTGCATTTCGCTGCGTTATCATACATCATGCAAGGAATCAGCCACCCAAGCAGAAGAAATACCGGAATTGTCAGCAGGACAGGCAGAACGGTGAACCGATACTCAAAGAACCAGAACATACTGCCCAGCATTTTCCCCGCAAGAGGTCCCACCGCCATTGAAAGCACAAAGGCCACCGATACGGAAGACATTGCGTAAAACAACCCCTCGTAGATCAGCATGGTTTTGAGCTGTCGGGGCGTCATTCCTACAGCCTGAAGCACAGCAAATTCCCGGCGGCGGGAAAGAATACCGGTCATCATGGCGTTGAAGAAATTTAAGAGTCCCACCAGCCCAATGATAGCACAAAGGATACCACCGATCAGAAGGAACATCTGCCGGAACTGAGCAAACTCAGAGCGAACCGTGGCTTTGCTTTCATACATCAAGGGCGAAAACTCACCGGCCGTGAGCTTTGACAGATATTGCTCTGCTTCGGCCTCGTCAGCTTCGTCCGCTGTGTCGAACAGGTAGAGCATCGGAATGGCTGCACCACCGCTGTCCCTCTGTGCGGTGTCCACAGACAAAACTGCATCATAGCCAACGCCGCTATAACGATAACTCATGGAATTCGGAAGTTCTACCAAGGCGCAGACCGTGTACTCTACATCTCTGGCTCCATACAGTTTTTTCTGACGGTACTCCTCCGGTGTATCTTCGGTGCGGAGTTCTCCGGTGCGGCTGTCGATATATTTCACATCATCCGCATAGGTAGCCGTGATCGTGTCTCCCACCTTGGGGTAGTATTCAGGATTGAGCAGATTACCGTAGTCATCTAAGGAAACCGCAATGGCAATGGCGTTATTGTCCGGCTCCAGCATAGGAGAAATATCTCCGTCGAGCACTTGCAGCTTGTCAAACAGACTGTTATCCAGAGCCTCGATTCTGGTATCTCCCATCACCATATTGCCCCGGTGCTCCATGCGGCTCATATGGCTGTCCAACTGCTCGGCGCTTTCGTACCTTGCATAGTCCTGCCGCAGAGCATCCTCCGTCATCCACAGATATGCGGGTTTTCGCACAGCATATCCCGTGCCGGAAAGACTGGCCTTTGTGTTTGCTGCGATCTCTCCGATCTGTTCTGGCGTGATGAATTCATCTGCTGGGTTATAACGAAAATAGTCGGGAGTGCTGACGATAAAATCGGCGCAGGTCATGGCGGATACATACTTCTCCATGCTGAAGCCGCCCACAAAGGCACACAGCGCATTGAACAGTGTCACCGACAGTGCCAGAGACAACACCAGCAGTACCGTCTTTTTCTTGTTTCGTCCCAGATTGGCAAAGGCCATCTGATGGAGCTTTGCTCCTCGGATGCTGCGCCGTTTTTTCTTGGTCTGCATCACATCCGTATATTTGGTAGCCTCCACCGGAGAGACCTTGGCTGCCATTTTTCCGGGCTTGGAACAGGACAAAAGCACCGTCAACAAGGCGAACAGCATAGAACCAAGGAAGATCACAGGCGAAGTGCTGATGGTGGTGATGCCTGTATTCAACTGGATGGAGTGCAAGACAACAGGCATCAAAACAGCGCCGATGCCGTAGCCCAGCAGCAGCCCCGCCGGAATGCCGATCAGACAAAGCAGAAGTGCCTGCTGGCGAATGATGCGTTTGAGCTGCCGGGGCGTTGTGCCAATGGTTTTCAGAAGTCCGTAAAACCGGATATCCCCTGCAACAGAGATCTGAAAAATGTTATAGATGATAAGATACCCCGTGAAAATCACCAGCAGCAAAAAAGCTGCTATGGCGATCATCAGCTCTGGATCGAGCTGCGATTCCAGCTGGGATGAGGTATATCCCCAGTTGACGCCGATCCGGACGCTGTTGGGATCAGTATAGCTGTCCCATGTGTAGCCAAGATCGGTATCCACCTGCTCCATCTGCCCTTGAATGTTTGTGCCGGAGGTCAGCATGACATTCAAATCGGTGCGGAAAGGCTGTAACCCTGTTTTCACTGCCTGCGCTTCGATGTCATCTGCGTAATCACGGCTGATATTGATGTAGTGAACAGGCATTAGTTCATCATATTCCCAATAGCCCACCAGCGTAAAGGTATCTGTTACAGTAAAGGCGGTTTGATCCTTGTCCGTGATGGAATAGGAAACCGTGACCTCGGCGCCCAGCTCCGGCGTTACGCCAAGCAGCTGCAACGCTGCCGTATCCATGGCTACTTCTTTGCCGCTTTCGGGCATCCGCCCGGTAGTAGGGGTGGCATAGCTCCATTTGGTGCAGTTGGCATCCATGTAGCTGATCTCTGCAGGCGTTTTGGAAAAGACACCATCCACAGTGATGCCGATCACCTTCCGTGCCCCCGCAGCCTTCACCTTTGGATGAGCAGCGATACGTTCCGCCTGCTCGGGGGAAACATCTTTAAAGGTACCGTGTGCATAGCCACCTACCTGCCGAAACTGGTAGGTTTCATAACTGGCGTTCAACGACAAGACAATGGTGAACATGGACGTAAATAGCATCGTTGTCAGCGCAATGGCAAAAATGGCGATCAGATTGCGACGACGGTTCGCATAAAGAGATTTTAAGCTGAGTTTTCGAATACATTTTCGATTTTTGACATTCATCGTAGCCACCTCCCGTTAGTTCTGGGAGACGATCCGACCGTCTTCGATACGGATAATGCGGTCTGCCATCTGCGCAATTTCTTCGTTGTGAGTGATCATTACGATTGTCTGGGCGAACTTTTGACTGGTGACTTTCAAAAGGCTCAATACATCCTGGCTGGTTTTGGAATCCAGATTGCCGGTGGGTTCATCTGCCAGAATGATAGCGGGTGCTGCCGCCAGCGCACGGGCAATGGCTACTCGCTGCTGTTGACCGCCTGAGAGCTGATTGGGCAGCGCATCCAGACGATCATCCAGCCCAAGTGTCTGTACAATTTGCTGTACGAAATCCTTATTGACCTTGCCACCGTCCAGCTCAATGGGTAGAACAATATTTTCATACACATTCAGCACCGGAACAAGATTATATGCTTGGAACACAAAGCCGATTTTCCTGCGGCGGAAGATGGTCAGCGCTTCCTCCTTCAGGGAGAAAATATCCTGTCCGTCCACCATGACCGTGCCACTTGTAGGACGATCCAGCCCGCCCAGCATGTGCAGCAGCGTGGATTTGCCGGAGCCGGATGTGCCGACAATTGCAACAAATTCGCCCTTCTTTACACTTAAATCAACTCCATCCAACGCATGAACTGCGTTATTGCCGGAGCCATAAATCTTTTTCAGGTTTTTTGCCTGTAAAACTTCCATAAATGAGTACCTCCATGAAAAAATCTGTATGTATGAAAGGAAATGATCCTTTGATACATACAGATTATCGCATAGGATTCTTTCCACATTCTTTCCGGCAGAAAATGAAATCTAACAGTTTTGATAGAATTGTTGTTATTTCGGCAGAAATATGGAAAACGTACTTCCTTTTCCCGGAACGGAAGCAACCTTGATATAACCGCTCTCACCGGATATAATCTGTCGGGCAAGGTATAAGCCGATGCCAACCCCTTCTTGTTCCTGAACAGCATTTGAACGATAAAAACGGGAAAATATCTTTGCCTGCTCGTTTTCCGGGATACCTGAACCGGTATCCGATATATCGATCCTTGTAAACATTTCGTAACTTACGGTAGAAATCGTGATTGTTCCATGCTCCGTATATTTGATGGCATTGTCTACAATATTAGCCAGTGCTTCCGCTGTCCATTTGAAGTCAAATGTAGCGGAAATATCTGTATCGTACAGATATATGGATAATCCTTTTCCAGAAGCCTTGGCGGCATATTGTTCTACTACGCTTTCAAGCAGCGGCTGAAGTGATGCTTGCTGAGGGGAAAGTGAAATGATCCCATTTTCCAGTCTGGAAAGTTTTACGAGAGAATCAATCAGAAATCGTAGCTTTTCCGATTGTTTGTACAGTGCCTCCACGTTTTCCTTTGCCGATGCAGGCAGAGTTTCCTCCATCAAAAGCTCGCTGTATAACAGCAGGTTTGCAATCGGCGTTTTCGTCTGGTGGGAAATGTCCGCAATCAAGGATTTGATTTTGTCTTTTTCCTGTGCCATATTTCGAGAAGATGCTTCTGCGGCAGAAAGATAGTGTGCAAACTTTGTTTCCAAAGCAGACAGCTGGCTTTCATCAAAAGTGATTTCAGAAAAAGAACCGGTCATGGCAGCGTCCAGCATCCTTTCGATTTCTTCCATCGTTTTTCTGACCTTTCTCCGCTCCCATAATACAACAGCTGCCGCCGCCAGAGAACACAGCAGTATGATCACAATGCCGGTTTTATTCATCTTTTGTCACCCAGCTATAACCGATTCCATAGACGGTTTTAATGTATTTCTGTGCCCCAAGCTTATCCCTCAGACGCTTAATCGTAACAGACAAAGCATTTTCATCCACATATTCAGCACCATCTGTCCAGATCCTGTCTACAAGGTCTCCACGGGTCATGGTTCGACCACGATTTTCAACAAGCAGACGCAGTAATTTTTGTTCTGTTTTACTCAATTCCACTTTTGAATCTCCCACATAAAAGATCATTGCTTCAAAGTCAAAGTGAAAAAGATCAATATGGATCGGTGCATTTTTATGGCTTGACGTTTGCTTTCGCAGTTGGGTATTCACCCTTGCCCGCAAAACCGAAAGAGAAAAGGGCTTGGTAATGTAATCATCAGCGCCCCTCTCCAGTCCGTCCACGATGTCCAGATCGGTATCATTGGCAGTCAGCAGAATAACAGGAATCCCGGGTGTGGTTTCCTTGACCTCCCGTAGCAATTCAAGCCCACTGCCATCCGGCAGATTGATATCTAACAGGATCAGGGATACACCGCCGCAAAGCAGCTGCTCCTTCGCCGTTTTCAGGTCTTTGCAGGAAATAACCTTCCGATCATCTACTTTCAGTGCTTTGCATAAACCTTGATTCAAACCAATATCATCTTCAACAATCAATAATTGCTCCATATATCTCACTCCCTCGTTACTCAAAGGTATTCGGCAAAGATAATAAAAAGACACAAAAATAACCGCTTCAGCCTCGCAAACTGAACGGTTATTTTCAATCAATTAAGTATGTGGACAAACCGTCTATCGGTAGCACTCTTTTTCTATAATCATATTAGCACGCATGTGTGGAAATGTCAAAATTTTTCTTCATTCTCTTGGTTATTAATCTCCTTGATCAGCTGTACTGCCTTCTCTGCATCATAGGTTTTCACGAGTATATCCACACCATATATTCCAAATCCAGGTGCTCCATGCATTACAACATTCGCACCTGCTTCCTGCGAAAAAGCTGCTATTCCATTTTGCTTTAACATTTCTACTAGCCGTTCTGTCTCTACTATATTCTGTGCATTATAAATTTTTTTCCATTCTGTCTTAGATTGGGAAGTTTCTTTTCTCTCCTGAACATTTGGTGAATTCTGATCTCTTTTTCGATTAATAAATGCTAAGATCCTAAGAATAATAAATGACACAATAGTAATACCAGTCAAAAATCCCAATGCTAATCGTGTTATCTGTGTTTCTGTAGCTCCCATTCTAAATAAACATATACCATAGATGACTGTAAAAATTCCTGCACATATTACACTGGTGAGAAAATTTTGCCATATAGCAGCACTTTTTGGCAAACATTTATCCCATATTCCATTGTGCACCATAATAGAGGCATACAGGATTCCTCCTACTAAAGCAGCTACTGTCTCTCCTAAAATCAAACGAATATCCACCGTTAATAACATTTGAATAATAATCGCTAACACACTAATCACAAACATTGATGCAAATGCAACATTTCCAGCCTTTAATGCTTTTTGTTTCACCCATTCTTCATACACCGCAACTTTGTCCAGTGTTTCTTTCATCTCTTTATTCATAGTCTGGCTCCTTTCTCCGTCCAGGAGCTCTCTTATCTCAACATCGTAATACTCCGCAAGTTGAACAAGTATACTGAGATCTGGCATATTTATTCCTGTTTCCCATCTGGAAACTGTTCTTGCAGATACTTCAAACTTCTCGGCAAGCTGCTCTTGTGTAAGATTCTTTTCTTTACGACATTGCTTTAAAAAAGCTCCAATCTTTTTTGTATCCATGTCTCTACCTCCCTTCCTCTTACAGCTTACCAATATGCACCAAAATTACCACGACATAAAACGAGAATCCGCTAATTTTCAACCGGACATCGTATGTCTAAAACAAATAAACAGCATTTTCACCCCGAAAACATTCTATTTTTCTATAATTTATCTTTCTCTTTTATGTCTCTCCATAAGCAACAGAATAAACATAATAAACCATATCGCACATGCAATTAAACATCCGATTCCTGGTTTATCTGTACTCCTGCAATCATTTCCTGCAAAGAATCCTTTTATTTCAATTTTTATAATGTTTCAAGAAAACGCATGAATGCTTCTCTTCCCTCGGTCGTACATTTGTATACTCCTGCATCTTCCAGAACATGGGTAAATACGATTCCAATCTCTTTCTGAAGAATGCCATGGATGTTTTCTTTTGTGATTTCCGGATATTTCGGAAGGAACTTCTTAACCCACTCTGTATGTTTCTCAATCTGTTCATTTGAAGAAATATCTTTGCCTTCGAGAATATACTTTTCCAGAAGTTCCATCTCACCTTTTAATCTGGCCGGAAGAACTGCAAGTCCCATAACTTCGATCAGACCGATATTTTCTTTCTTAATATGATGATATTCTGCATGCGGATGATACACGCCCAGCGGATGTTCTTCTGTTGTAATGTTGTTTCTTAATGTCAGATCCAATTCGTAGATATCCCCTACTTTACGTGCAATTGGTGTAATTGTATTATGAGGCTCTCCATTGGTTTCAGCATAAATAAATGCTGCTTCGTCAGTATAACCTCTCCATACTTCCAGCACATGTGTTGCCAGATCTACCAAACGGTTAGAATCTTTATGACGAATACGAAGTACAGATAACGGCCATTTTACAATTCCAGCCTCTACATCTTCAAATCCCGGAAGTACCACGTGCTGCTCAATTGGTGCTTTTGCCATTGCAAATGTATAATGTCCACCCTGGAAATGATCATGGCTTAAAATCGAGCCGCCTACGATCGGCAGATCTGCATTAGATCCAAGGAAATAATGCGGAAACAGTTTTACAAAATCAAACAGTTTAATGAATGCATTTCTCTCGATTTTCATTGGAGTATGCTGGCAATTAAATACAATACAATGCTCATTGTAATATACATACGGAGAATACTGGAATCCCCAAGGAGTATCATTGATTGTGATCGGAATAATCCTGTGATTCTGCCTTGCCGGATGATTAACACGTCCCGCATATCCTTCATTTTCCGGGCAAAGAAGACATTTCGGATAGCTTCCGGATTTTACATTCCTTGCCGCGGCAATTGCTTTTGGATCTTTTTCCGGTTTGGACAAATTGATGGTAATATCAATCTCACCGTATGGACTGTCTACCTTCCACTTTTGATCCTTCTCTACACGATACCTGCGGATATAATTGCTGTCCTGACTCAATTTATAAAAATAATCTGTTGCTTCCTTTGGGCTTTCTTTATATTTATCCCAGAATTCTTTTTGCACCTGGCCCGGACGTGGCATCAGACAGTTCATTAATCTGGTATCAAATAGATCCCGGTATACAATACTGTCTTCGATCAGTCCTCTTTTTACGGCTTCGTCCAGCAATTCGCCCAATGTTGCTTCAAGATTAACAGGTTCCTCAATGTTGTCCGGTTTCTCATAGTCATCCTCATGAAAAACGTACAGCAGAAGATTTGTTGTGTAATTTCTTTCACATTCTAGTGTCAGACCTGTTGTAATCCCATACTGTACCAGTTTTGCAATGCTTTCACTTAACATTTTTCTTCCTCCTGTGCTTCACTTTTAAATTTATATTTTTGGTAACATATATACCGATTTCCCTGATAAGTCAACATACCTTGATCGCCTTTTTCCAATTCACGAAAATCTCCCTGTTGCATTTGAAATTCCATCAAACTTCCATCTGTCATCTCAAATACAACGCGAAACCAAGGTACATGTGCTTCAGACTGCATATGGGTATAGATTCCTTGCTTCTTGTGAACCTCACATGACTAAAGTCACATGCTTCCAGACGCTTTAGGCGTCAGACTG
>NZ_JAAIMY010000057.1 GCF_013300825.1 Blautia wexlerae
CGGCAATGGCTGTGACAGGGAAGCAGACAAACAGGATTCCGTTCTCGTCCTCCTGCCCTTTGGACAGCATAGCGTCCAGTATCCGGCAGTACATGACCTTTGCGGTGCTGCTGACCGGAAAGCCTGTCAACGCTCTGGGAAAAGGCATACAGGGCGGCAATGGTGTGTCTATCGTCATAAATTCAAAATTCATTCGGTGTGTTCCTCCTTTTTCTTTGCTCGTTTGGATAAATAACGGGGGCAGTCAATCACAACCGCCCGGAAGCTCTGCTTGCACCCATGCTGGCATTTCCGGCACAATTCGTTGTAAGTGACACGCCCCCGGTCATTGAGGTAAAAGGAAAGCTCATGCTTCCTCTTTTTGCTCATTCTCGGCATATTGTGTTTTCTCCCGTTTTCGTGTATGGTTTCGGGGCGATTTTCGGCAAAATTACGGTCATAGAGCCGCCTAAAATCTCCCGAAGTATCAGCGATAGGGTAGACTATCCCCCTATCAGATTGTCGTGTTTCGGTATCATTTCGGTGTCAGTTCGCCAGTTCTCCCCGGTGTCGTTCCTCCCCTGAATCTCACAGCGGCGTATCGCTCCCTTTGGTACGCTCGTTTTGGTCAGGGTTCCTCCATATCCCTGCCAAAAGTCATGACGCTACATCGCCGGGGAAGCATATCCCACACAGGCTGGTCATTCGATTGGAATAATCCATCGATGAACTACCTGTATCATAGAACATTTTTGTGCCCTATGCCGTATGTCCACAAAGTAGGAATTAGGGGTAAAAATCAGAAATTTCCACGATTGCGGAATTGATATGGTATAATCAATTCAACGGTTATAAATGTTGTCAGAAGGGGGAACTGCTTCAATGAACGGAGCTACTACAATACAGGAACGGCTAAAAGATTTACGATTAAACAAAGGATTAAAACTGGAAGAACTGGCAGAGCAAACGGGTATTTCAAAATCGGCTCTTGGCAGTTATGAAAAAGATGACTATAAGGAAATCAATCATGGCAACCTTATCCTGCTGGCAGATTTTTATGGGGTGTCCCTCGATTATCTCTTTTGCCGGACAGAGAACCGGGCGGAGATCAACACGCCATTAAGGGAGCTGCATTTGAGTGATGAGATGGTAGCACTTCTGAAAAGCGGTCGGATTAACAACCGTCTGCTCTGCGAACTTGCCATCCATAAGGACTTTATCAAGTTTCTTGCGGACATTGAGATTTATGTGGATGGGATTGCCACCATGCAGATTCAGAACCTCAACGCCCTTGTCGATACCGTCCGGCATGAAATCATTGAACGGTATCGCCCTGGCGAAGATGACCCCCATTTGAAAGTGTTGCAAGCCGCCCATATCAGCGATGATGAATATTTCAGTCAGATGGTACGGGATGACCTCAACCTCATTATCCGGGATATTCGAGAAGCCCACAAAAAGGACAGTGAAAGTGCACCCCAGACCACTGTTGCCAATGAACTGAAAGAAAATCTGGAAGCGGTCGAAAACTTCAAGGGCAGCCGGGATGAAAAGCTCGTTGTCCTTTACTGCAAACAGCTCGGCATCAACTATAAAAATCTGTCAGATGAAGAATTTCGCTGGCTGATTCGGATTCTCAAAAAATCAAAGAAAATGGGAACGCCTATCAGTCAGAGGAAAAAACGGTAAAGAAAAACCGCTGTTGCATGGTTTGTTGGCTTCCATGTAGCAGCGGTTTGTGCTGTGGTTATTCAGTTGATATTGTATAACTCCCTTTTCGGAAAAGTGTTCCCGCTGTTCATTTCCCAAATTTTAGTGTATATTCATACATTTTTTAATTTTTCGAGCAATTTGAGCAACTGTATCTTGGATTTTGCCTACTGAATATTGAGAAAATTTAGGCTGAGAATTGAAAAAGGCTATCCCTTTATTGAGACAGCCTTTTGAATTTAATTTAACTTATCTATCGTTTATTCTCTCATTCAGATTCTTCTCTGTATTCAAAGACGAACCACTTTTCATTCATATAAATTTCTATTGTATCGTCTGCTCCATACTGATAACCAAATCCACTTCCAAAATTAGACTGATTATCTTCTGTTGGTATTTCAGTTCCATCGACAGTTGATGTTATTTCTCCATCCATAGTGCCACAACGTGCATCCATGATGCTTTCTCTCCCTGTATCGTAGTATAATTTACCATCTATTCTTACCATAGGTATTCTATCCCACATGGCATTTGCTTCTGTCTGTTCTATCACGGTAATTTTATAAACCTCTCCTAATTGTGCAGGATATGATTCCATTATTTCTCCGTTATAGCTAATTTCTACGAAATCTCCAATTTGCAATTCAAGGTTCTCTTCGTTTGATATATAAAACTTATCTGCTGAATCAAGTTCCAAAGAACCATCTACCGGTTTTACTATTATTGAATCATGATTCGTTTCAATTACCGATGCCTGAAATGTTACCATTAGCGGTCTATTATCTGCCGAAGCAAGCATTTCAGTTATACAATTACCTAAAGCAGGCGTTGGTTTATAAATTCCTTGATATGGCTGTTCTACATATTCGATTCCTTTATCTACATAGTAAAAAAGAGTAGTTCCTGCCGCCCCATCACAATTTATATTGATCGTAATAGAATCTTTGTTGACCGGTGCATCATTGATTGATTGCTGACTGGTTGTTTCCATATCCATTAGCATAGATAAAAATTCATCAATAAACTCCGTAGCTTCACCTTCTGTGTTAGGTGATATAGCATATTTGTCACCGTCAGAGACACCAATCGATACAATATCCTCTCTGGCTGGCAATCTAATAGGATTCCCCTGTTCTTTTCTTCCACATGCACATAACATAATTGAAACAAAGTAGCAAAGACAAACAATACTGCATAATTTCTTTTTCATGGTCATAATCCTCCCCAAAATATATTTCGTATTATACGTTATCTAAGTGTATATTTCAATGTGTGGGAAATAGCCAGAACGTGTTTTTATGCATTGTGAATGCATGTTTATAGGCTCGTTTTCAGTGGGTACACAATTCCGAAAAGGGAGTTATATAAAGCGATAAACTGTAAGCTATCAATCGCCACTTAGGCGTGTTTTCCCAATAACAATGTAAAACAACGGTATCATTATAATCATTGCTGCTATGATATGTACATATATGAAACTTTGTGTTCCTGTAACAAGAAACAAACTTGTTATTGTATAATTCCATAACCAATGAAATCCTGTGGGCATCCAAATACTCTTTGTAGTGTAAAACATTTCATTGGCAAATATTCCATATAGAAAAGGAAAAATAAACATTACCAGAACAGAAATATTATCGGTATTAAAAATATGTGGTAGTGTAAAAATAAGTGCAGCTATTACGCAACTCAAATACTTATTTTTACATTTTTGCAGCAACAGCCCAAAAATAATTCCTCTAAAAATAACTTCTTCAATAAAGGACACGAAAAAGTAAAATATGAATTTCCCTTTATGATTCATCAACAGTGATAAAAAATCAGTATCTTGAAGAATTATATTTGATTTGACTGATGAATAAACTATAAACAATACAATGATTGGCATTATAGCTCCAACTGCAAAATTCAGAAAATCTATTTTTCTAAAATATAACCCTATGCTTTTTAACATGACGCACCTTTTAACCTCTGATTTGTCATAATCCTGACACCATACTATTATGAATAAATTATCTCATGCAAAACAATTTCTTCTGCCCGATTGTGGATATTATTGCACCGCCGCACCCATTCCATTTGACGGGTACACTTTAATTCCTCGGTCACGCCCTCGGCAGTTTTCATCTGCTCTATGATGGTGTCTATCCGCTCCTGTGCCTGTTCGTTCAGGTTTGCAAGATATGTCCATAGCTCTCCGGTCAATATCAATGTGTTCAATCTGGCTGGGTGGACTTCTCTCAAATATTCCCGGTGCATCCGTCCATACTTTCCGATGGGGCGGTGTTCCTCCGGCAGCTTCAAATCTGGGATGTAGTAATCTCCGACAAGGATATAATCAATTCCGTTTTTCGTTATTCTTGGTTTCAATTCGCTCATGTTCCTTACCTCCTGTGGAAGCAGGCTCGTCTGGTACTAACTCAATCACATCGGTAATCTCACAATTCAGCGTTTCGCAGATACGGGCTAATGTATCCATACTGATGTGCTTTCCCTCTTTGCTCATGTTGGCAATCATATTCGTTGTCATACCGGCGGCAAGCCTTAAATCTTCTTTTCTCATATCACGCTCTAACAGTGTGTGCCAGAGCGGTTTATAGCTGATATGCATATTGCTTTCCTGCCTTTCTATCCATACCACCGGGGCGGCTGCCCCGGCAGGAACTTTTCTCTTATTATAGCACCAATCTTGTGTAATCACAATTTATTCTTGTAGACTGCCGCTGATACCGTCTGGATTGTGCTTTTCCTTTCTTTTTGTTCCCTTTAATTAGCCATGAGCTGTTTTATTCCTTGTGACTTTGCACCCGGATTGTCCGTTCCATATCCTTCCAGCAGATTGATCACTCCCCAGGCTGCAAGTCCGGCTCCGATCGCACAAACCAATGTTTTTAAGGTCGTAATTGCCGTTGTAAAAAATGCCATAAGTGTACCTTTGGAAAACTTACATTTTCCAGTCCTTTCTTAGATTTTTTCCAGAAATGGAAGAAAACACTATATAAACCCTGCCTTTTGTGCTACACTAAGCATAGGATTTTCTACTTGGAAAATTCCTCACACGTACAGTCGGTATATTCATTTTCGTCGATGGATACCGACTGTTCCCTTTTTCCAAATTATTCATGATTTCCTCCCATGATCCACTTCCCGACAATTTGTCGAGAAGTTACATCTGATACAATTCCACTTCATCCTCTGGTTTCAGTATCAGATTAGTACTCAGATGTTTTTCAATATCAAAGGTATTCTTTTTGTCATAATCGGACAGATATTTGTAGTTTTTATGTTTGCAAATATCGTATTTATTTGAGAAAAATGGTCTGACACCTCTCACCTGCAGAATACATTTTCCCCCGTCCATGACTGCTATTTCATCTTGGCTCATCAACTCCTTTCCTGTTTTCTGGTAGTTCATTCCATAAGACCGCTGACTGCCTCTCGTATCCGATGTGTTATAAAGATCTATGGTTTCTTTTCCCAAAATCTCCGCTATTTCCTTTAATGTCGTTTTTTCCTTTCCACCCAGGAATAAGGTCGTATCACAGTTCCCTTCGATGGTATCGGCATTATCCTTATAAATTGCTTTAAGCTGAGACTTTGACTGCAAAATAATAGAAGCTGAGATTTCCCGGCTTCTAATCGTAGCAATCAGTTTTTCGAATTTAGGAATTTGTCCGATGTTCGCAAACTCGTCCAGGAGACACCGCACATGAATTGGAAGTCTGCCTCCATATACATCATCAGCTCTGTCACAGAGCAGATTAAAAAGCTGTGTGTACATAATAGAAACAATAAAATTAAAGGTATCATCGGTATCTGAAATAATAACAAACAATGCAGTTTTCCTGTCACCAACCAGATCCAGTTCCAGTTCGTCATAACTCATAAGCTCCCGCAGTTCCGCAATATCAAAGGGTGCGAGTCTTGCACCACAACTGATCAGAATAGATTTTGCTGTCTTACCGGCGGCCAGCTTGTATTTTTTGTACTGCCTTACCGCAAAATGGTTCGGGTCTTTCTGCTCCAGTTCATCAAACATCAGATCTACTGGATTCTTGAAATTCTCATCATCTTCCCTGGCTTCTGACGCATTGATCATTTCCAACAGAGTATTAAAATTTTTTTCTTCTTCCCTGCCTTCATACCAGATATAGCCAATCAGGGCACAATAATAGAGTTTTTCCGCCTTTACCCAAAAATCCTCACCTGATTGCTGCCCTTCACCTTTGGTATTAGCAATAATGGTTGTTACCAGTTTTAGAATATCTTTTTCACTGCGGATATATACAAATGGATTATAGTGCATGGATTTTTTGAAGTTAATTGTATTCAAAACTTTGATTTTATACGGTTCATATATAACTTTTCCCTCTTTGTCCCGCATGATTTTTCCATTCTCATCCGTCATTGGACTGCCTTTTGCCAGCATACTGCCAACTTCCAGAAGCACAGTTCCCTTTGGATCAGTAATCACATAAGAGCTGTGCATCTGCATAATGTTAGGCTTTACAAAAAATCTGGTTTTTCCAGAACCGGAACCGCCAATTACCAGAATGTTTTTATTCCTGGCGTATTTCGGATTCTTTGGTCTGCTTGACATAGTAAGACTCTCTGTTTCTGTGAGAATAATATTATTTTCAAATTCAGGATCAGCATATGGTCGTATATCTTTTTCTGTTCCCCATGAAGCGTTTTGTCAAGTGCTTTTTTGAGTTATTGACGCAAATCATCGTGAAAGTGCGAAAGTGCAAAGTGCAAAGGGTCTGCGTTTTGCACTTTCAGCTTGCGGGTTCGGGTGGCTGCTTCTTCTTGATGAAGTTGTACCATTGACCGCCGACACGCCTTGCGCCTAAAATGCCGCCCATGTTGCGCTTGGCGTTCTGTACCGTCCTCTCGGATATTCCGGCTTCGGCTGCGGCTTTTACAATGTCCTCGCTGGCAAGCTCTTTCCCGTCTGCCAGTAAATCCAGTATCAGCCGTTCCACCTGTTCGGTCTTGGTGGCGGTGTTCCCGCCCGCGCCGGACAGCAGCTCGTCGGCGGTTATATCATATTCGCCTATCCACGAAAAGCCCGTTTCCGGGTCAAGGCAAAAGGCAACGGGCTTGCCCTCCGGCGCAAGGGAAGATTTGTCATGGACGATAACGCGCACATTCGGTTCTCGCTTCACGCGCCCGATCAGCAGGACGCTCCTTGCTGCGGCGCGGAAGTCAATAGAACCTAAACCCCGGTATGCGCTCTGTCCTCCGGCGGCTTTGTTCAGGTGTCCGATAAGGATAACGGCGCACCCGGTACGCTCCGCAACTTCGGCAAGGCGGCGAAAAATGGGGCGCACCTCGTTTGCCTTGTTCATGTCGGCTTTGTCGCCCATATACGCCTGTATGGGGTCAAGGATAATCAGACGCGCTCTATTCTGCGTGATTGCCTTTTCTATGCGCTCGTCGGACAGGGTAAGCTCCCGTTTTGCTTCATCAATCACAAGCACGCGGTCAAGGTCGGCTTCGGCTTCTATTAAGCGGGGCTTGACGGTATCGCCCAGCCCGTCCTCGGCGGTCTGGTAAATTACTTGGAATGGCGGCAAGGGCTTCATTCCCGGCAGCGTTCCCCCGGTGGTGCAGGCGGCGGCAAGGCGTAGGGCAAAGGTGGTCTTGCCCTCGCCGGGATTGCCTTGCACAATGGTTACTTTCCCAAAGGGAATATACGGCTCCCATAGCCATTCAACGGTCTGTGTATCAACCTCGCTCATTCGGATAATCTCAACGGTTTCTTCCTGCGGCGGCTCTTTCAAGCCGTAAATCGCTTCCCGGATATACTTCCCGTCCGCGATTTCTGCCCGGTGCTGCAATACCTCGTTCCAGTCCTTGTAAAGCGGCACAAGGCGGTGGACGGTCAAGCCCTCCGGCACAAGCTCTGCAAGGCGGCTGCAAGCATCGTTTCCGGCTTGGTCACTGTCAAGGCAGAGATAGACGGTCTGAATGTCTGGACGGTCAGAGAGGAAGCGTAAGAGGGCTTTCTCGCCTACGCCGCCCAACGATAAATAGCTCTGCTTCTGCCAGCCCTTTTTGAACAGGCAGAGGAAAGATAAGAGGTCTATCGGGGCTTCAAAGACAAACAACCTTTCGCCCTCGCCACGGTAGCAGAAGTTAAAGGATTTGTCGCTGCCTTTCACATCAAGCCGAAAACTCCCGGCTGTGCCGCGCTGATGGGCGTATCGCGGTATGCCGCTTTCATCTCTGCCGACGAATACGGCGTTATGGTGGGCGGCTTCCTCGTAAATGTCGCCATTGGAAAGAAAAAAGCCCGTCACATCTTCATCAATGCGGCGGGCTGCTGTGAGGTAGTTCCTCGCTATGCGGTTGTCGGTGCTGCGGGGTGGCAGTCGGAAGTCGGATAGGGGCGCGGGGCAATGTCTGTCCGGCGGCGGGGCGGCTCCTTTTTCGCCTGTCAGCAGTTCAACGGCTTCGGTGAAGCTCTTGCCGAAAAACTCCATGACAAAATCAACGGGGCCGCCGCCCTTGCTCTGGCTGTGCCTGTACCATTTGTTTCCCCGGACGGTCAAGCTGTCGTGCCGTTTCCAACGGTATTCATTCCCGGCGCGGGTAAGCTGCTCGCCCTGTGATTGCAGGAAAGAAACAAGGTCGGCTTGGTTGGCGCGGTCTATCTGCTCTTGGGTGTAATACATGGTTAATACCTCTCTTTCTGTGGTTGAATTGTTCATAGTTTTGAAGTAAAATAAAGTCAACAAACTTGAATTTATATAATTATTCCTCTAACTTTCCCCATTTTATAGGCTTTCCTGCCTGTCCATTAGTGAAATGATATGTAGTTTCCCTTATTTTTGCCCTTATGAGAT
>NZ_JAAIMY010000058.1 GCF_013300825.1 Blautia wexlerae
GATAGCCAGTCAGATTGAAACGATTGTTCATAGCCATGAGCCAGATGTGGAAGTTCAGGAAGAAACCGTTATGAATGTTACAAAGAGTTATTCGTTAAAAGGGTTGGACTGTCCGAATTGTTCCGCAAAAATTGAAAAAGAAGTCGGAGAGTTGGATGGAGTGCAATCCTCAGTGGTAAATCTGATGAAGCAGACGCTTACAATCAATGTTGCTCAGACAGCCGCAGATACGATAGCCAGTCAGATTGAAACGATTGTTCATAGCCATGAGCCAGATGTGGAAGTTTCTGAAATTGTACAGGAATCTTATATACCGGAAAAAAAGCAGGAGGCCAATGAATCCTATAACAATGAGGATAAGAAGTTGACAGTTCGTTTAGCGACTGGTGCAGCAATCTATGCCATTGGTATGGCATTGACTGTTTTTGCGAAAGTGCCACTGCCTATCGAGTTAGCTTTTCTCATTGTTTCTTATGTTATTCTTGGTGGAGATGTTGTATGGCAGGCTGTGAGGAACATTTCAAAGGGGCGTGTATTTGATGAACATTTTTTGATGAGTGTTTCTACGATTGGGGCTTTTGTCATTGGTGAATATCCAGAAGCAGTTGCTGTTATGCTATTCTATCAGGTAGGTGAATTTTTTCAGTCATTGGCTGTTAAGCGTTCCAGAAAATCTATATCAGACTTAATGGATATACGTCCAGATTCTGCTACAGTAAGAAGAAATGGGGAATTGATTACCATATCTCCAGAAAATGTCTCCATTGGTGAGATTATTATTGTAAAGCCTGGTGAAAAAATCCCATTAGACGGTGTGGTATTGGATGGAGATTCTATGCTGGATACGAGGGCTTTAACTGGAGAATCGGTTCCGAGAAGCGTTCATAAAGGAGACGAAGCACTTTCCGGTTGTATGAATCAGACGGGTGTTTTAACGATTAAGACAACGAAAGCATTTGGTGAATCTACTGTTTCAAAGATTATTGATCTTGTGGAAAATGCGTCAAGCCGAAAAGCACCAACAGAAAATTTTATTACTACATTTGCACGTTATTACACTCCTGTTGTTGTAATCTTAGCAGCTATTCTGGCGATTCTGCCACCGATCATTCTTGGCGGAGGCTGGACAGAGTGGATTCGCAGAGGATTTGTTTTCCTTGTGGTATCTTGTCCATGTGCATTGGTTATTTCAATCCCGCTGACTTTCTTCGGCGGCATTGGTGCAGCATCTAAACGAGGTGTTCTTGTAAAAGGAAGCAATTATTTAGAGGCACTTAATAATGTCAGCGTTATTGTGTTCGATAAAACCGGAACACTTACAAAAGGTGTTTTCAATGTGACGGATATTTTGCCTGCAAATGGATTTTCAAAAGAACAGGTTCTGGAGTATGCGGCAGAGGCAGAGAGTTTTTCTAACCATCCTATTGCAAAATCCATTCTTGCTGCTTATGGAAAAGAAATTGATCAGTCAGTGATTTCTGATTATAAGGAAATTTCAGGATATGGAATCAGTGTAATGGCAGGGGAAAAGAAAGTTTTTGCTGGCAATACGAAACTTATGGATACAGAATGTATAGAGTACACAACCTGTGAAAAAGCAGGTACAAAAGTTTATTTGGCTGTAAATGGTCAATATGCAGGATGTATTTTGATAACAGATGAAGTGAAGCCGGACTGTAAAAAAGCAATTTCTGACCTGAAACATATCGGCGTGGAAAAAACAGTCATGCTTACCGGTGATGATGAAAAAATTGGGAAGTCCGTTGCAGAAGAATTGCAGTTGGATGAATATTATGCACAGCTGCTTCCTGACCAAAAAGTGGAAAAGGTTGAGCTTTTAGATAGTAAAAAGAGACCGGGAAGCAAATTGGCTTTTGTTGGTGATGGTATCAATGACGCTCCTGTCCTTGCCCGTGCAGATGTTGGTATTGCAATGGGTGGGCTTGGTTCGGATGCGGCCATTGAAGCAGCAGATGTAGTTCTGATGACAGATGAACCGTCTAAGCTGGTGGACGCGATTGAAGTAGCAAAAGCGACAAAACAGATTGTCATGCAGAATATAGTGATTGCTCTTGGGATTAAGAGTGTGTTCCTGATTCTTGGCGCTCTTGGTATTGCGGGAATGTGGGAAGCTGTATTTGGTGATGTAGGCGTTACCATAATTGCTGTTTTGAACGCAATGAGAATTTTGAAAGAATAGGAAATGAGGTGGGAATGTGAAACGAAAACTGATTCTGTTAGTTGTTACGATTGTTTTTCTTGTAGGTTTTGGTGCCATTTTACATTCACCGCCTTCTATGATTGATGCAGTCACAGGAGCAACACCGAAGTCAAAAAAGGCGGCTCAAGCCTCCGCACAGTTGGAAGGCTCTTATGTTCTCGGTATTAATATGATGTCAGATGGTCTCGACAACGAGAACACCCGGAATAAATTAAAAGAATTGGCACTGGACGATTCGGAAACAAATGAAACAGATCTCATGAAAACGGACATTAGTTTTCGGTTATATGTATCTGAGACGGATTATCCGCTTGTCAGTTATGCTAAGAAACTCTGTGACAGATTGAAACAGGCCGGTTTTTCCGTAGATCTGAAAGAGTACAGTAACACAATGATGCTATCAAGAGTGGTAAGTGGAAAGTATGATGTATTCCTGGCATCGGATGATTTTATTGACGTTACAACGTTATCACAGATGGACTATATGATCATGGACAGCGAAGAAATGAGGTGAGCGGGAATTTATGAGAAAATGGAATACGATTTTGTCTGTTTTAATGCTTCTCATTTTTATGATTCATGGAATCATGGGAAGCTTTATGCTGAACGGAGTTGGAAGTAGTGCAGGGAAACTTCTTGCATGGATTGGTGTTGGTATTCTTGTTGTGCATACGGTGATTGGTGTCATCCTGACAGTTCAGAGTTTACAGACAGCGAAGCAATCCGGAAAAATGTATCTGAAACAGAACGCCATATTCTGGGCGAGACGAGCCAGTGGGCTGGCAATACTGATCCTGCTGTTCTTCCATATTGGCTTGTTTGGAAAGGTGCAGAATGGGACATATATTTTGTTCCCTTTTACAACGGTAAAGATGGTAACTCAGCTTTTGTTCGTGGCGGCAATCTTTGTTCATATTTTTATCAATATCCGCCCATTGCTCGTATCGCTGGGAATCATCAGTTATAAAGAACGAAGGAGTGATATTTATTTGATCCTTTCGGTGCTTCTTCTTTTTATAGCGGGAGCGGTTATTTTATATTATATTGGGTGGCAATATCTATGAGTAAGACAATTATTATTATAGGTGCTGGACTGGCAGGACTTTCAGCGGCTTTGCAGGCAGCGGAAAATGGATGCAATGTAAAACTGGTTTCCTCCCTTCCGTCAGAGCGGGCACAGTCTGTTATGGCGGAGGGCGGTATCAACGCAGCTTTGAATACAAAAGATGAAAACGACAGTCCCGAAGAACATTTTACAGATACAATAAAGGCAGCATGTGGTCTGGCAGATCCAAATGCAGTTTGGGGAATGACACAGGCAGCACCGGAGCTGGTGCACTGGCTGCTAAAACTTGGAGTTAAATTTAACATGAGTGGCTATGATGATGTGGATCTGCGGAATTTTGGCGGGCAGAAAAAGAAACGGACTGCTTTTGCACAGAGCGATACCGGGAAGCAGATCATGACAGCTATGATAGACGCTGTTCGCAGGAAAGAAGCATCTGGTATGGTAGAACGGTTCAGCCATCATTCTTTCCTAACACTTCGTCTGTGTGGCAATATTTGTTGTGGCTGCGTAATCAGGGATGAATATAGTCAGGAGACTGTGGAATTACCGGGGGATGCGGTTATTGTTGCCACCGGTGGTATGCACGGATTGTTTGGAAATACAACGGGTTCGCTGAGCAATACAGGAGAAGTCACCGCAGAATTGTTCCGGCTTGGTGTTCCTCTGGCAAATGGCGAGATGATCCAGTATCATCCGACAACTGTGAAATGTGGTGGAAAACGCATGCTCATCAGCGAGGCGGCCAGAGGGGAAGGTGGCAGGTTGTTTGCCATGAAAGATGGAAAACAATGGTATTTCATGGAGGAAAAATACCCGGAGCTTGGAAATCTGATGCCACGAGATATTACCGCCAGAGAGATATGGAAGGTCAGCCATGAATCAGAGGTATTTCTTGACATGACGGAAATATCGGAGGAGATTATTTCAAATAAGCTATCTGGTCTGGCAGATGATTGTATGACCTATCTGCATAAAGATATACGAAAGGAACCGGTGTCTGTTTTACCGGGAATTCACTATTTTATGGGAGGCATTCTGGTGGATGAGCAGCACAGAACGCCGATTCAGAATCTTTGCGCTGCCGGAGAATGCTGTGCCCAATATCATGGTGCCAACCGTCTTGGTGGAAATTCTCTGTTAGGAGCGTTATACGGAGGACGTGTTGCGGCAAAATCAGCATGCGAACAGGCAGATGTAGTAGATCTATCTTGTGCGACACAGATAGATTTTCCACCAGCGTCTCAAATTTCAGAAATAAAGCAATTAAACAAAGTGATGCAGGAGACTATGGGCGTTGTCAGAAATGAGAATACGTTGTTAAATGGGATTAAAACGGTACAAGCGCTGACAGGAAATCTTCCATTGCTTGGCATGGCAGTTCTAAAGAGTGCTCTTGCAAGAAAAGAAAGCCGTGGTGCACACTGGCGGGAGGATTATCCGAAGAGCAATGACGATGATTATCTTAAAACAACGGTAGCCAGATTTGATGGAAAGCAGATACAGATTTCCTTTGTACCTGTTCCAGAAAGGCGGTGATTCACTTGGTATATAAAATAAGAATCAGGCGGCAGGAGAGTCAGAAATCAGACAGTTATTGGCAGGAATTTGAGTATGACGGAAGCAAAAACAGCTCTGTTGCCACTGTTCTAAAGGAATTGAACAGTAGAACCCCTTTGAAAGATAACTCAGGAAATATAGTTACTCCCATCAGCTGGGAATGTAGCTGCATGGTGCGAAAATGTGGGGCTTGCGCCATGCTGATTAACGAACGTCCGAGGCTGGCATGCTCTACATTTCTACATACGTTAAAAGGTTCTACAATCACCTTGGAACCTTTAAGCAAATTTCCGCTTGTAAGAGATTTGATCGTTGACCGGTCAATTCTGTTTGAAAATTTGAAAAAACTGAACCTTTGGCTTGAAAGTGAAGCTTATATGAATCCGTGGACACATGAACCGAGATACCAGTCGGCACGCTGTCTGATGTGTGGCTGCTGCCTTGAAGTGTGTCCTAACTTCTCTGCAAATGGGACTTTCGCAGGCGCTGTTGCTGCAGTCAACGCATTTCGGATTCTGAATGAAGAACAGGAAAGCACTCATTTGAATGAGATTTCTGCTGAATATAAGAAGAAATATTTTGAGGGATGCGGGAAGTCGTTATCTTGTCATGATATTTGTCCGATTGGTCTGCCTGTGGAAGAACTGCTTGTAAGGTCGAATGCAGCGGCTGTTTGGGGCAGATAAAATGGATGATAAAAGCTATAATGAATGTATGAAGAGAATCAAAAACTTGATTCTCTTTTTTAAAACACATACATTGGCAAATATCTATGTATATATTATATTGAACATAGACAATGATCAATGTGAGGTGTCAATATGAATGCAATGGATGTGGCTTTGATATGCAAGGCTTTGGGCGATGCGAACCGGCTGGAAATTGTACAGATGCTGTCGGATGGAGAAAAGTGCGGGTGTAAACTTTTGGAAAGATTTGAAATTACCCAGCCAACTTTATCCCATGATGAATTTTCCGGAAATATTGTAGCTAATAGTTATTTAAACTGTTGTATTTGTTTAAAAATTAAAAAATATCTAATGAGTCTTCCGCATCTACCCACATCTGCAAATTTCCATCAAGATATAATCTTGCATATTCAAGAGGATCATCAATGGCGAGTGCGTTTAATGCACAGTCTGATCCTGATGTGGTTTTTAAGTCCTTTTCAGCTTCCCAACAGTCAATGCGAAGCATATAGCCAACATTTGTATAAATGTCAATGTTGTTTCGTTGTGGATTGTATTCTGCAAATATTGTTCTCATCGTATCCCATCTCCT
>NZ_JAAIMY010000059.1 GCF_013300825.1 Blautia wexlerae
GCCTGCACTTTGGGAAAAGTGTACAGGATAATGGATACGGGATGTTCCGGAATATACTGGATTATAAGCTTGCCTGGAAGGGAAAAGAATTAGTAAAGGTAGACCGCTTTTTCCCGTCAAGCAAAAAATGCAGTAAATGCGGAAAGATAAAAAAAGAGCTGAAATTATCCGAAAGAGTTTACCGCTGTACGTGCGGAAATGAGATGGACAGAGATCGAAATGCAGCAATCAACATCCGTGAAGAGGCAAGAAGGATGCTGGCAGCATAAACTGTCCGTATCCGGACAAGACAATAAGTAAGAAATATGCCCGTGTCCGGGAAAAAAATCGCGGGGCACGCGAGGATAGCTTGTAGATACTTGGCTCAGTAGAGCCATTGAGCAAGAAGCCCCCACTTCAAAATCAGAGATTTAAGTGGTGGGAGCATGTCACGATGAATAGTTAATAAAGAGAGGTGCACATGCTATGCCAGGTATACTCGTGGTTGAAGATGATGAAAATTTAAATCGTGGAATTACATTCTCACTGAAAAAATCCGGATATGAGGTTTTTTCAGCAGAATCAGTGAAAAAAGCGAAAAGAATTGCAAGTGATAATAATGTGGATGTTACCATTTGTGATGTGAATCTTCCGGATGGGAATGGACTGGAATTTGTAAGGTGGATGAGATGCAATTATAATACATACATTATTTGTCTTACAGCACTAGATCAGGAGATGGATCAGGTCATGGGATATGAAGCAGGGGCAGATGATTATATTACAAAGCCGTTTAGTCTTTCGGTACTTCTTTTGAAAATAGAAGCACATTTCCGCCGCAGACAGGAGAAAACGGAAGCCGGAAAGATGATTTCGGGAGATATCGTATTTATCGCAGGAGAAATGAAAGTCCTGATAAAGAGTCGTGAAATCAGTCTGACAAAAACGGAGTTGAAAATGCTGACTTTTTTTCTTCAGAATCCGAAACAGATTCTTTCAAAAACACAAATATTGGAAAATGTGTTTGATCTGGAAGGGGATTTTGTGGATGAAAATACAATCGCTGTCAATATCAGAAGACTCCGTGAGAAAATCGAAGACAATCCGGCTGCACCGGTCTATATAAAGAATATCAGAGGTCTTGGGTATATATGGAATCAGGAGGTAAGGCAGTGACAAAGAGATATCGCAAGAAGATTACAGTAGTGCTCTCCTTGGTATTACCTGTCATATTATTGTTTGCAATATTAAATTGCTTTACCACGTATGTGTTTTATGAAGATTATAAATATAAAATGAATCTTATGACAGAGATTGCTGCAAAGAAAGAATTTTCCGGGCTGGATGCTGTTTCGGAATTGCTTAAGGATAAGGATATTGAAACTAACGAACAGGGAAGGCGATTATTGGAGCAATATGGATACTGGGGGAATAAAGGGAATGCATTTTATTCGCAATTCCGGCATCAGGTTATGGTGACCGGTGCTGTAAGCACTGTGATATGCGTGCTTCTTTTGACTTTTTTACTTTATTGGAAGAAAAAAGAAGATGCGTGTCATCAGAAAATTTTAGACCAGTTGGAAGAAATTCTGATCAGATTCCGTGAAAATAAATTTGATGATTTACTGAAAACGGAAAATCATGCAGAACTGGAAAAATTGAATGACCAGCTTGAAGCAATCGGACATCATATTCAGTTGATAAAGGAAGAAGCAAGGGCAGAAAAGGAGAACACGAAAGAAATGGTTTCTGATATTTCTCACCAGTTAAAGACACCGGTTGCAGCTTTGGATACATGTTTTAGTGTGCTGATGCAGAATGACTTAAGTGCCACAGAACAGGAGGAGTTTTGTATCCGTTGTCGGAGTGCTCTGGATGGACTGGAGACATTATTGCAGTCGCTTCTTGAAATATCCAAGATGGAAACTGGACTGATTCAGATTAATAAGAAAAAACTTCCGCTTATGGATACTGTCATATCTGCTGTGAACCGCACTTATCCTAAAGCGGATGAGAAAGAAATTGAATTCGTTTTTGACTATGAAAAAGAGCTGGAAACATGCACGATTATGCAGGATAAAAGGTGGCTTGGTGAAGCTGTGATCAACGTTCTGGATAATGCGGTCAAGTACAGTCCGTGTGGTTCAAAAATATTTATCCGGTTACAAAAAAGAAACGATCTTGTAAGAATGGAAATTGAGGATCAGGGAATTGGTATTCCGCAGAATGAGTATCACAAAATTTTTCAACGATTTTACAGAGGAAGTTCCAAGGAGGTCATGGAAAAGAGTGGTACAGGAATCGGACTTTTTCTATCGAGAGAAATTATCGAAAAACACGCAGGTACGATTACGGTAACCTCCGGCAAAAAGAAAAAAGGAAGTACGTTTGTGATTCAATTACCATATGTTGGTTAAATTTTAAGTGAGCAGAAATCTTACAATTCTGTAAGATTTCTGCTCGTTTTTTGAAAGTGAAATGAAAGATTGTCCTGATACAATTTGGATGTAGGTTGAAAAATGACCAAATATATAAACAGGCAAAGAAAGCGTGCTGAAAAGGTACGCTTTACAGAATTGAAAAGGAGGCAACACATGAGTGTGATATTAGAAACCAAGCAGCTTTGTAAGTTTTATGGCGCAGGTGAGAATCAGGTCAAAGCAGTCAATCAGGTGGACATTCAGATTGAGCAGGGAGAATTTGTCGCAATTGTTGGAAAGTCAGGTTCCGGTAAAAGTACATTACTTCATATGCTTGGAGGGCTAGACACCCCGACAAAAGGCAGTGTTACTTTAGCAGGGAAAGATTTATACAGGATGAAGGAAGATGCCCTTGCTGTTTTCCGCAGAAGAAAAATCGGATTTGTTTTTCAGGCATTTAATCTGGTTTCATCTGTTAATGTCTGGGAAAATATTGTACTGCCACTGGGGCTGGATGGAAGAAAAGTGGATGAAGCGTATGTAAATGATATTATTGCAACTCTGGGGATTGAAAACCGGATTTATAATCTGCCAAATCAGTTATCCGGAGGACAGCAGCAGAGAGTAGCAATTGCAAGAGCACTGGTGAATCGTCCGGAAATTATATTTGCAGATGAGCCGACAGGAAATCTTGATTCTAAGACCAGTGATGAGGTAATCGCTCTGCTTAAGATGACAGCAAAAAAATATGGACAGACAATTGTAATGATTACCCATGATGACGAAATTGCACAGGTCGCTGACCGTATTCTGGTGATTGAGGACGGACAGGTGGTGGATTTCAGATGAAGACAATAAGCAGGATTGCATATAGCAATGACAAAAGGAACAGGACAAGAAGTATACTGATCATGATGGCAATCTGTCTGACCACGATGCTGCTTGTTATCATCAGTACTGTGGGAAATGGGGTAATTCATTTACAGAAAAGTCAGGCGGCAAGCTCATACGGAAGCAACTACGGCCTGTTTATCGCCGCAGATGGTACGCAATTAAAAGAAGTGGAACGCAGAGCTGAGATATCTGATATCGGCATCATGTGTACGGAGGGCATCCTGAAAGGAAATGAAAATGGCGGCTTTGTCAGTGCGGATGAAACGGTCAGGAAAATGCTTCCCTATAATCAGGAATATGTGTTGAAGGAAGGTACCTATCCGGAAAAGGCGCAGGAAATTGCCGCAGGACGCGCTTTCTTTGATGCAGTGGGATACCATGATGTAAAGGTCGGAGACACCGTAACATTGGAGTACCGTTCCGGCATGCAGTCGGAATACGCACCGGTGGAATTTACTGTCAGCGGGATTTTATATGACCGGGATGAATATACCATCGAGGCTTCCTATGTTGTATTCGGTTCGCAGGATTTTTATAATGAGCGTGTTGCGGAGGGTGACAGGCAATATAATATCTATTTTACCTTGAGCGATTCTGCAAATGTATCTATGAATAATGTTGCGCCTGTTATAAAAGAAATCGCGGATTCCTGCGGCATTGACCAGAAAAACGTGATCATCAATGACCTCTACCTGCAGTGGGTATTGCAGCCGAGCTATGAAATGATTGTGGTTTGTGGAACCCTGATCCTCGGAATCGTGCTGTTTTCCGTTGTGGTCATTTATAATATCTTCCAGGTCGGGATCGCCCAGAAGGTTCAGGAGTACGGAAAAATCAAGGCGCTGGGTGCAACCAGAAAGCAGATGAAGCAGTTGATCTTTCGTGAGGGCATTCTTCTGGCGGTTCCTTCGATACCGCTGGGGCTGCTGTTTGGTTTCCTGATTGCAAAAGTCAGCTTCAACTGGCTGGTGGAGCAGGGAAATCTGGTATCGTCCGGAATCAAGAACCATCAGGTGCCTCTGTTTTCACTGACAATTATGCTCATCTGCATTTTTGTATCGTTTCTTACGGTCGTTTTGGCTCTGCGCAAACCCATGAAAATTGTTTCCCGGATTTCACCCATCGAAGCGACACGGTATCTTGACGGCTCCAAAACGCAAAAACAGGGCAGACGAAAAGGCAGAAAAGATGTCACCGTTTTCTCCATGGCAATGGCAAATGTGACAGGCAATCCGAAAAGAACCATTGCTACGATTCTTACCATGGGGCTTTCATGTGTATTGTTTGTAATTATCTCTAATTATGTTGGGAATATTGACACGGAGCACGAGGCGCGGATTGCAATCAACCATGGACAATTTGAGTTGCAGCTGGATTATTCCCAGAATTATGATGAAGCCTATTCGGAGAATAATCTGGATACGATTCTGACGGATAATCCATTGAATGATTCAATGATTGAAGAAATCAAAAGCATTCCAGGAGTGACAGATGTCATGACGAGAGAGATTGTCTCTGTAAATCTGAACGGAACAAGATTTCCGGCTGATATTGTGAGTAAAAATGATTTTGATTTTATGCGCCAAGACGGGGATATTGGCTCTATGGACTATGATCAGGCGGTAAAGAATGGTGAAATTTTCTTTGGCTGGTCGGCGTGGATGGAACAAGATGGATATGCTCCGGGTGAATCTATTGTATTTGACTTTGAGAATGGAAGTGAAACCTATACCTATCAGGGAAAGATTGCAGGATCCTTTGTAAGCGCGGACACTTATCTTGTCATTCCGGAAGGTGTATACCGTTCCATGAATCCGAGGGGAACAGCCTATGGCTATCTGTGGGTGGACTGTGATAAAAAAGATGTTGCATCTGTGGAACAGAGTCTGAATACTTTGATTTCTAATACTTCGCATATAAAAATGGATACCTATCATGCACAGTTACAATCTGCAGAATATGCAAGCCGTATGATGAAGCTTGGCTGCTATCTGTTCATGGCAATTGTCGGTCTCATTGGGTTTATGAATCTGGCAAACACCATGATCATCAATATCACCACGAAGAAGCAGGAATACGGTGTGCTGCAAGCGGTAGGCATGACCAATAAGCAGTTGAATCTGTGCTTACAAATACAGGGCTTGATTTTTACGGTTGGCACCATCTGCGTCGCACTTGCTGCTGGTCTGCCCCTTGGCTATGCACTGTTTTCCTATGCGAAGCATAATGGGATTTTTGGAATGAACGTTTATCACGTTCCTCTTATCCCGATTCTTGTTATGATTCTTCTGGTTGGTATTCTACAAATTGTGCTTTCCTGTGTTTTAAGCAGTAATCTGAAAAAGGAAACGCTGGTAGAAAGAATAAGGTATCAGGGATAGCAAGTATTGCTGGGATATCCTCAGTATCATAACAGGAATTAAAAGCACTTGGCTTCAAAAAGTTTTGTACTTTTGACAAAATGCAACCGATTTTTCATCAATTATAATAAATTTGATTAAGCAGCCTGTGTGTAATGAAGCATACAGGCTGCTTGCATTTTATAACTCTAATGAATCTTCTGCATCTACCCACATCTGTAAATTGCCCTCAAGATATAATCTCGCATATTCAAGTGGTTCATCAACTGCAAGTGAAGTCAATGCACAGTCTGATCCGGGTGTGGTTTTTAAATCCTTTTCGGCTTCCCAGCAGTCAATGCGAAGCATATAGCCAACATTTGTATAAATGTCAATGCTGTTTCGTTGTGGATTGTATTCTGCAAATATTGTTCTCATCGTATCCCATCTCCT
>NZ_JAAIMY010000005.1 GCF_013300825.1 Blautia wexlerae
GATTTACAATTCGTGTCATTTTCTGTCGTTTCGTGACAGAATTATTGAAAAAATTTCTGACTTTTTTATAATGAGGATAACAAATGGGAGTACATCAAATGGAAGAGGAGGGATGTCGTGTATTGTATTGCCATATTGACTGATCAGGAACAGGAAGGACAGAACTGTGCGGAATACATCAGAAATTACTGTACAGAAAAGAATGTTTTTCCATTGATTGAAATCTATCAGGATCAGGAACGGTTTTTCGGGCGGACACGAAAAACAGTACCGGCAGTGGTGTTTCTTGCATTGCCTGGGGTGTCCGGGCTGAATGCGGCAGAACATCTCCGTTCCCTGTATCCGAAATGTGGGATTATCTGGTGCAGTGATCTTGATTTTTCGCTTCATGCGTTCAGGATGCGGATAGAATATTTTTTTATGAAACCTGTGGAAGAGCAGAAAATAAAAGAAGGACTCTCCATTTGGTTTGAACACAGAAATGTAATATGACAAAAACACTCAGGAGGAAAAACAATTATGAAGAAAAGAGCTTTAATTCTTGCAATGATCGCTTTTATAGCAGCTACAACATCTGAACCGTCAATAAATATGGTACGTGCAGAGGAAACACAGGTAGAAGAAACACAGACAGAGGAAAATGCAGGTCAGACATCAGAACTGCCTATAAAGACACTTACACCGAAGGTTATGGATGTGAATCCTTATATGGCAGCAAGTGATTCCAATATTCATCATGACTGCTATAATACAGATTCAACAGATGAGGTATTGCCTGTTGATATTTATTCTGAGATCAATGTTTCTTATGAAAAAGTTAATCCCAATGCTTCCCCGGCAGTCTTTTTTGATTCCTATGGACATTCTGTGGTTCCGCTTCTGGGTGGCCTGGCGATCCGTGATATTAATGCAGATGAGGCACAGACCTTGGGCTATTTTTCACCAAAACAGCATGACAATGGAAGCTATCTGATACAGAGTTCATATTCTTTTGTAGATGAGAGCAATCGCATTGTGTGTCCGACGAACGATAATCGGGTACTTATGCTTAAGGCTACAGATGAGGAGGGAAATGTACTTCCGGAATTTGAGAAAGTGCTGGATATTGATATTAAAGCGGCAGCAGAGGCTGCACTTGGAAAAACACTGGATCAGAATCTGTTATCTGTAGTTTTTGATTATGAGGGAAATCTCTGGTTTGCAACAGGAGGCTTCCGCATTTATCCTGACAGAAAACAGCAGGGAACCTTTGGCTATGTTTCGCGTGCAGCTATCGATAAGATCTTGAATGGAGAAGATGTGGATCTGTCAGATGCAGTGTTTGTATATGAACTGGAACCGGGAGAGGGTGCAGAGAATGGTATTGCGGCATCTAAGGAGGGTGCGGTCATTCTGACAAATTTGAAGTGTTATCTGCTCCAGGCGGATAATGGTGTGAAAAAAGTCTGGGAAACTTCCTATAAAAGTGTGGGTGCCAAGGAAAGCAAAGAAGGCGATGAGACGACAGGTGGCGGTCTTGCATGGGGAGGTGGATGTTCCCCGTCTCTGACCAAAGATCTGGTTATGTTTACAGATAATCAGGATCCGGTAAATCTTATTGCGGTGGATATGAAAACAGGAGAGCAGGTTGCGAGCATGCCTGTTATAGATGAGCTTCCGGAAGGTACACAGGTGTCTGTGGAAAATTCTGCAATTGTATATGATGATGGAGAGGGAACAGTAAGCACGATCGTATGTAACTGGTTTGGTGCAGGAAGTGCGAAGCTTGGAGAAGCAGATAATGATTCCTCAATACAAAGCTATGAGAATATTTATGATGTGGGCTGGCTGAGACAGGGCAATAAAATGATCGCGCCGGGTATAGAACGTGTGGATACAGTTAAGACGGAGGACGGATATGAGATGAAGAGTATCTGGTGCAGAAGTGATCTGTCTGACACTTCCATGATGAAGCTGTCCACTGCAACAGGATATATTTACGGATATGTTCAGGATATGGAAACTGGTATGTGGCAGTATATCATGCTTGATTTTGAGACAGGCGAGACTGCATTTACCATGGATATTTCTGACAAACCGGGATACAACAACATGGCTATCGGTATGTATGCGGGAAACAGCGGAAATGCGCTCTATTGTCCGACCGGCTATCTGGAACTTCTGAGACTGCAGGACAGGTTTGTATATCTGCCGGAAATGCCTTACCGCAAGGTGGATCTGGATCAGGCAATGCGCAATGTGTTAAGTCAGGAGAAATTTGCGGCAGACGGCGGCCAGGGAGATGTGGAAGGATGGCTGAATACGATCACAATTGAGAACGTACATCCGAATACGACCGTTGCAATACGTATGAAAGGAATCTCCGGGGAAACAGGTTCTCTGAAGCTGTATGCATATGGTACAGATGGTACCTTGAAAGAAGTTCCGGCAGAGAAATGGCATATTCAGACAGAAGATGGTGAAACACCGGATACATTATCCGAAGACGTACTGTATGAGGTACATATGACTGTGGAAGATGGCGGTGACTTTGATCTCAGTGAAACAGAAAAAGAAATTAAGATATCCGCTGTTCTGGGAATCTGAAGGAAAACTGGTAAACAACCACCGGTTAAAACGGTGGTTGTCTACAGTCTGGACGGCGGTCGATAAGACCGCCGTTTTCTGCTGTTTGCATTTATAGCTGATTGACTGATAAAAGATAATTGCGAGAGATGAAATGATTTTTGAGCTGTTTGGAGAAATTAAAACCATTTTGCAGCGTATTGCTGTAATTGTTCCTGGACATCCCGGTAGCTGTATTTGCTGACCGGGATTATTTCATGATTATTCAATGTGATTTCAAAGCGTCTGATTGAACGGACAGCATACAGAGAAACAATGTAGCATCTGTGACATTGCACGAAGATATCTTTCGGCAGAATTTCACGGACTGCAGAAAGGGACTTATATATCTTTGTGACAGTACCGTCCTGAAGGTGAATCTGCAGTTCTTTATTGATTATTTCAATATAGGTAATATCCCTGATATGAAAGGATACAGTTCTGGACGGAGTGTCGATTATAATGGATTTCGGAATCAGATGTCGGATTGCACGGGTTAGTGCTTCTGCAAGTTTTTGACGGCTGACCGGCTTGAGGATATAACCTACAGGTTCAGCAGAATATGCATCGAATACAAATTCCTTACTGCTGGAAATGAAGATAACGGGAATTTGGTTTCTGGTGTCACGGAGACATTCTGCAAAGCTGATTCCATTGTTTTCACCCAGCATAATATCAAGAATCAGAATGTCACAGCTTTTGGGAGTATTCTGCAATGTATTTTTTAATTCTGCAATAGAAGTATATTTTCGAATCTCGCAGGATTCTCCCATGGATGCTAAAATATCGCTGATCATTTCTGATATCTGTGTTAAAAAAATCGGTTCATCATCACAGATGACAATATGGTACATAGTGAAAGCCTCCTGTTATTCGTTATTTTCGTCAAGACAAAGCGTTGTTGTTACAGCAAAAAAGCCACCACGTACCTGTACGCTCAGTATACCATTGTATTTTTCGGCGATTCCATTGATGATTTTAAGACCGTAACCGTGTCTGTCGCTGTTCTTTTTACTGGATTTATATTTTCCATTCGTGATTCTCAAGTTATCCTCATTGCAGGAGTTTTCACATTTAACAAACAGAAAATTTCCCTTTGAATGGAGATTCAGCCGGATGATCCGCTGTCCTTCAGAGACCTTCTGACACCCTTCTACTGCATTTTCCAATATATTTGTCAACATCCGGCACAAATCAATGTCTTCCATGTTGAGTTTTCTGCCAATGATAATACTGTACTCCACTATGGTTTTATAACGGCTGGCACGTTCTGCAAATTCCGAAAGGATGGAATTGACCAGAGCATTGGCTGTGTAGGTGACAAAAGGAAGCTGTTCGGCTTCTTCAGTAAATTTCTGTGTATACTGTCTGGCACCTGCATAGTCTTCCTGTTTAAGATAGGAGGACAGGGCATTCATATGATGCCGGATCTCATGATGTATTTCCAGAATATGTTCGTTGTTTTCTGCCTGATTCCGGTAGTTTTCCAGTATGCGCTCGGAAATCCGCTGTTCTTCCTGTTTGCTGCGGATGTATCCCATGACACTGAAGAATACGGCATACACCATGAAAGCAAATACTGCAAACAGTACAAACATAACATGGACAACTATATTATTGGAAAGATTTATTATGCTTGAGAACTGTGCAATGCTGGCAATCAGAATAAACAAAGCAGGGAGGGAGCAGAGAATCTTCCAGATCCGTGATTCCAGATCTGCATTGATCATAGTACGGATTCGCTCCATCAGCATGAGAAATGGTTTCGCAAGAACCAGATTTATGATAAGTGTGAGAGCCAGTGCAAAGGGCGGATACATAAAATAATCGGATGGGAACCGGAAAGTACGGTGCAAAAAGGTAACGGTGCTTGTAACAAAGAATCCGTAGCTCATTACAACAAAAAATACAAACAGTTTTTCTGCTATTTTTGCCTGGATGATAAAACAATACAACACTCCGAACAGTAGCAGGGCAATATAAAAAATAACATTCCAGATCAGCTCTTTGTAATCACCACCGATGTTGAACTGTGCGATAAGAGAAAACGGAATGACCATTACAATAAAAATGGACAGTGCCATGAGCATTGTCTTTTTTGTGCTTAGGCGGAAACGATCCCGGAATGGATACAAACAGAAAAATGCATAAGGAAAAATCTGAAGAGAAAATCCGCAGAAATAACGCAATGCTATCATAAAACCCTCCCGTCATAAAGATAGATAATGGCCAGGTTACTTATTAAAAATAAGTATACCATTGGCAGATGGTAAAATCAAACCAGACAGAGGTCTTTTTACGCCATATTTTGACTATTCACGCAAAAATATAGACAGGGAAGTCAAATTCAAATAACATAAATAATACAGATACAGAAAACTGTCAAAATGAGGAGAGCTTTTGATACGGTATATATGCCCGAAAGTTCGCTTTTACTGGCATCGTAAAGGAAAAAATATAAGAAAAGGAGACTAAAAAATGAAGAAAAGAATGATTATTGTGACGGCGCTGATTATGGGAACTCTGGGAGCAGGATATGTGAGTGTTCAGGCATCGGATACGTTACCTGAACTGACAAAAGACAATGCACTGGAACAGATGATGAAAGCAGGAGAAACAGACAGTCTTGTAAGCAATCATAAAAGCTATGAAGCTACCTGTGAATATATACTGCAGAATACAAAGGTATATGACTATGAAGATTCTGAAGTGATGTATGTAGATATGTATGGTACTACCCAGATGCTCTATAAAGATGGCGAATTAAAATACGGAAAAGAAGGAGATGAGTATCTCTCCTGTCTGTATATTGATGAAGCAGATGGAAATGCAGATGATCTTATAAGCTTTTACACAGATGAAACCATAGAGGAAGAAGTGACGGATCTGAAGGAAGATGGTGATACGATCATTATACAGACAAAGGTACCTGAAGAACTTACGCAGAGCGCATTGAATTCTCAGGGAGATGGAGAATCCTACACAGAGGGAGACTGGATTTCTATGGAATATGTGGTTGCTTCGGATGATTACAGACCATTGAAACATACTCAGATTCTGAATCATAAGGACGGCACTTCAGAAGAAGCTTCGAAGATGGAATTCTCCTACGGCGTGGACAGACCTGAGGATGTAGCAGATCTCTGCGAAAAGTACGAGGAAGCAGAAAAAGCAGAAGGTGATGTACGTAATGTAACAGTTACTGCAGCTCCTGGCACAGAGCTGGAAAAGGATTATGCAATCACTGTTCCTGCAGATAATCACGTATGGATCATGCTTCATGATGATAGTTCTTATTACGTTTTGTATACAGATAAGGAATGTAAAGAATTGCATGAGCCAGAGGAAAATGTGAAAGGAGACACACATCTTTATGCAGAGATTAAGTCTTATGAGGATTATGAAGAGGCAGAGGATGAAGTATGAGGAGTTTGAGAGTATTTATCCGGTAACAATATATCACAAAACAATACCATGGATTTACAATTCGTGTCATTTTCTGTCGTTTCGTGACAGAATTATTGAAAAAATTTATGACTTTTTTATAATGAGGATAACAAATGGGAGTACAGCAAATGGAAGAGCAGAAAATAAAAGAAGGTCTTTCCATCTGGCTTGAATGTAAAAAAATAAGATGAGAACGACATTCAGGAGGAAAGCAACATGAAGACAATCATAAAGTATGAACTGGTCATAAATGAAGCACTTATATCCGCACTCAATTACCATACACCTGACGAGCAGATTAATGAATTTATCCGTTTTTTCGGCAGACATATCGGTTCTGACAGAATATATATTTTCGAAGACTGTAAAGAAAGACATGGCACAGACAATACGTATGAATGGTGTGCACAGGGAGTAATTCCTGAGATAGACAGATTGCAGAATGTCGATATGGACGTAATAAAGTGGTGGTATGTCCTTTGCGTTATAAAGATGAGATAAGTGGTTTTTTCGGTGTGGATAATCCTCCAAAGAGTGATTACAGGGGACTTACTACTTTTCTGGATATGATAGGAACGCTTCTTATCTCATTTCTGAAATTGCGTAATTCGTTTATAAAGTCAAATAAAGAGGCAAAGCTCAGCAGTTATTCGTCGCTTTCCAAAATCTATGCATCTATGTATTTGGTTGATGTGCAGACAAAAAGATATCATATTATAAAAATGACAGATCAGATTGCGGAATATTTGGGAAAAGATTTTAAAATGGGAGAATATGAAATCAGAGATGATTTTTGCGGACATATCAAGAATATCGCTGAGAAAATGTGTACGGAATCACAACTTCAGGAATCATTGGAGTTTGTAGATATCAGTACGCTGGAAGAACGGCTTCTTGGAGAAAACAGCATAACACATGAATTTACAGATAAAATATCAGGCTGGAACCGAAGCAGATTTATTCCTGTAGACTACGATGAAGATGGAAAACTTCTGCATGTACTTTTCTGTATTGAGTGTATAGAAGAAGAAAAAAAGCGTGAGAACAGGCTGATTTATCTGGCGCAGACAGATCTTATGACAGGATTATGTAATCGTGGAAGCGGAGAAAAAAAGATTACTGAATTTTTAAAGGAAAAAACAGGAGGATTGCTTTGCCTGATCGACTGTGACAAATTTAAATCCATCAATGACAATTACGGACACTCTGTAGGAGATAAGGTGATCATAGCCATTGCGGAGAAACTACAGAAAACATGTCGTGACAGCGATGTGGTTTTGCGGCTCGGAGGTGATGAGTTCGCCATGTTTATACCGGGAATGCTGGAACAAAGGGTAGCAGAGAAATTTTTTGAGAGATTTTTTGAAAATATCCGACAGATAGATATCATAGAGATGCAGGGGAAGAACATAGAAATAAGTCTGGGTGCGTGTTTTTATGATGGATATGAAGAGGTTTCTTTTGATCAGTTATACAGAAAGGCTGACAGGGCAATGTATCAGAGCAAAAAGCAGAAGGGCTGCAGTGCTGTAATCTACGGGGAGGAGATGTGAAAAATTTCTGAGAGACTTCGATGTAGAGTTACGTAGCGAGGCGAGACAAAAGGAGGGGTCTATGAAAGAAAAGAAAGTAATTGATTACACCAGAACCTATCGAAGAATTGAGGCAGATAAAAAGAAATGTATTCTGTATATTGTCATACTGCTCCTGCTTGGTTTTCTGCTTATGTGGACTCAGATCGATGATCTGACCAGATGGATTCTTTTTTATAAGCGTACCCCGAAAGAGAACAAGTGTCAATCGCTATAATGTCCATTCGCGCAGAAAAATGTCCACTCGCGCAAATTCTATTGATTTTGGGAAAGCTACTTTCGATGATAATATATAAGAAAATATCTCAAAAGGGAAAGGAAATTTGTCAATGCAGAAAGTTCTGAAAGCAAAAGTCAGCTTGATTTTGAGCATTGTTTTGGTATTGGTCTCTATCTGGTAGACGATTGTAGCGAAATCAAGCCTTCTATAGGTAAAAATGATTCGTGAATAATGTAGGGAGGATGCGATAGAGTGAAACAAAACAAGAGAAGAACGGCTACTGTAGTATATATTTTTATATTTATGTTGACAGTATCCGGCTGTGTCAGAAAAGGAAAAGAACAGGACAAGGTATATCAGGAAACAGGAATGTTCGAGTGGTCAGAGGAAGCTGTTTGTGAACCGGAGGAGGCACTTTACCTTGCAAAAGAGCTTGGAATTACCAAGTGGTATCAGGAGACAAATGGAATGACAGAAGTGGAGGCTACAGGAAAATTTGTAAAAGCCTTACACAATAGGAAGATAGAAGTGTATGCACTCCTTGGCGCTGTAGAATGGGGATATGAAGAGGATGGAGCAACGCTGTTGGCACATCTGGAAAAAATCGTTCAGTATAATGTACAATCTTCAGAAAAAGAGAAGTTTGACGGAGTTATGTTGGATATAGAACCGTATATATCGGATTCCTGGAAAGAGAATCCGGAAGAGTATATGGACAGATATATAAGCTGTATGAAAAAAGGATATAAATTCGCTCAAAAAAATCATCTCCGTACAGCGATTTGTATACCACGGCATTATGACAATCAGGGATTGACGTCAGGGCTTGAAGAACTAATAAAAGAGACTTGTGATGAAGTAGCGGTTATGAATTATAGCTGCGGTAATGAAATCGAGGCAATCAGAACAGAGGCTGCGCTTTCTGAAAAATACGGAAAGGAGTTACATTGCATATTGGAGTTTCAGGAGGTTGGAAAGCATGGTCTTACAGAAAATAAAACTTATCGGAATAAGGGAATCGACAATGCGAAAGAGACTTGGGAGAAACTTCAGAAGGAATATAAAAATATAAATGTGACCAGAGATTATCATTGGAGCAGACCCGTAAGAGAGATGTTGGAGGAAAAGAATGCAGATTAAAAAGGTGTTTCGTCAGGAAAGAAAATTTCTAATAAGCGGGGAACAGTATTATCGTTTTAGCCGTCAGTTTGCTGAACTATTTAAAGAAGATTCTCATAACGGTAAGGATGGATATATGGTACGTTCCCTGTACTTCGATACATTGGGAAACAAAGATTTTGAAGAAAAATTGGCGGGTGTTGAGTGTCGCAGGAAAATGCGTCTGCGGATTTACAGTCCTCAAAGTAGGACAGCATTTTTAGAGATGAAACAAAAACAGGGAAGTAATCAGTTGAAGCGTTCCCTGACTATTTCCAGAGAACATGCTGAAGAATTAATGAAGGGACATTATGAAGTACTTCTTGAATATAGTGATCCTTTCGCAACGGAATGTTATGGTGTTCTTAAGACGAATTGTTATATACCGAAAGTCATTGTTGAATATAAGAGAATGGCGTTTGTTTTCAAAGAAAATGACACAAGGATTACCTTTGACAGCAATATATCAGCGTCAAAATTAACTGGAAGATTTTTGGAAGAATATGCAGGCTGTTTTCCAGTTATACATCCAGGGTGTGTAGTAATGGAGGTGAAATATAACAATTTTCTGTTGGCTTATATAAAAAATATTTTGCAAATCAGTAATAAAAGTGAGACGGCAGTCAGTAAATATGCACTTGCCCGTCAGGCAGTTTTTAGATTTTAAGGAGGAGAGAGTTAAATGAGAAGTTTTTTAAATGAATTAATTCAGCAGGTAGAAGTTTTAAGTATGACAGAAATATTAACACAAATTCTTGTTGCTGCGGCGTTGGGATTTGTGATTTATCTTTCATACTATATGTCACATACAGGTACAATATACAGTCGGAAGTTTAATACAAGCCTCGTTGTACTTGCTGTTCTGACAACAGTAGTTATGACGGCAATCGGTAATAACGTGGCGTTATCACTCGGTATGGTAGGTGCTTTGTCAATTGTCCGTTTTAGGACGGCTATCAAGGATTCGAGAGATACGGTATATATTTTCTGGACAGTAGTAGTTGGTCTTACATGTGGAGTTGGAGATTACATAACAGCGGGAATCGGTAGTGCAATTGTATTTCTGATACTTCTCGTTCTTGGCAGAATTAAGAATGAAAGTCGTATGCTTTTGATTGTTCGGGGAGCAAGAAGTACGGATAAAAGAATTATGTCTGTTGTTAGTGAATATTTTTCACGGAGAATTGATCTGCGAGTTGAAAATACCACCGAACGGACAGTAGAACTGATTTATGAGATTCCACTGAAAATATTTGAGAAAGCAAGCAACCGCGCAGAGAGTATTGCGGACTGTCTATATGAGATTGAACACGTGGAATATGTGAATGTAGTTGCTCAGGATGATGATATTAGTAACTAATAGTGTTAGTGTGTCATTCTTGAAACAGTCAAAGGAGGAATATTTTGAAAAACAAATATTGGGTACTGATTATAGCAGCACTTACAGTAATCGGTACGTTTTGGACTCAGACAGAACTGGGAGGGAAAAAATACAGAACACATCAACATAAAGAATATCTTTCAGTAGAAGATACAATCCCAGATGTACAGGAAGCCATAAATGCGGAACAAATATCAGAATCTCAGTATAACAGCGAGGCAGTAGACATAGAAAAATTAAAAACGCATTTGCCCGTGGTTAAAATAGAAACCTCTGAAGAAATTCCTGGAGTGCCATATTATGAAGAAGGATATTCACATAGAAAATATACGACTACGTCAGAAGGAGAAAGTGAACTTGCCGCAACGATGCAGATTATTGACAATCTGGATACATATAATACGGTCAATGACAAACCCGCAGTTAGTACAAGTATAAGAATAAGAGTCCGGGGAAATACCTCGAGATGGTTTGATAAAAAATCTTACGCTGTTACGACAGTAGATGGAGATGGTACTGAGCAGGATAGAAGGATAATGGGCATGGAGGCGGCACATGACTGGGTACTCCACGGCCCATTTTTAGATAAAACTCTGATGCGTAATTATATGGCTATGAATTTTTCTGGTGAGCTTATGGATTTTGCACCAGATGTCAGATTTTGTGAGGTGATTCTGAACGGGGCGTATCAGGGAGTTTATGTGATGATGGAAACTATCAGCAGGGGTAAAGGAAGAGTGGATATAGCGCGCCCAAACTTAACGAAAAATGTTACAGGCTACATTGTAGAAATTGATAATGCTACAAGTCTTCCGGTATCTGCACTGAATAATTTTACAAAATATGTATCTGTACTTAGAAAAGATTCATTTTTTGATCTTGTTTATCCGGGAGAAGAGCAGATTACACCTGCAATCAAGGACTACATTGAAAAAGATCTTAGCAAATTTGAAAAAGCGTTATATTCTTATGATTACGATACGCTTGCTTATGGATTTAATAATTATGTCGATATTGAAGAATTTGCTGACTATTTTATTATTGCAGAAGTATTTCTTCAGCATGATACGGGGAATCTGTCTACTTATTTTTATAAAGATGTAAATGGAAAAATCAAGCCATGTGTATGGGATTTTAACAATGATCTCGGCAATATAAGTACGGACAACGAAGATGACTTTCATATACGACAGTTTGTTTCTGTACAGGCACCATGGTTCTGGATGATGATAAAAGATGAGAACTATATCAATTTAATTATTGATAGATATAGGGAATTCCGACAGGGAATATTAAGCAATGAAAATATTTTGCAGTATATACAGGATGTAACGGAATATCAGGGAGAAGCTGTGGACCGGAATTATGCTGTATGGGGATATAGCTTTAATTCCGAGAATCTCGACAGTCGAAACAAGCTTCATCCAGATGAAAGAAATCCGGAAAGCTACGAGGAGGCTGTGGGTCAGATGACGGATGAGCTGATCGGGAGGTTGGAGTGGTTGGATGAGAATATTGAGGTATTAAAACAATACTGTCATGAATCTGCCGTTAAAAAATTTAACCACTGATCAGTTTTAACGGAAAAAGATGAGCTGTTTAAGATTACAGGAGATACATATGAAAAAGTTTATTATAGCATGTACAGCAGTCATTATAGCGGTGACCTGCTGGATGTTTGTTTCTGACAGGATAGGGAGTACCCTTAGTTTTAACATGAATAAAGAGGTTAAAACGTTTACAACAGTTTCAGACAAGGAGATTCTTGTAGATACTGGGAACGGAATGGAACCATTTGAAATACGCGGTGTTGATATGGGAGTGGGAATTCCAGGTCATTTTGCCACGGATTATGCTATTGATAAGGAAACCTATCTGAGATGGTTCCGGATGATTAAGGATATGGGAGCCAACTGTGTGAGGGTGTACACCCTGTTACAGGATGATTTTTATGATGCTGTCTGGGAATTTAATCATGATAATCCCGATCCACTTTATATTATCCATGGAGTATGGATCGATGATTATGTTCTTTACTCACACAGAGATGCTTACAGCAAAGATTTTCTTAATGAGTTTCTGAGGGATTCCAGGATTCTGGTGGATATGATACATGGAAATAAGAGGTTTTCACTAGGAGAAGATCTTGGGAGCGGGAGTTATACAAAAGATATTTCTCCATGGGTGTTGGGATATATCCTAGGTGTGGAGTGGGAAGATACAACAGTTGCTTTTACGGATCATATGCAGGAGGAAAGGGATTCGTATGAGGGGAAATATATGCGCACGACAGAAGAAGCAACGCCTTTTGAAACAATGCTTGCGCAGGTAGGGGATAAAATTATAGAATACGAAACGGAAAAATATTCAAGTCAGCGTCTGATTGCTTTTTCTAACTGGCCAACAACAGATCCGCTTGAGTGGAATCAGACTGTAGAATGGTATTTTAGAAAATTTGAACAGGTGGATGTAGAGCATATAAAAACGACAGATGAGTTTCTATCAGGACAGTTTGCGTCTTACCATATCTATCCGTATTTCCCGGATTATCTCGGATTCATGGATGTTCTGGGAATGAAGATTGAAAGCAGAGAAGAATTTACAGACGAAGACGGGACGTTTAACTCATATAGGGCATATCTGACTGCAATAAACGCACATCATACCATGCCGGTTATTATCTCGGAATATGGAGTTCCTTCATCGAGAGGAAGAGCGCAGTCGGATCGAAATACAGGGCGTTCACAAGGTGGGATGAGCGAGGAGGAACAAGGAAAAGCACTAGTACAGTGCTACAAGGATATCATGGCATCAGGGTGCGCAGGATCTGTAGCGTTTACTTGGCAGGATGAATGGTTCAAGCGAACGTGGAACACTATGGCTTATACGGATTTGACAAAGACGTGTTACTGGAGTGACTATCAGACGAATGAACAGTATTTTGGTATTCTGTCTTTTGATCCGGGTGAAGTAGAGAGTGTCTGCTATGTTGACGGAGATGTTTCGGAATGGGAAGAAACAGATATAGTGATGGAGACGGATACCATGTCGCTTAGTTGCAAGTATGATGAAAAATATGTTTATTTCAGAGTTCACAAAGATGATTTTCACTTTGGAAATGAAACACTTTATGTTCCGATTGATACGACACCAAAATCAGGAAGCACAGCATGCGACGGTATAGCGCCGCTATTTGAACAAGAGGCGGATTTTGTACTGATTATTTCGGGGCGGGAGGATACCAAAATTCTTGTACAGGAAAGATATGAAGCGCTAAGAGCGATGTATTCTCAGAGAGTTTATGGTGAAGACGCATATCTAAATGTCCCTGAAAAAGATACTGGAAAATTTGTTCCGATACATCTGATGCTGCAGGTTGCAAATGATCCAAGTTTTGAAATCACCCCTGAAGGGTTTGAAAGTGCAGAAACTTTTGATACAGGAACACTTACGTATGGAAATGGGAATCCGGATTCGGCGGATTTCAACTCATTATCTGATTTTATTGTAAATGGGGATGAGATTGAGATCAGATTACCATGGTCTTTGTTGAACTTCTATAATCCTTCGGAGATGGTGATCCATGATGATTACTATGAAAATTATGGAATAGAAGGAATAGAAATTTCAGAGATGTATGCCGGTGTAGGGACAGATGCAAATGTGCAGTTTCCTATTAAAATGGGAACGGTTGAATTGAAAGGATGGGGCACAAATCCCACATGGCATGAACGATTAAAACAAGGATATTACGATCTGCAGGAATTGTGGAAGGATAAGGATTAAATCCTAAAGGGTGGTTAATATATGAAAGGGCGATAGTTTTCATGGTATTTCAAGTAAATTTGTTAATTTATTTATATATGGCCATATGTATATGTCTTTTATTGTTTAATTTGGTTTATTTCGCCAGAGACTTTTTTAAGAGAAAAAGAGATCCTGAAATGGTAAGAAAGTATATGAACAAACTTTGTGAAATGCTTGAAACATCAGGAGTCGAAAAGATATCCCAAAAAGAAGAAAAATTCTGGACTAGAAAATTGAGCAAAAGCTCTGGACTTATTTTATTCCAACAGGCAGTAGAAGAACTGGAAGCGAAGGGAAAACAGGAAGATATAGAAAAATGGGTCAGAAATAACAGAGATCTGTTCTATAAGCTCAGTAGTGCTTATATGAAAAAAAGAGGCATGGAGAAAGCACTTATGGCATACATCATAGAGCAGCATCATCTGTGTGGTCCGGGAGCCAGAGACCCGTTTGCACTTCAGATGGAATGGCTTGTATCGGATCATTCTATCTACTGCCGCGAAAATGCACTCTATGCCTTGTATGCTGGCGGACAGCCTGAACACGTGATAAAAGCATATCATATTTTGACTAGAATGCGGATAGAACACAGCTCAAAAATGGTAACAGATGGCTTGCTTTCTTTTCAAGGAGACAGGGAATTGCTGGCTGAAGAATTATGGAAAAACTGGACTCATTATTCAACATATTACAAAATATGTTTTGTAAACTTTTTCCGAATGATATCCGGAAACTTTACCGAACGACTACTTATTGTTCTTAAAGATGAAGAAAATGACAGAGAGCTTCGACTGGCAGTAATTCGTTATTTTCGAAAGTATAAGTATGACAAGGCGTGGGAATATCTGTGCTGTCTGGTTGAGGAGTGGCGTGAATCAGATTGGGAATATGCTGCGCTTAGTGCACTGGCCCTTGAATCGTATCCAGGGAAAAGGACTATAGACGCGTTGAAAAAAGGCTGTGAAAGTCGAAACTGGTATATTCGCTATAATAGTGCTCAGTCTCTTGGAAAATTAATTGATCACGAACAAAAAGGAAAGCTCATACAGAACGAAAAAGATATATATGCAAAAGAAATGATGGCATATAAATTTATGGGAACGGAGGAAAGTACAGATGATGGATGCGATTAAACTATTTTTGTTTTTTGTTGACGTTTTTTTTGTTATTTATTTGATTGGTTATAGCACTTTCCTTTTTTTGTCAGTTGTTGTAGGAGCATCGGAACTTTACGAGAAACGAATGGACGAAAAGATGAAAGGAACACTCCGTCATGATTTTTATATTCCCATCAGTATAATTGTTCCTGCACACAACGAAGAAATGACAGTTGTAGATACGGTTTTTTCACTTTTGGAACAGGATTATAAACTTTATGAAATTATCGTTGTAGATGATGGATCAACAGATCGAACAGTAGAATATCTGGTGGATTCTTTCCACATGAAAAGAATAAATAGGCCCATCAGAAAAAGAGTTCACTGCAAGAAGGAGCAGGCAATTTATGAAACAGTCTATAATGGGATTTCCATTACTTTGGTTCAAAAAGAAAATGGAGGTAAGGCAGACAGCCTGAATATGGGAATTAATATATCAAATTATCCATATTTTATTTGTATGGATGCGGATTCGATGTTGCAACGTAATTCTCTTTATGAAATCGCAAAACCGATACTGGAAGATGATAAAGTAGTAGCCTGTGGCGGGCAGATTGCTGTATCTAATGGTATCCGATTAGTAAAAGGCGAAGTAAGTGACTATAGTATGCCTAAAAAGTTGATCGTAGCAATGCAGGTGCTTGAATATGAGCGTTCGTTTCTTGCTTCCAGAATCTTTATGAACCGCTATAACGGAAACCTGATTATATCAGGGGCATTTGGCATATTTAAAAAAGAAACAGTTCTTCTTGCAGGTGGATATGACGATTCCACAATGGGAGAGGATATGGAACTTGTTGTGAAGCTTCATGTTTTCTGCAGATCAAATCATATTGATTATTCTATACAGTATGCGCCAGACGCAATCTGCTGGAGCCAGGTACCGAGAAATCTCAAAGATTTGATAAAACAAAGGAGACGATGGCATATCGGGCTTTTTGAAAGTCTGACAAAGTATAAAAATGCAGTAGGGAAAAAAGAGTACGGACTTTTAGGGGCGGTTTCGTTTCTATATTTTTGGATTTATGAACTGCTTTCGCCGTATATTGAAGTCTTTGGAATACTGACGATTATCCTTTCATATGTGGTAAATCTGGTTAACGAACCTTTTATGATATTGTTTTTTTTGGTATATGCAGCATTTGGGTGCATTCTTACGCTTATATCATTTTTCAGTCGACTGTATATGAGAAAAATGCGCATATCATGGAAGGATGTGTTGAAAGCTATACTTTTAAGTGGATTTGAACTGATAGGACTGCGATTTATTCTTATGATTGTGAGGATGAACGCGCTGATCGGGTATCGGAAATACAAAGATACATGGGGAACTCTTGAAAGAAAGAAGCTTAATAGAGAATAGTATGATATCGGTGGAGAAGGTTATATGAAAGATGGAAATGAAGGACACGGTATGAACAAGAAATACGAGAAATTTAAACTGGCAGTAGGAACAACTTTTGCGTTTTTTATTTTGGTGGCAGTAATGGGTATTGCTTTCGTTCAGAACCGTTATGCTGATGAAAATATACTTGAAGATGAACTATTGGAAATTCAAGGAGATGAAAAATTTCATTATGTAGAAACCGGTATAACATATTGGCAGTATAAGGATACGGAAGGAGAACCGTCGATTGATAGCAACGGAAAACGCTGGAACGAAGCTGGATATCTGACAGAAGACTGGAAAGAGGCCAAGGGAAGTTTTGGGAGTTATTATGGAGAACTGAATGATCGTGTGGGAGGAAAATATCCCTCGAATCTGCTGAACTATTATTCTGCTAAAAAGAAGGCTTTGCCAGTATATTATTTTAGAACAGAATTTGAGGTGGACGATGCCAGAGAGATATTTCAGCTTTCAGGAGAAATACAGTTTGATGATTCTGTAATCATATATCTGAATGGAAAAGAAATATACAAAGATAATGAACCGACAGAAGGTTATGACCCAGGAACCGGGTATGGAGCGAAAGAGGGAGTAGAAACATCTTGGAACAGGGTTTTTTCAGTAGAAAATACTACTGCACTAAAAAACGGAACAAACTGCATTGCAGTTGAGGTTCATCAGATACATGAAGACAGCTCTGATGTCTATTTTGACTTTAAGGAGTTTAAAGGAACGCCGGAATGGAATGAAGTGGAAACACTGGATGCCGATGGTCTTATCCTTCAGCCGGGTGATACAAACAACCAGATGCTGGTTAATTGGCTTACGCCTCAAAAAGGAGGTTATAATGTACAATACTGTAGAAAAGTAGATGACTTCTACAATTATACAGAGTTGGAAATGGAACGAGTTGAGATAGAAGGGCAGTATTGTTATAAGGCAAGATTATCGAATCTTCGAGCTGGTGAAACTTACAGCTATCGATTATGTAACAGAAAAAATGGTGCACATTCAGAAGTTTTTAATTTTACGACTGCAAAACAGGGAGAGGGAGTAAAGTTTTTATTTGTCGGAGATCCTCAGATTGGTGCCGGCGAAAGCGTACAGCAGGATGGAGAAGCGTGGAAGAGGACGCTGGAGGTGGGAAAGCACATTCTGCCGAATGCAGAATTTCTGATATCGGCAGGCGACCAAAGTGACAGTTCGAAAACGGATATAGCAATAGAAGAATACTATGAATTTAGAAGTCCGGATGAACTGAAAAATATACCAGTGGCGGTAAACAAAGGGAATCATGACACCGTAAAGGAGATTTATGAAGAGCAGTTTATGCCTCCAGGTGTATGGGATGATGCGAACTACTATTTTGCCCGTGACGGAGTTCTGTTTTTCGCATTGAATTCAAACAGCGGCAGTTACGCAACTCAGATAGAATATTTAAAAAAGGCGATTCAAAATACAAATCCGGAATGGATTATTGTTACTATGCATTATTCAATGTTTAGCGCAGGACCGCATTCAGATGAGGAAAAAATACTGAATCTCCGAAAAGTGTATAACGAGGCATTTTCTGAATTGGACGTAGACCTTGTATTGTCCGGTCATGATCATCTGTATGCGAGAACATACCTAATGAAAGGAATGAAGTCCACCGGAAATGCGTCCGGACTAAAAAAACAGGGGGAAACGCTATATCTGTCCGGAACATCTTCTACTGGAAGCAAGTTTTATGAGAAGGAGAGTGGAAAAAAAGGCTATATTGCCTTTTATGATGGAGAAACAGAAAAAACACCTCTGATTTCTGCTATTACAATACAGGGAAAGACACTTACAATCAAAACTGTGCGTACCACGGATATGAGTGTTTTTGATGAAATTACTATTAGAAAATAATTTTTTGTTCTGGAAGTGAAATGTTATAAATTGGATTGCACCAAATCGCTGCGCAATGGCCTGCCAAGGCTATGGCGCAGATTTTTATCACAGGAAATACAGGAATTGATGCTTTGCACTATACGGTGAGAAATGATTTTTATCATCCGGAGATAGAATGGGCAAAAGGCAGCAGACTGATTGCTGTGACAGCACACAAAAGGGAGAATCTGGGAGAACCCATGCGTGATATGTTCCGGGCTATACGCAGGATCGTGGAGGAATTTACAGATGTGAAGGTTATTTATCCTGTACATTTGAATCCGCAGGTCAGAAAAATTGCAGATGAGGAATTCGGTGGATGTGAGATAATACATCTGATCGAACCGTTAGATGTGGTAGAATTCCATAATCTGATGAAAGCCAGTTATCTGATCATGACAGACAGTGGCGGAATCCAGGAAGAAGCTCCTGCACTGGGAAAACCTGTACTGGTCATGAGAGATACAACAGAACGTCCGGAAGGTGTGGAAGCCGGAACCTTAAAGCTTGCAGGCACGAAGATGGAGGATATTTACAGAGAATGCAGGAGGCTTCTTACAGAGCCGGAGATTTACAGAAGGATGAGTGAGGCCAGAAATAAAGAATTGCCCCATGACTGAAACAGAGAAAAAAGCTGTTGGCAGATATCTGGACTGGCATACCGGGATTTTGCTGGAAACAGATGGGAAAATGGGAATCTACAGGAAAGAGAGTGGGAAACTTATTTATAAAGAAAAGGCTGATTCCGAAGACGGGTATCTTGGTATGTATCTTTTTCTTATGGGAAAATATCCGCTATATACAGGCGAAGCAGGATGGATATGCATGGAATGTGAGAAACTGTATGGATTATATGAAAGAAAAATAAAAACAGGATTTATACTGTGTGCATGATTTTGCGCGGAATGAATAAACTAATAATAAAGAATAAAAGAGGTACTGCTAAACAGCGGTGCCTCTTTTCGACATAAGAATGATTACCGGAGTAAGCAGAATGATCATATTATCCAGGAGGGCAGATTTATGTGGGGATTTATAGTGGCATTGATTTCAGGGGCACTGATGAGTATTCAGGGTGTTTTTAACACGGAGGTGACAAAGCAGACCAGTCTCTGGGTATCAACCGGCTGGGTGCAGCTGTCAGCTTTTGTAGTCTGTGTTCTGGCCTGGCTTTTCACAGGACGGGAAAGTGTAGCTGCACTCTGGCAAGTGGACAATAAATATACACTCCTTGGTGGTGTGATCGGAGCGTTTATTACAATTACAGTAATCCAGAGTATGGGAGCACTTGGACCGGCAAAGGCAGCAATGCTGATCGTTATTTCGCAGCTGGCAGTTGCTTATGTAATTGAATTATTTGGATTGTTTGGGGTAGATAAAGAACCCTTTGAATGGCGCAAAATCCTAGGATTGCTGATCGCGATTTCCGGAATTGTTATATTTAAGTGGCAAAAATAAGAGTTTACTATTGTAAAATCATTAAGATTTCGTTACAATAAGGGTGGCATTATGGACAGGGGGACTCTTACTCTGAGAAATAAGAGGAGGACCCTTATGACAAAAATAAAAAACAGGTGTTGTTATACTGTGACACTGATATTATGTGGAACTTTGTTTCTTACAGGACTGACAGGATGTAAGAGCACAGAGGCACAGTTTCTGATAGATGGATTGCAGGAAGCAAAGGCAGAGGTGGATGCGGAGTCATCAGAAGAGAAAACATCAGGACAGAAGTCGAAGAAAGATACAGATGACCGACAGAATGATGATGGCAGTTCTGCAGAGTCCCGGAAAAAACAGGCAGAATCAGATGGTTCAGATGCAGGTAATGGGACGGAGATAAATTCAGCCGGGGAAACACAGCCAGAGATGATCTATGTTGATGTCTGCGGAGCAGTTGCGAATCCGGGAGTTTTTCAGCTGGCAGCCGGGAGCCGGGTGTTTCAGGCGATTGAGGCGGCGGGAGGATATCTTCCCGAGGCAGCTCTAACCTGTGTAAACCGTGCTGGAGTTCTGACAGATGGACAGCAGCTTTATATTCTCACACAGGAAGAGATGGAGCGGCAGGGGCTGGATCCTGCAGAGATGGCCGGAGCATCAGATGGACAGATGAATGGAAGTGCCGGGACAGGACAGAATACAGGGATGACCGCTCAGGTTCAGCAGGATAACAGGATCAACATAAATACAGCAGATGAAGCTCAGCTTACTACGCTGACGGGGATCGGTGCAACACGTGCGCAGGCGATCATTGCCTACAGAGAAGAGAACGGGCCATTTGCTGCGATAGAGGATATTATGAATGTACAGGGTATCAAAGAAGGTACTTTTGCAAAGATAAAAGATGAGATAGTAGTAGGATAAGGAGAACCGAATGAGCAGGAAAGTTTTGGTAGTAGATGATGAGAAACTGATCGTAAAAGGAATCCGTTTTAGTCTGGAACAGGATGGTATGGAGGTAGACTGCGCTTATGATGGAGAAGAGGCAGTAGAGAAAGCAAAAGATAAAAAATATGATATTATCCTTCTGGATCTGATGCTGCCGAAGATGGACGGGCTGGAAGTATGCCAGCAGATCCGCGAATTTTCCAATGTGCCGATCGTGATGCTGACAGCCAAGGGTGAAGATATGGATAAGATTCTTGGTCTTGAATATGGTGCGGATGATTATATCACCAAACCCTTCAATATCCTGGAAGTCAAGGCACGTATCAAAGCGATTATGCGCCGTGCAGGAAGCGATCACGATGAGAAAGAAAAGGCAAAGAGCATCGAAGTTGGCGATCTCCGCATGGACTGTGAAGGCAGACGTGTGTTCATCGCCGGAAAAGAAATCAATCTGACTGCTAAGGAATTTGATGTGCTGGAACTTCTGGTATTTAACCCGAATAAGGTTTACAGCCGTGAGAACCTGCTGAATATTGTATGGGGATATGAGTATCCGGGTGATGTCCGTACTGTAGACGTACATATCCGCCGTCTCCGTGAAAAAATTGAAACCAACCCAAGCGAACCGAAGTATGTCCATACCAAATGGGGGGTCGGATATTATTTCCAGGCACAGTAGAATGCAGGATATCATAAGATATCCATGACATTTGCGGGACAGAAAAGAAATTGGAAATTCCAAAGGACAGAAATAAGAGAAAAAATAAAAGATCAGCATTTCTGATGAATGAACAGTTATTTACAACTGGATCTGTCAGGAATGCTGATCTTTTTATGTTATGGCAGAGATGTGTAATGAAGCGGATTTTTCAATTCGTGCTATTTTTTGCTATTTCGTGACAGACTGGTTGAATAAAAAAATTTTTCAGATATAATCGGAATTGTAAAAGTTCCGGGGCAGATATGTTTGAAAATATTTTTTATTACGAGGCAGATATCAGATATGAAAAAGGCGGATCAAAAAGAAAATTCACGAAACTTACGGATCTCTCAGTTTTTGATAAAAATGTCTGTAATCATTCTGGCAGCAGGGATTGTTGTTTTTCTCTGGGGAAGTAATGTGCTGTTTCAGAAAGCATGTATACGAAGAGAAACACCCTGGCCAGATCTGGGAAAAGCGGACGAAGTTGAATATGAAGAACTTATAGATGCATATAACATAAAAAGAGAAATAAATGAAAGTATTATTATTTCAGCAGAGGACGGAATGAAACTGGCTGGAAATTATTATGAACGAAAAAAAGAAGCACCGGTTGTTCTTTTCTTTCATGGACTCTGGAGCCATTCTGCTGTAGATGGAGTAGCTATATACAGGATTACGAAAGAAATGAATTGGAATCTTCTTCTGGTTACGTCACGGGCACATGATGAAAGTGGAGGAACAATTGCCACACTGGGAATAAGGGAAAGATATGACTGCCGTGACTGGGCAGAATGGGCTGCTGATCGTTTTGGCGAAAATACACCATTGTTTCTTATGGGAATTTCGATGAGTGGTGCGGCAGTAATGATGAGCAGTAATCTGGATCTGCCGGATTCGGTATGTGGGATTATTGAAGACTGCGGGTATATCTCTCCTATGGAAATGATTACCTTAAATGCTGTGGAGAAACTGCCAAGGTGGTTTCCGGAAGGAATATTTAAGATTTTTATGGAAGCTGGTACGAGAATTTACGGACATTTCAGTTTATACGAAGCAGATGCAGGAAAAGCATTGTCTGAAACAAATGTGCCGATTCTGATCATTCATGGTGATAAGGATTGTATAGCACCGGTTTCCATGGCATATAGTCTTTATCACCGGTGCAGAAGTGAAAAAGAACTGTTTATTGTTCATGGAGCAGATCATGCTGGGAGTTACCGCACAGATCCTGAGAAATATAAGAGAACAGTAAGTAAATTTTTAAAAAAATATGCTGCTGTGTATATACAGAAAAAGAATATGCAGAACGGAATTTATTAGAATTTCAGGATTGCCGTAAGGACAGGATTGCAATATAATAAAAGAAAGGATTAAATGACAGATTATGGATAGCAGATTACAGGTAAGCCGATTAGATAACACGGATACGGAAGATGAAATTGAAATAGAGTTAAGGAGGGTGTAAAAATTCTTGTGTCTATGGAAAGTAAATCTTTTTGATAAGAAAAAGAGGAAAACAAAAAAGGCCGGAACACATAAAAAACAGATATAGAAACAGAAGGATTATTATGAAACTAAATGGAAAAAGAGGAAGCAGGACTAAGACCAGTCATGCTTCCTTTTTTGCGCATGTATCTTTCTGATTTTCAATATTTTCCGAATAAATCAGTATTGTTTTGTTTGATTCGGTTTTGTTCAGTATCTGTTAAAAATCACACGGAATTGATAAAAGTTAGACAAACAAAACAAACATTTATAGAGAAAAATGATAAAAATTTAGAAAATATCTATAAATGCGCTTGTGAAAATGACGAAAAAGGCATATAATTAACGTTACAATATGTAAAGAGTGCAATAAAAAGAGAAAAACAGGTATAAGGAGGGTGCGAAATGCTAGATCAGTCATTTTATCAGAAAGCGGATGAGATCATTGCTTTCTATGGTAAAAAGCCGGCATCACTGATTCCGATCATGCAGGATATCCAGGGGGTGTACAGATATCTCCCGGAAGAATTGCTTACATATGTTGCGGAGCAGATCGGTGTAACAGAAGCGAAAGCGTTCAGTGTTGCCACATTCTATGAGAATTTCTCATTTGATGCGAAAGGTAAATATGTGATCAAGGTCTGTGACGGAACAGCCTGTCATGTAAGAAAATCAATACCGGTTCTGGAAGAACTTTATAAGAAACTGGGGCTGTCAAAGACAAAGAAGACGACAGACGATATGATGTTTACTGTGGAAACAGTTTCCTGTCTTGGTGCCTGCGGACTTGCACCGACTATGATGGTCAATGAAGAGGTATATCCGAGAATGACTCCGGAGAAGGCAGATGAGCTGATCGATAAACTGAGAGGGGGCGAACAGGGATGATCCAGAATAAGGAAGTATTGGAGCAGATCAGAGAAGAAGCTGTGAAAGAACTTAATTCTTATGACTGCCGTATTCTTGTCTGTTCAGGTACCGGATGTGTGGCAACCGGTTCTCAGAAAATCTATGAGAAATTCATGGAGATTGCCAAGGATGCTCCGGGAGTTACCATTGAGTTTGGACCTCATGACAAAGATGCACATGTAGGTGTAAAGAAAACAGGATGTCAGGGTGTCTGTGAACTTGGACCACTGGTTCGTATCCAGAAGGGCGACGATGTAATCCAGTACACAAAGGTTCAGATCGAAGACTGCCAGGAGATTTTTGAGAAGAGTGTTCAGGGTAATGAGACTATCGAGAGACTGCTTTACCAGAAAGGCGGCAAAGTAAGCCGCGGACCGGAAGATATTCCGTTTATCGCGAAACAGACACGTATTGTTCTGAAGAACTGTGGTAAGTTTGATGCAGAATCTCTGAATGAGTACATAGCAAGCGGCGGTTTCCAGGCTCTGGAGAAAGCAATGTTTGAGATGGATCCGGATCTGGTTATTGATCAGGTTGATAAATCCGGTATCCGCGGACGTGGCGGCGGCGGCTTCCCGGCAGGTAAGAAATGGATTCAGGTAGCACGCCAGGCTGACCCTGTTCATTATGTAGTTTGTAACGGCGATGAGGGTGACCCGGGAGCATTTATGGATGGTTCCGTAATGGAAGGTGATCCTTACCGTCTGATCGAGGGTATGATGCTTGCAGCTTACGCAGTAAGAGCACAGCATGGTTATATTTATGTACGTGCGGAGTATCCTCAGTCTGTAGCACGACTGAAACATGCGATTGCAGTTCTGGAAGAAGTGGGACTGTTAGGTGATGACATCCTTGGAACAGGATTCTCCTTCCATATGCATATCAACCGTGGAGCAGGAGCTTTCGTATGTGGCGAGGGTTCTGCCCTGACTGCATCTATCGAAGGAAGCAGAGGCATGCCTCGTGTAAAACCGCCCCGTACAGTTGAACAGGGATTATGGGCGAAACCTACTGTTCTGAATAACGTAGAAACTTATGCAAATATTCCGGAGATTATTCTCAAAGGTGCAGACTGGTACAGAAGTATCGGTACAGAGGGATCACCTGGAACAAAAACCTTCTCACTGACAGGTTCTATTGAGAATACAGGTCTGATCGAGGTCCCGATGGGAACAACCTTAAGAGAAATCATTTTTGATATCGGCGGAGGACTGAAATCCGGTGCTGCGTTTAAAGCTGTTCAGATCGGCGGACCATCCGGTGGATGTCTGACAGAAGAACATCTGGATGTACCCCTTGATTTCGATTCTGTTAAGAAATACGGTGCGATCGTTGGTTCCGGTGGTCTGGTAGTTATGGATGAACATACCTGTATGGTAGAGGTTGCACGTTTTTTCATGGGCTTCACCCAGAGAGAATCCTGCGGTAAATGTGGTCCCTGCCGTATCGGTACCAAACGTATGCTTGAAATCCTTGAGAGGATCGTAGACGGAAAGGGTGAAGTAGAGGATCTGGATAAACTGGAGCATCTTGGAAATTTCATCAAGGACCGTTCACTCTGCGGACTTGGAAAGAGTGCACCGCTTCCTGTGCTTTCCACATTAAGGAACTTCAGAGATGAATATGTAGAGCATATTGTTGATAAAAAGTGCGCGGCTCATGTATGTAAGGCAATGCGTTCTTATGTGATCGATCCTGAGAAATGTAAAGGATGTACCAAGTGTGCGAGAAACTGTCCGGTTGGTGCGATCACAGGCAATAAGAAAGAGCCTCACAGCATTGATACCTCCAAGTGTATTAAGTGCGGAACATGTCTGGAAAATTGTGTATTCGGCGCAATTTCTGTGAATTAAGGAGGGTGAAAAGATGATTCATTTGACAATAGATGGAATTCCTGTAGAAGTGGAAAAAGGTACGACCATTCTGCAGGCTGCCAGACAGATCGGAGTGGAGATTCCTACACTCTGCTATCTGGAAGATGTATTGCCGGATGGTTCTTGTCGTTTGTGCGTGGTAGAGGTAACAAACAATGGAAGAACCAAATTTGATACGGCATGTACACTTCGCTGTTCAGAAGGTGATGAAGTACAGACAATGTCAGAGAAGGTAGTTGCATATCGTAAAGATACCCTTGACCTCCTTCTTTCTGACCATCGTGTACACTGCTTCTCCTGTGAGGCAAACGGTGACTGTAAATTACAGGACTACTGTTTTGAATATGGTGTGACTGAGACAAGCTATCCTGGTGAAATGAAGGATATGCCGATAGATGATACCAATAAATTCTTTACCTATGATCCAAGCCTGTGTATTCTCTGCCATCGCTGCGTGAATACATGTAAGGAGATTGTGGGAAGAGGTGCCATCGACACTATGGATCGTGGTTTCCAGTCAGTGATCGGTGCACATTACAAACATAAATGGAACGAAGGTATCTGTGAATCCTGCGGTAACTGTGTACAGGCCTGTCCGACAGGTGCACTGACCATGAAGCGCAGAAAGAAATACCGTCCGTACCAGATTGACAAGAAGATCCTGACTACCTGTCCGCACTGTGCAACAGGCTGCCAGTATTATCTCCTTGTAAAAGACGGAAAGATCGTAGATACAGAAGCTGTAAACGGACCGTCCAACAAAGGATTGCTCTGTGTTAAGGGCCGCAGCGGATGCTTCGATTTCGTACAGTCGCCGGAGCGTATTAAATATCCGCTGATCAAGAATAAAGAAACAGGTGAATTCGAACGTGCAACATGGGATGAGGCGCTGGATCTTGTTGCTTCCAAATTTATGGAGATCAAGAAACAGTATGGCTCTGATTCTCTTGCAGGCTTTGCATGTTCCAGATCACCCAATGAAGATATTTACATGGTACAGAAGATGGTTCGCTGCTGCTTCGGCACCAACAATACAGATAACTGTGCACGTGTATGTCATTCCGCATCTGTAGCAGGTCTTGCGATGACTCTTGGCTCAGGTGCCATGACAAACCCAATTGAGGATATCACAAAGAATGCAGATCTGATCATGCTGGTTGGTTCCAACCCTGAGGAAGCACATCCTGTAGTCGGCATGCAGATCCGTCAGGCGGTCAAGAGAGGCTGCAAGCTGATCGTAGTTGATCCTCGTGATATTGGTCTGGCTAAGAAAGCAGATATCCATCTGAAACTGAAACCTGGTACAAATGTTGCTTTTGCAAACGGCATCATGAATGTGATCCTTTCTGAAGGTCTTCAGGATGACAAGTTCATTGCAGAGCGTACCGAAGGTTTTGAAGAATTAAAGGAAATCGTAAAAGATTACATACCTGAGAAGGTAGCTGAAATCTGCCACATTGACGCAGACGATCTGAGAAAAGCAGCAATCATGTATGCAAAAGCAGACCGCGCTCCGATCATCTACTGCCTTGGTGTAACCGAACATTCCACAGGTACAGAGGGCGTTATGTCCATGTCCAATATGGCAATGATGGTTGGCAAGCTTGGACGTGAAGGCTGTGGTGTTAACCCGCTTCGTGGACAGAATAACGTACAGGGTGCCTGCGATATGGGTGCTCAGCCGAATGTATATCCAGGATATCAGAAGGTTACTGATCCTGCAGTTCGTGAGAAGTTCGAGAAAGCATGGGGTGTAAAACTTGATCCGAATATCGGAACTCATGCAACCGATGTATTCCCGAAGGCAATCACAGGCGAGATCAAAGGTCTGTATATCTATGGTGAGGACCCGGTAGTTACTGATCCGGATACCACACACATTATCAAAGCATTAAAGAGTCTTGATTTCTTTGTACTTCAGGAACTTTTCATGACAGAGACAGCTCAGTATGCAGATGTTATCCTTCCTGGTGTAAGCTATGCAGAAAAAGAGGGTACATTTACCAATACAGAGCGCCGCGTACAGAGGGTGCGCAAGGCTGTCACAGTACCTGGCGAGATGAGACTGGATACAGATATTATTATCGATCTGATGAACCGTATGGGATATCCGCAGCCACATCTGACTTCTGCTCAGATCATGGATGAGATCGCATCCCTGACACCGAGCTTCGCAGGTATCAGCCATGAACGTCTTGACAGTGAAGAAGTTCATGGACAGGGACTTCAGTGGCCATGTACCTCCAAGGATCATCCGGGAACACCAATCATGCATGTTGGTAAATTCTCCCGTGGTCTTGGCTGGTTCTACCCTGCAAAATATGTACCGTCAGCAGAACTTCCGGATGAGGAATATCCGATCATCCTTATGACAGGACGTATTCTGTATCATTATACAACAAGAGCCATGACGGGAAAGACACCTGAGCTTATGGAGATCGAAGGTAAGTCATTTATCGAAATGAACATCGTAGATGCCGATAAGCTGGGTATCAAAAACGGTGATAAAGTCAGAGTTTCTTCCAGACGAGGATCCATTGAATCTACCGCTCGTGTAGGTACAAAGACCTCACCGGGTGAGAGCTGGATGCCATTCCACTTCCCGGATGGAAATGCAAACTGGCTGACCAACGCCGCACTTGACAAATACGCAAGAATTCCTGAATATAAGGTATGCGCAATTAAGATTGAGAAAGCATAAAACAATATCGGAGACAAAGTTCCGGATCTGATATCGTAAATATTATATGGGGCTGTCGCACATGGATCTGCTGTCCTTGCGGCAGCTCCATATTCCTTTATGGAAAGGCAAAAATAATCATTCGGCAGTACATCATTCTGTGAAAGTACGGAACGGTTACAGATAATTTTTTGTGAAAAATATAGTGTTACATAATAAGGAGTACGAGGCATGCAGAGATTTCAGTCAATCCTTCAGTTTAAAAAAGTCAGTTGCAAAAACTGTTATAAATGTGTCCGGAACTGCCCGGTCAAGGCAATCCGTGTTCATGATCATCAGGCCAGGATCATAGAAAGCCAGTGTATTTACTGTGAGAAATGTATCCTTGTCTGCCCGCAGGATGCCAAGGAAGAGCAGAATATGATCCCTGCGATCCGCAGTGCAATGGAAAATAAAGCACAGGTTGTTGCCTCTCTTCATCCGGCGTATCTGGCACGTTTTGGGGTAACCGGTATCAACGGGATAAGAGAAGCAATGAAGAAACTGGGATTTGCAGATGTGGCAGATGCAGGGGAAGGTGCAAGCCTGATGACTGCGCAGTACAGAACACTTTTTCCGGAGCAGAAGGAACAGGGAGTGATGATCTCTTCCGCCTGTCCTGTAATTGTGCAGCTTGTCAAGAAACATTATCCGCATCTTCTGGGAAATCTGGTACAATCTGCCTCTATGATGCAGTTTCATGCCAGTTATCTGAAAAAACAATATCCGAAGGCAAGGATTGTCTATGTAAGTCCATGTATTTCGGCTATGTCAGAACTGAGAGATTCAGGAAATGAAGTGGATTATGTTATTACATTGGAAGAGCTTGCTCAATGGATGAAAAAAGAAGGAATTTCCATAACTGAGGAAGAACCTGAACAGATTGCCTACCGTTCCAGAGAAATTGCGATTGCAGACGGCTTAACGGATCTGATTGGCTCTGTAAAAGGAATCCGCAAACTTTCCGTAAGTGGGATGGAACAGTGCAGGGAGGTTCTGGAAGAACTTCATCCGGAGGATTTTGCAAACTGTTTTCTTGAGATGTATGCATGCAGCGGGGGATGTGTGGCAGGTCCTTCTTTTCAGATGAAGAAAGGACGTTATCTGGCAGATGTTCTGGCAGTGAAGAATGCAGCTTTTGGAAAAGATTTTCACAGAGAGCAGGGAGACTATGAACTTCCGGGATTTGAATTGAGAAAGAATTTCGGTTACTGTCCTGCACAGGAACAGGAAGAGGTCTCAGAGGAAGAAATCAGGGATGCTCTGGCGGAAATGGGGAAATTTTCTCCAAAGGATGAATTAAACTGCGGTGCCTGTGGGTATAACACATGCAGGGAAAAGGCAATTGCCATTATCCAGAATAAAGCTGAGGTTGCCATGTGCATTCCATATATGCGGGCAAAACAGGAAAGTTACTCCAATAAAGTCTTTAATGCCATGCCCGGACTTCTGGTAACTGTGGATTATAATCTGAAGATCATTCAGATGAATGAGGCGGCGTCCAAATTGTTCAATATGCCGAAAAAGCGGCGCCTGATCGGGAAACCGGTATCGGAGATCATGGATGATTACAGTCTGGCGAGTATACTGGCTTTTGAACGGAATCTGATGCAGGATGAGATTTATCTGGAGGATCAGAAATGTTATCTGGATCGCGTAATGACGAATGATAAAGAAAATAAAATGATCCTCTGCATTATGAAGGATATTACAAAGGAGCGGAAGCATAAAGATCAGATTCATAATGCCCAGATTGAAGCTGCGCGTATGGCAGATAAGCTGGTAGAAGAACAGCTGAAGATCGTGCAGCAGATCGCCGGACTTCTTGGAGAAACTGCTGCGGACACCAAAGTGGCAGTAGAAAAACTGAAAAATACCATACTTCTGGAGAGTGAAGAAGAGAATGAAAAGAAATAAGCATCATGGACTGAATGTGGAATTTGACGGCTTATGCATGGATTTTGGTCATGTGAGCCTGAATAAAAAGAAAGAATTTCTCTGTGGGGACTGCTATAAGATTGAAGAAAATGATAAAGACCATGTTCTGGTGCTTTCTGACGGACTTGGGAGCGGAGTAAAGGCGAATATCCTTTCCACGCTGACTGCAACCATGCTCAGTACTATGATCATTAATCAGGTGGAACTGGATGAGGCAGTGCGTGCAGTGGCGAAAACGCTTCCTGTATGCAGTGTGAGAAATCTGGCATATGCCACTTTTACAGTGCTGAATTTTCAGGGGAAACAGGTAAGTCTTTATCAGTTTGATAATCCGGATGCAATTCTGATCCGGGATGGCAAGCTCTTTGATTATCCGGTGGAGACAAGTATGATCGAAGAGAAGGAAATCCATAAAAGCTGTTTTGAACTGAAAGATGAGGATATGCTGATCATTATGTCCGACGGTGTCACCAATGCGGGAATGGGAAAAACTACCAACGGCGGCTGGGGAAGAGATGATGTAATGGCTTTCTGCAGGGCAAAGTACCATAAAGGGATGAGTGCACAGGAGATGGCAGGCTATCTGGCAGAGGCCAGCCTGGATCTGAATCTGAATGAAACGGATGATGATATTACAGCCATTGTCCTGCGGATGCGGCATAAACAGGTGGTAAACCTTATGATCGGCCCGCCAAGTAAGGAGGAGCATGATGAGCGATATCTGAAGTCCTTTTTCGATTCAGAGGGATATCATGTAATCTGCGGCGGAACTACTGCACAGTGTGCTGCCAGATATCTGGATAAAGAGCTGCTCTCTCTTAGTGAAACTGCCAGCGGAGACGTTCCTGCCTATTATAAGCTGGAAGGTACAGAGCTGGTGACAGAGGGATTTCTTACGATTGAGCATTTGCTTGAATATTGTGAAGAATGGATGGAGGACAGGCTGTCCTTTAACAGGCTGAAACGAAAAAAGGATGCGGCAGCATTGCTTGGTGCGATGCTGTTTGAGCAGGCAACGGATATTAATTTCTACTTTGGTGGTGCTATCAATAAGAGTAACGTGGAACTGGGAATCACAGAAAAAAGGAAAGAACAGGCAGCAGAAGAACTTGTGGAGTATCTGCAGAATGCAGGAAAGAATGTGAATATTGCATTCTGGGCGATCTGAGAAAGCAGGAAAAACAGCAGTACGTGGTTTTATAAAGAGACATCAGGAAGGATGAGACAGAAAATGGCGAAGATATTATGTGTATGCATCAGTAAGGAACGCAAGACCTGCTCGCAGAACATTCATGAATGTGAAGCTGATCTGCAGGGACTTGTGGGAGATGTGCATTATGGAATGGGCGGAAGAAAGCAGGTCAGTCTTCTTCCTTATGAGAAGGTAAAAGAATATTTCGAACATTCAGGAGAAGAATTCAGATATGGCCGGTTTGGAGAAAATCTCCTTGTGGAAGGGATTGACTGGAACAGTATTGCGGAGGGGAACAGATTTCGTTGTGGAGATGTACTTCTGGAAGCAGTCAGGATCGGTGCGGGCGGTCCTGCATCAGATGCTTATAAGGGAGAAAAGGTATGCACGCCCATGGAGCCCTGGTTTGTATTCTGTCAGATTCTGGAGGCAGGAGTGCTGAGAGAAGGAGAAAGCATTCTCCAACAGAGATGAAAAATATGTAATTCTTCAGCAGTGGGCTGAATATTATGATGTTATAGCAATTTCCGAAATGCTGAAGACAATCTGATTTATAAAAAATAAGGTTCTAATGGAGTGCCGTAGTGATATTATTCTCTGAAATTGCTATAGAGTTCAAAGGGTAAAATTAATATGTCCGCCAGTTGCCCTGGTGGAAAAAATGTAAATATACAAGAGGAGGAATTAGTGCGTGGAGGGAATCAGTGTAGAACAGGCAGTGGAACAGATTCTGCAGCATACGCCTGTAATAAATGAGACAGAAGAAACAGAACTGAATAAAGCAGGGGGAAGAGTCCTGGCGCAGGATATGGTGGCAGGGTTTGACAATCCTCCTTTTGACCGCTCTCCGGTAGATGGCTATGCGTGTAAGGCAGAGGACCTTGCAGGTGCCACTAAAGAGCATCCGGTGAGGCTGAAAGTCATGGAAGAAATCGATGCCGGACAGTATTCGGAAAGAGAAATCCAGCAGGGACAGGCAGTGCGCATTATGACAGGTGCTGCAATACCCAATGGCTGCAACTGCTGTATTTATCAGGAGGATACCGATTATGGAGAAGATACGGTAGAAGTTTACAGTGAACAGAAGCGATGGAGTAATTATTGCTTTTCAGGAGAGGATTTCAAAAAAGGAACTACACTTCTGAAGAAAGGGTCACATATCGGATATGTGGAGGCAGCAATTCTGGCCGGAATGGGAGTGGCGAAAGTGCCGGTTTACCGTCAGCCGAGAATCGTGCTTCTGACTACAGGAGATGAAGTGGTAGAACCGGGACTTCCATTACCGGAAGGAAAGATTTACAACAGCAATATGACAATGCTGTCTGCCAGACTGCGTGAACTGGGAATCGAATCTTTCCATATGGAAGCAGTCAAAGATGATCCGACGGTTATGTCTGAGAAATTAAAAGAAGCAGCAAAAGCGGCAGATATGATCATCACTACCGGAGGTGTATCTGTAGGCAAGAAGGACATTATGCATGAGTCCCTGAGACTGATGGGGGCAGAGCGGATTTTCTGGAGGGTAAAGATGAAACCGGGAATGCCTACACTGTTTTCTGCATATAAAAAGACTTCCGATATAACTGCAACAGATCATTGCGCTTCAGAAAGAGAGATTCCGATCATCAGTCTCTCCGGAAATCCTTTTGGTGTTGCAGTCAGTATAGAACTTTTGATTCGTCCTGCACTGGAAAAGATGATGCAGGATTCATCAATTGGTCTGAAAGAAGTAAATGGCATTATGGCTGATAACTTTGAAAAAGGAATTAAGGGTCGCCGCTTTATCCGGGCATATCTGGAAAATGGAAAATTTCATCTTCCCAAGGGTCTTCATTCTAACGGAGTCCTCAGTTCCATGGCTGGCTGCAATTGCCTGATTGATACAAAAACCATGGAAAATCAGGAAAGCAGAAGCCTGAATGCAGGGGATAAAGTGAGCGCGATTTTGCTTTGAGAGGAGCAGCAAACAGGTGGAAAGAAAAAGAATATTTGCAATCAGCGGTGTAAAGAATTCAGGGAAAACAACTCTGATCTGCAGGCTTTTGGAGATTTTTAAAGACAAGGGTCTTAAAGTGGCGGTGCTGAAGCATGACGGGCATGATTTCGTGCCGGACGTACCGGGAACGGATACATACTGTCAGCTTCAGTCCGGAGCCTACGGCACAGCAGTTTTTTCAGCAGGCAAATATATGCTGGTAAAACAGCAGCCGCAGATTTCCGAAAAAGAGCTGACAGAATTTTTTCCGGAGGCAGATCTGATCTTACTGGAAGGATTTAAATACAGTACTTATCCGAAAATTGAAATTATCCGTAAGGGAAATTCGGCAGAAAGTGTCTGCAATCCGGAAAAACTGATGGCGATCGCCACAAACCTGGATGCAGAGGAAAGAGATGCACTGTCTGTACTGGAAAATGTTCCATTCTTTGAACTGGACAATGCAGAGTGTATTGCAGAATTTATTCTGTCGGATTATTTCCGGTAAAGAGTTTCATACGGTCACGTCGCGCGGCACAGATAAGGGTAAGGTGGTATTCTTTGGCCATGGCAACTGCCTCGGCGGAAGGGGATGCCTTGCTTGCCAGAACCGGTATTCCGGCGCGGATTGCCTTGATCGCCATATCTGTAGGGATACGTCCACTGGAATAAACCACGCATTTCTTCAGGTCAATATTATGGCGCAGGGCATAACCGATGGCCTTATCCAGAGCATTATGGCGTCCGATATCTTCGCACTGAAAGAGCAGTTCTCCGTCACAGGCAAGGAAACAGCTGTGAGTTGCCCAGGTCTGGCTGTGAAGCGGGGTACCATTGGCGAAACAGTCTGCAAGGTCAAAGATCCACTGTTTTTTCCATGGGACAGGTGTAACTGGCGTCATTGGCTGATCTGTGATAAAATAATCATTAAGAACACGATTTCCGGTGCAGCAGGTCGGAGTAGGAGCAACATAATCTTCATTTTCCTCATGAGACTGCCCGGATTTATTTTTACTCAGGATCACGCGGGCACGTTTGCCGAATTCACAGATGTAGATCTGGTCAACGTCATCAGCAGAAGAGATGATTCCTTCAGTAAAAAGACGCCCCAGAACCAGTTCAGCCAGATGTTGTGGGATACAGACCAGTTTCATGGTCAGACGTTCATTTACATATACATCCATCATGTGTTCCACAAGAATGGGTTCTGTTTCCTCATGAACCTCTCCGTCACGTCCCAGAAACTTGTAAGTGACATTTTCGAGAAGATTCAGATTGTGGTATTGTTCGTTGATTTTCATAGGACAGTTCCTTTCGTTCGTAAGGATTTAGCCGAATAAACTGCGGAGCAGTTATTTGGTGCAGAGCTGTGTAGCGAAGCGGATGAGTTTATCCGCCTGACTTTTGATACTTCAAGTATAGACTGCGGAGTAGAGAGTGTCAAACGATTATGAGAGAAAACATTGTCGTAGGCAATTTGAAATGAATTGTAATTATCAAAAAGTAAAAGGCAGGTAGAGCCAATGAAAGATAAACATGGAAGAGACATAGATTATCTGAGGATTTCCCTCACAGATAGATGCAATCTGCGGTGCATTTACTGTATGCCGGAGGAAGGTGTAAAATCACTTTCGCATGATGAAATCCTCACATATGACGAGATCCTTCGAATCTGCAGGTGCGGGGCAGAACTGGGGATCCGTAAGATTAAGCTGACAGGAGGAGAGCCTCTTGTACGAAAAGGCTGTCCCGGACTGGCAAAGCAGATTAAAGCAATTCCGGGAATTGAAAAAGTGACATTAACTACAAATGGAATCTTGCTGGGAGAGCAGCTTGACGAGCTGATGGATGCAGGAATCGATGCGATCAATATCAGTCTTGACACACTGGATCAGGAACTGTTTAAAAAAGTAACCAGGAGAGATGGTCTGGATAAAGTATTTGAAGGAATCGAAGCAGCGCTTGCTTATCCTGGATTTTTACTTAAGATTAACAGTGTGCCGATAATTAAAGAAAAAGAGAATTTTATTGCTGTTGCAGGACTTGCAAAAAAATATCCAATCCATGTGCGTTTTATAGAAATGATGCCCATTGGATATGGAAAACAGTTCCCATTCCAGGATGAAGAATCTATCAAAGCAGTACTGGAAGAAGCCTACGGTCCGATGCATGCAGTCAATGAACGCTACGGAAACGGTCCATGCCATTACTATGAAATTGCAGGCTTCAAGGGAAAAATCGGATTTATCAGTGCAATGACTCATAAATTCTGCAATCAGTGCAACCGAGTACGTCTTACATCCGAAGGATTCATGAAAGGATGCCTCCAGTATCAGGAAGGTACAGACCTGCGGGAGCTTATGCGCGGCGGCTGCGCGGATTCGGAACTGAAAAAAGCAATTTATCAGGTGATCTGGAATAAACCGGTGAGCCATAATTTTTATGAAGCGAAGACAGAGCAGGATGAAATCAGAGGAATGTCACAGATTGGTGGGTGAGGTATGTAAGACGCTCTAATCGCTATACAGACATTTCTGTCTGTGATTTTATATATAATATAAAGAAAAAATCAATACTTTTATTGATGATTTATATAAACAAAAAGGAAAACTGACAATGCGAAAGAAAGAAATTTCTATGATTATTCTTGCTGGCGGTGCCAGCAGCCGCATGGGACGGGACAAATCAGATCTGACAATAGACGGAAAGACATTTCTTGAGATGCAGATAGAAAAAGGAGAAAAGCTTGGAATCAGTGATATTCTTCTGTCAGGCTATCATGGCGAGAAAAAATATAAATATCCCGTTATACCAGACCGCTTCCCGGGAAAAGGTCCGCTGGGAGGGCTGGAAGCCTGTTTTCGTAAAGCAAAGAATCCATACTGCCTGGTACTTGGCGTAGATGTTCCTCTGGTTCCGGCAGAAGAACTGGTGGCACTGATTCGCCAATCTCTGTGTTCAGATGCAAAAGCAGTGATTATGAGTCACGGCGGGCATGAGGAACCTCTTATGGGAGTATACCGTACAGATCTGGCAGATGCCATGCTTGAAGAAATCACTCTGCGCAAAGGCGCGGTATTTGCTTTTCTGCAGAGAAATGGATATGAATGCTACGAAAGCCAGATCCCGGACCGGTATTTTTCCAATATTAATGATCCTGAAATGTATTCAAAAATTCAAACTACAGCAATGCCATTGAAAAAATAAATTACTTTTCACTAAGATGTAGAAAAGCCCATTTTTCTGTGATAAGATGATAAGGATTCGATAAACAATGACTGTTTTACGAACAGACAGAAAGCATGCATCAAACTGCATGACAGAAGAGAACGGAGTTGAAAAGGTGAAAAAAAGAAAAAATTTTTTCAGAAGTCTGCGTTTTCGTATTCTGATCATCCTGATCATTCTGGGAATCGTGCCGGGGGTTATTGTAACATATACGATGCTTCATAACTATCAGAACCGGGCGGTTGTAATGCTTACAGAGACAGTGGGTGATCAGTGCGATATTTTATGTAATCTGATCATCAGGGAGAATTATCTCAATGATACAGATTCAGAGGTTGTAAACAGTAAGCTGGAACTGTTTTCCAATGTGTATAACGGACGCATCCTGCTGGCTGACAGAGATTTTAAGATAGTGAGTGATACCTTCCACACAGAGGAGGGAAAGACGCTTCTCAGTTCACTGGCTGTAGCCTGTCTGAAAGGAGAAGAGACAAGCAATTATGACGCAAGGAGTAAAGTACTGGAGATTGCGGTTCCTGTACAGAGTCCAGATGTGCAGCAGCTTCAGGGCGTGATGCTGGTAAGTGTTTCGGCTTTTGATATTGCGGAAACACTGGCAGAGATGGAACAGAGAAGCGTGATGCTGATCGGAAGTATTGTTGTTCTTTCAGTATTTCTGGCATGGCTGCTCTCTACAATACTTGTAAAACCACTTGCAAGAGTGACGAAGGCCATTGAAGATCTGACAGATGGCATGCTGGATGAAGAGATCAGTGTTCCTGACTACACGGAGACAGAACTGATTACAGATGCATTCAACAAGATGGTCAACCGCATGAAAATCCTTGATGAATCCAGGCAGGAGTTTGTATCCAATGTGTCCCATGAACTGAAGACACCTCTGACTTCCATGAAGGTTCTGGCAGATTCTCTGGTTGGACAGCAGGGAGTCCCGGAGGAACTGTATCAGGAGTTTATGGGCGATATTACTGCTGAGATCGACAGAGAGAATAAGATTATTACAGATCTGCTCTCACTGGTAAAGATGGATAAGAAAGCAGCAGATGTGAACATCACCCATATGGATATCAATCAGCTTCTGGAGGATATCCTCAAGCGCTTGCGTCCCATTGCAGACAAGCGCAATATTGATCTGATCCTGGATTGCTTCCGCCCTGTGGATGCAGATGTGGATGAGGTGAAGTTTACTCTTGCTATCAGCAATCTGGTGGAAAATGGTATCAAATATAATGTAGATGATGGCTGGGTCCGTGTGTCTCTGGATGCAGACCATAAATATTTCTATGTAACAGTGGCAGATTCCGGTATGGGAATTCCTGAGGACAGTATTGAGAGGATCTTTGAGCGTTTCTATCGTGTGGACAAATCACATTCAAAAGAAATCGGGGGAACCGGTCTGGGACTGGCGATCACCAAAAGTTCTATTGCAATGCACCATGGAACGATTAAAGTACTCAGTAAAGAGGGAGAGGGAACTACATTTTCTGTGCGTATTCCTCTGTCTTATATACCGTCATAGGAGGTGCCATTGTGAAAAAGAAACTTTCAATTATTATAACAGCGTTAATACTAAGCATCCTTACGGCCGGGTGTTCTGTGGAGGTGCATGAAGATCCGGGTAAGCAGGATGCCAAATATTATCTGTACCATATCAGCTCTGATGAAACTCAGCTTCAGAAAGAAGGTTACTCTCCGGAGGAGACAACTGCAGACTATATGCTTAAGGATATGATGCAGCGGATGAACAGCCAGCAGACAGATTCGCAGAACCGGATCAGTCTGCTTCCTGAAGGAGTACAGATGAATTACAGTATAGAAGAGGACGTGCTGGTGGTAAACTTTAACAGTCAGTACAGCAGCATGAGCCGCGCCAGAGAACTGCTTGTGCGGGCAGGCGTTGTGAAGACTTTCCTTCAGGTTCCGGGAATTAATTCTGTACGTTTTACAATAGAAAATGAAGATCTGACGGATTCCAAAGGACAGGCGGTGGGAAATATGACTGCAGATACCTTTGCCGAGTTCACGGGGACTGAACCGGATGCCTATTGCAGCAATACCTTTACGCTTTATTTTACTGATAAGAGTGGTCAGAAGCTGGTAAAAGAACAGCGTACTGTGCGGTATAAACGCAGTATCCCCAAAGAGAGGATCGTTCTGGAACAGTTAATGAAGGGACCGCTGGAAAAAGGGCATTACCCTACAATTCCGGAGAATACGGAGGTTCTGAATGTGACCATAGCAGACAGAATCTGTTATGTGGCATTTGATGGAGTATTTTCTTCCTATGCGCTGGATGTATCGGAGAAAATACCGGTATATTCTGTGGTAAATTCACTGCTGGATGTGCTGGATGCAGACAAAGTGCAGATTACGGTCGGCGGGAAGGACAAGTTGGATACCTTTGGTGAGAAAATGGAGCTGTATCGTTTTTATGAAAAAAATGATAAGCTGGTAGTCAAATAAAAAGAGTGATATTCATAAACAAAGAGGAGGCACAAAAGTGAGGAGACGCCCTGTGTGTATCCTGTGCATGCTTCTGGTTGTTTTTCTGTGTGTGACAGACTGGCTGGGATTTTCCCTGATAAGGGGGAATCCGCTGCCACAGTCTGTGCAGACATGGATCAGAAAGCATCCGGAATCCACCATCTGCGGGGAGGTGGTCAGGTGCCGGGAGAATGAAGATTTTCAATCTGTATATCTTAGAAATACTTATCTTATTTACAATTCTGAAAAAGTTTCCATTGATAATATAAAGGTTTATTTAAAACAAAAAAAGAATCATAGCGGTAACAGTGATGTTGATAAACTTCTGGCAGGAAGTCTTGTTCTGGTGTCCGGAAAACTGGAAGAGGTGCAAAGTCCCACGAATCCGGGAGAATTTGACAGCAAAGCATACTATGGCTGCCAGAGGATCTACTATGTAATGAAGAAAGGAAGGATAAAGAAGCAGTCGCAGAGTCATTCTGTATATGGGCAGTTCCTGATCGATATGCAGCAGAAATTTGCAGGTATTCTGGAGAAAACCTGTGGAATGGAAGCTGGAGCGTTTGAAGCAATCGTGCTGGGAGATAAAACAAATCTGGATCCGGAGTTGAAAATGCGTTATCAGATGGCAGGAATTATCCATATCCTGGCGATTTCGGGGCTTCATATCAGTCTTCTTGGAATGGGACTGTATAATCTGCTGAAAAAAATCGGTCTGGGTATCTGGCCAGCCGGCTTGCTGTCACTGGTGCTCATGCTTCAGTATGGGATGATGACAGGAGGGACTGTTTCAACTATGCGGGCCGTATGTATGTTTTTACTTTCTGTAGGTGCAAAGATCGCAGGACGGATTTATGATATGCCTACAGGAATGGCGGCAGCGGCGATTCTGATCCTTATGGAAAACCCGGCGTATCTGCTTGATGGAGGTTTTCTGCTGTCTTTTGGATCGGTGATTGGGATTGGCTGTGTCTGGCCGTTAGTGCAGGAGGGGATGGATGTATTAAACCGGAAAAAACGAAGTGAGTTTAAGGATAAGGGGAAAATCAGAGATAAACTTCTGGTGTCATTTCTGGCATCCGGAGTCGTGCAGCTTACCACACTTCCCATAGTGCTGTGGTTTTACGGAGAAGTGTCGGTGATGGGGATTTTTCTGAATCTGCTTGTGCTTCCTACTGTGGGAATCGTACTGGGAAGTGGAACGGTTGGTGCGTTGCTTGGCTTAGTCACTGTCAGAGGAGCATTTCTGGCTGTTGTTCCGGGCAGGATTATTCTGAGAGGATATGAGTTCCTGACAGTGCTGCTGGGGCGACTTTCGTTTTGTACATGGATTGGCGGAAAGTCAGAGATGTGGCAGATCGTGGGATATTATCTGCTCCTGGCAGCGGCGGTGTGGATATACAGAGCGGGCGTGAAGAAAAGTGAAAATGGTGAGATCTTTGCGTGGAAAATCCGGGCTGTATATGCAGGTATGGTATGTTTTGCAATTCTGCTGATCAGTTACAGACCGCATGAAGATTTCCGTATCGCCTGTCTGGATGTGGGACAGGGAGACGGAATTGTGGTAGAAATAGAAAACAGATGGAATATCCTGATCGACGGGGGCAGTACGAATAAGAATGAACTGGGAAAATACCAACTGCTTCCATATCTGAAGAGCAGAGGGATTTCCAGACTGGACGGAATTTATGTTTCCCACACAGATGAAGATCATATCAGCGGGGTGCGGGAACTTCTGGAATTTGTTGGGAAAGATCTGACTTCTCTGCGTATAGAGAATCTGATCCTGCCCAAATGGAGCGATATTCAGGAAAATAAAAATTATCAGGAACTGACAAAGTTGGCAGAGGCAGCGGGAGTCCGGGTGCTTACTGTGAAAGCAGGAGATGAGATCAGATATGGAACTGTCAGACTGAAGGCTCTGTGGCCGGAGTCCGGAGCATCAGGGAAGGAAGTAAATGAAGATGCGATGGTTCTGGAAATGATAAGTAAAGATTTCAAAGGGCTTTTTACCGGAGATATCGGGATGGAGACAGAAAAAGAGCTGATACAGAATGGGTGTCTTGAAGATGTGGACTTCCTGAAAACTGCTCATCACGGTTCCAGATATTCTACAGGAGCAGAGTTTCTGGAAATCGTCAGACCGGAACTGGCTGTTGTTTCCTGTTCTGCAACAAACACATACGGGCATCCGTCGCCGGATACGCTGGAACGGCTGAAGAAGAGTGGAAGCAGAGTACTGATCACCAGAGACTGTGGGGCGGTTACAATAGTCAATGGAAAATCTGTTTCTGCCTTTAACCGAATCAAGTAAGACCCCTGTGGAGATGTGAAAAGCAATAAGCAGTAGGATTTTCAAAGTGGTTACGTTCAAAGCAACACGCTTCGCGATGCACAGAACTTATGCTAATCGCATAAATTCGCGCGGTATGTCTCGGGATAATGGTGTTTGAACAGTAACCTCAAAGCAAACAATGTTGTCATAATTATATACAGGTGTCTTGACACCTGTATATCCGGGGAGTATAATTGCACAGACAAACGAAAATCAGGCATGATGTGAGGAAAGAAAGATGAAAGAACATTATGATGTCATTATTGTGGGAACAGGGGCAGCCGGACTGTACTGTGCACTGAACCTTCCGGAGAAAATGAAAATCCTGCTTATCACCAAGCAGGAGGCAGACCAGTCAGATTCATTCCTGGCACAGGGCGGAATCTGTATGCTGCGCGGCGAAGATGACTATGAAAATTATTTTGAAGATACCATGCGGGCAGGACATTATGAGAATAATAAACGGGCAGTAGATCTGATGATCCGCAGCTCCAATGATATTATCAGAGATCTTCTGCGTTATCATGTGGATTTTGCAAGGGATGGTCTTGGAAATCTGGCATTTACCAGAGAGGGAGCACATTCCCAGCCAAGGATTCTTTTTCATGAAGATATTACAGGAAAAGAAATCACACAGACTCTCTTAACTGCTGCAAAAATAAAAGAAAATATTGAAATTTGTGAATATATGACTATGGTAGACCTGATCTCCAAAGACAATACAGTCTGCGGAATCATTGCAATGGACCGGAATGACCAGGCATTTCCTGTTTATTCTCAGTATGTGGTTCTTGCCTGCGGCGGAATCGGCGGGCTTTTTAAAAACTCTACCAACTTTTCGCATATTGCAGGAGATGGTGTGGGAATTGCCATGAAGCACCATGTGGAAATGGAAAATCTGGACTATATCCAGATTCATCCGACAACTCTCTATTCAAAGAAATCCGGACGGCGTTTCCTGGTTTCAGAATCAGTCAGAGGAGAAGGTGCACTCCTGTATGATAAGAACGGACAGCGTTTTACAAACGAATTACAGCCGAGAGATCTGCTGAGCCAGAAGATTTTTGCCCAGATGGAAAAGGATGGAACAGAGTTTGTATGGGAAGATATGCGCCCTCTGGGAGAGAAAACAATTCTGGAACATTTTCCTCATATTTATGAACAGTGCGTGGAAGAAGGCTTTGATCCGAGAAAAGAGCCAATCCCGGTTGTTCCGGCACAGCATTATTTTATGGGTGGGATCAAGGTAAATCTGGGAAGCAAAACTTCCATGAAGGGACTTTATGCCTGTGGAGAGACAAGCTGTAATGGCGTCCATGGAAGAAACCGTCTGGCAAGTAATTCTCTTCTGGAATCTCTGGTCTTTGCAAGAAAGGCTGCAGATGATATGATATTTGGACAGACACCGGAATATGTGCGGGCAGATGCAATTGATATGAATATGTATGAAAGCAGAGAAGAACTGCTTAATGCCTGCCACGAAACCGTATTAAAAGAGATTGAAAGGATGAAAAAAAGTCATGAATAGTATTACAATGAAAATGCAGGCAGACAAGCTGATCCGTATGGCGCTTCAGGAGGACATTACCAGTGAGGATGTTTCCACGAATGCAGTGATGCGAAGCGCAGTAAAAGGAACCGTAGATCTGATCGCAAAGGAAGACGGAATCATTGCCGGACTGGATGTATATGCGAGAGTATTCCAGATTCTGGATGAGAAAACAGAGATCAGTTTCAACTTTAAAGACGGTGAGGCAGTAAAGAAGGGCGATCTTCTTGGAACAGTAACAGGAGATATCCGGGTGCTTCTTTCCGGAGAGAGAGTTGCCCTGAATTATCTCCAGAGAATGAGTGGTATCGCTACTTATACAAAACAGGTTTCAAAGCTTCTGGAAGGAAGTAAGGTAACACTTCTGGACACCAGAAAGACAACTCCGAACTGTCGTGTTTTTGAAAAATATGCTGTACGCATAGGCGGCGGATGCAACCACAGATATAATCTTTCTGACGGAGTACTGCTTAAGGATAATCATATCGGAGCAGCCGGAAGCGTAGCGAAAGCAGTGGCCATGGCAAAAGAATATGCACCATTTGTCCGTAAGATCGAGATTGAAGTAGAGACTATGGAACAGGTAAAAGAAGCAGTAGAAGCAGGAGCAGATATCATTATGCTTGACAATATGACACCGGAAATGATGAAAGAAGCAGTAGAGCTTATCGCAGGCCGGGCACAGACAGAATGCTCCGGAAATATCACAAAGGAAAATATCGCCAAAATCCTGGAAACAGGTGTGGATTTTGTTTCCAGCGGTGCACTGACACATTCTGCTCCAATCCTTGACATTTCCATGAAGAATCTTCATGCAATATAATAACATGGCAGCGAAGCTGTTTTGCAGCGGATAATTTGCTATAGGATTATATCGTGGAGAAAGGATGGGAAAGTATGAATACTGCTCAGAGAAGAACTGAAATTTTAAAGCTCCTTCAGCAGGAAGAAAAACCTGTGGCTGCCAGGGCGATGGCATCACAGTTCGGAGTAAGCAGACAGGTGATCGTGCAGGATATGGCTGTGATACGTGCATCTACACCGGGAATCCTGTCAACGACCAGAGGATATGTGTTGCAGCAGGATAAAGATATTGCATGCACCAGAGAATTTAAAGTACGCCATGGGCAGGAACAGGCAGCGGAGGAACTGAATCTGATCGTGGACTGTGGCGGGCGAGTGAAAAATATCAGCATCAGCCACAGGGTTTATGGCCGTGTCACTGCAGAGATGGATATTCGTTCCAGACAGGATGTGAATGAATTTGTCCGGGCGATCAATAGCAGCCATTCCAGCGTATTAAGCAGTGCTACTTCCGGGTATCATTATCATCTGATAGAAGCATCCAGCCAGGAAAGGCTGGATCTGATCGGAGAACAGTTAAAGAAAGCAGGTTTCCTTGCACCACTTCAGCCATGGGAAAAGGAAAAACATCATAATATATAAGTAAGAAGGGATTCAGAAGATGACAATAGCAGAAATTCAGCAGGAAATCCTGCGAATGAAAAAAGAACAGGATATCTGTATTCTTGCACACGCATATCAGGGTCAGGAGATTCTGGAAGTAGCAGACTATACAGGAGATTCCTATGGCCTGAGTGTACAGGCATCCAAAAGAGACTGCAGCGGTGTGATCATGTGCGGCGTTCGTTTTATGGCAGAAACCTGCAAGATTTTAAGCCCGAAGAAAAAAGTCTGGCTGGCTAATCCTGTAGCCGGATGTCCTATGGCAGAGCAGTTGGATCTGGAAGGTCTGCGTGAATTAAAAGCACAGTATCCGGATTATGCAGTTGTCGCCTATATTAATACAACTTCAGAACTGAAAACAGAATGTGACGTATGCGTTACGTCCTCATCAGCAGTTGAAATCTGCAAAAAGCTGGAGCAGGATAAGATTTTATTTATTCCGGATCCGAACCTGGGACATTATGTGGCGGAAAAGCTTCCGGAGAAAACTTTTGCATTTTATAAAGGCGGATGTCCGAGACATATCGTGGTCAGTGCAAAAGATGTAGAAAAAGCCCGCGCAGCGCATCCGGATGCACTTTTCCTGGTACACCCGGAATGCCGTCAGGAAGTAGTAGAGCAGGCTGATTATGTAGGCTCCACCACAGGAATCATGGAATTTGCAAAGAAATCTGAACATAAAGAATTTATCATCGGAACAGAAAACAGCATTGTAGAGCATCTTCAGTTTGAATGTCCTGATAAGAAATTTTACCCGGTTGCAGTACAGCTTACATGCATGAATATGAAGGTTACCACCTTAATGGACATCTACAACTGCCTGAAAGGACAGGGCGGGGAAGAAATCCTCCTTCCGGAAAATATCATGGAAGGCGCCGGAAGATGCATTCACAGAATGGTGGAGCTGGGCGGCTGAATAATAATCTGAAATTTTCTGCTGGCTATTATGTCATGGAATTGATACAATAAAAGTAACGTTACTGAGAACAGTAACAAAGTAACTGCTCTGCAGTCTGATATCTTGGTATCTGTGAATAGAACAACAGATTGCTGAACAGTTACAGACAAAACAGCCTCAGGAGTAGAAAATTGAAAAACATACAGGCAGACATTAAATCAGGAAATTTTAAACAGGTGTATCTTCTCTATGGAGAGGAAGCATATCTGAAACAACAGTATAAACAGAATCTGGTAAAGGCACTGAATCCGGATGGGGATACTATGAACTTCAATCACTATGAAGGCAAGGGGATTGATGTAAAACAGTTGATCGACCTCTGTGAAACCATGCCATTTTTCGCAGAGCGCAGAGTTGTTTTGCTGGAAGATACAGGTTTTTTCAAAAATAAGTGTGAGGAACTGGCAGATTATATGAAAGAGCTGCCGGACTATCTGTATCTGGTTTTTGCAGAAACGGAAGTAGACAAGAGAAACCGCATGTACAAAGCAGTAAAAGCCTGCGGAAGTATTGCGGAATTTATCAGACAGGATGAAAAAACTCTGATGCGCTGGGCAGCAGGGATCCTGGGGAAAGCCGGGAAAAAGATCACCCAGAGAGACATGGAACTTCTGCTGACCAAAACAGGAACTGATATGGGGAATCTCAGGATGGAGATGGAGAAGCTTATCAGTTATACAGAAGGCAGGGATGTGGTGACTGCAGAGGATATTGAAGAAATCTGCACCACCCAGACAACCAACAGAATTTTTGATATGGTGCGTGCAGTAACAGAGAAAAATCAGAAGCGTGCACTGGAACTTTATTATGATCTGCTGACATTGAAAGAGCCACCGATGAGGATACTGTTTCTTCTTGCGAAGCAGTATCGCCAGCTGCTGTTGGCAAAACAGTTTGCAGCAGCAGGACTTGCACAGACAGAAATAGCTTCGAAACTGGGAGTTCCCGGATTTGTTGTGAGAAACATTACAACATGTGCCAGAGCTTACACCATATCTGAACTGGAACAGGCAGTAAAAGATTTTGTGGATGCGGAAGAATCAGTAAAAACAGGACGACTGGAAGATAAGCTGAGCGTAGAATTACTGATCATTAAGTACAGTAGTAAAGTAAAATAGGAAAAACGGTAACTGCCGGATATTCTGGCAGTTACAAAAGATAATAACAAAAAAGACAGCCACATGACGGTGATGGCTGTCCTTTTTAATCATAAGCTTATAATTAAAAATTCAATCTATAATTAGTTAATGCTGTTAACAGCTTTAGCTAAACGGGCAACTTTTCTTGCACAGTTGTTTTTATGATAAACACCTTTGGATGTAGCTTTGCTGATTGTGGAAACAGCATCCTTTAATGCTACTTCTGCAGCTGCCTTATCTTTATTTGCTACTGCTGCTTCAACTTTCTTCATAGAAGTTTTAACTGCAGATTTGATTGCTTTGTTTCTTGCTGCTTTAGTTCTGTTTACTAAAATTCTTTTCTTAGCAGATTTAATGTTAGCCAATTCGTACACCTCCAATTTAATTCGGTAAAATATTATTATACTCCTGTCATAGAAACAGACACGGGCGCTCCTATGAACATGCTTATATATATTATCTCAAATAGCTTTTCTTGTCAATACATATTTCCATAAAAAAAGCTAAAAATAGATATAAAAAGTTGTTATAAGAACGGAGTAAACAGTAACAAATATTGAATGAAGTACGGAGGGAAAAGAGATGCTGGATAATTACGGAATAAGAACAGACCTGGCACTGGAGACAACCGAACGGTTTACAGAAAAAAAAGTAGAAGTCCGGGGGGTGGAAATCCACGAAGATTATAATGAAGAGAAAGATATCCGTACCACTGTGGTAAAGATCACCACAGAAAACGGTGCCCGGACAATGGGACGGCCTCAGGGAAGCTATATTACAATAGAAGCTCCGGGGCTTTCTGTACATGATGAGGATTATCACAGAGAAATTTCCCTGGAAATTGCCCGTCATTTACAGAATATGATCAATCTGGAACGTGAGCAGTCCATTCTGGTAGTAGGCCTGGGAAATTCAGCAATCACAGCCGATTCCCTGGGACCCCATGTGGTAGAGAATCTTCATATAACAAGGCATATGATAAGAGAGTATGGCCTGCAGAGTCTTGGGAAAGAAAGAATGCACCGTATCAGCGGAATTATCCCGGGAGTAATGGCGCAGACAGGCATGGAGACATCTGAGATCATACAGGGAATCGTGGCAGAGACAAAGCCGGACATAGTGGTCGCCATTGATGCACTGGCAGCAAGAAGCACCAGACGCCTGAACCGTACGATCCAGATCACAGATACAGGAATTAACCCGGGTTCCGGTGTGGGCAATCACAGGGTGGGACTTACAGAAGAAAATCTGCAGGTAAAAGTGATCGGGATCGGAATACCCACTGTAGTAGATGCGGCAACTATTGTTCATGATTCTATGGCACACCTTCTGGAAACGTTGGAAGAGGCAGAACAGAAAGAATTTCTGGAAGAAATGATATCTCCTCATCTTCACACCATGTTTGTAACTCCTAAAGATGTGGACGAGACAGTAAAATATCTGAGCTTCACAATCTCAGAAGGACTGAATATGGCGTTTGAGGAAATAGGCGGCTGACCGGAAAATTGTTCCGTCAGTGTGAACCGGTTATAAATGAGAAAACATGGACATAGGATAAGTCAAGAGGTGATCCATGTGACAAACGTTCAGAAAGCGTTCTGCATTCTGCTTAGCATGTGCTTTTTTGCCACTCTGGCAGTATTGCCAGGGACATTTTTTACAGGAGAAAATGTGTACAGGCATCTGCCCCTGTACCGCTTTCTGGAAAAAAGAGCTCATATGAGTTCCTATGAAGATATTGAAACTTATAAAAAAATAGCAGGAGAAAACGGAAAATATCTGGGGGAGCGTGCACGGTCCGAACAATTGCTGGCAGAAAAAGGTGAATCTGAAGAATTACAGACACCAGAATCTACACCGGTACCGGAAGAAACAGCAATCCCCTCAAAAACAGTAAAATCAGCGAAAATATCAGAATCAGACAAGACACCTAAGCCGGAAAAAACAACTGCGTCACCGGAAAATCCTGAACCGGACAAATCACAGAAGCCGCCAAAGTCAGCAGCGCAGAATGTCCGGAATATTCAGGACAGTACAGAAACCATTGCTGCTGCAGTTCCTCATCCAATGATCGACCTGTCCCCCGAAAAACTGGCAGATTATAATTATCTTCTGGGACAATTCTATATCGTAGATTCCAACACAGAAGCAGATGCCGTACAGATCAATGCCGAAGATTTTCTGAAACAGGACTTAAAAATCACCAAAGAAACCGATACTCCTCAGATCCTGATCTATCACAGCCATTCTCAGGAAACCTTCGCAGATTCCAGAGAGGGGGAAGAATCCGACACGATTGTAGGAGTAGGAGATTATCTGACACAGCTTCTCACAGAAAACTATGGTTATCAGGTAGTCCATCTCAAAGAGCAGTTCGACATGGCAGGCGGTGAACTGGATCGCAGCGCCGCTTATGATTATGCCCGTGATTATCTGGAACCTTATCTTCAGGAAAACCCGGATATTCAGGTAATCATAGACCTGCACCGGGACGGCATCCCCGAAGACCGCCATCTTGTAACGGAAATCAACGGAAAGCCAACAGCCCAGATTCTTTTTTACAATGGATTGAGCTACACGTCATCCAAAGGTTCTCTGGACTATCTGCCCAATCCTTACATACAGCAAAATCTGGCATTCTCCTTCCAGCTGGAATACCAGGCAGCCCAATACTATCCTCAATTTTACCGGGGAATTTACCTTGCAGGTTACCGCTACAACCTCCACCTCCGTCCCCGCTCCCTTCTTCTGGAAGCCGGAGCCCAGACCAACACTGTCCAGGAAGTAAAAAATGCTATGGAACCATTTGCCGACATCTTAGACAAGGTACTGCAAGGCTATAACAATCCTCATAAATAATGCAGATTGATTTCTGTGCGTCCCTGTAGATAAATAGATGACAAACCCTCGCTCCATATGCTATAATACAGAATTAGCAAACCCATCAATTACAGTATATAAGAAAGAACTCAGGAGGGAAATCCTTAATGATAGACCAGAGCAAAATCAGAAATTTCTGTATTATTGCACACATAGACCACGGCAAATCCACTCTTGCCGATCGAATCATCGAAATGACAGGTACCCTGACCGAACGTGAAATGCAGTCACAGGTACTGGACAACATGGAACTCGAAAGAGAACGTGGAATCACCATTAAATCTCAGGCAGTACGAATCGTATACAAAGCCAAAGACGGCGAAGAATATATCTTCAACCTGATCGACACCCCCGGCCATGTAGACTTCAACTACGAAGTATCCCGAAGCCTTGCAGCCTGCGACGGTGCAATCCTGGTAGTAGATGCAGCTCAGGGAATCGAAGCCCAGACGCTGGCAAATGTATATCTCGCCCTTGACCATGATCTGGATGTCCTTCCGGTTATCAACAAAATCGACCTGCCAAGTGCAGAACCGGATCGTGTGGTAAATGAAATCGAAGATGTCATCGGCCTTGAAGCCCATGACGCACCAAGAATTTCTGCTAAAACAGGACTTAATGTAGAAGAAGTCCTGGAACAGATTGTAACAAAGATCCCGGCACCGCATGGTGATGTAGATGCACCATTAAAAGCCCTGATCTTTGACTCCGTTTATGATGCATACAAAGGCGTTATTGTATTCTGCCGTGTCATGGATGGCCGTGTGAAAAGAGGCACCCAGATCCATATGATGGCAACAGGTTTTACCACAGAAGTTGTGGAAGTCGGATACTTCGGTGCAGGTCAGTTCATTCCATGCGAGGAACTGACAGCAGGTATGGTAGGATACATTACAGCCAGCATCAAAAATCTTGGCGACACCCGTGTAGGTGATACAGTTACAGACAAGGAAAGACCATGTGCAGAAGCACTTCCGGGCTATAAGAAAGTAAACCCTATGGTATATTGCGGATTATACCCGGCAGACGGTGCCAAATACGGTGATCTGAGAGATGCTCTTGAGAAGCTTCAGCTCAATGATGCCTCTCTGTTCTATGAACCAGAGACATCCGTAGCCCTTGGCTTTGGTTTCCGATGCGGTTTTCTGGGATTGCTCCATCTTGAGATTATTCAGGAGCGACTGGAAAGAGAATACAACCTTGATCTTGTGACCACAGCTCCCGGTGTTATTTACAAAGTACACAAAACTAACGGCGAAGTTATCAATCTGACAAATCCAAGCAATCTGCCGGACCCGTCAGAGATTGAATATATGGAAGAACCAATGGTAAATGCCGAGATCATGGTAACAACCGAATTTATCGGTGCAATTATGGATCTTTGCCAGGAACGAAGAGGGCAGTATCTGGGAATGGATTATATGGAAGAAACACGTGCGCTTCTGAAATATAAGCTGCCGTTAAATGAGATTATCTATGATTTCTTTGATGCCCTCAAATCCCGCTCAAGAGGCTATGCTTCTCTGGATTACGAGCTCTGCGGATATGAGCGCAGTGAGCTTGTGAAACTGGATATTCTGGTAAACAAAGAAGAGGTGGATGCTCTTTCCTTTATCGTGCATGCAGATACAGCCTATGAGAGAGGCCGTAAGATGTGCGAGAAATTAAAAGACGAGATTCCACGTCAGCTTTTTGAAATTCCGATCCAGGCAGCTATCGGAAGCAAGATTATTGCCAGAGAGACAGTCAGAGCCATGCGTAAGGATGTACTTGCCAAATGTTACGGCGGTGATATTTCCCGTAAGAAGAAACTTCTGGAGAAACAGAAGGAAGGTAAGAAACGTATGCGTCAGGTAGGCAATGTGGAGATTCCGCAGAAAGCATTTATGAGTGTATTGAAACTGGATGATAAATAAAGTATGAATGTAACTATTCGGCAGTCTGTTGTCCACATAACTGTGAAGGTACTGAACAGTTACCTGTGAATAGTGCTCATCTCAACAAAAGGTTAAGATATTGAAGAAAATGATTAAGCGAAAAACAGTTATACTATGTATGTTATTGCTTGGAATTTCTGTCTCCGGATGTGGGAAAACCAAGGAGGTAGATGAAACGTCCTCCAAAGTGATCCAGATCAGTGTTGCACCGGAAGAGACAAGTCCCACTCCGGCACCGGATCAGGTAGATTCCGCAGCAGTTACCACCAATGGTAATCTGACAATGGTAAATACGTATCTGACAGAGCAGAATGCAGCAGGTATCTCATCTGCGGAAAGTTCAGACAGCCAAAGTGATGCCGGCAGTACAGATAACAGTGTCGACTCAGCAGATAACAATGAGCAAGACAGCAGTACATCAGATACTGAGGAATAGAAAACAGGTCATAACAGGAGCAGATTACAATGGAGAGAAGGAATATCACAGATTCTCCCATGGAAATCTATATCCACATTCCATTTTGCATAAAAAAATGTGATTACTGTGATTTCCTTTCCGGTCCGTCAGGTCCAAAGAAGCAGGCTGATTATGTAGAAGCTCTGCTTGAAGAAATCAATGCAGCAGAAGAAGGAAAAGGAAGGAGTGTATCCTCTGTATTTATTGGAGGGGGCACTCCTTCTGTTTTGGATGAGAGATTCATAGGAGATATTTTAAATCATATAAGACGAAAATTTCAGATTGCGGATCATGCTGAGATTACCATAGAAGTAAACCCGGGGACTGCAGACAGAAACAAACTGCAGGCATACAGAACATATGGAATCAATCGCCTGAGTATAGGCTTACAGTCACCGGATGACAGGGAATTGAAAATTCTTGGAAGGATCCACAATTATGAGCAGTTTCTGGAGACCTACAGAAGTGCAAGAGATGCAGGGTTCGACAATATCAATATTGATCTGATGAGTGCAATCCCGGATCAGACTTATGAAGGATGGATCCACAATCTTCGCACTGTTGCAGGACTGGAACCGGAACATATTTCCGCATACAGCCTGATTATTGAGGAGGGCACACCTTTTGCATCGCGGACGCTGAGTTTGCCGGATGAAGATACGGAGTACAATATGTATGAGGCAACAGTACAGATTCTGAGAGAATATGGCTTTGAGCAGTATGAGATTTCCAATTACGCAAAGAAGGGCAGAGAATGCAGGCATAACGTGGGCTATTGGATCCGACAGGATTATCTGGGGTTTGGCCTGGGGGCTTCCTCCCTTTATGGAAAGGAACGTTTTGCCAATACACCGGATATGAAAAAATATCTGGAAAACAGCAGAATTCCGGAAAAAATAAGAGAAAAGGAGCCGCCCCTCACCAGAGAGGATGAGATGGCGGAGTTCATGTTCCTGGGACTTCGCATGACCAGAGGAATCTCAAAAGCTGAGTTTGAGCGGCAGTTTGGCAGTGAAATAGATGCAATATACGGGGATGTTCTGAGAAAATATAAGTCAATGGGACTGCTTTTGGAAGAAAATGGAAGGATTTTTCTGAGCAGAGAAGGAATCCATGTAAGCAATTCTGTTATGGCGGATTTTTTGCCGTAAACGCCTTGACGAACAAATGTTCCTGTACTATACTGATGCCATGAGGATTGCGGAGCAGCGAAACTGTGCAACAATCCATGAATATCATAAAATACGACAAAGGTGTAACTGTCAAGGTAAGAAACAGTTATTATTTATAAATGAGAAACAGGAGGCCCACAATGGCAGCAGATACAACGAAGAAGCACTTTATCAGAATCAGAGGTGCTAATGTTAATAATCTTAAGAATTTAAGTGTGGATATTCCCAGAGATAAGTTTGTGGTATTTACAGGACTGAGCGGCTCCGGTAAATCCTCGCTGGCTTTTGATACCATCTATGCAGAGGGACAGCGCCGTTATATGGAATCTCTCTCTTCTTATGCAAGACAGTTCCTGGGTCAGATGGAGAAGCCGGATGTGGAGAGTATTGAAGGTCTGCCGCCTGCCATTTCCATTGATCAGAAATCTACCAACCGCAATCCACGTTCCACAGTAGGAACAGTGACAGAAATCTATGATTATTTTCGACTTCTGTATGCCAGAGTGGGAATTCCCCATTGTCCGAAGTGCGGAAGAGAGATTAAGAAGCAGACAGTTGACCAGATGGTGGACAGTATCATGTCTTTTCCGGAGAGAACGAAGATCCAGCTTCTGGCTCCTGTTGTGCGGGGCCGCAAGGGAACTCATGCAAAGCTTCTGGAGCAGGCAAAGAGAAGCGGATATGTACGTGTGCAGATTGACGGAAACCTGTATGAACTTTCTGAGGAGATCAGTCTGGACAAGAATATCAAGCATAACATAGAGATTGTGGTAGACCGTCTGATCGTGAAGCCGGGGATTGAGAAGAGACTCTCAGATTCCGTTGAGACAGTTCTGGATCTGGCAGAGGGACTTCTGATGGTAGATACTATGGACGGAAATATCCACAATTTCAGCCAGAGCTTTTCCTGCCCTGACTGCGGTATCAGTGTGGATGAGATTGAACCGAGAAGCTTTTCTTTCAATAATCCTTTTGGTGCCTGCCCGGATTGTCTGGGACTTGGGTATAAAATGGAATTTGATATTGACCTGATGATCCCGGATAAATCTCTGAGTATCCTGGATGGTGCCATTGTGGTTACAGGATGGCAGTCCTGCACAAATGAGGGAAGCTTTTCCAGAGCAATCCTGGATGCCCTTGCCAGAGAATATGATTTCAGCCTGGCAACACCTTTTGAGGAGTATCCGGAGAAGATACAGGACATTCTGATCAATGGAACCAATGGACATTCTGTAAAGGTTTACTATAAAGGACAGCGTGGGGAGGGTGTTTATGATGTGGCATTCCCCGGACTGATCCGAAATGTGGAGCAGCGTTACAAAGAGACGGGTTCTGATACCATGAAGCAGGAGTATGAATCCTTCATGCGCATTACTCCGTGCAAAACCTGTAAAGGTCAGAGATTAAAGAAAGAATCACTGGCTGTGACTGTGGCGGATAAGAATATTTATGAGATCACCAATCTTTCCATAGAGAGGCTGAAAGCATTTCTGGCAGATATGCAGCTTTCTGAGCAGCAGCAGCTTATTGGCCGGCAGATTCTGAAGGAAATCAGGGCAAGGGTAAGTTTCCTGTCAGATGTAGGACTGGATTATCTTTCATTGGGACGTGCGACAGGAACTCTTTCCGGCGGCGAGGCGCAGAGAATCCGTCTGGCTACCCAGATCGGTTCCGGACTGGTGGGAGTTGCCTATATTCTGGATGAACCAAGCATCGGACTGCATCAGAGGGATAATGACAGACTGCTTAGTTCACTGATGAAGCTGCGTGATCTTGGAAACAGCCTGATCGTTGTAGAGCATGATGAAGATACCATGCGTGCTGCAGACTGTATTGTAGATATCGGACCCGGTGCAGGGGAGCATGGCGGACAACTGGTTGCCATGGGAACAGCAGAGGATCTGATGAAGAATGAGGATTCCATTACAGGAGCTTATCTGAGCGGGAAATTAAAGATTCCGGTACCTTCGGAGAGACGGAAGCCAACTGGTTTTCTTACTATCAAGGGAGCGGCAGAGAATAATCTCAAGAATATTGATGTGAAAATTCCCCTTGGGATCATGACCTGTATCACAGGAGTTTCCGGTTCCGGAAAGAGCTCTCTGATTAATGAGATTCTTTATAAACGTCTGGCAAGAGACCTGAACCGGGCAAGAGTGATTCCGGGAAAACATAAGGATATTCTGGGAACAGACCAACTGGATAAGGTTATCAATATTGACCAGTCACCTATTGGCCGTACACCGCGTTCCAATCCTGCGACCTATACAGGGGTATTTGACCAGATCAGAGATCTTTTTGCAGCAACAGCAGATGCCAAGGCAAAAGGATATAAGAAAGGACGTTTCAGCTTTAATGTAAAGGGCGGAAGATGTGAGGCATGCAGCGGTGACGGTATTATCAAGATTGAGATGCATTTCCTTCCGGACGTATATGTACCATGTGAAGTCTGCAAAGGAAAAAGATATAACAGAGAAACTCTGGAAGTGAAATATAAGGATAAGAGCATTTACGATGTACTGAACATGACTGTAGAAGAGGCACTGACCTTTTTTGAAAATGTTCCTTCCATTAAAAGAAAGATACAGACTCTTTATGATGTAGGACTTTCCTATATCCGGCTGGGACAGCCGTCCACAGAGCTTTCCGGAGGAGAGGCACAGAGGATCAAGCTTGCCACAGAGCTGAGTAAACGCAGCACAGGTAAGACAATCTACATTCTTGATGAGCCTACCACAGGTCTGCATTTTGCGGATGTGCATAAGCTGGTGGAGATTCTGAAACGATTATCAGAGGGCGGTAATACAGTAGTTGTGATCGAGCATAATCTGGATGTGATTAAGACTGCAGATTATATCATTGATATCGGACCGGAGGGCGGAGATAAAGGCGGTACCGTAGTTGCCCTGGGAACTCCTGAGGAGGTGGCACAGTCACCGGTTTCCTATACCGGAAAATATGTAAAGAAATACCTGAAATAATTTTGAAATCATATTGCAGGACTTTCTTTTTAAATGGAAGTTGTATATAATAGAAGAGATTATTTATAGCAGTCCTCGTAAATAATGTATCCTGATCCGGCTTATCATGGTGTGAAGCCCTGTTGGACCGTTTTGGTTGCATTGTTTTATGGAGTTGTTATAAACAAACCGGATAAGTCCTCTGTAAAGGCTGTAAAAAATAATGATCAGTTGAAGAGGATTAAGAGAACGCAAAAACAGAAAGGGGATTTCCATGCCGGCAAGTGATATTGGAATTGACCTGGGAACCAGGAACAGTCTGGCTTATTCTACGGGAAAGGGGCTTGTATTAAATGAGCCTTCCATTGTAGTTTATGATAAAAATACAGAGAAGATACGTGCGATTGGTGAAGAAGCCCGCCTGATGGAGGGGCGCATTACTTCAGATATGGAGGTCATCCGTCCTATCAGACAGGGTGTGATCGTTGATTATACAGTTACAGAGAAGATGCTGAAATATTTTATATCCAGAGCAATAGGAAGAAGAGCTTTCCGCAAGCCCAGGATCAGTATCTGTGTTCCAAGCGGAATTACAGAGATTGAAAGAAAAGCAGTGGAGGAAGCAACCTATCAGGCAGGTGCCAGAGATGTCTATATGGTAGAGGAGCCTATAGCTGCGGCAATCGGAGCCGGGGTGGATGTGACCAAGCCCTTTGGAAATCTGGTTGTGGATATTGGAGCCGGAACTTCGGATGTTGCTGTTATTTCCCTTGCAGGGGTTGTGGTTTCTGCGTCAGTGAAGGTTGCAGGGGACAACTTTAATCAGGCTATACTGAATTATGTGAGAAAGAACCATGGACTTTTTATCGGAGAAGACATGGCAGAGAAGATTAAAATACAGATCGGAACAGCTATTGAGGAGTCAAATCCAAGAACAATGGAAGTCAGGGGGAGAAACGTGATCACCGGTCTGCCGAAGACAGTAACACTTACTTCTGAAGAGATTCGCATGGCATTAAAGGATGCTACAAGTCAGATTGTGGAGACTGTCCATGGAGTTCTGGAAAAGACACCGCCGGAACTGGCTGCGGATATTGTAGACAGAGGAATCGTACTTACAGGCGGAGGTGCCCTTCTTCATGGGATAGATACGCTGATTGAGCAGAGAACAGGAGTAAGCACACTGACTGTGCAGGATGCAATGAGTGTGGTAGCAGTGGGAACCGGTAAGTATGCAGAGGTAATGGCACGTTTTGACGGATAAAGCAGGAGGTACTGTATAGCGCAGTGCCTTTTTGTGTTATTCAGTTGAAATTCACGTTATTCTTTGAAAGTGCTATAGAGGAAGCTGGAGGTGTAAGAAAAGCACATGAGCGAAACTGTTACAGGATACATAGATCATGTTATTTTCAGAAATGAAGATAACGGATATACAGTTATGGTACTGAAAGGTACGAAAAAAGAAGAAGAGTTAACCTGCGTGGGAAGTTTCCCGGCGGTCACACAGGGGGCGTCTATTGAAGCAACCGGAGTATATACTCATCATCCGGTGTATGGAAAACAGTTTCAGATCAGTTCCTTTACAGAGAAGATGCCGGAGGATACTTATGGAATAGAACGCTATCTGGGTTCCGGTGCTATTAAAGGAATTGGTGCTGCACTGGCTTCCAGGATCGTGAGGAGATTCGGGGATGATACTCTTCGGATCGTAGAAGAAGAGCCTGAACGGCTTGCTGAGGTAAAAGGAATCAGCGAGAAAAAAGCCCGGGAGATTGCAGAACAGGTAAGTGAGAAGGCGGATATGCGCAAGGCTATGATCTTTCTGCAGAAATATGGGATTTCCCTGAACCTGGGCGCAAAGATTTATCAGAAATATAAGGAATCTGTCTATACGATCCTTCAGGAGAATCCTTATAGACTTGCGGAAGATATTTCCGGTGTGGGATTTAAGATTGCTGATGAGATTGCTGCCAGAGTCGGTATTCACGCAGACTCAGATTACAGAATCCGCAGCGGAATGCTGTATACTCTTCTGCAGGCTTCGGGAGAAGGACATACTTATCTTCCGAGGGAACAGTTATTTACAAGATGTGCCAGACTTCTGGGAGTGGATGAATCCTATATGGAGAAACACCTTATGGATATGGTTATTGACAGGAAGCTGGTGCTGAAAGAAAAAAGCGGAGAAACTATCGTTTATCCGGCACAGTATTATTATCTGGAACTGAACACTGCCAGGATGCTTAATGAACTGAATATTGTGTGTCCTGAGGATAAAGAGCTTGTCAGGCACAGAATTGAGCTGATCGAGAAAGAGACAGGAACTGTTCTGGATGAAATGCAGAAGAGAGCAATCACTGAAGCAGCGGATCATGGACTCTTTATTCTTACAGGAGGCCCCGGTACAGGTAAAACGACAACGATCAATGCGATCATCCGCTTTTTTGAGGGAGAAAGTGCAGAGATTCGGCTGGCTGCACCTACCGGACGTGCTGCAAAGAGAATGACAGAGACTACCGGATATGAGGCGCAGACAATTCACCGTCTGCTGGAACTGAAAGGAATGCCTGAGGAAGAGAGGGACGGGCATTCAGCTAAATTTGAGAGAAATGCGCAGAATCCTCTGGAGGCAGATGTAATTATCATCGATGAAATGTCTATGGTGGATATCCATCTGATGCATTCTCTTCTTCTTGCCGTGACAGCAGGAACCAGACTGATCCTTGTGGGGGATGAGAATCAGCTTCCAAGTGTAGGTCCTGGCAATGTGCTGAGAGATATTATCCGAAGCGGATGTTTCCCGGTAGTGGAACTGACTAAGATATTCAGACAGGCATCAGAGAGTGATATTGTTGTAAATGCCCATAAGATAAATAAAGGAGAACAGGTACAGATCAATAATAAGAGCCGGGATTTCTTTTTTCTGAAGAGATATGATGCAGATATCATTATAAGAGTAGTGATTGCACTGATCCAGGAGAAACTGCCGCGTTATGTAGATGCGAAACCCTTTGAGATACAGGTATTGACGCCTATGAGAAAGGGGCTTCTGGGAGTAGAGCGGCTGAATCAGATCCTGCAGAGATATCTGAATCCGCCGGAAGACGGGAAATCCGAGAGGGCGGTTGGAGACCGGCTGTTCCGCACAGGGGACAAGGTCATGCAGATCAGAAATAATTATCAGATGGAATGGGAAATCCGGGGACGATATGGGGTTGTCATTGAGAAAGGCGTGGGAGTATTTAACGGAGACACCGGAATCCTCAGGGAAATCAATGAATTTGCTGAGACAGCAGAAGTGGAATTTGAGGATGGACGTTTTGCAATGTACTCGTTCAAACAGCTGGAGGAACTGGAACTTGCATATGCTATTACAATCCACAAGTCTCAGGGATCTGAGTATCCGGCAGTCATACTTCCATTGCTTTCCGGACCACAGATGCTTTTAAACAGGAACCTTCTTTATACCGCAGTTACCAGAGCAAGAAAATGTGTGACGGTTGTGGGAAACGAGGAGACCTTTGCAGAGATGATACGCAATGAAAAACAGCAGAAGAGATACAGTGCACTGGATGAACGGATCAGAGAACTGAGTGAGACTACAGGGGATAATAATACAGATGGTGAAGAATGATATTGCAGACTGTTATCTATGACTGAATAATAACAAAAAAATTTATTCCGATAATATGAGAAAAACAGAAATACAGAGGATAGCAAAACAGAGAGTAAAATAGTGAAAGGAAATGAAAATGAAACGGCTCCTGAATATAGTTGCGGATATTTTTTATCCGAGATGCTGTCCGGTCTGTCAGAAGATTCTGAAGGATCAGAGAAGGATGATCTGTCCGGAATGTGAGAAAGCACTTCGTCCAATTGGTCATCCCAGATGTTACAAATGTGGAAAGCCCATAGAAACAGGAGAATACTGCAGGGACTGTCAGAAGCACAGACATGTGTACGAACAGGGAAGAGGTATTTTTGTCTATGATGGAATCATGAGAAGATCTGTTACCAGATATAAGTATTATGGATGCAGAGAATATGGTGACTTTTATGCCAGAGCAATGTACAGATATGCGCAGAAAGAACTGCGGGAATGGAACCCGGATCTGATCGTGCCTGTGCCTGTACACAGATCAAAGGAGAGGATGAGAGGGTTTAACCAGGCTGCGTATCTTGCAGAGAAGCTCAGTTGTTATACAGGGATCATGACTGATACGAATCTGGTGAGAAAGGTTATAAAGACAAAATCTCAGAAGAAATTAAATGCTTTACAGAGGCGAAAGAATCTGGAGAAGGCTTTTGCAGTGTCAGAAGATGTCAGAGGTAAGGATATTCTGGTGATCGATGATGTTTATACAACAGGAAGCACCATAGATGCCATGGCCTTCTGTCTGAAGAAAAAAGGCGCGGAAAATGTTTATTTTCTTACAGTCTGTATAGGAAGGACATGAGAAAAAATACTTTCCATAAATAATGATATATGTTACAATTAATATGTATGATTATATCATGATATTGAGGACGGAAACAGGATGTATCTGTACAATAGTCCACGGATATCAACTTATGACGAAAGGAAAAGCATACAGTAAGGAGTAGTTTATGTTAAATGAAGAAAAGATAAAGATCATGAACAGACTTGCCATGTATGAACAGGGGGAAGGAAAGAAATATCTTCCGGTCAGCAGGTATTACAGAAGTGACTATATCGGACTTGCGATGATCAAGAACTTTTTTCTTGTGACGATCAGCTATTGTCTGGTTCTGGCTGGTATAGCTGTGTATTTTGGCGAATATCTGATAGATAATATTCATAAGATGAACCTTGTTTCAATTGGAATAGAAGCGGTTGTGGGCTATGTGATAGTTCTGGTACTTTTTTCGGTGCTGACATATATCCAATACACAATTAAGTACCGTAAAGCGAAGAAGAGTGTAAAGAATTACTATGAGGAACTTACGCAGTTAAATAAAATATACAGCCGTGAAGAGAAAAAATCTTCAGCAAGAGGAGTTTCAGGAGGATATAAAAAATGACAGCATTACTCGAATTAAAACAGAAAATAAAAAACCTGTATGGTCAGTATGAAATTTATATCCTGCCGTTTTTGCGTTTTGTTCTGGCGTTGGTATATTTTCTGTGGATCAATGCAAATATGGGCTATATGACACAGCTTAATAATATATTTATTGTGCTTATTCTGGCTCTGATCTGTTCTATACTGCCTTCCGGCGTAATGATTTTTGTCGGATTTGTGCTTATGATCGCACATAGTTATGCAGTCGGGATTGAGGTTGCGGGATTTATGCTTGTGCTGATCCTGTTTATGACAATTTTATTTCTGAGATTCAGTGCGGGAAATAATCTGGTTCTGGTATTTACGCCGCTTTCATTTGGATTCAGTGTCCCGGCACTTCTTCCTGTTGGCAGTGGACTTCTGTGCAGTGCATCATCTGCACTTCCGGCAGGCTGCGGCGTTATTCTTTATTATTTTATCAGGTTTATACGTGTGCAGCACAAATTGCTGGAGAATTCAGATGTTATTATGGCTGATAAACTGAAGCTTCTGGCAGATGGAATCGTTCAGAACTGGGGCATGTGGATCACAGTGATTGCCTTTATTGTAGTTATTTTACTTGTAAATCTTATCCGTACCCGTTCCTTTGATTATGCATGGAGAATTGCCATTGTCGCAGGTGGGGTAGTATATGTGCTGGTAATTCTGGCTGGTGGATTTTATTTCGGACTTAATATTAATGTAATTGCACAGATTATTTATACTGTGATTTCCGTTGTGATAGGGTTATTGCTGGAATTTTTCGTATTCGGTGGAGACTACAGTCGTACTGAACGGCTGGAATACGAGGATGATGAATATTATTATTATGTTAAGGCAGTACCGAAGGCATCAGTTGCCACTTCGGAGAGAAGTATTAAGAAGATCAACGGAGATACGGAAGCGGCTGATAGGCCTGCACCGGAGAAAGTTGTTTCTTATGCAAATCCTATTTTCCACGGTGATGAAGATGAGGTACAGATACCGGAAGAGGCAGCACCTGTAGAAAGAAATTCTGATATGAATGATGTCGATTTCGAGAAGAAACTGGAAGAATCATTAAAGAATCTGTAAAAAAGGATCTGTTTATTCAAACACGCTCCAGATCAATTTCATAAAATAATAAAGGAAGGAGAACAGTATGACGGATATATCAGGAAATCTGATAGATATATTGACAAGAATGGCATTTCCTAAAATTGGTATCATAGATATTATACAGATTGCGTTGATCGCATTTTTTGTGTATCAGTTTATGATATGGATCAAATATACTCATGCGTATACCCTGTTAAAGGGTATTCTGGTTGTTCTCCTGTTTATTCTTGTTGCGTATATTTTCAAGATGAATACAATCCTCTGGATTTTTTCAAATCTTGCAAGTACACTGATAGTAGGCGTGATCGTCATTTTTCAGCCTGAACTCCGAAAAGTTCTGGAACAGTTGGGAAAGAAGAAAATTATGGCGGCACTGATACCATTTGACGCGGGCAAGGAAGTAAAGGAGAGATTTACTGATAAGACAATCAGTGAGCTGGTAAGGGCCTGTTTTGATATGGGAGAGGTTAAGACGGGAGCTCTGATCGTTATTGAACAGAATGAACTGCTTACCGATTATATCAGAACAGGTATTAATCTGGATGCAATCCTTACAAGTCAGCTTTTGATTAATATATTTGAACATAATACTCCTCTTCATGATGGTGCGGTGATCGTGAGAGAGAACAGGATTGTGGCCGCAACATGTTATCTTCCGTTGTCAGATAACATGGAATTAAGCAAACAACTGGGAACACGGCACAGAGCCGGTGTGGGTATCAGTGAACAGACAGATTCCGTTACGATCATCGTGTCTGAAGAGACCGGACAGGTTTCCGTAGCGCAGAATGGAAGGCTGACCAGAGGGCTGACCAGTGCAGGCCTCAGAGAAATTCTTGTGAAAGCACAGAACAAACAAGTAGTAGACAACAGCAAACTTCGTCATTTACTGAAAGGAAGAATGAAACATGAAGAAGAGAAAAATAACGGATAACATACCTCTTAAAATCATGTCTGTCGCTGTTGCTGTCGTAGTGTGGCTGATTGTCATGAATATTGATAATCCCATAGGAACCAATTATTATACTATCAATGATGTAGAACTGATAAATAAAGAATATGTAGAATCGTCAGATACGATCGGAAAAATGTGTATGCCGGAGCAGAATCAGGATAACGTGAAAATTGCTATTACTGCAACGAAGAAGGTCAGGGATAAAATTAAAATTACGGATATCTCTGCAACAGCTGATCTGCAGCAGGTAGTCAGCCTGGATACAAATCCGGTAATGGTTCCGATTACAGTAAATTGTTCCACACCCGGTGTATCTGCAAATGACATTAAAGTTACTCCACAGAATCTGAGTGTAAACCTTGATGAGAAAGAAACTCAGGAATTTGTGGTCAATGTCAGTCGTGGGGATACAAAGCCGGGCAAGGATTATGAGGTGGGAAGCCTTACAGCTAATCCTGAGAAAGTAAGAATTACAGGACCCAAGACTCTGATAAATAAAATAGATAAGGTAAATGCTGCAATTGATCTGGATGGAAATACCCAGGATTTTACACAGGATGCCAATCTTACGATTATTGATAAAAATCAGGAAGTCCTTTCTGATTCTGAAATGAATTCCCTGAGGATTGAGAATAATGCAAAGGTTGTAGTAACGGCGAAACTCTGGAAGATCCGGCAGGGAGTAGGGATTTCAGCCGGATATGTCGGAACACCGGCAGAAGGGTATCAGGCAGGTATTGTAAAGACAGTTCCTGATACGATCAGTGTTGCAGGTAGCATAGAAGGTCTGGAGAGTCTGGCTGCAAATGATAATGTGATCACGATACCGTCAGACAGCATAGATATTTCCGGTGAATCGAAGGATGTTGAGAAAAAAATCAATATTAAAAATCTGCTTCCCGATAATGTGAAACTGACCAGCGATTCCAGTGAAGATGTATGGGTGACAGTAAGTATTCTGCCGGAAGGAAGCCGTGAGTTTGATGTTCCGACCAAGAATATCGAGGTAAGGAATAAACCGGATGATCTGCAGGTGACATTTGTAACAGCGCAGATAGCAGTCCGTATTAAATCAGATACTGAGGATATGGATGATTTGGATTCTGAGAGAGATATTAAGGCATCTATAGATCTGGATGGTAAAAAGGAAGGGGATTATGAAGTTCCTGTTAAGATTGTATTGCCTGATGGATATGAGACAGTAGAAGATGTGACTACGGAAGTTGTAATCTCATCCGGAACAGCTGCAGATGACAGCAGTAAGTGATAAGAGGAACATGGAAATGGTTAACAGAAAAGTAACAGTTAAGAATCCCACAGGCCTTCATTTGAGGCCTGCGGGGATTTTGTGTAATGAGGCAATGAAATATCAGTCACAGATCACATTTGCATATGGAGGAGGAATGGCCAATGCCAAGAGTGTGCTGAGTGTGCTCGGAGCATGTGTAAAATGTGGAGATGAGATAGAAATTTTCTGCGAGGGTCCTGATGAACAGAAGGCACTGGATAACCTGGCAGGAGCTATTGACAGTGGATTGGGAGAATAGGCAGTAAAGAAATCTTAAAAACTGTTATAAAATCTAAAGCTGCTGGACATTCCTACATTTTTCGCACAATAGCAGATTATTTATAATTGTTGAGCACAGGCAGGAATCTGTCGAGAGGCGTTTTCAGTGATGAGAGTAAATATATAACTATTATGCGGACAGTGTACAGTGTGACGATAAGTTGATTCTTGTAACAATCTTGTCGGTGCACCAGTTGGACAGTAACAATATAAAGTAAAAGAGGAGGATATTATTGTGAAAAGAAGAGTAGTTGCAGTTACATTGAGTCTGATTATGACAATGGCAACTGTCAGTGAAGCCGGAGCAGCGGTATTTACTTCTCCTGACGGAGATGACAATGTAATTGTACAGCAGTCAGAAGAAGTAAATGATACTGAGCAGCAGGAAACAGAAGTGACTGAAGACATCTTCACTTCCGGAGAGGAGCAGACAGCACCTCAGGATCAGACAGAGGATGTCTTCTCTGCAACAGCAGACGGTACTGAAACACCGGCATCTGCTCAGATAACGTCAGCAACGTCAGAGGCAGTGACAGCAGATGCGTCAGGAGCACTTGTGGTAAATGCAGAAGACTGGATCCGTGAGGGAAATGAGTTTAAGCTTCAGAAACACCAAAAGACAGCTCCTGTTGCAAACGAACAGCAAGCAGGTAATGCGGACTCAGAAAATAAGGCAGATGTTTCTGAAGAAGGAACAGAGAATGCAGCTTCTGCAAACACAGAGATAACAGATGCAGATGTTATATTAGACACAGCGAATGCGTCAGATACAGATGTGGCAGAAGATACAACCAGTGCGTCAGATGCAGATGTTGTTACAGACACAGCAAATGCCGCAGATACAGCAAATACTGCAGATACAACTTTACCGGATACGGATGCATCCGGAAAGGATGATTTCTATACAGTAATGGATGGAATCATAAAGATCAATACAGTGTATAAGGGAGAGAGCCATACAGGATATTATCTGTTTGATGAAAACGGTTTTCTTGTAACCGGACAGGCTGAAGTGCAGCTTAAAGATGATGGGACGGTAGTTCTTGCTGATGAGGCTGCGGAAACTTCAGCAGATCTTATGTATTTTACAGAAACAGATGATGCTGTCATTTATAGTGGCTGCGAGGGTGAGACTGTTACACCTTATACATCTACTGTAGGTCAGCAGGTAAGGAATGAGTGGAAATGGACAGGAACTGCCTTTCAGTATTATGACAAAGACGGTAAACTGAAAACAGTAGAGCAGCTTGAGAAAGAAGCAAAAGCAGCAGACACTTATACCGGTTATTTTAAGATTGATGATGAGTACTACTGCCTGGATAAAGATGGTAAACCGAGAACCGGTGATATCACTCTTACTGTTAACGGAGAATCAAATCTGTATTATTTTGAAGAAGACAGTATAATCCCCGGAAGAATGTTCCATGAGGGATGGCGCCGTGCAGATGATGAAAAAGGAGAACGCTGGTTATATTATAATCAGGGAAGTAATCCTGCAAATGTGGGTAAATATTATAAACGTGGCGTGATAGCTACAAGACTTGGTACAGATACACCTACATATCTGCTTGATGGCAATGGTTATGTTCTCAAGTCAAAGCTTAAGAAAGCTTCCAACGGTGCTTACTATGGTTCAGACAGTAATGGTATCATTTATAAAAACGCAATGGTTAAATTTGGTAATTACAGATATTACTTCGGATCAAGCGGCAAAAGAGCTACATGGAAAAAGAGATGGGTAAAAGTAGGAACCCATTATTACTATTTTGGAAGTGTAGCCGGACGTGTAGTTGAGAAACATGGATGGAATGCAATAACAAATACAAAGGGCAAGTTTATCGGATGGTTCTATTTTGATGCTAATGGAAATCATTATACTGATAAATGGACATCTAATGGATACTATTTCATGCCGTCAGGAAAACTGGCAAGTGGTTTTGTGGAAATTAATGGTAAGGGTTATCTGTTTGAAGTTTCTTCTGCTACAGAACATAAAGGTAAAGTATACAAAAACACTATGGTGCGTTATAAAAAGAAATGGTATATCGCATCTTCTACAGGAAGTCTGTATAAAAACGGATGGAAAAAATTTAATAAAAAGTATTATTATCTGAAAGATTACGTAGTTCAGACCAACTTGTTTGTGGCTCGTAATGGTGTAAATGGTTATATTGATTCAAACGGAGTATTCAGAACAGGCTGGGTTGTTATAAGTAATGCGGCAAATACTGTGAAGTATATTAATCAGGATGGAACAGGATTTGTGACTAATACAAGTAAGTGGATCGATGGTATGCTGTATTACTTTGACAAAAATGGAAACCGTATCACAGATCTGACCAGCAGATATACCGGACCGTATACTGTACAGGTAGACAGAACCAATGGTGTTATGACGATTTTTGCCGATTCGGCCAGAACAATTCCGGTGAAGACAATCCGTGTATCAGTAGGATTACCTGGCACACCGACGCCTACAGGAAGATTTACGCTGAGCAGAAGTTCAAGATGGCAGCCGTTGATGGGACCGTCATGGGGACAGTATGGAACTCATGTAGACAGAGCTGGTCAGGGAGGAATCTTTGTTCATTCTGTAGCGTGTGGTCAGGCGAACTCTTTCAACCTTCCGGCAGGTGAATACAATAAACTGGGATATCCGGCATCACACGGATGTATCAGAGCCTGCGTTGGCGATGCAAAATGGGTATATTATAACTGTAACGGATCGGTTATTTACATTTTTGACGGTGCTTATAAGGCTGATGATGCCTTAAAGGGACCTCTTGGAAAGAAACCTCTGACTCCATTAAGAGGAGCTGGAAATTACGATCCGACAGACCCGGCGGTTTAACTGAATCAAGTAAGTCCCCTGCGGGAGTTATGAAGAGCAATAAGCAGTGATGGGGATGTAAAGAAACGCATCAGGATATTTTCCTGATGCGTTTCTTAAAATATTTGATTTAAGACAGGACACGACTTGCAGACAGGTAACGGGACGTGTATAATGTATTAATAAAATTGTAATAAAAAAGTAACTATTCAGCAGTTCCTGACAGAGGAGAAAATGAACAGTTACATAAAAAGTGAAAAAGTGTCAGCAAAAAAGTATGAACAGGAGAAGAGGATGAACAGAAAAATCACAAAAAAATTTATGACCTGTCTGATGGCGGCCACGATTACAGTGGGATCATATGCATCTCCGGTAATGGCAAATCCACACTATGACAGGCGTGATACAGTAGCTGAAGAGGAAATGGTACCGGCAGCAGGAGGCGTGGCTGCAGATAAGGGAAGAAGCAAAGTAAATGCTAAAGCATGGAAGAAGATAAACGGAGTCTGCTATAATGGAAGCGGCAAAGTTATCCCGGGAGCTATCACAAGAGGAATAGATGTTTCTGAATGGCAGGGGAATATTGACTGGACAAAGGTAAAGAAATCAGACATTGATTTTGCATTTGTCCGTATTTCTTATGGCCTGAATCATTATGATTATATTTATGAGTCTAATATGATAAAAGCGGAACAGGCAGGAGTACCTGTAGGAACCTATGTATACAGTACGGCTTTATCTGCTGAAACGGCATTAAAGGAGGCACAGTATGCAATTGAGAAAATGCAGGGATATAAAGTCTCCTATCCGGTTGTATTTGATCTGGAATATGCCAAAGCAAGTAATCTTTCACCAAAAAAAGTTTCTCAGATGGCACTTGCCTTCTGCAATGAGGTCCGCAAGGCGGGATACTATCCAATGGTATACTGTAATACAAACTGGTATGATAATTATATAGACTGGTCTCTTTTATCGGGAATTGATGTATGGATCGCAAGATATGGAGATACAATCCAGGCACCGGACAAAGACAGATATAATTATACTATCTGGCAATGTACAGATGGAAATACTGAAAGCGGACTGAACAGTACCAGCGGACTTGTAGCCGGAATACCGGCAGGTAATGATGTTGATGTTAATTTTGGATATGTAGATTATACAAAAAAAGTCACACCGAGAAAAGAACAGGCGTCTGATTATGTTCCATCAAAAAAACCAGTTGTTTCAAACGGGCAGGATAAAATAGAGAGTGGTCTGTATGAAGAAGATGAGAAATACTATTTCATTGATGAAGATGGTGATCGTGTATCAGATAAATGGGAAACTATAAATGGCAAAACCTATTATTTTGGCACAGACGGTTATGCTCTCAAAGGTATGAAAAAAGTAGACGGGAAGTATTACTGGTTTAACAAAAAATACTGTTATATGTATGAAAACCGCCGGGTGACCAGAGCAAATGGAGATATTTACTATTTCGGAAGTGATGGTGTCAGGTATGAGAGCGGAATGACGCAGGTAAATGAGAATGGAAAAGTTCATACTTATTATTTTCAGAAAAATGGAAAAGCATATAAAGGATGGCTGACACTGGAAGGTAAGAAATACTATTTCTTTAAAGGCAGTTCTGCAGTTTCAGGAACACGTGCCGAGAACATTACGCTGACCAGTTCCAGGAAAGTAGTATCTGTCTTCAATTCCGCAGGTGTCTGCATGAAACAGTATAAAAAGAAATAGAAGTAACCTGACAAAAAAGACTCTTATAATTGCGGAGTCTTTTTTAAATGGAAATACAGAAACAATAACTATAGCAATCATAAATGTGAGGAGAGTGGATATGAAGAAAATTGTGATCATAGGTGCAAATGATTTTCAGAGGCCGTTAATTCAGAAAGCTCATGAAATGGGATATGAAACTCATGTGTTTGCCTGGAGAGAAGGTGCGACAGGAGCCAAAGATGCAGATTATTTTTATGAAATAAGCATTACGGAAAAAGAAAAAATCCTGAAGATATGTCAGCAGATCAGACCGCAGGCAGTCACTACCATAGGATCAGATCTGGCAAATATTACAGTACAGTATCTGGCAGAAAAACTGGGACTTCCGGGAAACAGCAGAGAATGTATTGAAAATTCCACTAACAAATTTCAGATGCGCAGTGCATTTTTAAAGGCAGGGATCTGGACTCCGTTTTTTGGCGTTGTGGGGGAGAATGACGTAATACAGGTTCCGGGATATCCGGTCATTGTGAAACCTACAGACCGTTCAGGAAGCCGTGGGATTACCAGAGTAGAATGTGAGGAGGAATTGCAGGCTGCAGTTTCCAGGGCAATAGAACAGTCTTTTGAAAAGAAAGCAATCATAGAGGAATATATAAAAGGTTCGGAATACAGTGTAGAGACGATCAGTTATCAGGGCAGACACACTCTTCTGGCTGTCACAAAGAAATATACTACAGGAAATCCTCATTACATAGAAGTCGGACATCTGGAACCTGCACCATTGAAACCGGAGATAAAAGAGAAAATCAGGAAAACAGTTTTTGCAGCACTGGATGCCCTGAAAGTGGAGAATGGCGCAGGGCACAGTGAGCTGCGTATTGACAGAGATGGAAATGTAAGAATTATTGAGATTGGTTCAAGAATGGGCGGTGACTGTATAGGCTCAGATCTTGTGCCATTATCTTCCGGACAGGATTTTGTGGGCATGGTAATAGATGTAGCTGCCGGAAATCCGCCTCAGATAAAGAAGAATGTGAAACAGCATGTTTCTGCCATACGTTTTCTGATGAATATGAAAGAAATCCACAATCTGAACCGGATAAAGGAGAATTATCCACAGACTGTCAGAAAAATTGTGCAGGAAAGTGCTGTGGAGGGAGCATCTATTGTGGATAGTGGAAGCAGACCGGGATTTTATATTCTTCAGACAGATTCTATGGAAGAAATGGAGAAACTTCTGCATCCGGGACCGGAAGTGAATCCAATCCAGATATTTGAAACACCAGTTCAGAAACTGGGCAGTTATGACAAAGAAAATCATTTCTATATGAAACGAGATGATCTGCTTCCGTTTTCTTTCGGGGGGAATAAGGTTCGGTTTGCCCGGGAATTTGTGGAGGATATGAAAGAGAAGCACTGTGACAGTATGATCATTTATGGGAATTATCATTCCAATCTCTGCAGGATACTGGCAACTCTCTGCCATCAGTTGTCTGTTCCGTGTTATATGATCCACAATACAGAAGATATTAAGGATAACCGTGAGACGAATAACAGCCGTATTATCCGCAGGATGGGAGTTAGAGAAATCCGTTGCGGCAAACAGACGATAGCAGAGGCTGTGCAGACGGCCATGGATGAACTTACGGAAAAAGGATACCGTCCCTATTATATTTACGGAAATACAAGGGGTGAGGGAAATGAGCATATTCCTATGCGGTCCTATGAGAAAACATATGATGAACTGTACAACTGGGAGAAAGAAAATCATACATTCTTCGATTATATTTTCCTTGCATCCAGTACCAACGCTACTCAGTCTGGTCTATTGGCAGGAAGCCTGAAATATGAAGATAACTGTAAAATCGTAGGAATCTCCGTATCCCGAAATGAGAAACGCGGAAAAGAAGTGATTGCCGGAAATGTTCGAAAGTATGCAGAACTTTATTCACAGATGCTGCCGGAGAACTGGGAACAGAAAATATATTTTACAGATGAATATATGGAAGGCGGGTATGCTTCTTATTCCGAAGCAGTAGCGCAGATTATCCGGAAGGTCTATGACCGTGAAGGAATTCCTCTTGATATGACATATACAGGAAAGGCTTTTTATGGTATGATGGAATATCTGAAAAAGCAGAAGATTACAGGGAAAAATATTTTATTTCTCCATACAGGAGGTCTTCCGCTATTCTTTGATTTTCTGGAGGATGATAAATAGAAATGAAGAAACTGATGATTCTTGGGGCAAGTTATTCTCAGCTTCCCCTGTATAAGGCTGCCGCTGATCTGGGGATTGGAACTGTGGCTGTCAGTACGCCGGGAGACTGGCCGGGATTTCAACTGGCAGATGAGTGTTCTTATACAGATATCTCAGATCCGGAAGCTGTTCTGGAGGCAGCGCAGAAACATAAGATCAATGGAATTGCTACCTGTTGTCTGGATGCGGGAATCCGCTCTGTGGGATATGTCTGTGAACATATGGGACTTAAGGGGCTTTCAGCGGAAGCAGGAAAGTTATGCTCAGATAAATATCTTATGAAAGAAGCGTTTGTAAGGAATGGCGTAAATTGTGCACGGCATATCTGTATACGAAACAGAGAAGAGCTGGAAACAGCAGTCGGAACCCTGAAATTCCCGGTAATCCTTAAAGCAGTAGATCTTATGGGAAGCAGAGGGATTTTTCGATGCAATACAAAAGAAGAAGTTTACTCTCATTATGCAGATACAATGACAGCAACCGGAAAAGATTATTGTCTGCTGGAAGAATTTATTGAAGGCGAGATGTTGGGATGTGAGGCAATGATCTGCGATGGGGAACTTCTGTATTGCCTTCCGAATAATATTGAAAATTATCCGGGGTTTGTGCCCACACCGATCGGACATTCGGTTCCATACAGAAAGCAGAAAACTCTCGGAGGAGAAGTGCGCAGGCAGGTAATTCTGGCCCTGAATGCTCTTGGAATGGATAATTGTCCTGTAAACTGCGATCTGATGGAGAAGGACGGAAAGATTTATGTGATTGAAATTACGGGAAGGGCAGGAGGAAACTGTCTGCCGGAAATCGCAGGGCTTTATTATGGAATAAACTATTATGAAGCAATCGTCAGGCTTGCCATGGATATGGATGTAAAGAATCTGTTTGCGGGAGAAAGCCTGAGACCGGCAGTTTTGTCTCATATCCTTACTTCTGATAAAGATGGAATCCTGAAACAGATACATAATGAAAACAATCCGCAGCCGGATCTGACCGATCTTTCTTTTAATGTGAGCCCGGGTGATGAAATCCGCCATTATGAAAACGGAAGAGACAGGCTCGGACAGGTGATTCTGACAGGGAAAAACCTGCAGGGATGTGAGAATCGTCTGGTTGAGGTTTTGTCTAAAATTAGCATTGAATTTATAGCTTGATTGTGAGAAAATAGCATGAGTGATTATATAAATGAAAAAAAGAGCCTGTTTTTACTGTTACATATAAGTCTTCTGTTCAGTTCTTTAAGCGGGGTGTGTTCGAAGCTTGCATCCGGTTATACAGATAATATTTTTTCTATACAGTTTGTATTCTGGTTTGGTCTGGTTTTTGTGATTATGTTTGGCTATGCCATTATCTGGCAGCAGGTATTGAAAAGGATGCCGCTGACGGTCGCATATGCAAACAAACCGGTTACTCTGATCTGGGGCATTATCTGGGGAAGACTGATCTTTGGGGAAAAGATAACATGGAATATGCTGGCAGGGGCCGCAGTAATATTTTTGGGGATTTATCTGGTAATCAGCCGGAAATCAGAGAATGAGGGAGGAGAGATGCATGAGTAAATCCGTAGGTGCAGTGTGTCTGCTTTTATTTTCGGTATTTATATCTTCTGTTTCTCAGATCCTTTTGAAAAAAGCGGCAAATAAAACTTATAAAGACCATATTCGGGAATATATCAATCCCCTGGTTATTTTTGCATACGGGATGTTTTTTGGTTCGGTGATTCTGACTATGTTGTCACTGAAGAATATACCCCTGTCCATGCAGCCAATCCTGGAATCGGCAGGGTATATTTTTGTGACGGTTATGGGATATTTATTCCTAGGAGAGAAGATAGGAAAGAGAAAGTTTGCAGGGATCGGACTGATCATGCTGGGGATTCTGATTTTTTCCCTGTAGATATTATAAGTTAAAATTTCGTCATATCATATGGCGGTAATATGAAAGTGATAAACAGATATTAAGGAGAGACAAAGGAAATGTTGGTATCTATTGTTATACCATGTTACAATTCAGAACACACTATCGGAGAAGTTGTGGAACTGGCTATACAGGAATTTGATAAACTGGACAGATATGAATGTGAGTTTGTTCTTGTAAATGATTATTCCAGAGACGGTACATGGAACTCTATCTGTTGTCTGGCTGATCGTTATCCCAATGTGAAAGGCATTAATCTGGCAAAGAATTTTGGACAGCATAATGCGATCATGGCAGCAATGTCTCAGGCGGAAGGTGATCTGATCGTGGGAATGGATGATGATATGCAGAACCATCCGTCCCAGATTCCTCAGTTTCTGGCAAAGATTGAAGAGGGATATGACATTGTTTTTGGGGTATTTAAGCAGAGAAAATTTTCTGTGATAAAGAATATCACAGGAGCTGTCAGCAGATTTCTGCTCTGGCATCTTCTGGACAGACCGAAGGATATCCAGATGAGCAGCTTCTGGTGCTGCAGGAAGTATGTCAGGGATGAAGTGGTCAGATATGATGGGTATAATATTTTTCTTCAGGTACTTTTTTTCCGCACCACACATAATATCGCAAATATAGAAATCGAACATTTTGCCAGAGAGGTAGGAGAGTCCAATTACAATTTCCGCAGAGGGCTGAAGCTGTTTATGTCCTGCCTGAATTTTACGGTCATTCCATTGCGTCTGGCAACCTTTTTCGGAACAGTATTTTCAGCGGCCGGTTTTGTGGGGGCGATTGTAGTTTTTATAAGGAAGCTTCTGGATCCGTCGATCGCGATCGGATGGTCTTCTCTGATGTGTGCGTTTCTTGTATTGTTTGGAATCTGTTTCCTGATGTTGGGGATCATTGGAGAATACATAGGAAAGCTGATCCTTAATATTAATAAAACGCCACAGTATGTTGTGCGTGAGACACGCAATGTAAAGAAGGTTGCAGAAACAGAACCTTCTGAGATATCTGATGGAACCGGAAGACCGGAAAATACAGGAAAAACAGATGAGGTAACAGATGATTGATTTTAACAGACCTGCGTATGTAGGTAGGGAACTTGAATATATTAAGAATGCAGTACATAGAGGGATGCTCTGCGGAGACGGAGAGTACACAAAGAGATGCTCTGCATGGATGGAAGAGAGATTTCACGCAGGTCATGTGATGCTGACGACCTCCTGCACACATGCACTGGAAATGGCAGCCTATCTCTGTGAGATAGAACCCGGGGATGAAGTAATCATGCCTTCCTATACGTTTGTATCCACTGCCGATGCTTTTGTTTTACGGCAGGCGAAGATTGTATTTGTGGATATCAGACCGGATACCATGAATATGGATGAGAAGCTGATCGAGCAGGCGATTACTGACAGAACAAAGGTGATCGTACCAGTTCATTATGCAGGAGTTGCCTGTGAGATGGACACGATCATGAAGATTGCCCGAAAGTACGGACTGAAGGTAGTGGAGGATGCTGCTCAGGGTGTGGATGCATTCTACAAGGGAAAGGCACTTGGAACTATTGGTGATTTTGGATGTTACAGTTTCCATGAGACTAAGAATTATACCATGGGAGAGGGCGGAGCTCTGCTTTACAATGATGACAGATATCAGGAGAAAGCAGAAATCCTCAGGGAAAAGGGAACAGACAGAAGCAAGTTCTTCCGTGGACAGGTGGATAAATACCGCTGGATGGATTATGGTTCCTCCTATCTTCCAAGTGAATTGAATGCAGCGTATCTCTTTGCCCAGCTTGAGGAAAGGGAGAAGATTTATAATAAACGTATGGAAATTTATGAGTATTACCACAGAAATCTGGCACATCTGGCAGCAGAGGGAAAAATAGAGCAGCCATTTGTGCCGGAGGAATGTATTCATAATGCACATATGTATTATATTAAGGTACATGATATGGAGGTCCGGACAAGACTGATCAGGTATCTGAGAGAAAAGGGAATCTGCTCCGTGTTTCATTATGTACCGTTGCATTCTGCACCTGCAGGCGTAAAATACGGAAGATTCGCCGGAGAAGATGTTTATACAACAAAAGAAAGTGAAAGGCTGGTTCGTCTGCCCATGTTTTATAATCTTGATATGGAAGATGTAAAATATGTGACGGATACCATTGATCAGTTTGATGGATTTTAACGATTATCTGTCTGTCGGAAACTGGAAGGTTTTAAAGAGGATTAAAAGATTATTATGAAAAAATGGAAACGGTTACTGCTGATCGGACTATCTGCCTGTATGCTGGCAGTTCCGGCAGCAGATGTATCAGCAGCAGTGGATCTGAATGCAAAATATGATATTTCTTCAAATCAGATCCCGGGATGGCCCACAGGTCCGGAGATTACCTCTGATACAGGTGTATTAATGGATGCAGACAGTGGAATCCTTTTATATAATAAGGGTGGTGATGAACAGCGTTATCCGGCAAGTATCACAAAAATCATGACGCTCCTTGTTGCCGTAGAGAATTCTTCTCTGGATGATCAGGTTACATTTACGGAAACAGGTATCAGAGATATTTCCTGGGATTCCGGAAATATCGGAATGCAGCTTGGAGAAGTGATGAGTATGAGGGATTGTCTCTACGCTCTGTTTATCCAGTCTGCCAATGAAGTGGCTGCTCAGATTGCCGAATATGTGGGAGGTACAGAGCAGAATTTTATTGATATGATGAATAAGAGGGCTGCAGAGATTGGATGTACGAACACGCATTTTACCAATGCAAGCGGACTTCCGGACGATAATCATTATTCGACTGCAAGGGATATGGCACTTATCATGCGGGAAGCTATAAAAAATAAAACTTTCCGAAAGATCATGAAGAAGCAGACCTATACGATAAAACCGACGAATATGAACAGTGAGTCAAGAAGACTTCATACACATCATCCTATGTTTGCCGAGGAATCTCCCTATCATTATGAGGGCTGCATTGGAGGAAAAACAGGATCTACAAATGCTGCGGGAAGTACACTTGTCACAGTGGTGAAGAGAAAAGCAGGAACTTATATTGCTGTTACCATGAAGGCACAGGAACAGGGATATGCGGTTGCTGATTCAGCAGCAATGTTTGATTATGCATATGATAATTTCAGCAGGATTGAGGTTGAGGGCGGAAGTGTTCTGGTTCCAAATGGAACAGATATAAATTCGCTGACAGCAGATACACAGACAGGCAATGACAGTGAACAGAAAACCTATTATCTGGGGGATTATATGGTGGGAACGGCAACAGTTCCTCTGGTATCACAGGTACCGGATACACCGGCCGTGACAGAAGAACCTGACACTGATAACAGGGCAGATAATGATGAGGCTGAAAATGAAAGTACAGAAAGTACAGATGCCGTAACAGAAAAAAAAACATCACATAGCCTGTTACAGATTTTGCTGATCATAATGGCCGGGATGGTACTGCTTCTGATCATTCTGGTCATAGCACTTGTAAAAAAAGAAAGAAGATAAATAGAAAAGAGGAAAAGAAAATGGGAAAAATCAAAGTTACAGAATGTGGTGGAATCAAAGGTTTAAAGGTTGTGGAACCTACAGTTTTCGGAGATGCAAGAGGCTACTTTATGGAAACCTATAACTATAATGATTTTAAAGAAGCCGGGATTGATGTAGAGTTTGTACAGGATAATCAGTCAAGCTCTCATAAAGGTGTTCTCCGCGGACTCCATTTCCAGATCAGTTATCCTCAGGATAAGCTGGTACGTGTTGTAAACGGCGAGGTATTTGATGTGGCAGTAGACCTTCGTGAAGGTTCTGAGACATATGGCAAATGGTTTGGCGTTGTTCTTTCAGCGGAGAATAAAAAGCAGTTTTTCATTCCCAAGGGATTTGCGCACGGATTTCTTGTTCTGTCTGACCATGCGGAATTTGTCTATAAATGTTCTGATTTCTACCATCCGAATGATGAGGGCGGACTGATCTGGAATGACCCGGATATCGGGGTTGAATGGCCGATTCCGGAAGGAATGGAATTAAGCTTTTCTGATAAAGATACAAAATGGGGAAGCTTTAAGGATTACCGTAAATAGGAGAACGTGAGATTGAATACGATTTTTTCATTACCGATGGATATTTATAAAAACAGACGTCTTGTGGGTAAGCTGGCGAAGAATGATTTTAAGACCAGATATGCAGGTTCCTATCTGGGAATCGTGTGGGCATTTATTCAGCCTGTGATCACAATTCTGGTATACTGGTTTGTATTCTCTGTGGGTTTTCGTTCAGGCACAGGAGATCTGGGAGTTCCCTTTGTTCTTTACCTGGTTGCAGGAATCGTACCGTGGTTCTTCTTTCAGGACGCATTGATCGGGGGAACGAATTCCCTGCTGGAATATAATTATCTGGTAAAAAAAGTAGTTTTTAATATCAGTGTGCTTCCTGTGGTGAAGATTATTTCTGCCATGTTTGTACATGCATTCTTTGTGCTGTTTACCATTATTTTGTATGCAGCCTATGGAAAATTTCCTGACATCTATTATCTGCAGATCATTTATTACAGTGGATGTGTGTTCCTTCTGGTATTAGGACTTTCCTATGCAACAAGTGCAATTGTTATCTTTTTCAGAGACCTGACACAGATCATCAATATTGTGCTTCAGGTGGGAGTCTGGCTGACTCCGATAATGTGGATCGTGGAGAATTCACCTCTGCAGGGACATCCCATGATCATGAAAATCCTGAAACTGAATCCTATGTATTATATTGTTTCAGGATACAGGGATACATTTCTGATGAAAAACTGGTTCTGGGAACATGCGGGATGGACTGTTTATTTCTGGGTATTTACAATTCTGTGTTTCCTGTTTGGAAGCTGGGTATTTAAACGCCTGCGCATACATTTTGCAGATGTGCTGTAAAAAGGCAGATATCCTGTAATAAAGAAAGTGTCAGAGAAACAGGTATGGCAGAAAGGAAATAATGATAACGTGGAGAGTAAGAAAGTAATTCAGGTGAAAGATCTCACCAAAATGTATAAATTGTATGATAAGCCATCTGACAGACTGAAAGAAGCACTGGGGCTTACCAGAAAGAAACTTTATAAAGAGCACTATGCATTGCATGATGTGACATTTGATATTAATGAAGGGGAGTGCGTGGGAATTATCGGAACCAATGGTTCCGGTAAATCTACCATCCTTAAAATCATTACCGGTGTGCTGACTCCCACAGAGGGTGAAGTAAAGGTAGACGGAAGGATTTCCGCACTTCTGGAGCTTGGTGCCGGTTTTAATATGGAATATTCAGGTCTTGAAAATGTGTATCTTAACGGTACCATGATCGGCTTTTCAAAAGAAGAAATTGATGCCAGACTGGACGATATTCTGGAATTTGCAGACATTGGAGATTTTATCCATCAGCCTGTAAAGACATATTCCAGCGGTATGTTCGTGCGTCTGGCTTTTGCTGTTGCGATCAATATTGATCCGGAAATCCTGGTGGTAGATGAGGCATTATCTGTAGGTGATGTCTTTTTCCAGGCAAAATGCTACCACAAATTTGAAGAGTTTAAGAAACAGGGAAAGACAATCCTGTTTGTAAGCCATGACCTGAGCAGCGTATCCAAATACTGTGACAGGGTAATTCTTTTAAATAAGGGTGTAAAGCTGGATGAAGGTTCACCGAAGCAGATGGTAGATCTGTATAAGCAGCTTCTGGTAGGACAGAACCCTGTGAAACAGAATGGAACTGACAGCGGAGAAAACACGCCGAAAACAGAAAAAGATCATGGAAGCTTTCAGGCAAATCCCAATCTTCTGGAGTATGGAAACCGTATGGCTGAGATCATAGATTTTGAAGTGCTTGATGATAAGGGGATGCTTTCCAATACTATTGAAAAGGGGACTTCTTTTAAGATCAGGCTGAAAGCAAGATTTAATGAAGATATTCAGGAGCCTATTCTTGCATATACCTTTAAGAATATAAAAGGTACAGAGATCACCGGAACCAATACCATGTTCGAGAAAGTACAGATCGAGAGGTCAGGAAAAGGAGATATATGCACTGTGACATTTACACAGGATATGAATCTGCAGGGCGGTGAATATCTTCTGTCCTTCGGATGTACAGGATATAAGGACGGAGATTTTACTGTGTTCCACAGACTTTACGATGCATGTAATATTACTGTGGTTTCCAGTAAGAATACGGTTGGATTTTATGATATGAATTCAAAAATAGAAGTACAGTGTGAGGGATAACCATGGGAGAGATGATTGGAAAAGTATATCTGGATACCACGTATTATCCGGGAAAGGATCTATACAGTGACGGTGCGATCGAAGATGAGATGCTTGCCATTGCCAGAGATTATACACCGCAGGAGTTTAACAATGTGATCAGAGAGAAGGAGAGCTGGCCAATCCTGTATCACTTTTCACATATCAGAGAGAATATTTTAGGCTGGCTTCCTTTTACAGGCGAAGAAAAGGTTCTGGAGGTAGGTGCAGGATGCGGTGCTGTTACCGGAGTACTCTGCAGAAAAGCAAAAGAAGTCACCAGTATTGATCTGTCTATGAAACGAAGCAGGATCAATGCGTACAGACACAAAGATCAGGATAATCTGAAAATCCTTGTGGGAAATTTCCAGGAGATTGAACAGAATCTGACAGAAAAATACGATTATATTACTCTGATTGGTGTGTTTGAGTACGGGGAGGCATATATTCAGAGTGAAGATCCTTATGTGGATTTTCTGAAGATTATTTCCAGACATCTGAAACCGGATGGGAAGATTATTCTTGCCATTGAAAACCGGCTGGGACTGAAATACTGGGCCGGCTGTACAGAGGATCATTTCGGAACTCTTTTTGAGGGAATAGAAGGATACCCGCGTACCAGCGGGGTAAAGACTTTCACAAAGAAGGAATTTGGAAAAATCCTGAAGAGTGCAGGAGATTTAAAAGCATCCTGGTATTATCCGTTTCCGGATTACAAATTTCCGATGACAGTCTATTCTGACGGATATCTTCCGGCAAAAGGTGAGCTGAACCGTACAGAATACAATTTTGACAGATTCCGTCTGCAGCTTTTTCAGGAATCTTCTGTATATGATACACTTCTGGACAATGATCTGTATCCGCAGTTTGCCAACTCTTTCCTGCTTCTGATCGGCAGGGAGCAGCCTGAAATAAAGACATTATATGCCAAATTTTCCAATGAAAGAGACAGGCATTTTGATATCCGGACAGAGATATCCGGTACAGAGTCCGGAGAAAAAACAGTGAGAAAATATCCGGAAACAGAGGAAGCATCTGAACATATCAGCAGGCTGGAAAAGATCTCCCTGAATCTCAGTGAATTATATAAAGAGTCCGGTATTTCCGTAAATAAGTGTAAAGGCGGAAAGAATTATGCTGAGTTTGAATTTCTTAACGGGATCACACTGGAAGAAAAGCTTGACACGTTACTTAAAGAAGGAAAAACAGATCAGGCAGAGGAACTTCTGTTTACTTATACAGACATGGTAAAGAAAATCCATGAAAGAGAGGAATTTTACAAAACAGAAGATTTTGTAAGAGTATTCGGGAATGTAAGACTTAAGCCCGGACTGAAATGTGCTGCTATATCAAATATTGATCTTGTACCGGCGAATATTATCCTGGAACAGGGAAGGGCATCTGTGATTGATTATGAGTGGACATTTTCTTTTCCTGTACCGTCACAGTTTATTGTATATCGGATGATTCATTATTATCTGGAGAGTGATGGGAAACGGGAAGTACTCAGACAGAGAAATTTTTATGAGAAAGCAGGGCTTACAGAGGAAGATTGTAAGGTATTTGCTGAGATGGAGAGAAACTTTCAGCAATATATGCTGGGCAGCCATGCATCCATGCTCAGTCTTTACAGAAGAATTTCACCCGGTAAAGCCGATGCTGTAATATTCTATGAGGAGAAGAAAAAAGAAGCTGCACAGAAACTGCAGATTTTTCTGGATACAGGCAGTGGATTCAGCGAGGAAAACTCAGTGAAATTCCCGATTAAAGACCGCAGATGTATAGTGAAAATGGAACTTCCCGGGCGGATACAGAGTCTGCGCCTTGATCCTGGAGAATTAAGAACAGGGATACGTGTCTGCAGAATACATTGGGAAGATGGAACTTCTGCACAGTTTTGTACAAATGGAGTTTCGTTAGGTGAAAATCTGTATTACTTTGGCGCCGCTGATCCGCAGATTCAGATTCAGAGGATTCCTGAGAATGTCGGAACTATTGAAATAGAACTGGAATTCGAGGATGAGAAAGAGACCTCTGAGAAATTTTGGAATATATATCAGAAACGGGAGCAGAATTTCAGAATACGTGAGGCAGAACTTCAGAAACAGGAGAATGTACTCCGGACAGTGGAGAACAGTAAACTGTGGAAGATGTACAGAAATGTAAAGAAGGTATAACATACAGGCAAAGCAGTAACGTAAAAGGATATAATTATGGCAAAAATACTTTGGAGTGTGGATGAAAAGATATATAATGATCAGACTGCACATACTCTGATCCTGAAAGGTTGGGCTGCGCAGACTGAGGGTGCAGAGTGTGAATTTTCTCTGAAAGGAGACGGGGAGGAGATTACAATATCTGCGCCGGAACGTTTTGACAGAGCAGATGTATCTCACAGTCTGGATGAACTCAGGGAAGCTTCAAATATCGGGTTTGCAGTAAAAATCCCGGAAATCCGGGAACTGACCGGCAGATATAAAAGGCTGGAACTGACAGTGACAGCAGAACAGGAAAGTGCAGTATTGTGGGAAACAAATACAGAAGAACTGGAGAAATTCTGCACAGACAGTCTGCTGGAATATCATATTGACAGAGAAGAAATACTGGGAAAGACCACACTGCTGATCGAGGGATGGGTATTGGATCAGCTGGGGTCAGATGAGATTATTGTAGAAGATAAGTCTCATACAGTGATCAATTGTAAGATCAGACGTATGCGCCGTCCTGATGTGCTGGAAGAGAGAAAAATCAGACGTGAAGAAAATAATGAGATAGGTTTTTCGCTTTCAATAGATCTTTCTGATGAGCGCAGAAATGAATTTTTTGTTTATTTTAAAGGTGCGGAGACAGAAAAATGTCATGTGGTGGACATAAAGAAACTGAAGGCAGAAAAATCAGTATTTCACCAGAGAATGAAGCTTTTATCCTGGGAGAACAGAGAAAAGAACTTTGCATATATCAGAGAAAAAGGTCTGGGAGATTTTGTTCGTTATGTGGGAACTTATCAGCAGGATAATTCGTCTCAGGATTATGAAGCGTGGCTGAGAAACCATGTAGCAGGAAGAAAAGAACTGAAAAGGCAGAGGGCAGCAGTTTTTTCAACTACACCTCTGATCAGTATTGTAATCCCACTGTATAACACTCCCTTAGAATATCTGAAGGAAATGGTGGATTCAGTGCTCGCACAGACCTATGGCAACTGGCAGTTATGTCTGGCAGACGGCAGCGAGGGAGATGAAGTCAGCGAATTCTTGAGAAAAAAATACAAACAGGAAATCCGCATTTCTTATAAGAAGCTGAAAGAAAACAAAGGTATTTCCGAAAATACAAATGCAGCCGTTAAGCTTGCAATGGGAGAGTATATCATGCTCTGCGATCATGATGATGTTCTTGCACCGGATGCACTTTTTCATATTGTAAAGGCGATCACTGAGAAAAAAGCAGATGCGATCTATACGGATGAAGATAAGATCAGCATGGATGGAAAGCATTACTTTGAGCCAAACTTTAAACCGGATTTTAACCTGTTCAGACTCAGAGAGAATAATTATATCTGTCATATTTTTGTGGTAAAAAGAACGATTTTGGATCAGGCAGGAACATTTCGCCGGGAATATGATGGAGCACAGGATTTTGACCTGATCTTTCGCTGCTGCGAGAAGGCGGAAAGGATTGTTCATATTCCAAGAGTCCTTTATCACTGGAGAAGTCATATGAATTCTACAGCGGCCAATCCGGAAAGTAAACGATATGCTTTTGAAGCAGGAAAACGAGCGATAGAAGCACACTATGAACGTGCGGGAATCCGGGCAGATGTAGAGCTGACAGAACGCCCGGGATGGTACAGAAGTCATGTGGAAATAGAAGGAAAACCGCTGATTTCCATTATTATCCCGAATAAGGATCATATTGATGATCTGGAACTCTGTATTGCCTCTGTAGAAGAGAAATCCACCTGGAAAAATTATGAGATTCTGATCGTAGAGAATAACAGTGAAGATAAGAAAACTTTTGCCTATTATGAGCAACTGAAACAAAGGTATGAGAATGTGAGGATTCTTGTATGGAAGAAAGAATTCAATTATTCATCCATCAATAATTTTGCAGTAAGAGAAGCAAGAGGGGAGTATCTTTTGTTCCTGAATAATGATGTGGAGATCATCACTCCTTCCTGGATGGAAGAGATGCTTCAGATCTGCCAGCAGGATGGCGTGGGAATTACGGGTGCAAAGCTTTATTATCCGGATGATACCATTCAGCATGCCGGTGTGGTTCTTGGGCTTGGAGGTATTGCAGGACATATTATGTGTAAGGCCGGAAGGGAAGACATCGGATATATGGGCCGCATGGTCTGTGTTCAGGAGATCAGTGCCGTTACTGCTGCATGTATGCTGGTGAAAACTTCTGTGTTTAAGGCAGCAGGCGGGTTTGATGAAGAACTGAGAGTGGCATTTAATGATATTGATCTGTGTATGCAGGTAAGACATATGGGACAGAAGATTGTATTCACTCCTTATGCGGAGTTATATCATTATGAATCCAAGTCCAGAGGTCTTGAAGATACACCTGAGAAGCAACTGCGTTTCTCGAAGGAAATGAAATGTTTCCGACGGAAATGGGAAAGAGAACTGCTGAAGGGAGATCCTTATTACAGTCCTAACCTGTCATTAAAAGAGGGGAATTGTTCCCTGAGAAAAGAAGAAAGAAATGGGGAATCACATGCCTGAAGAAATATTTGAAGTAACAAGAGAAAGATTTCATCTGCTGGACAGAAATCAGTATATCGTGCAGGGAAGCTGGCCAAAAGATGCGAAGATGGAAGCATATCTGGACGGTCATAAGCTGAAGACGACGGTGAAGAAAGTAGAGATGGTCAGTGCCCTGGAGCGTTTTAAGGATCCGGATCTTATGCGTGGAGAGCAGATCACAGCTACGCTGGAGATACCGGACAGTCTGGAAGAATCCAAGAAGCTGGTGATCTACGCAGATATGCCGGACAGGAAAAAAGTATGGTTTTCCATATCAGCCGGCGAACTGAGAAAGAAAAGAGACAGGCCGCAGGTTTACTTTGAAGAAGAAAAAGTACAGCAGGGAATGGTGCGTTTAAGAGGATGGGTGATTGACAGTAAGCCGGTTGCGATCCAGATTTTTGATGAGAATAAGAAACCTCTGGATGCAGATATTCAGAGAACAGACCGTGTGGATGTGAATCAGCTTTATGAAGAACTGGAAAATCCGGAGAAAACAGGATTTTTCACAGAAGTAACCAATGTTCACGGTAAATGTCTGTATGTGGTTTTTAAGGCAGGAAACAGAAAAACAGTGAAGGTTGTTCCCTTAAGAAGAATGGAAGTTCTGGCAAAGAAAGTGGACAGATATGCAAAAAAAGGACTTCATTACTGGAAAACCCAGGGAGGCACTGCACTTGCAGGGAAGATTGTCTCCAAAATAAAGACAGCTTCTACAAGAGAAATTCCATATCAGAAATGGATTGTCCGTCATCTTCCGGGAAAAGCAGAGCTTGAGAAACAGAGAAGAACAAAACTGTCATACAGTCCGAAGATTTCTATCGTTGTTCCGCTTTACAAAACTCCGGAAAAGTATCTGAGAAGACTGACAGAGTCTGTGCAGCAGCAGACCTATCCAAACTGGGAGCTGTGTCTTTCCGATGGAAGTGGCACAGATTCACCTCTTACCGGAATTCTGAAAGAACTTTGTGCGAAGGATGCAAGGATTAAAGTGATCACACATGACAGGACACTTCAGATTTCGGAGAATACGAACAGTGCCATAGAAGCTGCATCCGGAGATTTTATTGCTTTTGCGGATCATGATGATGAACTGACCCCTCATGCATTATTTGAATGTGTAAAGGCGTTGAATGATCATCCGGGAACATTGGTGGTATATTCTGATGAAGATAAAATGTCCATGGACGGACATAAATTTTTTCAGCCACATTTCAAACCAGACTATAATCCGGATCTGTTGTGCACAGTGAATTATATCTGCCATTTATTTGTGGTATCACGCAGCGTGATCGAAAAGGTGGGAATGCTGCGCAAAGAATTTGACGGGGCGCAGGACTATGATTTCATTTTCCGATGTGTGGAAGCTGTAAAGGATGAGGAAATTTACCACGTACCGAAGATCCTGTATCACTGGCGGTGTCATGAGAATTCTACTGCTGAGAATCCGGAAAGCAAAACCTATGCTTTTGATGCAGGAAGAAGGGCAGTTCAGGAGCATTATAACAGGGTGGGAGTTCATGCAAAAGTATCTGACGGAGAATTTCCGGGACTTTACAGAACAGAGTTCATCCGTGATCATGATCCATTGATTTCCATTATTATTCCGAATAAAGATCACATTGATGATCTGAAACGCTGTATGGATTCCATAGAGCAGAAATCCACATACAGAAATTACGAATATGTGATCGTGGAGAATAACAGCACAGATCCTGAGACGTTTGAATATTATAAGAAACTGGAAGCGGAGAATAAAAAAGTCCATGTAGTTTACTGGGACGGGGTATTCAATTATTCTGCTATCAATAATTATGGTGCCTCCTTTGCAAAGGGAGAATATTTTCTTCTTCTGAACAATGATACAGAGATCATTAATCCGAACTGCCTGGAAGAATTATTAGGCTACTGTATGCGCAGTGATGTAGGCGCAGTAGGTGCCAGATTATACTATGAAGATGATACGATCCAGCATGCCGGAGTTGTCATCGGATTTGGAGGAATTGCAGGACACTGCTTTGTACTTCAGCCAAGAGGAACAACAGGATACTGTCACAGAATTATCTGTGCACAGGACTACAGTGCTGTTACGGCTGCCTGCATGATGGTAAAAAGGTCTGCATTTGAAAAGGTGGGAGGTCTTTCCGAAGAACTTCAGGTTGCCTTTAATGACATTGATTTTTGTATGAAACTGCGGCAGGCCGGATACCTGATCGTATATAATCCTTACGCTGAACTTTATCATTATGAATCCAAATCAAGAGGACTGGAGGATACTCCGGAAAAGGTGGCACGTTTCAACAGAGAGATTTCTGTTTTTGAAAAAAGATGGCCGGATATTCTGAGAAATGGTGATCCGTATTATAATCCGAATCTTACATTAAAGAGTCAGGATTTTTCTCTGAAACGGATATAGGGGCAGATTTATGAGAAAAAATATGTCAGAGGAATCTAAAACAAAGCTGCTGCTTATGGCAGCTTTGTCTGTAAGCTGCCTGTTTCTGTTCCGGGAGTATCTGTCTGGTGATCTTGTTATGGTATATAATGATGTGGGCGGCGATACATGGCAGCAGTATACTGCGTATTATGCAAGTGTTGTGAACCATTTGCGGGCGGGGAACTTTGCACTGTGGGATTTTACCAATGGAATCGGAATTAATCTTTTTTCATGGTTTCAGATGGATCCGTCCCTGATCCTCCTTCTGATGATCGGGGTTATACTTGGACCTGCACACATGCTGTATTATCTGGTGATTTTACAGATTATGAAGATTCTGGCAGCCGGAATTGTGTTTTATATGTTTCTCTCGGAATTTTCTTACAGTAAACAGGCGAAATTTATAGCGGCCTTTGCTTATGGAATGAATGGTTATCTGCTGGTATGGGGACAGCATTATCAATTTGGAATGGTCACTGTGTATTTTCCGCTTATGCTTCTGTTTGCGGAGAAATATATACGCGGAAAAAAGGGGAAAACTTTTTTCTGTGTGGCTGTATTTCTGAGTGGAATCTACAGCGTATATCTGTCTTATATGAGCCTGATCGGAATTGGATTTTATCTGCTGTTCAGATCCATTATGACAGAAGAAAAGCCGGGTGCAGCATGCCGGAAGTTTTTTATCGGATGCGTACAAATCGTTCTGGGAATTGGTATGAGTCTGGGAATATTTCTGCCTATGGCAGAGGGCATTATGAATTCTTCCAGGGTTTCTTCTGCATCAGGCAGTATACTGGAAATATTGAAAAATTATCTCCTGCCATATAAGAATGTCAATTATTATAATTCGCTTTTGATCCGCCCGTTTTCTACCAATCTGCAAAACCTGCAGGAACTGGGAAAGGCAAAGTATGAGGGATATAAGAATTACTACGAAGATCCCATATTATTCTGTTCGACACTTTCCGTGATATTTCTGGTTCAGTTTCTTATTGTATTCCGAAAAAAAGAAAAGGATAGAAAAGTCAGAGGATGTGTTTACTGCGCAGCGGTATTAATGCTGTTTACATTATTATTGCCTCTTGGCGGACGTGTGTTTAATGCATTCACAGAAACGCCTACGAATCGTTATACATATATATTCATAGCATTTTTTCTGATAGCATTTGCCTGGATGTGGGATTATCTCAGGCAGGGAGGCAGAATCAGTATTTTGGCCTTGATGATCACAGAAGCACTGATGTTGAGGGCATATTTTTGCGGGTATTCGGACAGTGTTTTTGGGGAATACAGAGAAAATGCCATGATTCTTGCAGCAACAGGTACTGTTATGATCGTATGTGTGCTGTATCTGAGCGTCAGTTCCGGGAAAAAGGGAAGAAAACTGGTTACAGGATTGCTGACAGTAATGGTATTTGTTAACGTAATATCAGAAGGTGGGATAACGTATACGGATCGTATCTGTCTGAGAAAAACAGATACCCCACAGGAACAGGTTGCGGCACTGGCAGAAGAAACTGCACGTCTTGAAGCATCGGAGGATTCGGAAACCCAGGCAAGGGCAGTACTGAACAGACCCCAGACCTATTACAGAAGTCTGTATAATCAGGATATTCAGGATGCATTGAATTATTTAAAGGAAACAGATCATGAATTTTACAGAGTGGAGAAAGATTTCTCGTCAGGAACTGTTTCCATGGATTCACAGATCCAGGGTTACAGAGGAGTCAGTACATATAATTCAGTTATGAATGGAAGTGTAAAAGAATTTGTGAATACCTGTTATCCGGAGTTCCTGTACATGGACAGGAACCGATATACGTTCTGGCCCATTGCACAGGATACATTTTTTGCTTCTTTTATGGGTGTGAGGTATCTTATTTCGGAGAAACCGGACCTTGATGATACGAAATATAAATATCTTCGACAGTTTGGTCAGCTTTTTTTATATAAAAATGTAAAAGAGGCAGATGTTGCAAGGTTTTATGAGAATACTGTTTCTGAAGAAAGTCTTAGAAAATTATGTACCGGAAAAAAAAGAAAGAAGAACAGAGAGCGTATTCTGGAAAATTATCTGGTAACAGAGGATGGGGTAGATATTTCGGATTTTTCTGAACTGACAGAGGTTTTGGAAGAACAGAAAAAATCTGCAGTCACATTAGATGCGGCAGAGAAAGATTCATATTTGACCGGAAGTGTATCGGCGCAGGCAGATGGTTATGTAATGTGCATGATTCCGTGGGAAAAAGGCTGGACGGTGACTGTTGACGGAGAGAAAGTGCAGACCCAGAAAGGAGATCTGGGATTTCTTGCATTTCAGGTTGATAAAGGTGAACACCAGCTGGAACTGACTTATCAGGTTCCGGGACTGAAGGCAGGAATGGCTGCAGGTGTGGTCTGCTGGTTTATCTATATTTCCATATGCTTTTATCAGAGCAGAAAAAAGAAAAGAAATTTATAAATAAAGTGGCTGTCGCACAGGGAAAAATCCATATAAAATGCGACAGCCATTTTGTAATTATAATATTTGTGAGATGTCTGGCAAATCCGCTACATCAGGATTTGATCACTCTGATCATCAGGAACAGGAAGAAAAGCAGGAACGCTGCTCCGATCGCACCGATGATATAATAGGGAACATCTGTATGAGAAGCCGAAAAGGCTTTGGCTGCTTCCATATTTTTCTGACCGGTAATGGCAGCATCGTCGGTTTCCTGCTGTGTATCTTCAAGGACTGCAGTTCCCACAGGGGTTTTGCTGAAGTAATACTGACGCATAATCTGACCGTCAGAAGATGTGTCCTCTGTTGTAAGACCGTCCTCACCGGTACCGTTTGGCACGATCACAGTTCCACCTGAAAGACGGTTAAAATCATTGTCTGCAATCGTCAGAGGAGAAAAATTATCAAATCCGTAGTTGAGAAGTGTGATGGCCTCATTATCTGTGGCACCGGAGGCACCGTGCAAAACCACACATACAAGCTTCATATTATTTTTGGATGCTTCACAGACCAGAGTACTGCCGGAAGCTTCCGTGTATCCTTCTTTTCCGCCGATGCAGGCATCATAATAACCATCGCTTGTGTTATTGATCATTGTAAAATTGTTGGTAAGCACACGGTCACCTCCGGAAACATTTGTTGCCGGGATGGTATAGGAAGTAGTAGCTGCAATTGTGCGGAAAGTGTCATTTTCCATGGCGGTTTCCATGATCAGTGCCATGTCACGTGCAGTTGTGTGCTGATTCTCATCCGGAAGTCCGGTAGGGTTGGTAAAGACAGTATCTGTGCAGCCAAGCTCCTGCGCGCGGGTATTCATTGCCTGCACGAAGGCATCTACAGAACCGCTGATATGTTCTGCTACCTGCAGTGCGATATCATTGGCAGAAGCAACCATGATCGCATACAGGCACTGTTCCATGGTAAATACTTCATCTAACTGAGCGGAAATATTGGCCCCTCCGTCAGTGACACCGGATACACCGGTTGCAGTCATGGTTACCTGATCATCCGGATTACTGTTTTCAAGTGCCAGCAGACAGGTCATAACCTTTACTGCGCTGGCCGGATAAAGTGCCTGATCTGCATTCTTGGAATAGAGAACCGTATTGGTTGAGGTTTCCATTACGATTGCAGCCGTGGAAGAGATGTCAGATGCCTGTGGCCATCCCTCAATCCCGTTGGTAGCGACAACTGAAGGATCGGCAGTCTGTACCTGCTGTGCAGCGGCGGCTGTGTTGTCAGAGGTTTCTTCAGCAGCGAATGCGGGAATCTGTGAAAATACAGTAACTGTACCAAGTCCCAGAGCCAGCAGTGCTGCGGCAATTCTTTTTTTCTTCATGGTATGATAATACTCCTGTTTATAAAAATCTGTAACTTTCTGTCTTTAAATTATTATATGTGGAAACAGTATAACACATTTTCAGCCTTTCTTGCAAAAAATATCATACAATGTTAAAATAAAAAATCATAATAAAAACCGAGGTTATCATATGAGTAAGAAACAATCAGCAGGAGGAAAGATTCAGTGGACGAGAATGCTGAAGAAACTTTCTCCCTATACGATCCAGAAAGGATTTCGTTATCTGAAGCACTATGGTCCGAAAGAATTCTGGATCAGGCTTCATGAACGTTTTGAGCCGGAAGAAATACCGTATGGTCCATGGTATGCGGCATATATTCCGGATAAAGAAACACTGGAAGCACAGAAGAAACAGAAATTTGCCTGGTCACCACTGATCAGTATTGCAGTACCTGCATATCAGACACCTGTGGAATTTCTCAGGCAGATGATTGAATCACTGATTGCCCAGACTTATGGAGAATGGGAATTATGCATTGCAAATGCAAGCCCTGACAATGAGGAGATGCAGCGGGTGCTGGCAGACTATTCAGCCCGGGATCCGCGTGTGAGATTTCATAATTTAAAAGAGAACCTTGGGATTGCTGAGAATACTAACAGGGCTCTTGCTATGGCGAAGGGAGAATTTACAGGTCTCCTTGATCATGATGATCTTCTGGCTCCGAATGCACTGTATGAGGTTGTAAAAGCATTGCAGGAGCATCCGCTGGCGGATGTATTATATACGGATGAAGATAAAGTTACGACAGAACTGGACGAACATTTTCAGCCTCATCTGAAACCGGATTTCAACCTTGATCTGCTCCGTTCCAATAATTATATCTGTCATTTCTTTGTTGTACGCAGCAGTATTGTGGAGAAAACTGGCGGATTCCGAAGGGAATTTGATGGCGCTCAGGACTATGATTTCATTTTTCGCTGCACAGAGAATGCCAGAGAAGTGGTGCATGTTCCGGAAATCCTTTATCACTGGAGAACACACAAGGCATCCACTGCAGATAACCCTGCCAGTAAGATGTATGCTTTTGAAGCCGGTAAGAGAGCGATAGAGGCGAATCTTCTGAGAACCGGTACAAAGGGTGTAGTAAGCCATACACAGGATCTGGGATTTTATCGCGTGAAATATCCGGTGCAGGGACAGCCGTTAGTTTCTGTGATCATTCCAAACAAAGATGAGAAGGAAACTCTTCAGACCTGTCTGGAAATGCTGGAGAAGAATACTTCCTACCGGAATTTTGAGATTATTATCATTGAGAATAACAGCACTACTGAAGAAATCTTCAAATATTACAAAGAACTCTCATCTGATCCAAGGATCCGCCTTCTGCGGTGGGGAAAGGAATTCAATTATTCTGCGATTAATAATTTTGGTGCTTCCCATGCAAGGGGAGAATACCTGTTGTTTCTGAATAATGATGTAAAATCTATTAATCCGGACTGGATGGAAGAAATGCTTGGTGTGTGTCAGCGTCCGGAAGTTGGCGGAGTTGGCGCGAAGCTTATATATCCGGATAATACGATCCAGCATGCAGGCTGTGTGATCGGAATGGGCGGGATTGCAGGACATATGTTTGTTGATATGCCTGCAGACCGTACCGGCTATCTCCATAAAGCATCCCTTTTGCAGGATATGAGCGCAGTTACGGCAGCGTGTCTGATGATGAAGAAGGAAGTTTTTGAGGAGGCAGGCGGATTTACCGAAGAACTGGCAGTGGCATTTAATGATGTTGATCTGTGCCTGAAAGTAAGAAAGAGTAAGCATCTGATCGTATATGATCCGTATGCGAAGCTTTATCATATGGAATCGAAAACCCGGGGTGCTGAGGACAGTGTGGAAAAAGTACGCCGTTTTCAGACAGAGATAGAATATATGCGCTGTCATTGGATTGATATTCTTAAGAATGGAGATCCATACTATAATAAAAACCTTTCTCTCGCCAAGTGGAATTACTCTCTGAAACCGATTCCGGGAATGGAAACAGCAGAAGATGGACAGAAGAAAGAGAAAACGGGGAGGAAATAATGCAGGAAGTATCAGTAATTATTCCGAACTTTAACGGGATGGCTTATCTGGACGGTGTGCTTGCAGGACTTGAATGCCAGACAGTGGATGATTTTGAAGTGATTCTGGTGGATAATGGATCCAGTGACGGGAGCTGTGCATTTGTAGCAGCGAGATATCCCTGGGTGCATCTGATTGAACTGCCGGAGAATTTCGGTTTCTGTAAAGCTGTGAATGAGGGGATCAGGGCATCACGTTCCCCTTACGTATTGCTTTTGAATAATGATATCGAGGTAACGGATAACTTCATAGAAGAAATGACAGATGCTATTAAAAGACATCCGAAGGCTTTTTCATGTGCAGCCAGAATGATTCAGTTTCATGACAGGGACAGACTTGACGATGCCGGAAACTATTATTGTGCACTGGGATGGGCATATGCAAGAGGAAAGGGAAAAGATATCCATACTTATGAGAAGGAAGAGAAGATTTTTGCTTCCTGTGCAGGTGCTGCTATTTACAGAAAGAAAATCCTGGAAAAGATAGGATATTTTGATGAGGAACATTTTGCGTATCTGGAGGATATGGATGTGGGATACAGGGCCAGGATCTATGGATATGAAAACTGGTATGTACCTAATGCCATGGTATATCATGTGGGAAGCGGTACAAGTGGCTCCAGATATAATCAGTTTAAGATCCGGTATTCCTCCAGAAATAATATTTATCTGATTTATAAAAATATGCCGTTTTTTCAGATTCTTATAAATCTTCCCTTTCTTATTGCGGGATTTGGAATCAAAATTCTGTTTTTTGCATTAAAAGGATTCGGGAGAGAGTATATTGCAGGAATTAAGAATGGGTTTCAGATCAGCAGAAAAAATCGGAAAGTACCTTTCAGACTTCGGAATCTTTCAAACTATTTCAGGATCCAGATTGAATTGTGGGCGAATATCTTCAGGCGTTTATGCGGATGATAAAAAAGAAAAATAAATTTTTATTGCTTTTGTAAATCAACTATTATAATATAGAAACGATAAAAAAATGAGGTGACAAAAGATTGCTAAAGGACAATGAAAAGAATTTCAGTCGTCTCCATATGATCATTGATGCAGTTGTACTGGTACTGTCCTATTTCCTGGCGTGGCTGATCCGTTTCGTTGGTCCTATGGCAGCAACCGCAGTCAGAACCAGAAGCTTCCGGCAGTATATGCTGATGCTGGTTTTCATTGTACCGGTTTATCTGCTGCTGTATCAGGCGTTTACATTGTATACTCCCATGCGGATGCAGGGGCGTCGGCTTGTACTGGCTAATATTATAAAAGCCAACTCGCTTGGGCTCCTTATTCTCATGTTTACATTTTACATGATAGATGAGAGTGATTTTTCACGTTCTACCTACATCATGTTCTATGTGATCAATATTGTGCTTCAGTGGTGTGTGCGGATGCTGATATTCATGTTGCTCCGGGATATGAGGGAAAAAGGGCTGAATCAGAAACAGCTGATCTGTGTGGGATACAGTCGCGCGGCAGAGGAATACATTGACCGGGTTCTGGCTAATCCCCAGTGGGGATATGTGATCCGTGGAATACTGGATGATAATGTTCCGGCAGGGACAGAGTATAAAGGAATCAAGGTTCTTGGAAGGATTGCCAACCTGAATGTGATACTTCCGGAGAACCGGCTGGATGAAATAGCTATCACGCTGGGATTAAGTGAGTACTACCGTCTGGAAGAGATTGTGGCACTGTGCGAAAAGTCCGGAGTACACACAAAGTTTATCCCGGATTATAATAAGATCATTCCAACGAAACCATATACAGAAGATATACTGGGACTTCCGGTTATCAATATCCGTTATGTGCCGTTAAACAATACATTCAATGCACTGGTCAAGCGGGTGATGGACATTGTGGGATCTATTGTTGGAATCATAGTAACTTCACCGTTGATGCTGTTGATGTGTCTGATCATTAAGCTGACATCACCGGGACCACTGATCTATAAACAGGAGAGGGTTGGGCTTCATAACCAGACATTCTGGATGTATAAGTTCCGTTCTATGGAGGTACAGCTGGAATCAGAAGAGAAAAAGGCATGGACAGTAAAGAATGACCCAAGAGTAACACCCATCGGAAAGTTTATGCGTCACACCAGTATTGATGAACTGCCACAGCTTTTCAACATACTGAAGGGAAACATGAGTCTTGTGGGACCACGACCGGAGAGGCCGTTTTTTGTGGAGAAATTCAGAGAAGAAATCCCGAGATATATGGTGAAGCATCAGGTTCGCCCGGGACTTACAGGCTGGGCTCAGGTAAATGGTTACCGCGGAGACACTTCTATAAGAAAAAGAATCGAATATGACCTTTATTACATTGAAAACTGGAGCATCGGGCTGGATATCAAGATTATATTCCTTACATTTTTCAAGGGATTTATAAACAAGAATGCATATTAAGATAAGGGGAAAAGGAATGGCTAAACCAGGAAAAAAGAAAAAAATACTGTTTGTGCTTGAAATTATTGTACTTCTGCTGTTTATTGGCGGGCTGTATGTATATGGACAGATTTCTTCCAGGCTTGATAAGATTGAACAGCCGGAATTGAAAAAAGAAAAAATAGTCGTAAATCAGGAAGCACCGAAAATGACAGGATATAAGACCTATGTGCTGTTCGGTATTGACTCCAGAGGGGCAGACTCCAAGTATTCCGCTCAGAACAGTGATACTATGATCATTGTAAGTGTAAATAATGATACAAAAGAAGTACGGATGGATTCTGTGTACAGGGATACACTTCTTAATGTTGGTGATGACACATATACGAAGGCAAACGCAGCCTATGCACTGGGTGGACCGGAACAGGCGATTTCCATGTTGAACACAAATCTGGATCTGGATATTTCCGATTATGCCACAGCTGATTTTTCAGCACTTGTAGAAGTAGTGGATGATCTGGGCGGTCTTGATATTCCTTTGTCATATGCTGAAATTGAACATATGAATAACTATTGTGTGGAAACGTCTGAACTGACAGGTAAAGATTATACGCCTATCGAGAAACCGGAACCAAAACCGGAAGATGAGGAGGCAATTGTAGGAACTTATCATCTTAACGGTGTACAGGTTACATCTTACTGCCGTATCCGTTACACGGCAAGTCTTGATATGGGACGTACAGAACGTCAGAGACGAGTGCTTGGAATGCTTTTTGACAAGGCGAAGATAGCCGGACTTTCTTCTATCTTTAAGATTATGGATGATGTATTCCCTATGGTTCAGACATCTCTTTCCAAGCAGGATATTCTGGGACTTATTCCGACTCTGATCGGATATAAATTTACGGACAGTACAGGATTCCCGCAGAAATTTAAATTCTCCAATATCAAAGGAAGTATTATCGTTCCTACTGATCTTGTGAATAATGTGGTTGAACTTCATAAATTCCTGTATAATGATCAGGATTATACTCCGTCTTCTGAGGTAGTGGCACGAAGCAATAAGATTCTTGAGATTGTTGGTGGGGAAGGCGAACTGGATGATGCTGCCAAGACTACAACACAGGATACTGATACTGCAAATACAGCAGATACTTTCGTGTGGTCCGGAGATAACACTTCCGGCAGTGATTATAATTATGACAATGATTACGATAATAGTGGCAGCGATAGTAGTGGCGGTTATGATAATGGCGGTGGCTACGATAATAGTGGCAGCGATAGTAGTGGCGGTTATGACAATGGCGGTGGTTACGATAATGATGGCAGTTATGACAATGGCGGCAACTACGATACTGACGACACCGGCGGAGGAGACTATGCCGGCGGCAATGACGGATTTACCGATGATTCCAGTGTGGATTACGGTACAGGTTTTGAAGAACAGTAAAATGAAATTGCAGCAATCCTATGAGACGCTGCAGATAATCAGGTATAATAGAAAGAGGACCATCTGTCAGAAAGGATGGTCCTCTTTTTAGATAAGGAGAGTTAAAGATGGCTCATGCAGAAAAATATAACAGAGACAGTGTTACAGTTGACAGACAGAAAAAGACCGTGGATGTGATCATTCCTACTTATCGTCCAGACAGAGAATTTGAAAAGCTGCTCCACAGGCTGGAAGAGCAGGAATACCGTCCTGACAGGATTCTGGTTATGAATACAGGCGAACAGTACTGGAACAGAGAATGGGAGAAATGTCCGCTCCTTGAAGTACACCATCTGGAACAGAAAGATTTTGACCATGGTGGAACCAGGAGAAGAGCAGCAGAACTTTCAGATACAGATATTATGATATTTATGACACAGGATGCACTTCCTGCCGACAGGAAATTAATTGGAAATCTTGTCCGTGCTGTCAGCGAAAATCCAGATGCAGGTGCAGCTTATGCAAGACAGCTTCCGAAAGCAGACTGCCGTTTTCTGGAGCGCTATACCCGTTCTTTTAATTACCCGGAGCAGTCTTCGGTAAAGTCACAGACGGATATTGATAAATGCGGAATCAAAACTTATTTCTGTTCTAATGTGTGTGCAGCTTATGACAGAGAAGTTTATCAGAAAATGGGAGGCTTTACAGAACGGGCAATCTTTAATGAAGATATGATCTATGCCGGAACAATGGTTCAGAATGGCTATACAGTAGTTTATGCGGCAGATGCGAGAGTGTATCATTCCCATAATTATTCAGGCAGACAGCAGTTTCACAGAAACTTTGATCTGGGAGTATCCCAGGCAGAGCATCCGGAAATCTTTGAAGGAGTACCTTCTGAGGGCGAGGGAATCCGTCTGGTGAAAAGAAGTCTGGGTTATCTGGTCAGAACAGGACACATCTGGCTGATCCCTCAACTTGTCTGGCAGAGCGGAATGAAATATGCGGGATATTTTCTTGGAAAAAGGTACAGAAAACTTCCGCGAAAAATTATTCTTGCGTGTACCATGAGTCCTTATTACTGGAACAGAAAAGAATTGCAGGAAAAAGCATTCGATGACCGGAAACAGAGTACTTAAGACACGCCAATTTACGATAATTGTCACATTTTGAACACAATTAATTGCTATACTGATTCCAGAGTTCAGATAAGAGATGTTGTAGCCGTGAAAGCACAAAATGGTTACAGGTTACTGTTCATTAAAAAGTGTGTTTTTGATGAACGCTATAGAGGAACAGAAGGGAGCAGATTACATGAACAATGAAAAAGACCTGGGCGAAAAACCAGATAATTCCGGTCAACAGCCCAGATATGAACATTATCAGTTCCATGAAGAACAGGGAACTGTTTTGAAGCCATCCAATCCCTCCGAATACAAAAGAAATAAAAATTCTTTTCAGAAGAAAGCAGGGACAACGGCTGCACTTGCTGTGATTTTTGGCCTGGTTGCATCATTTGTATTTCAGACGGCGAATTTTACGGCGGACAGATTCCTGAATAGAGGCAAATCTTCGGTACAGATTGGAACTACAGACAGTGTGGGATTGCAGGAGACTGAATCAGATGACAGTACTTCTGATAAAACCGTATCTGAGACAGCTTCTGAGAACGGAACAGTAGCGGCAGTAGCTCAGTCTTCTATGCCTTCTGTAGTTGCGATCACTACTGTGAGTGTTCAGGAAATACCAAGTTTTTTTGGGTACAGTTCTCATCAGTACAAGAGTGCGGCAACCGGTTCGGGCATCATTGTGGGAGATAATGATGATGAACTTCTGATCGCAACGAATAATCATGTGGTAGAGGGCGCTACAACTCTGAGTGTCTGTTTTATTGGAGATGATGTGGCAAATGCAGAGACTGAGACTGTGAATGCAGGAGACAATGGAGATCTGAATGTTGAGGATGCGGTCAGTGCCAAGATTAAGGGTACAGATGCTGATAATGATCTGGCAGTTGTTGCAGTAAAGAAATCAGATATTCCTGAAGATACTTTGGAACAGATCAAGATTGCACAGATAGGAAGCTCGGATGACCTGACAGTAGGGCAGCAGGTGGTGGCGATCGGTAATGCGCTGGGATATGGACAGTCTGTGACATCAGGCTGGATAAGTGCATTGAACCGTTCGATTTCTACTGATGACGGAACGAACAGTACAGGGCTGATCCAGACGGATGCTGCGATTAATCCGGGTAACAGTGGTGGTGCACTTCTGAATATGAAAGGTGAACTGATCGGTATTAACTCTGCAAAGTATGCTGACAGTGCCGTGGAGGGCATGGGATATGCCATTCCGATTTCCAAAGCAAAACCAATTCTGGAAGAATTAATGAACCGTGAGACCAGAGAGAAAGTTGACAGCAGTGAAAAAGGATATCTGGGAGTTGTCCTCGCAAATCTGACTTCAGAGGCAATCCAGATGTACAATATGCCGACCGGCGCTTTTGTACGGGGAGTAGAAAACGATTCTCCGGCGCAGGAGTGTGGAATTTGTAAAGGTGATATCATCGTAAAATTTGACGGACAGAAGGTCAGTGATGGCGATGATCTGCTGGATAAGCTGCAGTATTATAAATCAGGAGAGAAAATAGAAGCAGTTGTGGCAAGAGCTAACAATGGAGAATATGAAGAAAATACCATAGAACTGACTCTCGGTACCAGACCGGACAATGAGTAAATTATAAGACATCGCCATATATAAGGCGGTGTCTTTATTAGATTGCAGAAGATTACTCCGTAATGTTCCTGTAACATAATAAAGCCTTTCGGGCAGGATTCTTTCTTATTTGCAGGATTTCCGGAATTTATAAAACTTTCATTTTGTTATAAGGAAATAGTATGATATAATTCATTTGAATAAATGGATATGGAAAGATGTGGAAAGGAGTCATTATGAGCGAGAACTATAATGATGAAATAATAGATAATAATGAAGATGCAGAGAAAAAGAAAGATCATTCTGAGAAATTCTGTTTTCTTTGCCGCAGACCTGAAAGCAAGGCAGGCCCGATGATCGAGCTTCCCAATAATATACATGTCTGCACAGACTGTATGCAAAAGAGCTTTAATTCCATGAACCAGCAGTTCAATGAGGGTAAATTTAATTATTCTGATCTGCTGAATATGCCGAATGTAAGCATGATCGATCTGGGAAGTTTCCAGAATCCGGTGCAGCAGCCAAAGAAAGAAAAGAAAAAAAAGAAACAGGAGAAGCCAGTCCTGGATCTGAAGAACATTCCTGCTCCCCATAAGATCAAGGAAACACTTGATCAGTATGTGATCGGTCAGGAGAAAGCCAAGAAAGTAATGTCTGTAGCAGTTTATAATCATTATAAACGTGTGGCAACAGATACAATGGATGAGATTGAGATTGAGAAATCCAATATGTTGATGATCGGACCTACCGGATGCGGTAAGACCTATCTGGTTAAAACTCTGGCAAAACTCCTGGATGTGCCGCTTGCTATCGCAGATGCTACTTCGCTTACAGAAGCCGGTTATATCGGAGATGATATCGAGAGTGTGGTTTCCAAACTTCTGGCAGCAGCAGATAATGATGTAGAGCGTGCTGAACATGGCATTATTTTTATTGATGAGATTGACAAAATTGCCAAGAAAAAGAATACCAATCAGAGAGATGTCAGTGGTGAGGCAGTGCAGCAGGGAATGTTGAAGCTTCTTGAGGGAAGTGAGGTGGAAGTTCCTGTAGGTGCCAACAGTAAGAATGCCATGGTGCCGCTTGTAACTGTTAATACCCGTAATATTCTGTTTATTTGTGGCGGTGCGTTCCCTGATCTGGAAAATATTATTAAGGAAAGACTGAATAAACAGGCATCCATTGGTTTTTATGCAGATCTTAAGGATAAATATGACAATGATCCTCATTTGCTTCAGAAAGTAACAGTGGAGGATATCCGCAGTTTCGGAATGATCCCGGAATTTATCGGACGACTTCCGATTATATTTACTCTGGATGGACTGAACGAGGATATGCTGGTGAAGATTCTGCAGGAGCCGAAGAATGCAATTCTCAAACAGTATCAGAAGCTTCTGGCACTGGATGAAGTGAAACTGGAATTTGAAGATGGTGCACTTCATGCGATTGCTGCAAAGGCACTGGAGAGAGATACAGGTGCCAGGGCACTTCGTGCGATTCTCGAAGAGTACATGCTGGATATTATGTATGAAATTCCGAAAGATGACAGTATAGGAGAAGTTGTGATCACAAGGGAATATATAGAAGGGAATGGTGGTCCGAGAATTCTTCTCCGTGGACAGGAACCGGTCTTACTGGAAGGAACTCATTAATTGATACCTGAAAATGTTTTTTGCCTTTGTATAAAAGAAAGGGCGGAAAGGAGCAATTATTATGGCAGCAGATTTTTTTGATGGATTAGTTAAGACAATTTCAAAGACAACAAAAGAGCTGGGAAAGACAACTAAGGAATTAGGAGCCCGCGCAGAGCAGACGATTGAGGCACAGAAGATCAGAAATAAAATCACAGGGGAAGAGCGCATTATTGAGAAGATCAAAGTGGATATCGGAGATGTTATCTACAGCCGACATTCACAGGGAGACGGAATTGATAATGAGTTGAGTTCTTTATGTCAGGAAATTGACCGGCACTATCTGAAGATCAGAGAATATAAGGATAATGCCGCTAACCTGAAAGGTGAGAAAATATGCCCGTCCTGTGAGAGAGAAGTAGATATTAATGTAAGCTTCTGTCCATACTGTGGAACTCCATGCCCGACACCGGAAGCGGCAGAAGATGTAGAAGGTGAAGCTGTGCCTGCGGAGGAAACTGCCGAAGGGAGTAATGGGAGTAATGGGACTGAGACAGCACAGACAGCAGAGACATCTGATGCGTCCGGAGCATCACAGGAACAGCCGCTGGAAAAAGAAACAATGGAAGAACAGCCTGCAGAAGAAATAAATGATCAGAAGGCGGAGGATACTCCTGAAGAATAAGATATCATGCAAGAGAAAGAAAATGATTTTTACAGAACGGTAAGATAGTCATATTATAATCAGTGCTATATGGTATCAATATATTGCAAATTGTCATAAAATATGATAATCTGATATCGCATCAAAGAATAAAGAAGTAAGAACGAGGAGTGTAAAAGATGAAAAACAGAAAATTATATCAGTTATTTATCGCAAGTGTGATCAGTGCAACAATGATGACTTCCGGAATCAGTGTCAGCGCATCTGATTTTAGTGATGATACATCTGCCCAGGAACAGATTCTGGACAATGCAAAGGAAGAAGAGGCGCCGGCAGTAGATGATGGTTCGGAATTTCAGGCAGACGCAGCCAAAGCAGCAGATCTTGCAGTCAGCAGTACTAATTTCCCGGATGCGAAATTCCGCAAGTATGTGCTGGATAATCTTGACACAAATGGAGATAAGAAGCTTTCTGATACAGAGATCAAAGCAGTTACCAAACTGGATGTATCCGGACTTGGGATTGCCAATCTGAAAGGCGTAGAGAAATTTACAGCACTGACAGAATTGAATGCTTCCGGCAATAAGCTGAAAGCTGTGGATGTTACAAAAAATACGAAGCTGACTTATCTCAATCTCAGCAAAAACAGCTTAAGCGGAACATTAAATCTCAGTAAATGTACCAAGCTTGAGATTGTTATATATTCTAATAACAGTCTGACAAAAGTAACAATGCCGAACAAGAAATATCTGAAGAATCTGGATTATATAGATGCAAGTTATAATAAATTTACTACCCAGGCAAATGCAGGACTTAATATCGGAAACAGCGATATACTTGTAAACCTGTCCCAGATAGACGCATCCCATAATGCAATTACATCATTTAACTGTGCAGGTTTCAGAGGAATGATCGATCTGAGGAATAACAAGATTACCAAATTATCTTTATCTAATGCCACAGAGGGATGTCTGGCAACCTCTCTGTTTATTGACGGAAATACATTAAGTAAAACATCTTCCGTAGATTTTACGCCGGAATGGATCAGTGAACCACAGCAGTTCAGTTGTGATGCCAGCGTTGCATCCAAGGTTAAGATGGTCAAGGCAAAGATTTCAGCAGGTTCTGCGTGGGATAAAATTACTCTGAACATTGGTTCAAGCTCTCAGGATGCAACTTACAAGCTTGAGAGAAAGACAGGAAATGGTGCATATACTACTGTTAAAACATGGGCTGAGGGCGAACTTGATGATCCTGAGTTTGGTGATGCCTATGAAGATACTACGGTTGCAGCAGGTACTACTTATACATACAGACTGACAGCTACCGTAAAGGTCAAAGATAAGGATAAGAACGAAAAAACCTGGTCCAATTCAGCAGAACTCAGCGTAAAAGCAGCACCAAAGAAACCGACAGTTTCTGTGAAATCCACCAAAAAAGGTGTTGCGTCTGTTTCATGGAGCGGTACAGATGTAGAAGGATATAATGTATATTACGGAACGAAAAAGAATTCTGTAAAAACAGCACTTGTAAAGGGAACAACAGCCAAGAGCAAAACTAAGAAACTGAAAAGCGGAAAGACTTATTACTTCAGGGTCATCGGTTACAAAACTGTGGACGGAAAGAAAGTATACACTTCTTACAGCAGTGTAAAGGGAATTAAAGTCAAATAGGCATTAAAAACTAAATAATTGTAAAAATCAATATATGAAAAAGCCGGAAGAATGAGAAGAGAAATCTTTGATACTGCCGGCTTTTTTATGTCATAATATTTCTATGGATATAAAAGGAAAATAAAAAAGGAAGCTTAAACAAGCTTCCTGAAAATAAAAAAACAATGCAGAAGATGGGACTTGAACCCACACGATATTGCTACCACAGGCACCTGAAGCCTGCGCGTCTGCCAATTCCGCCACTTCTGCATTTCTTATTTATCAATCGCTCTCTCGCGACTGCTCATTTATAATAACCGATGTATGGATAAAAGTCAATAGCTTTTTTGAAATTTTTTTAATTTTTTTTACAGTATCCTCAAAACGCACAATTTGTTACGTAGAAGTGTAAGCTTCTTCTGATAAACTGCGGAGCAGTTATCTGGTGTAGAGTTGCACAGAGAAGAGAATGATTTAAATTTTATAGAGGTATTTGGATGTGAGAAAGCAGTGAATGCATGTGATTGGATCTGCCTGAAATTACAAAAAAGTTTTTAATATCAACTTAATTATTTTTAGTACCTTATAAGGTTGAAAAAAGCACTTTGCTGTGATACAATCTTGAAGATTTAGGAAAAAATAAGTGATAGACACAATATAAAGATAAGAAAGGGAGATTGTATGAAAGCATTTCTGATATTAGAAGATGGCCATGTGTTCAAAGGTACAAGCATTGGTTCAACGAGAGACGTTATCAGCGAAATCGTCTTTAATACTTCCATGACCGGTTATCTGGAAGTAATGACCGACCCTTCCTACGCAGGACAGGCAGTATGTATGACTTATCCCCTCATTGGGAATTACGGAATCTGTTATGATGACCAGGAGTCATCAAAGCCATGGGTGGACGGCTTTATTGTCCGCGAATTATCCCGTGTCCCAAGTAATTTCAGAAGCGTGGACACGATTCAGCATTTCTTAACAAAGCATGATATTCCAGGTATTGCCGGAATTGATACCAGAGCCTTAACGAAAATCCTTCGTGAGAAAGGTACCATGAACGGTATGATCACCGTCAATGAAAATTATGATTTAGATACAATTATCCCCCAGTTAAAAGCATATACAACAGGTAAGGTAGTAGAGAAGGTAACATGCCGCGAGAAAGAAATCTTAAAAGGCGACGGTCCGAAAGTAGCACTTCTTGACCTGGGAGCAAAGAGAAACATTGCACGTTCCCTGAATGAAAGAGGATGTGAAGTTACAATTTATCCGGCACTGACACCAGCGGAAGAGATCCTGGAGGCAAATCCGGATGGTATTATGTTAAGTAACGGCCCTGGAGATCCAAAGGAATGTACTTCTATTATAAAGGAAATAAAAAAATTATATGATTCTGAAGTTCCGATCTTTGCAATCTGTCTTGGACATCAGCTCATGGCACTTGCAACAGGCGGAGATACCCATAAGATGAAATACGGACACAGAGGCGGAAACCATCCGGTCAAAGACCTTGCAACAGGACGTGTTTACATTTCTTCCCAGAACCATGGCTATGTAGTAGATGCTGAGGGACTTGAAGAGAAAAACATTGCAAAACCTGCATTTGTTAACGTCAATGACGGCACAAACGAAGGTATGGCATACGAAGGAAAGAATATCTTTACTGTACAGTTCCATCCTGAAGCATGCCCGGGACCGCAGGATTCCAGTTACCTGTTTGACAGATTTATGGATATGATGGGAGGAAATAAATAATGCCAAGAAATAAAGACATTAAAAAAGTACTTGTAATTGGTTCCGGCCCGATTATCATCGGCCAGGCAGCAGAGTTCGACTATGCAGGAACACAGGCATGCCGTTCCCTGAAGGAAGAAGGCATTGAGGTTGTTCTTCTTAACTCCAACCCTGCAACCATCATGACAGATAAAGATATCGCTGACAGAGTTTATATCGAGCCTTTGACAGTAGAAGTAGTAGAACAGCTTATCCTGAAAGAGAAACCGGACAGCGTCCTTCCTACACTGGGCGGCCAGGCGGGATTAAACCTTGCCATGGAGCTGGATGAGAAAGGTTTCCTCAAAGAACACAATATAAGACTGATCGGTACAACTGCCCAGACAATCAAGAAAGCGGAGGACCGTCAGGAATTTAAAGATACCATGGAGAAGATCGGTGAGCCGATCGCAGCATCCAAGGTTGTTACAACAGTAGAAGATGGTCTTGCATTTACAAACACCATTGGTTATCCGGTAGTTCTCCGTCCTGCTTACACACTCGGTGGAAGCGGCGGCGGTATCGCCCATAATGAATATGAACTCCGTGAAATCCTGGAGAATGGTCTCCGCCTTTCACGTGTAGGTGAAGTTCTGGTAGAGCGCTGCATCGCAGGATGGAAAGAGATTGAATATGAAGTGATGCGTGATAGCGCAGGAAACTGCATCACAGTCTGCAACATGGAGAACATTGACCCGGTTGGTGTCCACACAGGTGACTCTATCGTAGTTGCTCCATCTCAGACACTGGGAGATAAAGAATATCAGATGCTCCGTACTTCAGCCCTGAACATCATCACAGAACTTGGAATCACAGGTGGATGTAACGTTCAGTACGCTCTGAAACCGGACAGCTTTGAATACTGTGTAATCGAGGTAAACCCACGTGTAAGCCGTTCCTCTGCACTTGCAAGTAAGGCAACAGGTTACCCGATCGCAAAGGTTGCAGCAAAGATTGCCCTGGGCTACACACTGGATGAGATCCCGAATGCGATCACAGGAAAAACATATGCAAGTTTCGAGCCAATGCTTGACTACTGCGTAGTTAAGATCCCGAGACTTCCATTTGATAAATTTATTACTGCAAAGAGAACCCTTACTACTCAGATGAAGGCAACAGGTGAGGTTATGAGTATCTGCCATAACTTCGAAGGTGCCCTGATGAAAGCCATCCGTTCTCTTGAACAGCACGTAGACAGTCTGATGTCCTATGATTTCACACAGCTTACAGACGAGGAACTCCTTGCAGAGCTGGAAATCGTAGATGACCGTAGAATCTGGAAGATTGCAGAAGCAATCCGTCGTGGTATGCCGCAGTCCATGCTTCACGACATCACAAAGATTGATATCTGGTTTATCGATAAGATTGCAATCCTTGTAGGCATGGAAAATGCTCTTAAGACCAGAAAGCTCACAAAAGAGCTTCTCCTTGAAGCAAAACGCATGGAATTCCCGGACTACATCGTTGCACGTCTGGCAGGCAAGACAGAAGAAGAGATTAAAGCTCTTCGTGAAGAATATCAGATTAAAGCAGCATATAAGATGGTTGATACCTGTGCTGCAGAGTTTGCGGCAGCAACACCATATTACTATTCTGTATACGGCGATGAAGGCACAGAGAATGAAGCAGTAGCAACACCGGATAAAAAGAAAATCCTGGTACTTGGTTCCGGTCCGATCCGTATCGGCCAGGGTATTGAGTTCGACTTCTGTTCCGTACACTGTACATGGGCATTTGCAAAAGAAGGCTATGAAACCATCATCATCAACAACAACCCGGAAACAGTTAGTACAGACTTTGATATTGCAGATAAACTGTATTTCGAGCCTCTGACACCGGAAGATGTTGAGAATGTGGTAAATATCGAGAAACCGGACGGAGCAGTTGTACAGTTCGGTGGTCAGACAGCTATCAAATTAACAGAAGCACTGACAAAGATGGGCGTTAAGATTCTCGGAACATCTGCGGAGAACGTAGATGCAGCAGAGGACCGTGAGCTCTTTGATGAGATTCTTGAAAAATGCGAGATCCCGAGACCAAAGGGACAGACAGTATTTACTGCTGAGGAAGCTAAGAAAGCAGCAAATGAGCTGGGTTATCCTGTTCTGGTTCGTCCTTCTTATGTACTTGGTGGTCAGGGCATGAGAATCGCTGTAAGTGATGAGGACGTAGAAGAGTATATCGGTGTGATCAACCAGATCGCACAGGAGCACCCGATCCTTGTTGATAAATATCTGATGGGTAAGGAAATCGAAGTCGATGCAGTATGCGACGGCGAGGATATCCTGATTCCTGGTATCATGGAGCATATCGAACGTGCCGGAATCCATTCCGGTGACAGTATCTCTGTATACCCGGCAAAGACCATCAGTGAGAAAGCAAAAGAGACAATTGCAGAATATACCAGACGTCTTGCAAGAGCACTGCATGTTATCGGTATGATCAACATCCAGTTTATTGTTCTTGGAGATGATGTATATGTAATCGAGGTTAATCCTCGTTCCAGCCGTACTGTACCGTACATCAGTAAGGTAACAGGAATTCCGATCGTTCCTCTTGCAACGAAGGTAATCCTTGGATACAAGCTGAAAGACATGGGCTATGAACCGGGACTTCAGCCAGAAGCAAAACATTATGCGATCAAGATGCCTGTATTCTCATTTGAGAAGATCCGCGGCGCTGATATTAGCCTTGGACCGGAAATGAAGTCAACAGGTGAGTGCCTTGGTATTGCTGAGACGTTCAATGAAGCGCTTTACAAAGCATTTATTGGAGCAGGAATCCGTCTTCCGAAACACAAAAACATGATCATCACTGTCAAAGACGAAGACAAACAGGATATCATCCCGATCGCAAGAAGATTCGAAGCGCTTGGATACAGAATCTATGCTACACTGGGAACTGCCAAAGTCCTCAAAGAAAACGGAATCAAAGTTATCCGTACAAACAAGCTGGAGCAGCCTGCACCGAACCTTATGGACCTTATCCTTGGTCATAAGATCGACGTCGTCATCGATACTCCGCCACAGGGTGTAGAGCATCAGAAAGATGGTTTTGTCATCAGACGTAACGCCATCGAGACAGGTGTCAATGTCCTTACTTCTTTGGATACAGCAGAAGCACTGGCAACCAGCCTTGAGAACACAGACCTGAATAATTTATCTCTTATTGATATTGCTACGATTGCAAGAAGATAAAGAACTGATAAATAATATGAAATGATGAAAAGCAGCCGTAATTTTCTCTGTCGGAGAAAAGGCGGCTGCTTTTATTTTATAGAATCAGCAGGAAAAATACAGATTACAGTTGTATTAGTGGCATGGTGTGTAATATAATCATATGAGTATTTACAGTGGGTCAGATAGATATATGCGGATCTTTTGCATTACTTATTATCTGGCAGAAACCTGTCTGATCTGGTTGAAAATCGTTGTAAATAAAAATAACAACAAAAAAGAAAACAGGAAGGGAAAGATTATGGATTTTATTGAACTGTTAAAGGTCATTTTCCTTGGGATTGTAGAGGGAATCACAGAATGGCTCCCGATCAGCAGTACCGGACATATGATCCTGGTGGATGAGTTTCTGAAATTGAATGTGACAGAGGATTTTAAGAATTTATTTTTTGTAGTGATCCAGCTTGGTGCGATCCTCGCAGTTGTAGTTCTCTACTGGAACAAATTGTGGCCGTTTTATATCAGACCAATTTCAAAGAAACAACAGACAGTGCTTAACAGGCATGGTGCAGTATCCAGAGGAATTCTTACTTTTGTGGAGAAGTTCTGTGATAAAGAGAAATGGGTACTCTGGTTTAAAATTATAGTAGCCTGTATACCGACGATTGTTATCGCACTTCCGTTTAATGATGTCATTGAAGAGAAATTTAATAACTATGTAGTAGTTGCCATTGCACTGATCGTATATGGTATCCTCTTCATTGTCATTGAGAATTATAACAAGAGAAGAAGACCAACCTGTACAAATCTGGAAAATCTGTCATTTAAGACTGCGCTCATCATCGGTCTGTTTCAGGTACTCTCCGTAGTTCCGGGTACATCCCGTTCAGGTTCCACCATTATCGGTGGTATCCTTGCAGGAACATCCCGTACAGTAGCAGCAGAATTTACCTTCTTCCTGGGAATTCCGGTTATGTTCGGTGCCAGTCTTCTGAAAATTCTGAAATTCGGTTTCTCTTTCACAGGAACAGAGGTGATGATCCTGATCGTGGGAATGGTAGTGGCATTTGTAGTTTCCATTATTGCGATCAAATTCCTGATGGGATACATAAAGAAACATGACTTTAAGGCATTCGGATGGTACAGAATCGCACTTGGTATTCTGGTGCTTGGATACTTTATCGGAAAAACACTTCTTGGTTGTAAATAATGTATAAGAAAAGCCCTGCTGTATAAGCGGCATGTACGTCATAAGCGTATATCCCGGACAGCAGGGCTTTTTATTATGTTACAGGTTTCTTATATGCAGATCATTTCGCCGGTATAAGAGGTATCATAACCTGTCAGATGATGAATCTCAGTTTTGAAATCTTCAGACTGTACAATTTCCACAAGAGCAGAGAACCCCGGCTTTCTCACAGATTCCGCAGGAATTGTCAGATACATCTGCATATCAGTCACAGGGACGAAATCAAGTCCCGGAAAGTAACGTGCGATCATTTCTTCTCCAAAAGCAACATTCGCTCTGTGCTCAAAAACAGCAGATGCAGATGACATATCAGAGACAGCTTCATTTCTGTATCCGCTGATTTTTTCAGAAGAGATTCCCCGTTCTTTCAACAGACGGTCCAGATAAACCCTGCGGGCACTTCCCTTTTCACGATTCATAAAAACAACTTTCGGATCCGTCAGGTCCTCCATAGAAGAAATTTTTTCAGGATTTCCGGCCTGTACATAGAAGCCGACAGAGTATTTATATAAAGAAAGAAGTACCAGCGGGATTCCGGGAACCAGGTGACGGATATCATCTATATCCAGACTGGTAGCAGCGATATGTGCCTTTTCGAAATACAGGGAATAAAGTCCGTTATAGTCATTCATATGAGACTGCAGGACAGGAAGTCCATCAGGATGAGCGGACATTTTGCCGAGAAGAAGCTCCAGGGCGGCAGAAGTCTGGCCGCCTAAAATGATACCACTGGAATGAAGCAGATAATCTCTCTTCAGCAGAGAGCTCTCAGGTTCAAAATTAACAGAAGTGTATGGAATATCCTGCCCGCTTCCGGAATTGCCGGAACTGCTTCTGTTAAGATACTGTGTCAACTGCTCTTCGCTGACCCTGAGTTGTTTTCCGATTTTGGAAGATTCCAGCTCACCGCGCTTGATAAGTTCATAGACCGTCGTCTTTTTGATCTTCAGACGGTCTGCGACCTCCTGAGCTGTGTAAAGTTTATTCATCAATACCTACCATGACATTAGTAGCCTTGATCACTGCATAAGCATCAGAACCTACTTTCAGGTTTAATTCTTCAACTGCTGCACAGGAGATGGTTGCTGTGATAATGTTTCCACCGCCGATATCAATAGAAACGATGGAGTTTACAGCTCCGTTATTGATACTTACTACTTTCCCTTTTAACTGATTGCGTGCACTTAATTTCATGATAATTACCTCACTGTTTATTATTTTTTTCTATAGATTTATCTGATACCCGATCAAAGGCCGGAAAGTTGTTTTTGCCGGTAAAAATAAGGCTTTCAATCTGCTATCATTTACATGATAACATATACAAATAAAATTGACAAGAATACAAAAGTTTTGTACAATAAACACAAAAGGAAACAAAACTCAATAAAACAAAACAAAACTGAATAAAAGGCGGTAAAAAACATGAGAAAGAAATTAATTGCAGCAATGATGGCAGGAGCACTGAGCGCAGGAATACTCAGCACAGGAGTTTTCGCAGCAGATACAGACTTAAAAGGTGAAGTCAACACATTCATCGCAGCAAGCTTAAGCAATGCAATGGAAGAAATCCAGAAAAATTTCAATGAGACATATCCTGATGTTGAAATCCTCTACAATGCAGACAGCTCAGGCACATTACAGACACAGATCGAAGAAGGCGCACGCTGCGATATCTTCTTCTCAGCAGCTGACAAGCAGATGGACGCTCTGGTAGACGAAGATCTGGTTAAGAAAGATACTGTAGAAGATATCCTTGAGAACAAAGTCGTTCTGATCAAACCTAAGGATGGAGAAACAAAAGTTACAGGATTCGAGAACATCACAGATGCAGCCAACATCGCACTTGCAGGGGACAGCGTTCCTGTTGGACAGTATTCCAGAGAAATTTTCGACAATCTTGGAATTACAGATGAAGTAAATAAGATGGAAATCAATGAAGGTAAAAATGTATCTGAAGTTCTTGCTGCAGTAAGTGAAGGAAGTAATGAGATCGGTATCGTTTATGCTACAGATGCAGCTTCCGTTGCAGATAAAGTAGACGTTATCGCAGAAGCTCCGGCAGATGCACTGAAGACATCTGTTCTCTATCCGGTAGGCCTTATCGAAGACAAAGAGGCATCTGAAGATGATACAGCAGCTGCAGAAGCATTCCTTGAGTACATCAAATCTGACGACGCTATGAAAGTATTCGAGAAATACGGATTCACAGCATACAAAGCAGATGATGCTTCCGAAACAGATGATAAAGATGCAGAAGCAACAGAAGAAGCAGATGACACAGAAACAAATGCTGAGACAGAGACAACGGAGGAAGCTAAATAAGAATGAGTGAATTTCTGGCAGAAATAAACTGGAGTCCTTTATGGATTTCACTGAAAACAGGTTTCGCGGCTACTGTGATCGCGTTCTTTTTGGGGATATTCTTTGCGAGACTGGTAATGAAGATGAAACCTGTTTCCAGAGGCATACTGGATGGTATCCTGACCATGCCTCTGGTACTTCCCCCGACAGTGGCCGGTTTCATTCTGCTTCTGCTGTTCAGTCTGAGACGTCCGTTCGGGGCATTTCTGCTGGATAATTTTGATATTAAGATCGTACAGACCTGGAAGGGCTGCGTGATCGCAGCATCTGTAATTGCGTTTCCACTGATGTATCGAAATGCACGCGCTGCATTTGAACAGGTGGATGTGAATCTGATCGCAGCAGGCAAGACACTTGGCATGAGTGACAGAAGAATCTTCTGGACAGTTGTCATGCCGACAGCAGGACCCGGAATCGCATCCGGTACAGTCCTTGCCTTTGCCAGAGCAATCGGAGAATACGGTGCTACATCCATGCTCGCAGGAAACATTCTTGGCAAGACCAGAACCGTTTCCGTTGCCATTGCTTCGGAGACTGCGGCAGGAAATTATGGCATGGCCGGTTTCTGGGTAGTTGTAATCTTGATCATTTCATTTGTGATCGTTGCGGCGATCAATATCGTTTCCGGTAAGGGAATGAAGAGGGGCAGGTGGATGTAATGGCAGTCAGTGTGGATATTGAGAAGAAACTTCATGGCTTCACTCTGAAAGTAAAGCTGGAGAGTGATGGTTCTCCAATGGGGATCCTTGGAGCATCCGGAAGCGGAAAAAGTATGACTCTGCGCTGTATTGCAGGAATCCAGACACCGGACTCAGGAAGAATTGTTGTAAATGATAAAGTTCTTTTTGATTCAGAAAAGAAAATCAATCTTAAACCGCAGGAGAGGAAGGTCGGCTATCTTTTTCAGAACTATGCACTTTTTCCTACCATGACTGTAGAGAAGAATATCGCATGCGGATACAGAGGGGATAAGAAACATTTTAAGGCAAAAGTGGCAGATTACATAGAGCGCTATCAGCTTAACGGGCTGGAGAAACGTTATCCGGGACAGCTTTCCGGAGGTCAGCAGCAGCGTGTCGCACTGGCACGAATGATGATCGGAGAACCGGAAGTCATCCTTCTGGATGAACCGTTCTCAGCACTGGATGGATATCTGAAAGATATCATGCAGCGTGATATGCAGAACTTTCTTAATGAGTACACAGGTGATATGATTCTGGTCACTCACAGCCGTGATGAGGCTTACAAGTTCTGCGGACATCTGACAATTCTGGACAGCGGTCAGGCACTTACTACAGGAGAAACCAAGAAACTCTTTGAACGACCCGGTATTCTGCAGGCAGCCAGACTGACAGGGTGTAAAAATTTCTCAACTGTACAGAAAATGGGAAAACACAGTATTTATGCAGTGGACTGGGATCTGATGCTGCAGACCGAAGATGTGGTGCCGGATGATGTTACGCATGTGGGAATCCGCGGTCACTGGATGAAAGGTGCATCTGAAGGCGGAGAGAACCACATGGAAGTGGAAGTTGTGGAATATATTGAAACGACCTTTGAACATCAGTATTTACTGAAGAACAAGAAAGGCGGAGACTGTCAGCCGGTCTGGTGGATGTGTCCCAAAGGAAATTTTGAGGAAGATCCGCATGCAAAAGTTCCGAAATATATTCATTTTCCGGAAGAGCATCTGATGCTGCTGAAAGAAGCAAAATAGAATATATAAGAAATAATAAAAAGCGTTGTATCTATGACAGAGATTCCTGCCGAAGATATAACGCTTTTTTAACCGGATCAAGTAAGTCCCCTGTGGAGCAGTTATTCGGTGTAGAATCGCGTAGCCACGTAGCTGTAAGAGTCTGCCGGTTTGATCACGCAGATGGATGTTATCAAATTGTCTGAGAAATCTATGACGGATGATTCTTAGAATATTTTATGTAGTCCACAACCATCATCGCCAGTTTAAATGTCAGTGCATCTTCAAACGCGCGGATATCCAGTCCGAATTTTCTCTGGAGTTTTTCGAAACGGTACACCAGAGTATTTCTGTGTACATAAAGCTGTCTGGAGGTCTCGGAGAGATTCAGGTTATTTTCAAAGAAGGTACGGATGGTGATCAGGGTTTCTTCGTCAATAGAATCCAGAGTTTCCTCTTTGAAGATCTCGTCGATAAACATTTCACATATGGAAACAGGAAGCTGGTAGATCAGTCTGCCGATTCCAAGCTGGTTATATCCGAATACATTTTTATCTGCGTAGAAAATCTTGCCTACTTCAAGGGCTGTATGTGCTTCCTTGTATGCGTCTGGAAGCCTGGAAATATCCTCTGCCAGATTACTGTAGGCAACCCATGCGGAAGTCATTGCTTCTGTATTTAACATATCTACAAGCATATATGCAATTGATTCCAGATCCTCATAAGTTTCTGTAGACTGTAATTCTCTGATGATGATAATCCCTGTATCATCAATAGCTGTGATGAAATCTCTGGTACGGGCAGAGAAAATATTCCGGATCGTAGCGAGAGCGTTCTCATCCTTGGTCTGTTTGGTTTCCACAAGAAATACGGCACGCTGAACAGAAGTTGCAATGTGCAGTTTCTTGGCGCGGTTAAAGACATCTACATCGGAATAACTACCAAGGAGAAGATTCTGCATAAAGGTATTCTTGTCGCTTTTCTCTGCATAGGCAGCCAGGAGACTCTGTACCTGGCATACGGCCAGCTCTCCGATGGTAGCAGTACTTTCTGCTTTTCCCCATACGATCAGAATATAGGAGATGGAATGGTTCTCCATGATCTTATACAGGCAGCAGCTTGTATTGGAAACACACAGGGCACTGCTTTGGCGAAATTCTTCCAGTTTTGATTCTGCAGGAAGTTTTTTATCGCAGGTAGAGAGAAAGATATGGTTATCAGAATCCAGCAGACAGAAATCAATCTGGCTGATATTCTTCCAGTCTGTCAGGCATTTCTGTAAAATCTGTTGTATTTTCATAAGGTCAATCCTTTCTTTTGGGGTATGAGTCAGCTTATAGCAATCCTTGCAAATTGTCTGATCGAAGTAATCAGGCAGCCAATTCTATATTATAACATAAAAACCCGGGGAAAACTCCCCGGGTTTATTAAAGATTCCTGAAAATTAGTTGCAGATTGTAAGTTCTGTTTCTTTATCAAAGAAATGAGATTTTTCCATATCGAATGCGAATTTGATCGGATCACCAGTCTTAGCTGTTGTACGAGGATCAACTCGTGCTGTAACCTGAGTTCCGTCAACATCAAAGTATAAGAATACTTCAGCACCCAGAAGCTCGTAAACCTTAACTACAGAGCTCATTGGAGCACTTGGAGAAGCTTCGATAAACATCTGAGAATCATGAATATCTTCTGGACGGATACCAAGAACAACTGTCTTGCCTACATAACCGTTATCTTTAAGAATTTTAGCTTTTCCAGTAGGAACAAGCAACTCATGCTCGCCAACTTTAGCAATGATATTTCCGCCTTTTTCAGAGATTGCTGCGTCAAGGAAGTTCATCTGCGGTGATCCCATGAATCCTGCAACGAATAAGTTGCCTGGTTTCTGATACAGGTTCTGAGGTGTATCTACCTGCTGAACAACACCGTCTTTCATAACAACGATTCTGGTACCAAGAGTCATAGCCTCTGTCTGGTCATGTGTTACATAGATGATTGTAGCACCCAGTCTCTGGTGGATCTTGGAAATTTCGATACGCATCTGTACACGAAGTTTAGCATCCAGGTTGGAAAGAGGCTCATCCATAAGGAATACCTTAGGATTACGTACGATAGCACGTCCCATAGCAACACGCTGTCTCTGACCACCGGAAAGAGCCTTCGGTTTACGATCAAGAAGTTTTTCAAGGTCAAGGATTCTTGCAGCTTCACGAACTGCTTTGTCGATCTGGTCTTTCGGAACTTTACGAAGTTTAAGTCCGAATGCCATGTTATCATATACTGTCATATGAGGATACAGAGCATAGTTCTGGAATACCATTGCGATATCACGGTCTTTAGGCTCTACATCGTTCATAACTTTGTCACCGATCTTTAATGTACCGCCGGAAATTTCTTCCAGACCAGCAATCATACGAAGTGTAGTAGATTTACCACATCCTGAAGGTCCTACGAAAATGATGAATTCTTTATCTTCGATCTCCAGATTGAAATCTTTAACTGCCTGGAAACCATTTGGGTAAGTTTTGTTAATGTGCTGTAATGATAAGCTTGCCATAATTATTCTTCCTCCAAAATTATCTTATATTATTTTTGCTGATTGATTACTCGCTTTTTTCATCTGTAGACAGTATAACGAAAAGGAGGGGGGATGGCTAGGGAAGAATCGTACAAAGATTTGTTGGGTTTCTTGTCAATCTGACGAAAAGCTGAAATGGACATCTGGGGATTCCGTCAAACTGTCAAAAGACATGAGAAAAACGCAGGACAAAATGACGAAATTCTGTCTGCGTTTCTCAAAATTGGAGTTAAAATATGAAGGATCTGGTGAGAGAATACGAATATTGTGCTAAAGTTACAGGGTACCCAGAGAAAGCAAATCCTCAGGAAGCATTTTTTGCAAATTCTGTGTTGACCAGTTCTGCATACGATGTACGTTCTTTCAGTTCACCTGCGTCTTCCAGGATATTCTGCAGAAGCTCAAATCCTTCCTGTCCAAACACCAGATTTTCTTTCCAGGTGTCCTGATCGTAATAGCGTTTTACAATGGCTGTGATGGTATCCAGATCTGTTTCCGGGAACTGAGGCTCGATGATTTCTGCGATTTCCTCAGGAGTGTGGTTCTGGACAAAATCCATACCTTTTTGCAGAGCATTGGTAAATTTCTGCATGATATCAGGATTCTTTTTCATATAGCTGGTTTTGGCGCTATAGGAGGTGTATGGCACATAGCCGGAGTCAACACCCAGGGATGCCACAACATATCCGGCACCCTGCTTTTCAAGAGCAGTAGCAGAGGGTTCAAACTCCACAGTAAAGTCTGCTGAATTATTTCCTGTAAAAGCAGCCGCAGTGGAGCCAAAGTCAATACTCTGGTCAATAGACAGATCTTTCTGAGGGTCAAGTCCATTCTGCTTCAGAATATACTCAAATACCATTTCCGGCATGCCACCCTTGCGGCCTCCAAGAACTTTTTTGTTTTTCAGATTTTCCCATTTAAAATCCGGCATTTCTTCTCTTGCCACAAGGAAATTTCCGGCCCGCTGGGTAAGCTGTGCAAAGTTTACAACAGGATCGGTAGCTCCTTCCTGATAGGCATAAATAGATGCTTCTGCGCCCATAAATCCGATATCTGCCTCACCGGATATGACTGCGGTCATAGTTTTATCGGCTCCAAAGCCAGTTACAAGGGTCAGATCAAGCCCCTCATCTTTAAAATACCCTTTTTCAATTGCTACATACTGCGGAGCATAGAAAATAGAATGTGCCACTTCATTTAAGGTAACCTTTGTAAGCGTCTTATCATCCGGACTGTCCTTTTTCTTTGCAAATACTGTTACCGGTAGAGCAGTCACAGCGAGTATAACCGCAGTTGCCAGCGCGATCCATTTTTTATTTTTCATACAGATACTCCTTTACAAACTTCTGCTGTTAAGATATGCAGGAGGCAGAGGAACCGTTCATATATATCAGTCAAATAGATGTTTTACATTTTTATATAAAAAACATCAAACTTTGTTGACAAGCCCCAAGACATTTGATAAACTTTGTCAAGTAATTTAATATTCCATGAGGGAGTAGTTAGCGCGAAAGTGTGGTTTGTCAACATTCTGATTATATTAGAGAGTATAATCTGGCAAATCTTAAATAATGAGACTCATGTATATCGATTAACAGCTTATGTATGATGCACTGGCTGGTAATTGATATACATGAGTCTTTTTTATACCACAGAAAATTACTCTGTAATGTTTCTATAGTATAAAAGCTTCCGGGCAGAATAGCAGGATTCTTTTACGGTTGTTGGGTATACTCGTAATGGCGGATATTTCGGCTGACAATACTGTTATGGAGAATAAAAGGAGAAAACATATGGAAAAATTCATTAACAACGCCCCATTTGCCCTTGTGCTTGTATTTCTTGTAATAGGTTTTGTGCTGCTTATTAAAGGTGCAGACTTTTTCGTAGAGGGAAGTTCAAGTGTAGCAAAGAGACTGCATGTTCCGTCTATCATTATCGGACTTACCATTGTTGCAATGGGAACATCGCTTCCGGAGACTGCAGTCAGTGTATCAGCTTCACTTACTGGCAATAATGAGCTTGCAGTAAGTAATGTAGTCGGCTCCAATATATTCAACCTGATGGTTGTTATTGGTGTGTGTGCAATGATCGCCACAGTAAATGTTGCAAAAGAAACAATAAAGAGAGATATTCCATTTTCTCTTATCTGTGCAGGACTTTTATTGTTTTTGGGAATTGCAGGATTTGGCGATAAAGCAGGCATGATACTTGGACATCTTGACGGTGTAATATTCCTTGGCGCCTTTGCAGGCTATATTTCTTACATGATCAAGGTTGCATTAAAGGCAAGTAAGGAAGGCAGGAAGGTTGAGATTGAAGGCGCTTCAGAGGAGGAAATCAGGCTGATTTCCGTGCCGCTCAGTATTCTGTTTATTATTGGCGGTGCGGCTGCAATCGCAGTTGGCGGAGATATTACTGTAGATGCGGCATCAAGGATAGCAAGTGACCTTGGAATGAGCCAGACACTTATCGGACTTACGATTGTTTCAATAGGAACATCACTTCCGGAGCTTGTGACTTCAATAGTTGCAGCCAGAAAGAACGAAGTTGATATGGCGCTTGGCAATGCAATCGGTTCCAATGTATTTAATATACTTATGGTACTTGGCATTGCATCAGCAATTAGTCCGGTCAGCCTGATCACTGAGAATATTATTGATCTGTGTGTACTTATTGTATTTACAGTCTGTGTATGGATATTTGCAGGAACCAAAAAGAAAATTGGAAAAATCGAAGGATTTGCTATGGTTGCACTTTATGCGATATATGCGGTTTACATTGTAATAAGATAAAGGAGATATCAGAAAATGATATTGTTTTTTAAGATATTTTTTACTGAATTTATAGCAGAGATGGGAGATAAAACCCAGCTTATGCTTATTGCTCTTACTTCTAAACACAAGTTAAAAGATATTATACTGGGAACTGCAGCAGCAATCCTTGTACTTAATGGACTGGCCGTTCTTGCAGGTGGGCTGGTCAGTGAATTTATTCCTGACTGGCTTATTAAAACAGCAGCAGCACTTGCATTTCTCTATTTTGCCGCATCAACAATTGCCGGAGATGAGGATGATGAAGAGGAAGAGGGTGGCAAATCAAAGATTAAGTTTGCCCCTCTTGCAGTTTTCTGTACATTTTTCCTGGCAGAGCTTGGAGACAAGACACAGCTGACTGCTATTACATTTGGTGCAAATGAAGGTATGGGGGCAGCCTTTGTTGTATGGATCGCATGTTCGCTGGGACTTTTTGCAGCGGACATTCTTGGAATGTTAGTCGGTTATCTTTTAAAGAGCAAAACTCCGGATGGACTGCTTAATACAATTGCATTTATCATATTCTCTGTTTTCGGTGTATATACACTTTACCAGGCACTTAAGCTTATCAGTGCAGGTGTCTGTCCAATCCCGGTATGGCCGGTGCTTATGGTTGTGACTATTGTTTTTGTTGCTTTATGTGGCTGCTTTTTTGTGAAAAAAAGAAAAAAATCAAATAAATTTGTCATGCATAGAAATATGTGTTAAAATAACCACCGAAACTGGTTCGAAACCCTCCCAGTATAAAAAACTAGGCAAAGTAAAAAATATTGAGATCGTTTATGAGTTATCATAAGCGGTCTGTTTGCTGATGCTTTTGTTTATTGAGGGATAAACAAAAGTATTTTTTATGTTATAGGAAATTACTCTGTAATGTTCCTATAACATAAAAAAGCCCTCCGGGCAGGATCGCACTGCGACGGAGAGGAATTATGTCGCTGAAGCGACCCGCCGCAGGCGGAGAATCCAGCAAGCAGGATTCTTTCTTACTTTGACAGAAAGGAATTAAATGAAAAAAAGAAAAGTAATTATTGATTGTGATCCGGGGATTGATGACAGTCTTGCGATTATGCTTGCACTGAAATCACCGGAGATCGAAGTGATCGGAATCACCATTGTGTGTGGAAATTCACCGGTGGAGATGGGATTTGGAAATGCAAAGAAAATCCTGAAGCAGATGAATCGTCTGGATGTTCCCGTATACATTGGGGAAAGCACTCCCTTAAGGCGGGATTATGTGAATGCTCTGGACACTCACGGAGAAGATGGACTTGGCGAAAGCTTTCTGCAGGAAGTAATCGGTTATCAGCAGCAGATCAGTGCTGTGGATTTTCTTGCTGATGTATTGAAAAAAGAGAAAGTATCCATAATCGAACTGGCACCTATGACCAATCTTGCCAGACTGATCCAGAAGGATAAAGAAGCATTTTCCTGTATTGAGGAGATTGTTTCCATGGGCGGCAGCTTTAAAAGTCATGGAAACTGTTCACCTGTTGCAGAATACAATTATTGGTGTGACCCGGACGGCGCTTCCCTGGTATATGAGACACTCCATCAGAATGGCCAGAAAATCCATATGGTTGGGCTGGATGTGACGAGAAAGATTGTGCTCACGCCTGATCTGCTGGAGTATATGTGCCGTCTGAACAAGGAAACAGGGGAATTTGTAAAGAAGATTACGAAATTTTATTTTGATTTCCACTGGGAATGGGAGCATATCATTGGCTGCGTGATCAATGATCCTCTGGCAGTGGCATATTTTATCAATCCGGAACTCTGTAAAGGCTTTGATTCCTATGTACAGATTGAAACAGAGGGGATTTCTCTTGGACAGTCTGTTGTGGATTCTATGAATTTCTACCGGAAAACTTCAAATACAAGGGTGCTGACTGAGGTAGATGTGTATGGATTCTTTCAGATGTTTCTTTCAAGGATCCTTGATCAGAAACCGGAAGAACTGGATATTTTACAAGATTTAATACGAGGAGATTTAAAATGAAAACTGAAAAAATAAGTGTACAGAAGATCTGTATGATCGCTTTTGCTATCTGCATTAATTTTGTGGGAGGACAGATTGCTTTATTTCTGAAACTTCCTATTTATCTGGACAGTATTGGAACTGTATTTGTGGCTGCTGTTCTGGGACCCTTTTATGGAATGCTTCCTAATCTGCTCAGCGGCCTGCTGATGGGAATGACTGTAGATATTTATTCTTTGTATTATGCTCCGGTAGGAATTCTTCTTGGTTTTGTGACAGGTCTTGTGTACAGAAAATTCCAGCCGAAAAAGTGGCAGATATTTCCGGCTGCTCTTGTGATCACACTTCCATCTACTATAATCAGTTCCTGTATTACGGCGTTTTTATTTGGAGGAATCACTTCTTCCGGATCCACCGTTCTTGTGCAGCTTCTGGCAAAAACACCTCTTGGAATGGTAGGAAGCTGTTTTGTAGTTCAGTTTATCACAGATTACATTGACAGGGTTCTGTGTATTGCAGTAGCAGCAGTTCTTATTACAGCGCTGCGTAAAAGTATGAAGGAGAATTTTGCCTGATGAAAGTTCTGATCACAGGCACAGCATCCGGGATCGGGAAAGGCTGTGCAGAATTTTTCCTGAAAGAAAATCATGAAGTCTATGGATTTGATAAAAATATATCCTCGATCCAACATCCGAAATATACTCATTTCTGTCTGGATATCAGAGACAAAAGCTCTTATCCGGAAATCGGACAGGTAGATATTCTGATCAATAATGCAGGGGTTCAGAATGGCGATGATATTGATGTAAATCTGAAAGGGACGATTTCTGTTACAGAACATTACGGCATTCATCCTAATATTTATTCTGTTATTATGATCGGATCAGCAAGCGGGCATACAGGTTCTGAATTTCCGGAGTATGCAGCAAGTAAAGGAGGAGTCCTTGCCTATACGAAAAATGTGGCCATGAGGATAGCACCTTATCAGGCCACATGCAACAGTCTGGATTTCGGTGGGGTTATGACTGAACTGAACCGGCCGGTGATGGAGGATGAAAAGCTCTGGAATCAGATCATGGAACTTACACCTCTGAAACGATGGATGTCTGTGGAAGAGGCAGCAGAGTGGATTTACTTTATGGCGGTAAAAAACCGCTTCTGTACAGGCCAGAACATTCTCATTGACGGTCTGGAGGCCGGAAACTGCAATTTTATCTGGCCATAGAGTGGGTCTGAAATATCGTGTTTTGAAAAATCATTCTTGCAATCTGCTGTTATTTTGTGCCCGAATATGATAAAATGAAAAAATAGTGATAAAGATATTTCAAAGATAGAGAAAGTATTTAACTGGAGGCGCAAAAATATGGATATCAAAGAACAGATTCATGGATTAACAGAGGAGATGCTTACCAATCTGGGAAGGCTGGTTGCCATTGATTCTCAGCTTGGCACTCCCGCAGAGGGGAAACCTTTTGGAGAAGGACCTGCCAAAGCATTAGAGGAAGGTCTTAAGATTGCACAGGAGCTTGGATTTAAGACAGTCAATCTGGACAATTACTGTGGTTACGCAGAGATGGGTGAGGGTGATGAGATTGTTGGTATTGCCGGACATCTGGATATTGTACCTGTAGGCGGCGACTGGAGCTATGATCCGTTTAAACTGACACGTGAGGGTGATTATGTTTACGGTCGTGGAACAACAGATGACAAGGGACCTGTTCTGGAAGCTCTTTATGCAATGAAGCTTCTCCGCGATTCAGGTGTGAAGCTGAACAAGAGAGTACGTCTCATTATGGGATGTAATGAGGAAACAGGTTCCAAATGTATGGAACATTATAATGAAGTGGCAGAAGAATTATCCTGCGGCTTTACCCCAGATGCCAGTTTTCCGTGTATTCATGGCGAAAAGGGACTTTTGCAGATGATGGCCTATTCCAAGAACACGAAAATCATCTCTGCAGATGGAGGGTTTGTCTTTAACGCAGTATGCGATTCCTCCACAATAGTTGTTCCTGCCGAAGAGGGACTGAAGGAGAGACTGGAAGTTGTACTTGCAGAGACAAAGCTTCAGGAATATAAGGTAACAGAGGAAAAAGGACAGATCAGTATTTATGCAAAGGGAGTTCCGGCACATGCCAGCACTCCGACTCTCGGCGTCAATGCAATAGGTGTTACTTTTGAATGTCTCGAGAAAGCAGGATTTAAGGATGATTTTGTGGAATTCTATAATACACATATCGGCACATCCTGCGATGGTAAGGGCATTGGGCTGAAATTTGCAGATGAGTATGGCGAACTTACTCTTTGTAACGGTATGATCAAAACAGAGAATGATGTGATCTCCTGTACAATTGATATCAGAGTACCTGTAACACTGAAATCCGATGAAGTCCGCAGGATGTGTGAGGGCAGACTTGAGGATGAGAATGGACGTATAGAGATTCTGGGAATTGGTGATGCCTTATTCTTCCCAAGAGAATCCCCACTTGTAAATGCTTTATACAAAGCTTACACAGATGTAACAGGTGATACAGAGAACAAGCCAATGGTGATCGGCGGTGGAACTTATGCAAAATCTCTTAAGAATATCATTGCATTTGGACCTGAGAAACCTGGAATCGATTATCGTATCCATAGTGCAGATGAATTTATCCTCGTATCCGGCATGGAAGAGGCAGTTCTGGTTTATATGGAAGCAATTAAGAATCTTCTGGCAATCTGATGAAAAATGATAGAGCAGTTATTAAATGGAGAGCAGAACATGAAGGCAGCAGTATTTTTCCCTGGTATCGGGTATCATTGTGACAAGCCGCTTTTATATTATTCACGAAAGCTGGCGCAGGAATGTGGCTATGAAGAAACAATTGCATTAAGCTATACTTATGATGGCGGAAATATCCGGGGAAATGAAGAAAAAATGCAGCAGGCATTCGAAAGCCTTTATGAACAGGCAGAGAAAAGTCTTTCTGCCATTGACTTTGACAAATATGATGAAATATTATTTGTCGCAAAAAGCGTAGGTACGATCATAGCATCTGCGTATGCAGAGAAACACAGCATCAGATGTCGGCAGATACTATACACACCATTGAAATACACATATAATTTTGTTCATAGAGATGCCATTGCCTTTATCGGAACTTCAGATCCATGGAGTATTGTTCCTGAAGTACAGGCTCTTTCACAAAAACAGCAGGTGCCAATGTATACTTATGAAAATGCAAACCATTCACTGGAAACAACAGATACACTGGAAAACATGAAAATTCTCCAGGATGTTATGGAGAAAACCAAAGGATTTTTGGAGCAGAAATGAGAAAAAGCATATAATCATATTGAGCAGATATGGGTGGAGAAGTGTCAAGAAACTATTTCTTGACACTTCTTTTGGCTCCATGTGATAATCAATGATGCAAATTATTTTGCTGTGAGTCGGAGACTGCCCAATCAGTCAATGATACTATACTGCATCATTTCATAATGTAATCTGCATCCTTCTGTGATGTCAAAGGGCAGAAGTGCCCGTGCTACGAGCTTTAATTCCTCTTCAGGCAGATCTGTTCTGCGAAGATGTGCATAGTCACCGTCAATAGATTCTACGATATAATCACAAACTAACATAAAAATCCTCCACTTTATATTTTGCGTAACGCAATGATCATACCTATAGAATACCACAGAGAAAATAAGTATCACAAGTCTCTTAGAGCATTTTTCAAACACGCTCCAGGATCATATGGACATAAAAAGAGGGCAGTGTTATAATTTTTCCTAAAGAAAATGCATATGGGAGGTCTCACAATGTCTAAAGTTGTAAAGCTTTCATCCGTAATGGAACGGGAAGAAAAATTAAAGGAAATCTATGAAGGTCTGGAAGAGATAAAAGATCAGCTGACAGCACTGATTGATGAGTATGAAGAAGAGGAGACACATACAGGAAAAGCAGATGAACTGATCGAAGCCCTGGATGCTCTTGAGGATGCTTCGGAAACCATAGAGGATGTGCTGGAAAATTAATGAAGGAGAAAGCATATTTTCACCTGCCCGGGCTGTTTGAGTTTTATGAGCTGTACCGGATGTTCCTGCCTTTATTCCGGGAACACAGGGAATATTTTTACGACTGGTGTGAAATTGGCTCCATATATGGTGCTCCGGCAGACTGTATCTGGGGTGGAGGCAGGGCTGGCTTCGGAGAGAATGACCCGGAGGAGGTTCTTGAACTGATGCAGGAATATGGGATTTCTGCCCGACTGACTTTCAGCAATTCCCTGCTTCGCCAGGAACACCTTTCAGACAGAAAATGCAATGCACTGTGCCGGTTGTTTGAGAGAAACAGAGAACCGCGAAACGGTGTGATCATTTATTCAGAACTGCTTTTGAAATATCTTAAGGAGCAGTATCCGGGACTCTATTTTGTTTCCTCTACTACCAAGGTTCTGACGGATTTTACACAGTTTGAGGAAGAAATCTGGAGAAAAGATTTCCGCTATGTTGTGCCGGATTTCCGGTTGAACAAAGCTTTTGATAAGTTAAATACACTGTCTCAGCCTGAGAAGGACAAGGTAGAATTTCTCTGCAATGAATGCTGTTGGTTCGGCTGCAGGGACAGAAAAGCCTGCTATGAAACGGTCAGCCGCAAGAATCTGGGCGAAAACTGCCCGGAACATTACTGCAAGGCACCAGAAGGAGAGAGGGGCTATCTTTTTTCAAAAGCTATGGAGAATCCAGGATTTATTAGAATCAATGATATCCGGGATATCTATCTGCCAATGGGATTTTCAAATTTTAAAATAGAAGGAAGAGGACTCGGAAGTGCTCTGATACTGGAATTTCTGCTCTATTACATGACCAGACCGGAATACCAGATACATGTCAGAGAAAAAATCTATCTGGATAGTATGCTGGATCTGTTTTGAGAGATTTATACCACCGCATTGTGTTAATATATGACAATGCGGTGGTTTTTCTGTCCGAAAAAGTATGTAGATACCTGAACTCGGTTGCCGTAGCAGTGAAGTTTTCAAAATTATTCCGGAAACAGTTGACATAGCATATAGGTTCCTATATTATATAGATAACCGATATATAGACAATCTATACAATAGGAGGTGAATACTATGGCTATTGAAAAATCACTGGTTTCCGGGAGTATGACAATGCTTATACTGAAATTGCTGTCAGAAAAGGATATGTATGGATATGAGATGATCGATACATTGCGGCAGAAATCTCAGAACGTGTTTGAGCTGAAAGCAGGAACGCTATATCCATTGCTGCACAGTCTGGAGGATAAGGGATTTCTGACAGTATATGAACAGGAAGTAGCCGGAAAGACCAGAAAGTATTACAGCCTGACCAGACAGGGAAGGGGATTTCTGGAAAAGAAAGTAGAAGAATGGAAAGAGTATTCTGCAGCAGTGACCAACGTGCTTGTAATGGAGGTGTAATCTATGGACGAATATCTGAAAACATTACTGGAACAGATTCGCTGTAAAAAAGCGCGGCCTTATGTAAAAAAGGAACTTCAGGATCATATAGAAGATCAGATCGAGGCAAATATGCAGGCAGGTATGGATCGTGAACAGGCAGAGAGGGAAGCTGTCCGGGATATGGGAGATCCTGTGGAAACAGGAATCTCTCTTGACAGTGTACACAGACCTCAGGTTGCATGGAAACTTCTGGGAATAATCGTTCTTATCAGCATTGCAGGCGTTTTGATACATGCAGGGATTGCCGGAAAAATCAGTGAGAACGCTGCGGTCGGTTCGGACAGATATGTGTTCCATGTTGTGATCGGACTTGCAGTTATGATGATTTTATATCTTCTGGATTACACTGTACTGGCAAGATCTTCGAAAATAATTGCTGCCATTTTACTGTTTTCCTGTCTGGTTACCTTGTTGGGCGGCTATCAGTTAAATGGGGCAAGATGCTTCATTGTACTGCCGGGAGGAAGAGGAATATCCATGCAGACTCTGATGCTGTTTTATGTTCCCATATATGGAGCAATTTTGTATAAATATCATGGATGGGGATATAAGGGCTTGATGAGAGCAATCATATGGATGATTGCACCGGTTATATTGGTCTGTGCCATGCCTGCGTTTATGACAGCTTGTATGATGCTGGTATCTATGCTGGTTATGCTGACAATCGCAATTCAAAAGAACTGGTTTACTGTGAGAAAAAGGAGAGCCATCTGTGGAATCTGGGCTGGTTTTCTGGCTATGCCTGTGGCAGCTTTTCTGATCAGGTATCTGAGAAGCAGTCTGACAAAATATCAGATCGCACGTTTACAGGCTGTTTTTTCAGGTGGTGGAGAAGAGGATTATTTCACCGAAATGCTGCATTCATTCTGGCAGCAAAATAAATGGATAGGGAAAAGTGAATCAGATGTAATGGGAAATCTGCCGGCCTTTAATGCGGATTATATTCTGACCTATCTGTCATCTGTATATGGAACAATTGCAGCCATACTTTTATGCTGTGTTCTGGCAGTTTTGATTTTCGCAGTTTTTAATACTGCCATGAGACAGAAGAATCAGCTTGGCATGATGATGGGATGTGGATGCGGAATTGTATTCCTTATAAACTTTTTCATAAATATCCTGGAAAATCTGGGTATATTTCCACAATCAGTAACATTTCTTCCCTTTTTATCAGCAGGAGGAAGCTGCATTATAGTTTCCTATGGACTGATGGGGATTGTACTGAGTACATACAGATATAAAAATATCTATCCACGGCATCTGAAAATAGGTTTCAAATTCGATAAAACCAAAGCGAGAAAAGCCCTGTATGTCTCAAAAATGTCCATGTGCATATTGACAGGAGGCACTGTTGCTGTTATGTGCATTGCCATATATTGGGATTTGTGTAAGGGTTATATGAATATTCCGTTTAAAATTATAACCATGGTACTGACATTGCTTTTGGTTGGAAATATGAGAAAGATCGTGCAGTACAATGAAATGAACAGATAGAAAATGTAAGAAACTGTATTAAGAAAGATACCGCCATATTGATTGTGATAAGTCAATATGGCGGTACTTTTATCCGTCAATTGTCAGGAGTAATTGTCTTGCGGTATTTTTCACGTTTATCTGTTGGAACTTCCAGGGCGTTCATTGCCTGGTCAATTGTCAGGTTCATATTTTTCATAAGTTTTTTAATGGAGTCGGTTTCTTTGAGTTCCATGCCCTCATCCATTAACATCTGTCCAAGTCTGGTCATGCGCATTACCTCCTTAATTTCGTCTAACTCAGTTCTGTCTAAGAACTTGTCAGCCAGTGTATACAACATTGCGGTTGCCTTTTCAGCACTCAGCTCAATATTGGGCTTTGCCAGACGAATTGCTTCTTTAAACATATCCTTGCGGCTCATTTTTCCGGACATCAATGGTGTCAGGGAAAGAGCTGCGTAATCATCTTCCGTAAAAGCTTCACCGTTATCCTACTTCTGCTTTAATTATTAAGTATAGTCCTCATTCGTGCCTTGAAAATGTCTTCGGCTGTTCTTTTGGCTTTTATCATTTGTAAGGATTTCCGCTTGTCCTCCTTTATATGCCTATTTTATCAGAATATACTTCGTTTCTCCAGTCAGAAATTGTGAAAAGACGGCGAAAAGACAGATAGACTTTTCGACAGCATATTGATTACTCTGAAAAAAGTGGAAGATATAAGTCTATATCCTGGCTGCGAAGTGACAGTTAATAATATGGATAACTTACACAAAAGATGTGTTCATTTATAATAGAAAAATAGATGAAGATGTGTTATGCTCCTGTTAGTAGATAAAAATCTGGTTTAAGGAGGACACAACAATGGATGCAAACATGAAAAAAAGAAATGAACTTTTGGCAAAAACAGTGATCAAGGGACTGGAATCCCGCAATATGTCCGGGTATTATGCACAAGATAAAGAAGCAGCATTAAAGCAGGCCCTGGAACTGATCCCAAACGGAAGCACGATCGCCATGGGCGGATGCATGAGTGCACATGAGATCGGTCTGGTCAAAGCTTTGCAGGATGGAGATTATAATTATATTGACCGCGCAAAGCTTGAACCTCGTGAGGGACTTATGGCAGCCTATGATGCAGATTTCTTTTTATCCAGTGCCAATGCAGTCACAGATGATGGCGTCCTTGTCAATATTGACGGCAATTCCAACCGTGTATCCTGCATTGCCTAGGGCCCGAAAAAAGTAATCTTTATTGTAGGTATAAACAAAGTCTGTCCGGATCTTGACAGCGCAATGAAGCGTGCCAGAAATGTAGCAGCTACAGCTAATGCACAGAGATTTGATATCAAAACTCCATGTAAGGAAACCGGAAAATGCTTTGACTGCAAATCTCCGGATACCATCTGCTGTCAGTTCCTGATCACCAGATATTCCAGACATAAAGACAGAATCCATGTGATTCTGGTAAATGACACACTTGGGATGTAACCAAATCAAGTAAGTCCCCGGCTTCGATTACGAATATCGGATTGCCCCCGAATAATAAAAAGAACAGTCTCATTGACGTATAATAAGTCAGAGGGGCTGTTCTTTTTTGGAAAATAATAGGTCTGAAAAAGTCAATATCTGTATCATGTAAATCAATTCCGGAATGGTTTCTGATATAGAATTCTAATATAATATCCATGCGGCAGAAGGATAACCATATAAAAGAACAGATACAGGTTAGAGCGTGTCTGAAAAATCATTCCCGCAATCTGCACGCCCCACTTTGCGGGATATTTCACCCGAATTCAGTTGCCGTAGCCCGCTACGGCGCCCTCATCCGGGCAAAATATCCCACAAATTGTGACGCACATCTTGCAGAAAGCCTTTTTCAGACACGCTCTAGCACTTTTGCAGCTTAAGAGAATTGTATTCACCGGGATTGCATCCGAATTGTCTGTGGAATGCCCGGGCAAAACGGCTGGCGTTGCTGAAGCCTGTCATATCTGCAATCTGGATCATAGAATACTGGCAGCTTTGAACCAGAGGCAGACTTTGGTTGACACGATATTCTTCCAGATAGCCGGTAATTGTCTTTCCGGTCATTTTTTTGAACAGGCGGCAGCAGACCTCTCTGGACAGATGAACCTGGTCTGCCAGTTCCTGCAGAGAGATTACGGATTCAAAATGCGTATTAAGATAATCCAGCATTTGTTCCAGCCTTTCCAGTTCCAGCTGGTTGGCCGGAATAAATTTTGCAAGATCATTCTGGTGTTCGTAGAGAATCATACCGAAAATTTCACAGAGAAGCCCCTTAATCTTCAACTCATAACAGAAGGTCTTCTGATCAAAGAGGTCTTCTGTTTCATTGAGCTTTTGAATCACAGTCCGGGTGCATGAGTTTCCGGAAGTAAGAAGGATGCAGGGGACAGAAGAATTCTGGAGAAAAGGGCGAAAACATCTGCGTTCCACATCACTTCCGTATTCGCCGCATATGAAATCCGGACGTGCCAGAAAGGTACTGTATCTGGCATGATCATTATTAGGTGAGTGACAGCTATGGGGTACATTTCGGTTCAGAAGAAGAACATCTCCAGGTTTTACAGTATAGCTTTTCTGATACACCTGATAGATAGCTTCCCCTTCTTTGGGAAGACTGATCTCCAGGTCATTGTGCCAGTGGATAGGTACACTTTTTCCCTCAAATGCCCACAGGTCATCATGATTAACGGTCATGGGAAAACCGACAGTTCCATGTTCACAAAGTTCGCGATTGGTTTCATCTACAAGAATTTTACGCATAGCCATATTACAGTTCTCCGATTTTATTATATGTACGCTGTGATGAATTGCTTACAGAAGCATGAGCATCAATACGATCTGACAATTTATCACAGGATATATTCATTTACAATGCTTGTTATAACCACAATTATAACGTTGGTGTGCACATCGTGCAAGGAGAGGAGTAAGAAACATGGCAAGATCAAAAGAGATGGATCTGACTACAGGCAATCCGTTCCGGTCACTGCTGAAATTTGCGATTCCTGTAATTCTGGGAAATCTGTTTCAGCTTTTTTATACACTGGCGGACTCTGTGATCGTAGGAAAAACGCTGGGAGCAGACTCCCTGGCAGCAGTAGGTTCCACCAGTATTATTATTTATTTTGTATTCTGTTTTATTAATGGATTCACAGGTGGGTTTGGTATCTGTCTGGGACAGAAATGCGGGGCAAAGGATGAAAAAGGAATTCGCAAGAGCGTTGCGGTTTCCACACTTCTGAGTATTGCCTTTACAGTAGTACTGACACTGATCTGCTGTCTGCTTTCTCATCAGATTCTGCGCTGGATGCAGATTCCTGCTGATATTTCCGGTGAAGCATACGACTATATGTTTGTGGTTTTACTTGGTACAGGTGCTACCGTTTTCTACAACATGATCTCAAATATGCTCCGCGCATTGGGAGACAGTAAAACACCACTGTATTTCTTGGTATTTTCATCTGTATTAAATATTTTTCTTGATATTCTGTTTATTGTACCATTTCATATGGGGGTGGCCGGTGCTGCATGGGCGACTATTCTGTCACAGTTTTTTTCGGCAGTGCTGAGTCTGGTAGTGGGATTAAAAAATTTCCCAATCCTGCATCTGCACAGAGAAGATTTTACAGATTTAAAGGATACCGCAATTTTGCATTTAAAGACCGGATTTCCTATGGGATTCCAGATGTCTGTCATGTGTATCGGACAGCTTGCCATGCAGGCAGTGGTAAACTCACTGGGTACTGCAGCAGTTGCAGGATATACCGCAGCATCGAAAGCAGATCAGCTTTCTGTACTGGTAAACAATGCAATGATGACCGCAATTTCCAACTATGTAGCTCAGAACTTTGGTGCAGGCAGATGGGACCGTATCCGTCAGGGCGTGCGCGCCTGCCTGATCCAGACAGAAGCATTTAACCTGATCATGTGTATTGGAATTCTGCTGCTGAGACATCCGATTGTAAGAATGTTTCTCTCAGATTCCACAAAAGAAATCTATCACTATTCAGATATGTATCTGACGATTGTAGCTCCCTTTTACTTTGTGCTTGGGCTGTTGGCAGTATATCGTACATCCATCCAGAGCATGCAGAATGGCAAAGCACCTTTTGCTGCATGTATGATTGAATTGGTTATGCGAATCGCTGCAACAGTAGGTCTTTCCGGAATCATTGGATATACATCTGTATGTATTGCCAGCCCAATGGCGTGGATCGGAGCCTGTGCACTTCTGATCCCGGTTTACTATAAGATGATGAAAGGAAATTGTGCAGTATTACTGAGAACGGAGTGACGAGTACGAGTAACAAGATTTTGAGATAACAGCCGCAAGGTGACACTTTACAATGGAAAAACGGATAAAAATGTGCTATGCTATCTATCAACAGACAGAAATCCGTTGATTAAGGAGAGTGAATTATGCGTTTTGTAATTCGGAGAGTAATGCATTCAAAAGTGACAATTAATGGTGAAGTACGAGGTCAGATAGGCAAGGGCTTTATGGTTCTTATCGGAGTAGGAGAAGAAGATACCGTTGAAATCGCAGATAAAATGATTCATAAAACGGTTAATATGCGTATTTTCGAAGATGAAAACGGTAAGACAAACCTTGGCCTGAAGGAGGTGGGCGGAAGTCTTCTGCTTATTTCCCAGTTCACATTATATGCTGACTGTAAAAGAGGAAACAGACCTTCCTTTATAAGAGCAGGGGCTCCTGATATGGCTGAAAATCTGTACAAATACATAATTGCCAGATGCAAAGAACACATTGATATTGTCGAGCAGGGAGAATTTGGGGCAGATATGAAAGTGGAGCTTGTGAATGACGGTCCCTTTACAGTCATATTGGACAGTAATGAATTATAATTATCTGTAACTGTTCAGTATTTTACGGTAGATTGCCGGATGATTATCATTATCTATAACAAGAAAAAGATATGAAAAAAGCAATTATAAATTATCAGAAAACAACAGGAATTGCAAGAGAGGAGCAGATTTATGAAAATCGGATTTATCGGATGCGGAAATATGGCTTCTGCCATGATCAGTGGTATGCTGAAAAAGGGACTTTATAAAAAAGATGAGATTATTGTTTCCAATCTTACAGAAGAAGGAAGCAAACGAAGCAGAGAAAAGCTGGGAGTGGTTACAACCCTGGATAACCATGAAGTGGTAAAAAACACAAAACTGGTTTTCCTGGCAGTGAAACCACAGTTTTATGAAGAAGTGCTGAATGAAGTAAAAGGTGAACTGACACCGGAACACACAGTCGTAGGTATTGCACCGGGGAAAACTCTTGCCTGGTTAGAAGAAAAATGTGGACAGCCTCTGAAAGTGGTAAGAATGATGCCGAATACTCCTGCTCAGGTTGGTGAGGGGATGACAGGCATATGTGCCAATGAGAAAGTATCGGCAGAAGAACTGGCTCAGATCTGTGAGATCACAGACAGCTTTGGACGTACAGAAGTAGTTCCGGAGCGTCTGATGGACGCAGTAAGTGCTGTAAGCGGATGTTCACCTGCATATGTTTTTATGTTCATAGAAGCAATGGCAGATGCTGCGGTAGCCCAGGGAATGCCAAGAAAACAGGCTTATCAGTTTGCTGCACAGGCTTTACTTGGAAGCGCAAAAATGGTACTGGAAACAGGCATGCATCCGGGAGAACTGAAGGATATGGTATGTTCACCGGCCGGAAGTACCATTGAGGGAGTAAGAATCCTGGAACAGAATGGATTCAGAAGTGCTGTTTTTGAAGCTCTGAATGGAGCTGCTGAAAAAGGTAAAAAGATGTAATCTTAGTTATATATAAGAGGGACGCTCCGAAATATTGTTCTGCAAAGCATATTCACAGAACAATATTTCGGAGCTGTTTTATTTTATTATAAATTCCCCTGACTCAGATGACTGTTGTGGTATTTACCGGAGTTCGTAACATCTTCTCCAAACCATACAGGTGGATTATAACTGAGCGCCTGTTCTTCAGAAGAAAATTCCACTTCTGCGAGATAGAGTCCTTCATAAGGAGCATCAAATACATCCAGTTCAATGGTGAGTCTATCTTTTTCCGGGATAAGATAGCGAGTTTTGGAAATGAGGATTCCGTCAGCTTTTGGACGCATATGTTCATAGGATTCTTTTGTAAGTGGAAGATTATATTCTTCACGGGTCATAAGACCTTTGGATTTATAGGTGAGATAGTAGTTATCATCCTCTTTGCGGATACGGACTACCGGTGCGGTGGATAAATAGCCCTGTTCCAGCTTATGATGTGGATAAGCATCAAGATCTGTTGGCAGATTTTCTTTGGATATTAAAAATTTACGTTCGATTTCCATTTAAATTTCCTCCATTGAGTTAAAATGTGTCAATCCTTTAGTTTGTGCTATAATGATAATAGCATAGACAGAAAGACAATAAAATAAAAAAATTTTGTGATAAAGAAAATAAGAAGAAGCATGGGACAGGAGGAAAAATATATGGATGAATACATAAAAGAAATATCAGAAAAAATTGAAGATAAAAAAGAATATTATGCCGAAATCAGCGATAAAATCTGGAAGTTTGCAGAGCCCAGATTTCAGGAATATAAATCTTCTGAATTACTTCAGCAGTCATTAAAGAAAGAGGGATTTTCCATAAAATCAAATCTGGCAGGAGAGGAAACAGCATTTATTGCAGAATACGGTTCCGGAAAACCGGTTATAGGATTTCTTGGCGAATTTGATGCCCTGCCGGGACTTTCGCAGAAAGCAGATACTACCGAGAGAATCCCGGAAGAAAAAGCATCAGATTCAAAATATGAAAGCGTGCCGGAAAGAGAAAAGAAACAAAATCCAGGTTCAGGATATACTGATAATTGTGGCCATGGCTGCGGTCATCAGCTTATCGGAACAGGCACCCTTGCCGCCGTCATAGCATTAAAAGACTTCATGAAAGCACACAACCTGAAAGGAACAATCCGCTACTACGGCTGCCCAGCCGAAGAAAACGCAGGCGGCAAAGCATTCCTTGTACGTGACGGCTATTTCAATGACTGCGACCTCGCCCTCTGCTGGCACCCGGAGCAGGGACGACGTGCATGCTACGGAAGCACAAAGGCAAACTTCAGAGTCTTCTTCACATTCCACGGAACCCCGGCACACGCCTCCATGTGCCCGGAATTGGGCCGTTCCGCACTGGATGCAGTAGAATTAATGGACGTAGGCGTAAACTACATGCGTGAACACATGATAGACGAAGCCAGAATCCACTATGCCATCACCGACACAGGCGGAGATGCCCCAAACGTAGTCCAGTCCAGAGCCCAGGTACTCTACGCCATCCGCGCCCCGAAGATCACTCAGGTAAAAGAACTCTACAACCGCGTATGTAATATAGCCAAAGGCGCCGCCCTCATGACCGAAACTACCGTAGAAATCCGTCAGGTGGCTGCCTATTCCAATTTAATCTCCAGTAAAATCCTTGCAGACCATATGAACACCTACCTGGAAAAACTTGGCCCGATTCCATATACAGAACAGGAATACGCCTACGCCCGGAACTTCCAGCGAGCCCTCTCAGACCAGGACAAAAAACAACTTCCGATCATCGCACGGGACTATTTCGGACCAAAAGCATCCGAAGCCATGAAGACCTCGATCTTCGAACCAATCGCTTACCAGAACCTGTACAGCGACCTCAAATACTCCACCGATGTAGGCGATGTAAGCTGGATTGTCCCCACCGTCCACCTCAACATCCCCACATTCGCCGCAGGAACCGCCCTTCACTCCTGGCAGGCAGTAGCTCAGGGCAAATCAGCTATCGCACATAAAGGAATGCTCTATGCCGCCAAAATCATGGCCCTCACCGCCCTGGATTTTCTCCAAAATCCAGAACTGGTAACTGAAGCCAGGAAAGAACTGACAGAAACATTAGACGGAGAAACATATCCCAATCCATTGCCAAAAGACTTGAAACCAGAAATATGGTAGAATGAAAAATTAATAAAAGGAGCTCAATAAACTAAAATAGTTTTCGATTATTTTGATTGTGGAGTATGGAAATATTTGCACCTAGATTAATCAAAGCAACATTTTGCCAATTCCCAGCGCGAAGCCCTCTGTCTCCTGGGGTGAATTTGACGAGTCTTAGTAACTCTTAGGTCTGGGAAATCTGCGTTATGGAAAAGAATTGCAACGTGTCTGAGCGAAGTCTGCAACGGAGCGAGTTTTGCATTCTTTTCCATGCTTTTAGCAGATTTTCCAAACCTTAGAGTTACTTAGGCTCACGAAACTGAACCCTAGGAGCCAGAGGGCTTCGCGCGTCCCTGCTCAAAACTAAACAAACATTGTAACCATCCACAAAAAATGCTATAATCCATTTCAGAAAAAAACAAAATAAAAAAACAGGAGGCACCCAAAATGAGTAAAAAAGTATACATCTTCCTCGCCGACGGATTCGAAGACATTGAAGGCTTAACCGTAGTAGACCTTCTTCGCCGCGCCGGAATCGACATCAAAACCGTATCTATCAAAGAAACCACCCGGATCCAGACATCCCACGGCATCACCATGCTCACCGACGCCATATTCGCTGAAACCGACTTCGCCGACGCCGACATGCTCGTTCTTCCTGGAGGAATGCCAGGAACCAAATACCTTGCCGGTTACAAACCACTCATCGACCTCCTGACAGACTTCAATAATAAAGGCAAAAAAATCGCAGCCATCTGCGCAGCTCCAAGCGTATTTTCCGGACTGGGATTCCTCAAAGGCCGCAAAGCAACTTCCTATCCGTCATTCATGGAAGTTCTCTCCAAAGATGGCGCAGTAACAAGTGAAGACAGCGTAGTAGTAGACGGAAACATAACCACCAGTCGCGGCCTGGGAACGGCTGTAGACTTCGCACTCTCCCTGATTTCACAGCTCGAAAACGAGGAAAAAGCAAAAGAAATCGCAGAATCTGTAGTTTACACACGTTAAAACATCCCAAAACCCTTATTTTTATGCGAAAAAACACTAGCACTTTTGGATTTTTTGTGCTATACTGCTACAATGACTGTAAATATATAATTGAGTTATAAACAGACTTCTTGCGTTACTGACACAGAGTGAACAGTAACTCTCCCGCTTCTGCAATGGTGGGAGCGGAGCTCAGACTTGAATATATAGAAATAGGTAAAAACTGTGAATGATATAACGCAGCTGAAAAACCAGTCGCAAAATATAACCTGAATTTAAGGAGGAACATTGTAACATGAGTTTACAGGTGGAAAAAATGGAAAAAAACATGGCTAAACTTACTATCGAAGTTGCCGCTGAAGATTTAGAAAAAGCAATGCAGAATGCATACCAGAAAGCAAAAGGAAGAATTTCCATCCCTGGATTCCGTAAAGGAAAAGCTCCAAGAAAAATGATCGAGCAGATGTATGGCAAAGGAGTATTCCTTGAAGATGCTGTTAACGCTCTGATTCCGGAACACTACAGCAAAGCATTAGCTGAATGCGAACTTGAGATCGTTTCCCAGCCGACAATCGACATTACACAGGCTGAGCCTGGAAAAGCATTCATCTTCACAGCAGAAGTTGCTGTTAAACCGGAAGTTACATTAGGTGATTACAAAGGTGTAGAAGTACCGAAAACTGAAATCACAGTAACAGACGAAGACGTAGAAGCTGAACTCAAGAAAGAGCAGGAGAAAAACTCCAGAACAATCAGCGTAGAAGACCGCGCAGCTCAGTTAAATGATATCGTAACAATCGACTTCGAAGGATCTGTAGACGGAGTACCTTTCGATGGCGGACAGGCTACAGAGTATCCTCTGACACTTGGTTCCAACACATTTATCCCGGGATTCGAGGAACAGCTTGTTGGTGCTAAAGTTGGCGATGATGTAGACGTAAAAGTTACATTCCCTGAAGAATATCAGGCAAAAGAACTTGCAGGTAAAGAAGCAATCTTCAAATGCGCAGTTAAGAAGATCGAAGCAAAAGAACTTCCTGAACTGGATGATGATTTTGCAAAAGATGTTTCTGAGTTCGATACACTTGCAGAGTATAAAGAGCATGTAAAAACAAACCTTGAAGATAAGAAAGCAAACGAAGCAAAACGTGCAAAAGAAGATGCAGCAGTAGATAAAGCAATCGAAAATGCACAGATGGATATTCCGGAAGCTATGCTTATGACACAGTGCCGTCAGATGCTTGATGATTTCAGCAGAAGAATGCAGTCCCAGGGATTATCCATGGACCAGTACTTCCAGTTCACAGGCATGACAGCTGACAAGATGATGGAAGATATGAAACCACAGGCATTAAAGAGAATCCAGACAAGACTGGTTCTTGAGAAAGTAGCAGAAGTTGAGAACATTCAGCCGACAGAGGAAGAAGTAAACGAAGAGATCTCCAAGATGGCTGAAGCATACAAAATGGAAGCTGACAAGTTAAAAGAATTACTTGGAGAGCGTGAACTTGAGCAGATGAAGAAAGACATGGCTGTACAGAAAGCAGTTACTGTTATCGCTGACGCTGCCAAAGAAGTTTAATTTTAAAGTAATCGAATTTTAAGATCCGGAAAGAGACAGGCTCAGATGTCTACCTCTTTCGGAAAAAAAGTCAGCCGCGTAAATGGAGGCGTTTATATGAGTTTAGTACCTTATGTCATTGAACAGACAAGCAGGGGAGAGAGAAGCTATGATATCTATTCAAGGCTTCTGAAGGACAGAATCATTTTTCTTGGTGAGGAAGTAAATGATGTGAGTGCAGGACTGATCGTATCACAGCTTCTTTTCCTGGAAGCAGAAGATCCCGGTAAAGATATCCAGCTGTATATCAACAGCCCGGGCGGTTCCGTAACAGCCGGCATGGCGATCTATGATACCATGCAGTATATTAAATGCGATGTTTCTACCATTTGTCTTGGAATGGCTGCCAGCATGGGTGCCTTTCTTCTGGCAGGCGGTGCAAAAGGAAAGAGATTTGCTCTTCCGCATTCCACTATCATGATCCATCAGCCATCTGGCGGTGCGCAGGGTCAGGCAACAGAGATCCAGATCGTGGCAGATCATATCGCACAGACAAAGAGAACTTTAAATGAGTTATTGGCTGCAAATACCGGTCAGCCGATAGAAGTTGTTGAGCGTGATACAGACCGGGACAACTATATGACTGCTGAAGAAGCAAAGGCATATGGACTGATTGACGGTGTAGTCATGCATAAATAATGCGAAAGATAAGACTCCTGTGAATCGTCACAGGAGTCTTATTAGTTAGTATAGAGAAAGGACAGACATAAATTCATGGCAGAAAAAATGAGAGAAGGAAAAGTAAGATGCTCCTTTTGCCAGAAGACAGAAGATCAGGTAAGAAAACTGATCGCAGGTCCGGATGGCAAAGTATTTATATGTGATGAGTGCATTGGCATCTGCTCAGAGATCATGGAGGAAGAATTAAATCCTTATGATGACGAGGTTTTGAATTCTGATATTAATCTGTTAAAACCGGAAGAGATCCATGCAGTTCTGGATGATTATGTAATTGGTCAGGATGCAGCAAAAAAGGCTCTTTCCGTTGCTGTTTATAATCACTATAAAAGAATCCTTGCATCAAAAAATTCTGATGTAGAGCTTCAGAAGAGTAATATTCTGATGCTTGGACCTACAGGTTCAGGTAAAACTCTGCTGGCTCAGACACTTGCCAGACTTCTGAATGTACCGTTTGCTATTGCAGATGCTACCACACTGACAGAAGCCGGATATGTAGGAGAGGATGTTGAGAATATTCTTCTCAAGATCATTCAGGCAGCAGATTATGATATTGAACGTGCACAGTACGGAATTATCTATATTGATGAGATTGATAAGATCACAAGAAAATCTGAGAATCCATCCATAACCCGCGATGTTTCCGGTGAAGGCGTGCAGCAGGCACTTCTGAAGATTCTGGAAGGTACAGTGGCAAGTGTTCCGCCTCAGGGTGGCCGCAAGCATCCTCATCAGGAGTTTCTTCAGATTGATACAACAAATATTCTGTTTATCTGCGGCGGTGCTTTTGACGGAATCGAGAAGATCATTGAGTCCAGACAGGATACCAAGTCCATCGGTTTCGGTGCAGAGGTTTCTGTTAAGGAAGACAGAAATGTGGGTGAAATCCTGAAGGATGTAATGCCGGAAGACTTTATCAAATTCGGTCTGATTCCTGAGTTTATCGGTCGTGTGCCGGTAGTTGTAACTCTGGATGCGCTGGATGAGAATGCGCTGATCAGTATTCTGAAAGAGCCGAAGAACTCACTTACCAAACAGTATCACAGATTATTTGAACTGGATGGTGTTGAACTTGATTTTGAAGATGATGCACTTGAACTGGTCGCAAAGAAATCTCTGGAACGTAAGACAGGAGCCAGAGGTTTGCGTGCGATCATGGAAGGTTCACTGATGGATCTGATGTATAAGATTCCGTCAGATGACACGATCCGCAAGTGTACAATTACCAAAGATGTAGTAGATGGCACCGGTGAGCCGGAGATCGTCCGCGGAGAAGCTCCTGCACAGGCGAAGACAGCCGGAAGCAGAAGAACGTCCCGGACACACAAGAAGGATAAACCGGAAACAGCCTGATGAAAGGGACTGAACAATAAATGACAAATCAGAATATAGTGCTGCCTGCGATCGCTCTCAGGGGGACTACCATCCTTCCCGGGATGATCGTTCATTTTGATGTGAGCAGGGAGCGTTCTGTCAAGGCGATTGAAGCTGCCATGCTTCATGACCAGAAGATTTTTCTGGTTACTCAGATTGATCCTGAGGTGGAATCACCGGATCTGGCAGGTGTATATCATGTAGGAACCATTGCCTATATCAAACAGGTTGTGAAACTTCCGCAGAACCTTTTGCGGGTACTTGTAGAGGGAACGGGAAGAGCCACACTTGTGAAATTTGAGCAGGAGTTTCCGTTTATCAGAAGTGAGATCACACCTGTTGATGAAGAAGAAATGCAGATGCCGGAACCAGTGATGGAAGCCATGCACAGAAGTCTTAAGGAATTATTCCACAGATACTGCATGGAAAATGGAAAAGTCAGCAAAGAGCTGGTAGCACAGATTTTAAATATAGATAATGTTGAGGAACTGGTTGAGCAGATTGCCGTAAATATTCCTTTATCTTATCAGAATAAGCAGAAGATCCTGGAGGCACTTACACTGGAGGAACGTTATGAAGTTCTGGGTGCAATCCTTGGAAATGAGATTGAGATCATGCAGATTGGCAGAGATCTCCAGAAAAAAGTGAAGGCCAGAATTGATAAGAATCAGAGAGAATATATTCTCAGAGAGCAACTGAAACTGATACGTGAGGAACTGGGTGAAGATAATACTGCGGATGACGCAGAGGAGTTTAAGAAGAAACTCCAGGAACTTCAGGCCGGCGATGAGGTAAAAGAGAAGATCAGCAAAGAAATCGAGAGATTTAAGAATACCAACAGCAATGTATCCGAGAATGCAGTACTGCGTGGTTATATTGAGACCATGCTGGCACTTCCGTGGGAGAAGAAATCCACAGATTCTGATGATCTGAAAGAAGCATGGAAAGTACTTCAGGAAGGTCATTACGGTCTGAAAGATGTGAAGGAGCGTGTGATGGAGTTCCTTTCCGTCCGCAAACTGACACATAAGGGAAAAAGTCCGATCCTTTGTCTGGTAGGACCTCCCGGAACAGGTAAAACCTCCATTGCCCGATCGATTGCAGAAGCAATGCATAAGAAATATGTACGTATCTGTCTGGGCGGTGTGAGAGATGAGGCTGAGATCCGGGGCCACAGAAAGACTTATGTAGGAGCAATGCCGGGAAGGATCACTGCAGCATTACAGCAGGCAGGAGTGAGCAATCCTCTGATGCTTCTGGATGAGATTGACAAGACCAGCAGTGATTATAAAGGAGATACTTCTGCGGCACTTCTTGAGGTGCTTGATCCGGAGCAGAACAGCAGATTTATGGATCATTATATAGAGGTTCCACAGGATCTTTCAGAAGTACTGTTTATTGCAACTGCAAACGATGTTCAGGGCATTCCGAGACCACTTCTTGACCGTATGGAACTGATCGAGATCGCAGGTTATACTGAGAATGAGAAGGAACATATTGCAAAGGAGCATCTGATTCCGAAGCAGATGGAAGAGAACGGTATCGAGAAAGGTAAACTGACAATCCAGTCAGCGGCTCTTAAGAAGATCATCAACAATTATACAAAAGAAGCCGGAGTTCGAAACCTGGAGAGAACCATAGGACAGATATGCAGAAAAACTGCACGTCTGATCATGGAAGAAGATAAAAAGAAAGTTACAGTGACTTCAAAGAATCTGTCAGATTTTCTTGGAAAAGAGCATTTTAACTATCTTATGGCAAATAAGAAAGATGAGATTGGTATTTCCCGCGGGCTTGCCTGGACACAGGTGGGCGGTGATACACTGCAGATTGAAGTCAATGTAATGCCCGGCAAGGGTGAGCTGATGCTTACCGGACAGTTGGGAGATGTTATGAAAGAGTCTGCACAGGCAGGTATTACTTACATTCGTTCCATTGCTTCTGACTATAAAGTTGAGCCGGAATTTTTCCAGGAAAATGATATTCATGTGCATATTCCGGAAGGGGCAGTACCAAAAGACGGACCATCCGCAGGTATTACCATGGCAACTGCAATCCTTTCCGCAATTATTAAGAAGCCGGTAAGGGCAGACCTTGCAATGACCGGTGAGATCACACTGAGAGGAAGAGTTCTTCCGATCGGCGGTTTGAAAGAAAAACTTCTTGCGGCAAAATATGCTAAGATCAAAGAGGTGTTAGTGCCGGCAGAAAACAAACCGGATATTCAGGAATTAGATAAGGAAATCACAGACGGACTTACCATTACCTTTGTAAGTTCGATGAAGGAAGTGCTTAATAAGGCACTGGTATAAAATAAATGGTCAGTCAGTAAAGATTGACCATTTGTTGTGAAAAAAGAGAGGAAATCAATGGTTATTAAGAATGTATCATTAGATATCGTATGCGGTATTACCAGCAAACTCCCGGACACCAACAGACCGGAGGTTGCATTTGCAGGAAAATCAAATGTGGGAAAATCATCGCTGATCAACGGGCTGATGAACCGGAAATCTCTTGCCAGAACAAGTGCACAGCCGGGAAAAACACAGACCATTAACTTTTATAATATCAATGAAGCCATGTATCTGGTAGACCTCCCTGGTTACGGATACGCAAAGGTTTCACAGTCTGAGAAGGAAAAATGGGGCAAGATGATCGAAAGATATCTTCATACATCCAAAAACCTGAAGGCGGTTTTCCTTCTTATTGATATCCGTCATGATCCGTCTGCAAATGACAAGATGATGTATGACTGGATTCTGAACAATGGCTATGAGCCGATCATTATTGCAACGAAGCTTGACAAGCTCAAACGAAGCCAGGTTCAGAAAAATATCAAAGCAATCAAAGAAGGGCTGAAGCTGAGCAAAGATGGCATTATTATTCCTTTCTCTGCTGAGACGAAGCAGGGAAGAGATGAGATCTGGGCTCTGATTGACGAGTTGACCGGACTGGCAGCTACTGAAGAAGCCTGAAAGAATAAATATTCGCTGTTTACTGACGGGATTCTTTTCCTGTGAAAATAAGCAGCAGACAGACAAAATACGAGGACAAAAAATATTATGGGAATTATCAAGGCATTCAAGCTGGGATTTGACTATCTCAAGTATGATGAAGATGGTAACGTGCAGGATACGCAGCGTGCTGTCAATGATGTAAACCTGGACATTGAAGCCGGACAATTCGTGGCTGTTCTGGGACATAATGGTTCCGGAAAATCTACTCTTGCAAAGCACCTGAATGCGCTGTTGCTTCCGACGGAAGGAACTTTGTGGGTAGATGGGATTGACACGTCTAAAGAGCCGGAATTATGGAAAGTCCGACAGAAAGCGGGCATGGTTTTTCAGAATCCTGACAATCAGATCATAGGAACTGTAGTAGAAGAAGACGTAGGGTTCGGACCGGAGAATATGGGTGTGCCCACCGAGAAAATCTGGGAGCGTGTAGATGAGAGCCTGAAAAAAACAGGAATGACATCCTATCGTTATCATTCTCCGAATAAACTTTCCGGCGGACAGAAGCAGAGAGTTGCAATTGCCGGTGTCATGGCAATGCGTCCGAAATGCATCATTTTGGATGAGCCAACTGCAATGCTGGATCCGAATGGACGAAAGGAAGTTCTTGAGGCAGTCAGTGACCTTAACAGACGGGAAGGAGTGACAGTCATTCTGATCACCCACTATATGGAAGAAGTTGTTCATGCGGACAAGGTATATGTTATGGACAACGGAGAAGTGGTGATGCAGGGAACACCCAGAGAGATTTTCTCACAGGTGGAAACTCTGAAAGAATACAGACTGGATGTGCCGCAGGTAACACTTCTGGCACACGAACTTCATAAAGCCGGAGTGGATGTTCCGGAGGGAATACTGACTACAGAGGAGCTGGTGAATGCCTTATGTCAATAGAATTAAAAAATGTAACTTATACCTACAGTCCGGGAACTGCCTATGAGATCCATGCGCTGAAAGATATCAATCTTTCTATTCCGGACGGACAGTTTATCGGAATTATCGGACATACAGGAAGCGGGAAATCTACACTGATCCAGCATTTCAATGCGCTGATCCGTCCGACTTCCGGTACGATCACTTATAATGGAGAGGATGTCTGGGGAGAGAAATATGATCGTCGTGCCCTGCGAAGCGAGGTTGGTCTTGTATTTCAGTATCCGGAGCATCAGCTCTTTGAGAATGATGTGCTTTCTGATGTATGCTTTGGTCCCATGAATCAGGGATTATCCAGGGAAGAGGCAGAAGTAGAAGCAAAGAAAGCACTGCAGCACGTAGGTTTCAAGGAGAAAAATTTTAGTAAATCCCCTTTTGAGCTTTCCGGCGGACAGAAGAAAAGAGTTGCTATTGCCGGTGTACTGGCAATGAATCCGAAAATTCTTATTCTGGATGAGCCAACTGCAGGTCTGGATCCGAAAGGACGAGATGATATCCTTGACCAGATCGCAGAGCTTCATAAAGTAAGAGGGATTACTATTATCCTTGTATCCCACAGCATGGAGGATATTGCAAAATATGCGGAGAGATTGATCGTAGTCAATGACGGAGAAATCGCATATGACGATGCTCCCAAAGCAGTATTTGCTCATTACAGAGAGCTGGAAGCCATGGGACTTGCAGCACCGCAGATTACTTATATCATGCATGCGTTGAAGGAAAAAGGCCTGGATGTAGATGTAACTGCTACAACGGTGGATGAGGCAAAAGAGAATATCCTTGCAGTTTTAAGAAAATGTAATCCCGGGAAATTGTCCGGTGACAGACAATCTGTTTCAGACAGTCAGTCGAAAAAAGAAAATGCCAAAGCAGAAACCTTAATTAGTGAGATGGAAGCTGATCTGACTGAGGATGGGACGAAAGAGTCTCATTCAGATGCGCCTGATGAAGATTTAAGCATTCAGAAGGAAACAATGGATAAAAAGTCTGCAGAACAAGAAGAGAATGAGGGAGGGCAGGAAGTATGATCCGAGACATTACAATAGGACAGTATTATCCTGCAGATTCCGTTCTGCACAAAATGGATCCGAGAGCAAAGCTGGTGGGTACGCTGGTGTTCATCATCTCTGTCTTTGTATTCCATACATTTCCGGGATATGCAGTGGCAACTATATTTCTGGCAGCGATGATCATTCTTTCCAAAGTTCCTGTGAAATTTATGTTCAAGGGACTGAAGGCAATCGTGATGCTTCTTATGATCACAGTGGTATTTAATATATTTCTGACACCCGGAAAGGTTCTCTGGCAGTGGGGAATCCTGCATGTGACAGAGGAGGGCCTGAAGCTGGCCGGAAGAATGGCCATCCGCCTGACGTATCTGGTGATCGGTTCTTCTCTTATGACGCTGACTACCACACCCAATCAGCTTACAGATGGTCTGGAACGACTTCTCAGGCCGTTAAATAAACTTCATGTGCCAATCCACGAGATTGCCATGATGATGTCTATTGCGCTGCGTTTTATCCCAATCCTTATGGAGGAAACCGATAAGATCATGAAAGCACAGATTGCACGTGGCGCAGATTTTGAAACCGGAAATATAATTCAGAAGGCAAAAAATATGATTCCGCTTCTGGTTCCGCTGTTTATTTCTGCGTTCAGAAGAGCAAATGATCTGGCCATGGCCATGGAAGCAAGGTGCTATCATGGAGGGGATAACAGAACCCAGATGAAGCCATTGCGTTATGAGTCCAGAGACTACATTTCCTATGTGGTGATGTGGGCTTATCTGGGAATCGCCATTGTTTTCAGAATTGTGGGAATCTGAGAAAGTACTGATATAATTTATAAAGATATTTTATATGCTGTAATCCGGTAGGAAAGGATTACAGCATATTGTTTATTTTGTTATAACAAAAGTTTTCAATTTTTATGGAGGAAAACAGATGAAAAGAATTGGTCTTGTAGTTGCATATGACGGCACAAACTATTGCGGCTGGCAGACACAGCCAAACGGGATTACTGTACAGGGGGTATTAAATGATACATTGTCCGAGCTTCTTGGCGAGAAGATAGAAACGATCGGTGCAAGCCGTACAGACGCAGGGGTTCATGCCATGGGAAACGTGGCAGTATTTGACACCAACACACGCATTCCCGGGGAAAAGATTTCCTATGCACTGAACCAGCGTCTTCCGGAAGATATCCGCATTCAGCTCTCTGAAGAAGTAGAACCGGATTTCCATCCCCGTTATTGCGACAGCGAGAAAACATACGAATACCGCATCCTGAATCGCAAATTCCCGGTTCCGACAGAGCGCTTATACACCTATTTCTACCACTACAAACTGGATGTAGATAAGATGAAAGCAGCAACCTCATACCTGATCGGACAGCATGATTTTGCTTCTTTCTGCGGTGCAAAAGCGCAGGTAAAAACAACTATCCGTACAGTGACAGGAATTGATGTATGGCGTGACGGAGATATCGTAACCATACGTGTAACAGGAACAGGATTCCTCTACAACATGGTACGAATCATCTCCGGAACTCTGATCGAAGTAGGAAACGGACAGTATCCGCCTGAGAGAGTAAAGACAATTCTGGAAGCCTGCAACCGCGAAATGGCAGGCCCAACTGCTCCGGCACAGGGACTGACACTGATGGGGATTGAATTTTTTGATTGATAGTCAGGAGGAGAAAATCATCCGTTTCGATAATTGCCGGTGGGATAACTGATCAACAGTTTTTTTGCTGAAAACAAAAAACGGGGGAGTAACGAAAAAAATTGAAAAAACGACACAAAACCTATTGACAGAACAGAACCCTTATAATATAATAACCAAATGTGACGTAGTGCGAGATGCTTAAGCCAAATAGCCCAGGCGAAAGTATTTATCAGCGGTTTCGGACATTTCCGCATTTTTAGCACCGGCGTTTCCAATAACTTATATTCGCGGGAAATTCCGCGGTTAATTAAACTATCGTTGATAAATAACAGGAGGTAAAACCATGCAGACTTATATGGCTAATCCAGATAAAATCGAAAGAAAATGGTATGTAGTTGACGCTGATGGATGTACTCTTGGCCGTCTGGCATCCGGAGTAGCAAGCGTTTTAAGAGGAAAAAATAAACCACAGTTTACACCACACGTAGACACAGGTGATTATGTAATCATCGTAAACGCTGACAAGATCAAAGTTACAGGTAAGAAATTAGAGCAGAAAATCTACTACAATCACTCCGATTATGTAGGTGGAATGAGAGAAACCACATTAAAAGAAATGTTAGCAAAGAAACCTGAGAGAGTTATCGAGCTCGCAGTTAAAGGTATGCTTCCAAAAGGACCTTTAGGAAGAAGCATGTACACAAAACTTTTCGTATATGCAGGACCGGAACACAAACATGAAGCTCAGAAACCAGAAGCTTTAACATTTTAATTAGGAGGTAGAAAACATTGGCTAGCGCAAAATTCTACGGAACAGGAAGAAGAAAAAAATCAATCGCAAGAGTTTATCTTGTACCTGGAACCGGTAAGATCACAATCAATAAAAGAGATATCGATGAATATTTTGGATTAGATACACTGAAAGTTATCGTTCGTCAGCCTTTAGCTGCAACAGAAACAGAAGGCAAATTTGACGTATTAGTTAACGTTCATGGCGGTGGATACACAGGACAGGCTGGTGCCATCAGACATGGTGTTGCAAGAGCCCTTCTTCAGGCAGACAACGACTACAGACCAGTTCTGAAAGCTGCTGGATTCTTAACTCGTGACCCACGTATGAAAGAACGTAAGAAGTACGGTCTCAAAGCAGCTCGTCGCGCTCCGCAGTTCAGCAAGCGATAATCGACTGCTCAGACTATATCAAAATGGTTCAAAAACCCCGGAAAATCAAGGTTTTCCGGGGTTTTCTTATACCTAAACGGGCTGATATAGTTTGACTTGATTTGACCAAACGAGAGCAGTTTTCACCCAATTTTTAGTGGTTAAATATAGGAGGTTATGGCATTTTTGATTAGCCCGATGGGATTGCCGCTGGCTGCGATCTGGCTGTTGGGCAAGGTGCAGAGTTTGAAATTTGCGATCCAGGATTGGGCGTATGGGTAAATGATGTGAATATAATTTGGAATGAAAAGAAGCAGGACAATGGGAGATGAGACCCAATGCCCTGCTTCTCTGTTTATTCGGAACGAACTGTAATATATTTTTGATTGCGACTTTTAGGTTTATCGGGAATAGTCATTTCTAATTGCCCGGATTCTAAAAGCGGATTGATATGCTTCAAAGTGAAGTTTCTTAAATCTTTGAAGCCGCAAAATACTGCAAGCTCTTTCTTGGATTTTGGTGTTGTGCAAAAAGCCAAAATCTGTTTGGACATCGTTGATAGTTCAATATCTTGGTGGGTAACTTGGTGGGTATCACCCTCTAAGTTGTAGTTTACATTTTTCAAAATAACTCTGAAATCTGTCGCTGTTGAGGAAAATTCGGGCTTATATGCCGCTGTATATCCAGGTAGCTTTTCGGTTTCACTGACGATTTTGCGTAGGCCACTTCCACGGCGTTCCATGTACTTCATGCGGTGGAACAGGTCAGCAATCACAGGGTTTCGTCGCATGGAACGGATACCGCGCAGCCACAGAATGAAATTCTGTGTTCAAAGGGGCTTGGGGGCGCTGCCCTCAACAAGCAAGCGGAGAGGAAAATCACGGAGGGATTTTCTTCTCTGCGGGCCTGTGTGTATTAACACAGGCATTGCTTGCCTCTTTTCTCCGAAATTGAAAAGAACCAGTGAGAGAATCGTTAAATTTCACTCGCTGGCTCAATTCATTTCAAATATCTCGGACAACTCTGTCAGTTCTTTCACCGTTTCCTGGGTGTGATGCAGCAGGGTGT